>CAZKFR010000045.1:25470-27596 GCA_964552015.1 uncultured Rhodothermaceae bacterium | reverse complement strand
TTTTTCGGCGGCCGGGGGTTCGGCGGCCGGCGCCGGGTTGGCCGGTGCGGGGGCGGCCGGGGCCGGCGGCGGGGCCGCGGGGGGCGGGGTCACGGTGCCGGGGGGATAGGGGGCGGCCGGGTAGGCGGGAGGCGGGTAGGGCAACCCGAAGGGCATCGCGGCCGGCTGCACGGTCACGGTCGGGACGCGGTTACGCACCACGAGTTTGAAGTCGCCCTCCTCGATCTCCACCTCCGTGACACCGCTCTCGGCGACCATGTTCAGCAACTGCTGTATCTGCTTGAGATCCATGGGTAGACCCTCGGTTCTGATGTAGGGAGTGTCGCACCGGCCGGCCTCAGGCCGTCGAGACCCGCGTCACGTATTCCCCGGTCTCGGTGTTGACCCGGATGACGTCGCCCTCGTTGATGAACAGCGGGACCTGCACGACCGCGCCGCTCTCGAGGGTGGCCGGCTTCGTGGCGCCGGTGGCCGTGTCGCCCTTGAGGCCGGGGTCGGTCTGCACGACCTGCAGTTCCACGCTCAGCGGCAGCTCGGTCGTCAGCGGCTGTTCGGTCTCGGCATGCACGAGCACGTCGATGGTGCCCCCTTCCTTGAGAAACTTGCGGGCGGGCACCAGGTCCACGGGCACGGTCGTCTGCTCGTACGTGTCCATGTCCATCAGATGCAGGCCCAGGTCGTCTTCGTAGAGGAACTGGTAGGTGCGTCGCTCCACGCGCGCCTCCTGCACTTTCTCGCCCGCGCGGAAGGTGTTGTCGACGACTTTGCCGGTCCGGACGTTCTTGAGCTTCGTGCGGACGAACGCTCCGCCTTTGCCCGGCTTGACGTGCATGAACTCGACGATCTGCCACACGTCGCCGTTCCAGACCATCGTGAAGCCGTTGCGGAAATCGGTGGTATCGGCCATGGGTAGGTTGGCTGCAACTTCGGGGTGAATGTATCAGACCGACCAATATACCCCGGGCCTTTCCCGGGAGTCAACGATGCAGCAGGGTTGGGGGGACGGGCAGAGCAGGCTCCGTCACGATTTCGAGGCATTTTCTTGCCGGTGCGCGTGGGGCGGGGCGAGACGCAATCAGGCTCCCGCCGGGTGCGCGGTGCCGTAGAGTACCGCCTCCAGGGATTGCCGCCGGGCCTTCTCGATGCGTTGCAGGCGCTTCTGGAACTGGGCCAGCCCGAAAGCGAGGAAATCATCGACCTTCACGCCGAAGGGCACGTCCTCGCCGTAGGGGGCCAGCGTTTCCTGAATGTGTTGCAGCGCGATGGGGAGCAGCACCTCCATGCGGGCCTCGATGGCGTTCCAGACGACCTCGCCGTGCTCGGCGACCAGGCGGGAGAGCAGGAAGACGCCGTAGCCGATGTGGCGCGACTCGTCGCGCTGGATCTGGCGTACGAGGTGTTGCATGCCCGGCAGGAGGCCGTGCCCTTCCAGCACGGTGTAGTAGGCGTGATAGCCGGTCTCGGCCAGCACGCCCTCGGTGATCATCTGGTACGTGACGGAGGCTTCGGCCAGGGCTACCGGCGAGGCATCCACGCGCAGGCGGTTCAGCGCGCGCGGCTGCTCCTCGAAAAACAGCCGGCGGTAGGCGCCGGTGAAGTAGGGCGAGAGGTCATCCGGTGTGCCGGCTACCTCGTCGAGGAAGCGGTTGAAGCCCTCGACGTGCTTGGCCTCCTCCCAGAGGTAGCTCGTCAGGAATATCTCCTCCTCGATGCGTCCCTCTTCGGCGGCGACGAGCAGGAGCGGGAGCAGGTCGTAGGTAACGGATTCCTCGCCACCCGTGAACTGGGCCGTCAGCCGGAGCAGCAGGTCGCGCTCGCGGTCGCCGAGGCGCTGCCAGTCGTCCCGGTCCTGCGTGAAGTCGATGTCCGAGGGGTTCCAGGTGCCGAGCTGTTTGGCTTTTTCCCAGAGGCGCATCGGGTAGAGCCGCCGGTTCAGCCGCCGGCGAACCGTGTCGAGATCGGTGCGGTACGTTTCCATGGCCGTCGTGGAGGTGGGCGGAGGGGCGGCTGCTACTTCTTGAAGCGCCGGATCAGCGCGTCGATCCGGTCGTCGGGCAGGGGGAGGGTCGAGGCCGTGACGGGGCTGGCCGGAGAAGACGGTGCCGCCGGGGCGGGAGCCGCCGGGG
>CAZKFR010000045.1:18206-25370 GCA_964552015.1 uncultured Rhodothermaceae bacterium | reverse complement strand
GGGCGAGGGGGCCGGCACCGGCATGGCCTCGGGGGCCGCGTGGTTGCCGGCCCGGGCCCGCAGG
The DNA here is from genome assembly GCA_964552015.1 of uncultured Rhodothermaceae bacterium. Lineage (GTDB taxonomy): Bacteria > Bacteroidota > Rhodothermia > Rhodothermales > ISCAR-4553 > Rhodocaloribacter. The sequence goes on along the minus strand of CAZKFR010000045.1, from coordinate 25,306 downwards.
CGCGCCTCGATGGTGTCGATCCAGCCATGCCCATCCCCCGGGGTGGCCGGGCGCGTGTGCGCCGGGGAGCGGGGCCCCGGCGCGGCAGGATGGATCGGGTCCGTCTCGAAGGCGAGCCGTTTGACGTTGAGCAGGTGCAGCGGCGAGATGTTGTCGCTCGTGATGGAGCCGCCGAGCGTGCCCGGCCCGAGCGTCATCGCCGGGAAGAGGCGGTTCGTGTAGCCGACCGAGCCGAGCGCCGCCACGGTGTTGACCACGATGCGCATGGCGGGCTTCTCCAGCGCGAACGCTTCGATGACGCGCTCGTTCGTGGCGTGCAGCCCCAGCGTGTGGCCGATGCCGCCGAAGTGAAGCACCTCGATGCAGCGGGCACAGCCGGCCTGCCAGCCATCTTCCGTGTAGAAGGCCAGGATGGGCGAGAGCGTCTCCATCGAGAGCGGTTCGTCCTTGCCCACCCGGTCCACCTCGCCGACGAGGGCGCGCGTGCCTTCGGGGACCGTGAAGCCGGCCATGCGGGCGATGTGGGCCGGACTCTTGCCCACCTGCTCGACGTTCAGCCGGCCCTTGTGGAGGATGACGCCCCGCACGGCCTCCTTCTCCTGATCGTTCATGAAATAGGCGCCCTGCTCCTTCATGGCTTCGATCAGCTTCGTGCGGATGGGCGCATCGGCGATGACGGCGCGTTCGGTGGAGCAGAGCGTGCCCCAGTCGAACGAGGTGCCGTAGAGGATGTCGGCGGCGGCTTTGGCCAGGTTGGCGGAGCGGTCCACGTAGACGGGCACGTTGCCGGAGCCGACGCCGTAGGCCGGTTTGCCCTTCGAGTAGGCGGCGCGCACCATGGCCGAGCCGCCGGTGGCCAGGATGAGGTCGGTGGCCGGGTCTTCGAGCAGGGCGTTGGTGCCGGGCAGGGAGACCTCCGTCATACAGCCGAAGAGACCTTGCGGAGCGCCGGCCTGGTACGCGGCCTCGGCCACCACACGGAGCGCCTCGGCCGTGCACGTCACGGCCCGGGGGTGCGGGCTCATCACGATGCCGCACCGTGCCTTCGCCGCAATGATGGCCTTGTACATGGCCGTGGACGTGGGGTTGGTCGACGGGATCAGGGCGGCCACGACCCCCATCGGCGTGGCGATCTCCCAGATCGTGTCGTTCTCCAGCTTGCGGATGATGCCGCACGTTTTCATGCCGCGCATGCGCTCGTGCAGCGTCTTCGTGGCAAAGAGGTTCTTGAGCGTTTTGCTCTCGGGCCGGCCGAAGCCCGTTTCCTCATGGGCCATCCGGGCGAGGCGCTGCGCTTCCCGCTCGCCGGCGGCGGCCATGGCCGCCACGATGCGGTCCACCTGTTCCTGCGAGAAGGTTTTGTACGCATGCTGGGCCTCGCGGGCGGCGCGGAGCAGGTCGCGGGCCTGCTGTATCGAGCGTAGATCCTGGTCCATGGTGGCAGGCGGGGGACGAGTGAAACCGGTCGGTTCGAAAACGCAATATCATCCTTCGCGAGCACGGATTCAACCGGCGGGGCCGAGGCCGGCCCGCCCACCCGTGGTTTTGCCGTGCCGAACGAGGGGACCCCGGCCCGGCGAAAAAAATTTTTTCACACGGTGCCCCAATCTCGTTTTTTTTTTCGTACTCCACAGGTAGAGGCGCCTGGATGTCAGGAATTCCGTACCTGTGTGTTGCTGTAAGAAGTATGGATTCGAGGAAACCGATCATCGACGAATCTACGCTGGCGGCGTTCATGGCCGGCACGTTGCCGCCCCGGCAGCGCCGGGAGGTGGCGGAACGCCTGGCCGAGGATCCGCGGATGCGCGAGGTGTTGTCTATGGCGATGCGGGCCCTGGATGCTGCGCAGGAGGAGGTGCCGGTCGGCGTGCCGGACGTCGTGCGGCCGCCGGTGCCGTTGCGGCGCATGGAGACGCCGGCACCGGCCGAGGCGCGGCGTCCCCGTCGGCTTCGCCTGTTGCGCTTCGGGCGGTATGTGGCGGCGGCAGTCGTCGTCGCGGTCGTCGGCCTGGGCGTCTGGCGGGCTTTCGCGCCGTCGTCGCCGACGGAGCCGGTACGCACGCTGCGCGGCGAAGAGGCCGGGCCGCTCACGCTGACGCTGCCGGCGAGCCTGGATGCGCTGGACGTGGCCTGGGAAGCCGTTCCCGGGGCCGATCATTACGAGGTCGTGGTGTGGGACCTGGAGGCGGCTGAAACCGTGGCCCGCTTCCAGGTCGAAACCCATCGCATCGGAGCCGAGACCCCGATCGCCCGCACGTTGCAGGCCCTGCTGGAAGCCGGGCGTCCGTATGCCGTGCGGGTCGATGCCCTGGACGCAGCGAACCGCCTCCTGCGTAGTTCCGGGATGGTGACCTTCGAGCTCCAGCGATAGCCCGGGGTGTTGCAGTAAGACTGTACGTGCCCCACCCGCCCCTGGCGTGCCCCCGTGTCGGAACCGGCACGGGGGTTTTTTTCTATAGACGGATAGCATAGAAAAATCGCCCACGAGCACGCGTACCGGCATGGATACGATGCAGGACCCCGATCCTTCGACCCCTCTTCGTCTGGAAGCCCGTGTGGAAGGGCGTGTGCAGGGCGTGGGGTTCCGCCACTTCGTCTGGCAGCAGGCGCGTCGGCTGGGGCTGACGGGCTGGGTCAGGAACGAGCCCGACGGCAGCGTCCGCGTCGTGGCCGAGGGGCCGCCGGCGGCGCTGGAGGCCCTGCTCACGGCCCTGCGGTCCGGCCCTCCGCTGGCCCGGGTGGACCGTGTCGTCCGCGACGCGGCCCCCGCCCGAGGGGACTTCGACGACTTTTCCGTGCGCTACTGACCCGGCTCAGGAGGCCACGTGCTGGGCTTCCCGGGGCCGGTAGATCTGCTCCACGTAGTCGACGACCATGCGGTGGGCGCTGAAGGCATAGGGCAGGTGCCGCATGGCCCGCCGCATCCGCGCCAGCCAGGCCGGAGGCAGTCCCTGCTCGTTCCGCTCGTAGAAGGCCGGAATGACCTCCTGCTCCAGCGTCTCGTACAGGAAGCGGGCATCCTCGGGGTCCTGGACCTGCGGGTCCTTGTAGATGTGGGAGGCCTCGTGCCCGATGGCCCAGCCGTTGGTGCCGTCGAAGCCCTCGGGCCACCAGCCGTCGAGGATCGACAGGTTGAGCCCGCCGTGGATCGCCACCTTCTGCCCGCTGGTGCCGCTGGCCTCGTAGGGGCGTCGCGGGGTGTTGAGCCAGACGTCGCAGCCGGAGACGAGCATCCGCCCGAGGGCCATGTCGTAGCCCTCCACGAGCACGAGTTTGCCCCGCAGGTCGGGGTGCTTCGTCATCTCGTAGATCTCCTGGATGAGGGCCTTGCCGCCCTCATCGTCGGGGTGGGCTTTGCCGGCGTAGATCATCTGGATGGGCCGGTCGAGGCTGCGGAAGAAGTCGATGGCGCGCTCCTTGTCGTGGAAAAACAGGGTGGCGCGCTTGTAGGTGGCGAAGCGTCGGGCGAAGCCGATGGTAAGCACGTCGGGGTCCAGTGCGGCGGTCATCGGCAGCGTCTGGTACCGCACCCGCTCGTTGACGTAGTGCACGAGCCGCTCACGCAGCATCCGGCGGTAGGCCCACAGTTCCTCGTCGGGGATCTCGTCGACGCGGGCCCACACGGCGGGGTCGTGGCGGCGTTCGAGCCAGTCCTCGCCCAGATGCTTGCGGAGGAAGGGACGCGCATGCGGGGCGGTCCAGGTGGGCAGGTGCACCCCGTTGGTGACGTGGCCGATGGGCACCTCGTCGACGGGCCGGTCGGGATAGAGAGCGTGCCACTGGCGGCGTGCCACCTCACCGTTGAGCTTCGAGACGCCGTTGGCCGCGCGGGAGAGCTTCAGGCCAAGGACCGTCATCGTGAAGGCCTCGGTCATGTCGTTCGGGTTGATGCGCCCGTAGGCCAGCAGGTCATGGTCCGAGAGACCGATCTGCTGCTGGAAGGCGCGCATCTGCTCGAGGAACAGGCCGGGGTCGAAGCGGTCGTGCCCGGCCTTGACCGGCGTATGGGTGGTGAAGACGCACTGCGCCCGCACGGCGGCCTCGGCTTCGCGCAGGCCCTTGCCGGAAGCGATCTGCTCGCGCAGGAGTTCGAGGGTCAGGAAGGCACAGTGGCCCTCGTTCAGGTGGAACACCTCGGGCGCCTCGCCCAGGGCGCGGAGCATCCGGACCCCGCCGATGCCGAGGATGATCTCCTGCTGGATACGGGTCGTGCGGTCGCCCTGGTAGAGGCGGCGGGTGAGGAAACGCAGGGTGAACGGGTTGGCGCTGAAGTCGGTGTCGAGCAGGTACATGTTCACCCGCCCCAGCCGGATGCGCCAGGCCCGCAGGTGCAGCTCCTGCCAGCCGGTATGCACCGTGACGATGATCGGGTCGCCGTGTTCGTCGGTGACCAGCTCCAGCGGGTGGCTCGTGGCGTCGATGCCGGGGAACTCGGCCCGCTGACGTCCTTTCTTGTCGAAGAACTGCTTGAAGTAGCCCCCGCGCAGGAACAGGCCGACGGCTGTGAAGGGCAGGCCGAGATCGCTGGCGGCCTTGGCATGGTCGCCGGCCAGGATCCCCAGGCCGCCCGAGTAGAAGGGCAGGCTCTCGTGCAGGCCGTATTCCATGCAGAAGTAGGCCGTGCGCGGGGCATCCTCGAAATAGGGCGGGGCGTTCAGGTAACCCTCCAGCCTGCGGTACGCCGCGTCCACTTCCTGGCCAAAGGCCGGGTCGTCGAGTACGGCCGGATCGGCATGGCGGAGCGCGACGATCGGGTTATGGTCCGTGGCTTCGAAGGCGCCGGGATTCAGCCGGCGGAAAAGATCCAGGGCTTCCGGAGTCCAACTCCACCAGAGGTTGTCGGCGATGGCCTGTAGTTTGTCGCGTGTGGTCATGGTTGTCGAACGAAGAGCAAAGAAAGAGTGTAAACGCTTACATCGGGGGCGTGAAAAAAAACCCGCCGCGGGCTGGAGGGTGATACGCCGCCTGGCGTTCCGGCAACGTCCAGAGAACGCAGGAAGTCAACCCGAAATATGGTTATTCCGTCGGGAAGGTGCCAGCCGTCGGGCAATTATCATTCAAAATCCTTAATTCCCTCTTCATCTTTCGGGAGCGACACGTGCTGGACGAAAACCGGACATGGACCCGGCAAGCGCTGTTTTCAGCCGTCGTGACGGTGCTGGAGACGGCCGGGATACCGGAAGCGCGGCGCAATGCAGAGTGGCTGCTCGGCTCGGTGCTGGGCGTGCAGCGGGCCGGGCTGTATGCCTATCCGGAACGTCCGGTTCCACCGGAGGCGGTGACGCGCTTGCGGGCGCTGGTCGAGCGCCGGCGCCGCCGTGAACCGCTCCAGTACGTGCTCGGCGAGGCCGACTTTTTCGGCCTGACGCTGCGGGTAACGCCTGACGTGCTCATCCCCCGGCCGGAGACGGAGGAGGTCGTCGAGGCGGCGCTGGGGTGCCTGGGCGGACGGCACGCCCCGCGCGTGCTCGATGCCGGCACCGGCAGCGGATGCATCGCGCTGGCCATCCGGTCCGTGCGCCGCGATGCCAGGGTGTTCGCCTGCGATGTCAGCCCGGCGGCGCTGGGCGTCGCCCGGGAGAATGCCCGCCGCCTGGGGCAGGAGGTTACGTTCTTCGAGGCCGACATCCTCTCCCCGGACTTCGCCGCGCAGGTGCCGGCGGACCTGGATCTGCTCGTCGCGAACCCGCCGTACGTGCCGCCGGAGGAGGCGGCCACGCTGCTGCCGGAAGTGGTGGCGTACGAGCCGCACCGGGCCCTCTTCACCGACGACGATCCACTCCAGTTCTACCGGGCGCTGGTGCGGGCCGCGCGGCAGGTGGTGCGGCCGGGCGGCTACGTGGTCTTCGAGACGCACGCCGAGCACGGCGAAGACGTGTGTCGGCTGCTCGACGAAGCCGGGATGGCCGGCGTCGAACTCCGGCCGGACCTGGCCGGCCATCCCCGCATCGCCCTGGCACGGCAGCCCTGATCTTTCCGGCCGCGCAGGCGTTTCAACCTGCGGTTCATGGCAACGCTCGCTCTGGATCTGGAGCCCCTTCGGGCCGTCGGCCTGGTAACCTTCTCGTGCATGAATACCTCGATGTGGACGATGCGCTCGTCTTTGCCGGGGCGATGATGCGATTCGTGGAAGACCCGTGACGAGAGACCGATCGAAACGATGAAGATAGCCCTCATTCAACAGCAACCGACCGCCGATCCGGCGGCGAACGTGCGGCGCGGGCTGGCGGCGCTGGAAGAAGCTGCGGCGGCCGGTGCCGACCTGGTGGTCTATCCCGAACTGGCCTTCACGCCGTTCTTTCCCCAGCATCGCCATCATCCGGCGGCGCGGGCCTGGGCCGAGCCGGTTCCGGGCCCGACGACCGGGGCGTTTCAGGAGGCGGCCCGGCGGCTCGGCGTCGTGGTGGTGCTCAACCTGTATGAACGCGACGGCGACCACGCCTACGATACCTCGCCGGTCATCGACGCGGACGGCCGCCTGCTCGGGCGCACGCGCATGATGCACATCACCCAGTACGAAGGGTTCTACGAACAGGACTACTACACGCCCGGCGACACCGGTGCACCGGTATATGAAACGGCCGCCGGGCGGATCGGCGTGGCGATCTGCTACGACCGGCACTATCCCGAATACCTGCGGGCGCTGGCGCTGGGCGGAGCGGATCTGGTGGTGGTGCCGCAGGCCGGGGCGGTGGGGGAGTGGCCGGATGGGGTCTACGAGGCCGAGTTGCAGGTGGCGGCCTTTCAGAACGGCTTTTTCATGGCGCTGGCCAACCGCGTCGGTGCCGAGGACGTGCTCACGTTTGCCGGGGGCTCGTTCGTCGTCGATCCCACCGGGCGGGTGCTGGCGCAGGCGCCGTTCGGGGAGGAGGCGATCCTCTATGCCGACCTCGACCTGGCCGCCTGCGCGGAGGCGCCGGCCCGGCAACTCTTCCTGCGGCACCGCCGCCCCGACCAGTACGAAGGCGGGGCGGTGCGTCGGGCCACGCCGGTCATGATCCCTGGCGTCTGAAGGCGTCGAAGGTCTGCTCCCGGTAGGCTCCCGTGGCGATGAAGCGCAGCACCTGCATGAGGGGAAGGCTAGGAGGTCGGTAGCGAGG
>CAZKFR010000045.1:0-18106 GCA_964552015.1 uncultured Rhodothermaceae bacterium | reverse complement strand
TCCCAGCTGAACGTTTCGAAGACGCGGGGGATGTTGGCCGTCCATCGGCGCCGGGCGTCGAGGTCGGTGCACATGTGGCGAAGCGCCGCGACGAGGCCCGGTCGGTTCGCCGGGTCGACGACCTCTCCGACGTCGTGCCCGGCCACCACGCGCCGGATCTCGGGCAGGTCGCTGGCGAGGACCGGCACGCCGGCCATCAGGTACTCGAAGACCTTGTTCGGGAGGGCGTAGCGGTGGTTGAGGCAGGTGTCTTCGAGGAGCGAGACGCCCAGGGTGGCATCGGCCGTGAGGGGCAGCAGGTCGTCCGGTGGCACCGGGTCGAGGAACCGGATCCGTTCGGTGAGGCCGAGGCGCCGGGTCTGCGCTTCCAGGCGCGGGCGGAGGGGGCCGTCGCCGAGGAAGACGAGCGTGGCGTCCGGTACGTCCTGCAGGGCGTCCACGAGGGCGGGCAGGCCCCGCGCCTGCCGCAGGTGGCCCTGGTGCAGGATCAGGGGGTGGCCCGGCGGCACGCCGGCGAGCGTATGCAGGCGGCCGGCCGGCCGGACGTCGCGGCGCGGTGGGACGTTGTAGACCAGGCCGGGGCGCGGGATGCCGTACACGCGCGCCATGTGCTCGGCAATGGGCGCGCTGACGGTGAAGACGGCGTCGGCACGGCGGACGTACCGCCCCTCGACGCTCTGCCAGAAGCGCCGTACCCAGGGACGTCCGGCCGTGGCGGAGACGTGCGGGTAGCACTCGCGGGCGTCGTAGGCGAGGCGGGCTCCGTACCGCCGGGCGGCCGTCGCCAGCGCCGGCAGCGTGTACAGATCGCTGGCGTGATAGACGCGGGCAGGACGGGCCAGCGCCTCACGCCGGAACAGCCGGTGCACCCGTGCGAAGAAGGGCGGTCCGGCGCCCGGCGGATGCGGGAACACCTCCAGGTGCAGACCCGGCTCGAAGGCCACCGACGCGCGGGTAGGTCCCAGGCAGAGCACCTCCACACGGGCACCCAGCCCGGTGAACAGACGCAACTGCTTCAGCGCACGACTGTTACGGCGCACATCGCCCGTCAGGGCAAAAACGATGTCGACGGTCGGGATCACGGGCAAGGAAGGGGGACGAAAAATGCCTTACCAACGCTTGACAGGAGGAGGATGTTTTAGTAACATCGTGTAAGCGCTTACATGGAGGGGCAGTTTTTGGGCGTTACGATCTACGATATCGCTGAGCGGTCCGGGGTCTCGATCGCCACGGTCTCGCGGGTGTTCAACAACCATGCGCGTGTCTCGGAGGCGACGCGCCGCCGGGTGCTGGAGGTGGCCGAGGCCCTGGGCTACCAGCCGCACGCCTCGGCGCAGAGCCTGGCCCGCCGCCGGACCCATCTGGTGGCCGCCGTCATCCCGGTGCTTTCGAACTTCTTCTACATGGAAGTGATCCGGGGGATGCAGGATGCGGTCACCGAGAGCGACTTCGACCTGATCGTCTATGCGGCCCCCTCGCCCCAGGAGGTGGACAGCCAGCTTGAGCGGGCCCTGCAGAAGGGCCGGGCCGACGGTCTGCTGCTGCTCTCGACCCCGTTGACGGAGGCCTATCGCGAACGCCTGCGCACCTCCCGCCTCGCCATCGTGCTGGTCGATGCGGCCGACCCGGACTTCGACTCGGTGGCGGTGGACAACGTCAAGGGCGGGTACATGGCCACGCGCTACCTGATCGACCTCGGTTACGAGCGGGTGGCGCACATCACCGTGGCGCCCGAGCCGCCGCCGGCCGCTCAGCGGCGGCAGGGCTACGAAGCGGCACTCCGGGAAGCGGGTCGTCCGGTCGATCCGGCCCTCATTGCCGCCAGCGACCGCAAGCCCTACGGCTTCGTCGAGGAGGCGGGCTACGAGGCCATGAAACACCTGCTGGCGCTCGAGCGGCGCCCCGATGCCGTTTTCGTGGCCTCGGACATTCAGGCGCTCGGTGCGATGAAAGCGCTTCAGGAAGCCGGCCTGCGTGTGCCCGAGGACATCGCCCTCGTCGGCTTCGACGACGTGGTCGTGAGCCAGTACGTCGGGCTGACCACGCTGCGCCAGCCCATGTACGAGATGGGGCGGATCGCCGTCGAGAAGTTGCTGACCCGTCTCAAAAACCCCGACCGTCCCGTGTCCCACACGGTGTTTTCTCCGCGTCTCGTCGTGCGTCAGACCTGCCGCACGGAGGCGCCGCCCCCGCCTGCCGTCGCCAACCCGACCTGATGCCTCGCCATGCGCCGCGCACTGCTCATCTTCCTGACGGGGTTCCCGCTGCTGGTCGGCTGCGGGTGGGCCCAGGACCGTCCCCTCGTCACGGTCGGCGAGGACGCGGTTTCCGTGGACGACTTTCGTGACGCCTACGTGGCTTACCTGGCGCAGACGGGGCTGCCCGACGACGCCCGGCATCGCGACGGCTTCCTGCAACAGCTCATCGCCCGGACGGTTGTGGTCCGCGAGGAGAAGGCGCGCGGCGTCGAGCAGACCGAGGCCTACCGGTTCTTCCGCGAGAAGGCCCGCCGCAAGCTGCTCGTCGAGGCGTTTGCGGATCGGATGCTCTTCGACACGCTCCGGGTAACGGACGACGAACTGGCCGAGGTGTTCGTCCGCATGAACACGCAGATCCGGGCGCGCCATCTCTACGCGCCGACCCGCGAACAGGCCGAGGCCCTCTATGCCCGCCTGCAGGCCGGCGCGTCGTTCGAAGCGCTGGCCCGCGAGGTCTTCGCCGACACCACGCTGGCCCGGAACGGCGGCGACCTCGGCTACTTCTCGTTCGACGAGATGGACCCGGCCTTCGAGGAAGCGGCCTTCGCCCTGGCGCCTGGCGAAATCTCCGCGCCGGTGCGCACGGCCTACGGCTATTCCATCATCCGGGTGGAGGACCGCTTCACGAAGCCCATCCTGACCGAGACCGAGTTCGCGGCGAAGAAGGACCGGCTGGCGGCCTACGTGCTTCGCCGGAAGCGAGCCGAAGCGCGTGCGGCCTACGTGCGGAGCCGGGCGGAAGCCCTCGACGTGCGGTTCCACGAGCCGGCCTTCTCCCGGCTCGTCGACCAGGCTACGGGCCGGGCCGTGGTCGAGGCGGAGGCGTGGGAGGCCTGGCTCGACGCACCGCTCGTCGACTTCGGCCCGCCGGACGAGCGCCGGACCTGGACCGTGGCCGACGTCCGCGAGCGGGCCCGCTTCACGAGCGACGAACGCCGCGCCGCCATCGACGAGCGGCGCGAAATGGAAGACTTCATCCGGGGGCTCATCGTGCAGGAGGAGATGGTGAGGCGGGCCGAGGCCGCCGGTCTCGACGACCTGCCCGACTACGCGAAGGCCCTCCGCCGCGCGCTCGATGACTGGATCTGGGAGCGTGCCTTCGAGCGCCTGATGGCCGGCGTGACGATCCCCGAGGACTCGCTCCGCGCGCATTACGAGACCTACCGCGAGGCTTTCGTTCTTCCCGAGCGGGTACGGGTTCGCGAGATCCTCGTGGCGACGAAGGCCGAGGCCGACGCGCTCCGGCAACGTCTCGGGACGGAACGCTTCGAGGATCTGGCCCGGCAGTATTCCCTCCGGCCCGGCGCCGACGCCACGGGCGGCGACCTGGGCTATGTGACCCGCGACCAGCTCGGCGTGCTCGGTACGCGGGTGTTCGCGGCGGCCCCGGGCTCGGTTCTCGGCCCGATCGAGGTGAAAGGACGCTACGTCCTGCTCGCCGTCGGCGACCGGCAGCCGGCGCGTCCGGCCACGTTCGAGGAGGCCCGTGCCGAGGTCGAACGGCAGCTGCGCCCCGCCTTCGAGAAACGGTGGTTCCGGGCCTACGTCGACAGCCTCCGCCGGCACCATCCCGTGCACGTGCACCGGGAGGCGGCCCACCGGCTGGCCGCCGAACTGGACGCCGGCCCGACTTCCTGACGCTCCTTCTGGACGACCTGATTACGACAAGCGCATGCGTACCGTGAAGATATTCTGGTGGGTGGGGTTGATGGGCCTGATGGCCACCGGCGCCCTGGCCCAGTCCGGCAAGATCGTGGGGCGCGTTACCGACGCCACCACCGGCGAGCCGTTGCCCGGCGTGAACGTAGTGATCGAAGGCACCACGCAGGGCACGGCCACCAACCTCGACGGCGAGTACATCATCATCGGGGTTCGGCCCGGCACGTACACGCTGGTGGCCTCGTTCGTGGGCTACCAGACCCAGCGCAAGACCGGCGTACAGGTCAACCTGGACCTGACGACGACCGTCGATTTTGCGCTGACGGAGGAGGTGATCGAGGGCGAAGAGATCGTCGTGACGGCCGAGGCGGTGACGGTGCGGAAAGACGTGACGAGCTCCGAGGCCCGTGTCACCAGCGAGACGATCGAGCGGCTGCCCGTCAACGAACTGAGCCAGGTGCTCGACGTGCAGGCCGGCATCACCACACGCGACGGCATCCACATCCGCGGCGGCCGCTCCAGCGAGATCACGTACATGGTCGACGGCGTACCCGTGACCGACAGTTACGACGGCTCGGCGGCCATCCAGGTGGAGAACGACGGCATCCAGGAGCTGCAGGTCATCTCCGGCACCTTCAACGCCGAGTTCGGCAACGCCATGTCCGGCGTCATCAACGTGGTGACGAAGGAGGGGCGGAGCGACCGTTTCGGCGGCTCGGCCGAGGTCTTCACGGGCAGTTACCTGGTCTCGGGCGAGGGCGGCGAGGCGTTCCTGCGCGGCACCGACATCGAGCGGTTTACCTCGGCCGGCGTGCAGTACCGCGACGTCGATCCGTATTCGTACCTGCCCGTCGACCCGACCCATTTCTACAATGCCCGCCTCTCGCTCGAAGGGCCGATCGCCTCGGACCGCGCCACGCTGTTCCTCCTCGGCCGCTACTTCAAGAACGACGGCTGGCTCTACGGGGCGCGTCTGTTCAACATGGACGGCACGGCCGGTGACTCGGCCCTCGTGCCGCTGAACACGTTCGAGAAGACGAGCGTGCAGGGGAACCTGCGCCTGCGCCTGTCGAACAGCCTGATCGTGAACCTGATCGGCCTGGGCTCCTACTCCGAAGGGCGGGATGGCGGTCATTTCTGGCGCTGGGCGCCCGACGGCCGCGCCACCACCACCGACCGCGGCTATGACCTCAAGCTGAAGCTGACCCACCTGCTCAGCGCCACCGCCTTCTACACGCTCGACGTCGCCACTTTCTACCGTGAAGTCGAGCGCTATGCGTTCGAGGATCCCTTCGACCCGCGGTACAACGATTTCCTCATCAGCCCCCCGGACTCGATCGAACTCATCCCCGGCTCGGGGAACTACGTGCCGGTCGTCACCGGCGCCAACCGCTTCGCCCGGGGCGGCACCGACCTGGGGCGCTTCGACCGGGCCACGCGCACCTACCTGCTCAAGGGCGACCTCTCGGCCCAGCTCGGCAAGTACCACCTGGTCAAGACCGGCTTCCAGGTCAAGGTGGACGACATGCGGGCCACGGGCTTCGGCCTGATCCCGGCCACGAACGAGGACGGCAGCCGGAAGGAACCCTTCGAGCCGGCCATCCCGCCCCGCGACTCGCCCGCCTTCAACAGCTTCGAAGACGCCAGCCCGATTACCGTCAGCGCCTACGTGCAGGATAAGATCGAGTTCGAGAGCTTCATCGTGAACGCCGGGCTGCGCTTCGACTACTTCGACGCCCGTTCCCGCATCCCGGCCGATCCGGCCGATCCGAACATCTTCAACCCGCTCAAGCTGGAAAACCAGTTCCACGACCTCAACGGCGACGGCAAGATCACCGAGGACGAGGAACGGGACGACAACCGCATCACCCTCGAAGAGCGGGAAACGTACTGGTGGACGAGCACCTCGCCCAAGACGCAGCTCTCGCCGCGCCTGGGCATCGCCTACCCCATCACCGAGCAGGGCGTGGTGCACTTCTCCTACGGCATCTTCTTCCAGATCCCGAGCTTCGTCAACCTGTTCGATCAGTTCGGCTACAAGGTCGGCGGCACGACGGGGACGTACGGGCCGTTCGGCAACCCGGACCTGGAGCCGCAGAAGACGACCATGTACGAACTGGGCTTCCGGCAGGGGCTGGGCGATTACGTCGTCGACGTGACCGTGTACAACCGCGACATCCGCAACTGGGTCTCCACGTCGGTCATCCTGCAGACGGCGCGGCCCGGTGTCAACTACACCGTCTTCACCAACCGCGACTATGCCAACACGCGCGGCGTGACGCTGACGCTCAAGCGCCACTTCCGGGATCACTACGGCTTCGACGTCAACTACACGTTCCAGGTGGTCGAGGGGTCGAACTCGAACCCGGCCGACGAATTGATCGCGCTGCGCAACAACCAGGAGCCGTCGTTGCAGCTGCTGCCCCTGAACTGGGACCAGCGGCACAAGGTGGCCGGGGCCGTCTACTACGGCGAGGCCGGCTGGGGGGGCGCGTTGCGGTTCCGGCTCGAGTCGGGCTTCCCCTACACCCCCTTCTTCCCCGAGGCCGCCCTCGTGGGGAGCGACGTCCCGCCCGAGTTTCCGACCAACTCGCGCCGCATGCCCTGGACGTTCGAGGTGGACCTCAACCTCCAGAAGACGTTCGACCTGGGCGTCGTCCGGCCCCGCCTCTTTGTGGACGTCTTCAACCTGCTCGACACCCGCAACGTGCAGGCCGTCTTTGCCGACACCGGCAAGCCGGACGTGACCGTCACCCAGTTCCAGACGGGTTCGTTCGATCCGGGCTACTTCGTCCGGCCCGACTTCTACCGCGAGCCGCGCCGCATCCAGGTCGGCATCGGCTTCGATTTCTGAGCATCCGACGAGTGCGATAGACTTCCATGACGTATCGATCCACGCGACCCACGATGATCCGGTGGTGGCCGGCGCTGATGCTGCTGCTGGCGCTGCCGGCCGCAACCCACGCCCAGGGGATCATCGACCGTAACCACGTGCCCAGCAAGGAACGCGTCGATCCGAACGAGCGGCGCTGCGACATCGTCAACGGCAACAACCTGGCCGCCGCCATCACCAACTGGAACCAGACGGCCCAGTGCGAGGGCGGCGGACCCGATCTGCCGGACAACGTCTTCTACGAATGGCCCAAAAACACCAACCGCATCTACGTGGCCCTCTCGCAGCTCTGGGTCGGTGCCGAGGTGACCGACCGCAACGGCGAGACGCAGTGGATCGTGGACGTGTCCGACTTCCGCTCCGACCCCGTCACGAGTGAGTCCTGGACGTTCGAGCCCATCAAGGGATACGTACAGCCCGGTGGCCGCGAGCTCGGCATCGCCCAGTCCGACGAACCCTCCTCCTGGCCCGACTTCTGGCCCGACAAGCTCTCCGACACACAGGACCCCGGCTGGCGCGGCTCGTGGAACGGCTTCTTCGGGAAAAACATCTTCAACGCCGACCAGGAGTTCTTCTACAAGGCGGGCGATGACAACTACAACCGCTATCCGAATTACTTCCCCGACTCGACCGACCTGACGCGCAAGGGCCTCGGCATCATCGTCGAGACGCGCGTGATGGCCTGGACGCAGATCCTCATCGACGACGCCATCTTTCTGCTCTACGCCGTCAAGAACGACGGCACCGAGGACCTGAAGAAGGTGGGCATGACGATGTGGCTGGCCGACCTCGTCGGCGGGGACAGCCAGGACGACATCCCCTTCTTCGACGTGCTCGAAGACGTGGCCTTCATGACCGACGCCGACGGCATCGGCACCGAGCCCTTCGGCTCCGATCCGGTCGGGGAGGCCGCCATCGCGTTCCTGGAGACGCCCGGCAACGCCGTCGACCGCATCGACAACGACGGCGACGGCTCGACGGCGGACGATTGCTCGCCGCAGGTGGGTGAATGCAACAGCCCCGTCGTTTCGCAGGATATGCTGGCCGGGGAGGACCCCGCCAACGGCGTCGACGACAACGGCAACGGCCTCATCGACGAGAACGCCAGCCACATCCCGTTCTCGGGCGAGCTGGGCTTCAGTGCGGGCGTCGGCTATGCGGACTTCATCGACAACGACGTCGACGGGGAGCAGGGCGGGCCGGTCGTCACGCAGGAGATGATCGCCGCGGCCACGCCCGACGTCTGGCGCCGCTGGCCGCCGAACCCGGGCAGCGACGCGATCTCGCAGCGGAACGACGGCAGCCCCATCGTCCACCTGATCATGGTGGAGGACGACGACCTGGGCCTGCCCTTCAAGGACGGGATCGACAACGACGACTCGTGCGTGACCCCGACGGCGAACTATCCCTACCTGACCGAGCCCGGCTCGCCCGTCATCACGCAGGAGATCGTCGACGCCGCCGCGGCCGACCCGTACCGCCGCTACCGCGTGCCCGGCACGGACATCATCCTCTACGACGTCGGCCCCGAGGACCTGGGCAAGTGCTACGCCGACGGCGTCGACAACGACGAGGATGGCGCCGTGGACGAGGGCATCGACGAAGGCATCGACGAGATGATCGACGAGAGCCGCGCCGACGGCATCGACAACGACGGCGACTGGAACCCGCTCCAGCACGACAGCGGCCTCGACGGCGTGCCCTTCACCGGCGACCCCGGCGACCAGGACGGCGTGCCCACCACCGGCGCCGGCACGGCCTTCCCCGGCGAGCGCAACATCGACGTGACCGACATCGCCGAGTCCGACCAGATCGGTATCACGAACGCGCAGATCTTCCCCGCCGGCTCGCTCAACTTCAACACGCGCTCGGACCGCTTCCTCTTCTTTACGTACATGATTCCGGGCGAGATCACCACCGAGCGGCCGCCGCCGGGCGAGAATGACCTGGCCGTCTCCAGCGGCCTCTTTCCCCTGAAGGCCGGGCAGACCGAACGCTTCTCGCTCTCGGTGCAGGTCAACCCGGACCGGGAGACGGTGCTGGCCGTGCGCGACAACGCCCTCAACGCCTACCTGGAGGACTACCAGTTCGCCCAGGCGCCCATCACGCCGACGGTCCGCGCCGTGCCGGGCGACGGCCGCGTGACGCTCTACTGGGACAGCGCCGCCGAGGAGTCCTTCGACCAGTTCCTGGCCGGCCTCGGCCTCGAGGCGCGCGACTTCGAGGGCTACCGCGTCTACCGCTCGACCGACCCGGCCTTCCTCGACGCCCTCCAGATCACCGACGGGCGCGGCAACCTGATCTTCCGCAAGCCCATCGCCCAGTTCGACCGCATCGACGAGCACGAGGGGTTCCACCCCGTTGACGTCAACGGGGTCAAGTTCTACCTGGGCGACAACCGGCGCGACCCCGGCGAGGACGCCAACGGCCTCACCCACGTCTTCGTGGACACGACCGTCACGAACGGTATCGAGTATTTCTACGCCGTGACGGCCTACGACTTCGGCGCGCCGAACGCCAACATCTCGCCGACCGAGTCGCCCATCCGCATCCAGCGCCTGCCCGACGGCTCCATCCGCACCGGCCCGAACGTGGTGCGCATCCGGCCGACGGCGCCGGTGGCCGGCTTCGAGGGCGCCGACATCGTCGACCTGCAGCGCGTGAAGGGCTCCACCAGCAGCCGCATCGGCTACGAGATCATCGACCCGACGGTGATCCAGGACGGCCGCCGCTTCCGCATCACGTTCGAGGACACCCTCATCGCCGGCCGGAGCAACACGCCGGACACGCTCACGACGAAGAACTTCACGCTCACCGATGCCGAGACGGGGGAGGTCATCCTGAACCGCTCGACGGCCTTCAAGGACACGGAGGAGTTCCCCGTGCTCGACGATCAGGGCCGCCCGCTGGGCTTCCGCCTGCTGTTCTTCCTGGAGAAGTTCATCACGCTGAACACGACGGAGTCCGGATGGAACGATCCGACGATCTATCCGATCGCCCTCGACCCGTTCCAGTCGGCGTTCCTCGGGATCAAGGGGTTACGCAACCCGGCGGATTACCGCCTGCGGATCGTGGCGCCGGGCACGACGATGTCCGAGCCGATGCAGGTGACGCGCCGGACGACGCTGCCGGCACGGCCCACGAACGTGGAGGTGGTGCGCCTGGAGCCGGACGGCACGGAGGTGCCCGTCAAGTTCGCGTTCTGGGACCGCAGCGGCCCGGATTTCACCGGGTCCGAGTCCACCGAGCCGGCCACCTTCAGCGCCGACCCCTCCATCGGCGAGAGCGACATCATCATCCTGATGGAACCGCAGGTGGGGGACACGACCGGGCAGGAGGTGATCACGTGGGCCATCTCGCTCAACTTCGTCTTCAGCGACCGGCGTGACCCGCAGGAGGGCGACGAGGCGCTCATCATCACGCGCAAGCCGTTCCTCTCGACCGACGCCTTCGAGTTCACCACGGCCGGGCCGAAGGTGGACCCGGAGAAGGCGCGCGACCAGCTCAAGAACGTGCGGGTGGTGCCCAACCCGTACGTGGTCACGAACCGGTTCGAGCGGCTCAACCCGTTCACGACGGGGCGCGGCCCGCGGGCGATCAAGTTCATCAACCTGCCGCCGCAGGCCACCGTCCGCATCTTCACCGTCAGCGGTAAGTTTCTGCGCGAGCTGCGGCGGGACGAGGGCGTCAACGACCCGCTGGCACCGGAGGCCCTGCTCGACGGCACGCTCGAATGGGATCTGCAGACGAAGGACGGGCTGACCGTCTCCTACGGCGTCTACCTGTACCACGTCGAGGCCCCCGGCATCGGCGAGACGACGGGTACGTTCGCCATCATCAAGTAGACCGACGGGGCCGGCGCCCCGGCCCGAAAGCGCATAGACCATGAACACGACGAACAACCGATACCGGCTCGTGCTCGGCCTGATGCTGGGGCTGCTGGCGGCCCTGCCGGCCCGGGCCCAGTTCGACAACGTCACGCGGGAGGTGACCCGGCGCGGCACGGCCGCCGCCGAGTTCCTCAACATTCCGGTGGGGGCGCGGGCCACGGCCATGGGCGGCGCCATCACCGCCCTCTCGGACGATGCCACGGCCGTCTACTGGAACCCGGCCGGGCTGGGCCGCATGACGCAGGGGCACCTGGTCGTCGAATACGCCGAGTGGCTGGCGAACATCGACTTCAACTTCGTGGCCGTCACGATGCCGACGTCCTTCGGCACCTTCGGCCTGGGCGTCACGTCGATGCGTACGCCCGAGATGGAGGTGACCACGGTGGAGGCGCAGAACGGCACCGGCGAGACGTTCAACGCCGCCTCGTATGCCTTCGCGCTGGCCTACGGCCGGGCCCTCACGGACCGCTTCGCCATCGGCGGGACGGTGAAGGTGGTCACCGAGCGCATCGCCGAGTCGAGCGCCAGCGGCGTGGCCGTCGACCTGGGCACGACCTTCATCACGCCCTTCCGCGGTATCCGCCTGGGGGCCGCCATCACCAACTTCGGCACCAAGATGCGCATCGGCGGGGACGACCTGCTCGTGCGCGTGGACATCGACCCGAACAACCGGGGCAACAACGAGAGCAGCCGCGCCCTGCTGCGCACCGACGCCTTCGACCTGCCGCTCGTCATGCGTATCGGCCTGGCCGGCGAGGCGTTCCAGAACGAGCAGGCCCGCCTGACGCTCTCGGTCGAAGCCCTCAACCCGAACAACAGCGAGCAGTACGTCAACGTCGGCGCCGAACTGGGGCTGCTCGGCGACCTGCTCCTGCTGCGCGGGGGCTACAGCGAGATCTTCCTGGCGGACAACGTCCGCTCCTTCACGCTGGGAGCCGGTCTGCAGTACGGGTTCGGGGCCCTCGATTTTACCCTGGACTATGCCTACGAACAGCAGGAATTTTTCGACGGCGTCAACCGCTTCACCCTGGCGATGCGGTTCTGAGACGCCCCGGGAGGGGGATTGCAGGTTGCAAATTGCAAATTGCAAATTGCAGATTTCAGATTGGGGAGCCAGCCCCTCTGGCCTTCCTCCAATGTGCAATCTTCAATCCTCCAATCTTCAATCCCGAACACCTGGCGCATGAGGGAGAACGGGGCGTTGCGCCGCGCCCATGAACGAGACACCTGAACCAACCCAAAGGAGGGGATCCATGCGAACCGCTACACTATTCCGGCACGGTCTGATGATGCTCGCCGTCATCGCCGTCGTTGCCGGATCGGCCCTCGCGCAGCGCACGGTGACGCTGCAACTCAACACGGCCACGCTGCCGGACACCGTCGACGCCATGGACGAGATCCAGGTCCGCGGCGCCATCGACGGCACGGGCGGCTTCACCCTGCCCGACGGCAACGTCATCGACTGGAACGACAACACCACGCTCAAGCCGGCCAACATCGGCGGCGACTACTGGCAGATCTCGTTCCAGATCCCGGACAATGCCGAGCTCCAGTTCAAGTTCTACAACCAGCTGGCCGAGGATCACCTCATCGGCGGCTGGGAGGAAGGGGGGAACCACGTCCTGGCGGCCGGCACGGGCGACACCACGCTGACGCTCCACTTCTTCGAGAAGGGGGATGACAAGCCGTACGACTGGCGGCCCTACGAGATGAAGGAGGACTCCGTCGCCGTCTGGTTCCGCGTCTACATGAACACCGAGAGCGCCGTGGCCGCCGGGTATGACCCCGCCGCGTCCCAGATCGCCGTGCGTGGCGACGCCCTGGGCGGGCTCTCGCCGCTGGACTGGGGCGCCAACAAGGTTATCCTGAGCCAGGAGAGCAGCAATGACGCGGAGCCGGGCTACCACCTGTTCTCGGGCGTGGCCTACTATCCGATGGCCGCCGCCGGCATGACGCAGCCGTACAAGTTCATCATCGGCAACGAAGGCTGGGAGAGCAGCATCAGCGACCGTACCTTCACGGTGCCGGATCATGACACGACGCTCCACTGGGTTTACTTCGACAACTCGAAGCCGGTGACGTCCCAGCCCGTCTCGCACAACGTGATCTTCTCGGTGGACCTGACGCCGCTCGAGGAGATCGGCATTTTCAGCCGTGCCCGCGGGGATACGCTCCAGGTGCGCGGGGCCTTCAACGGGTGGGGGTGCAGCAACCTCGACCTCTGCCTGCTCCAGCGCATCGAGGAGAACTTCTTCGAAGGCATCATGCCGCTGACGCTGGTGCCCGGTACGGAAGTCGCCTACAAATACTTCATCGACTTCAACAACGAGCCGTTCATCCAGGAGTTCGGCAAAGAGCCGCCGAGCGGGTGGGAAGAACCCATCACGACGACCGGCTCGGACCGGATCTTCGTCTTTGCCGACGGCACGGGCGATCAGTTCCTCGGGGATCAGCGCTTCAACGATATCTTCGAGGGCAACATCATTCCGGCCGGCAATGACATCGCCATCACCTTCTCGGTGGACATGACGCCGGCGCTGAATAACGATGCCGATCCGTTCGACCCGGCCGGCGGCGACTCGGTCTTCGTCACCTTCGGCGACCCGATCTGGCGCTTCACGCAGGATCTGGAGGAGACGGATCATATGCGCTCGCTGCTGACCGACGACGACGCCGACGGCATCTACACCGGCACGATTACCATCAGCGGGCCGACCTACAGCGGCATTCAGTACCAGTACACCTACGGGCAGGGGAACGAGCTGTTCACCGAGCCCGGCCAGGGGCTGGGGTCGGAGCCGGGGCGCCGTCGCACGCGCTTCGTCGTGCCCAACAGCGACGGCAGCTGGCCCACCGCCTGGGCCTTCCCGCAGGAGACGTTCGAGCCGGAGCAGACGGCACTGCCGTTCGAGGAAAACCCGGCCCTGGCGACCGGCATCGAGACGGTCGAGGGCGAGGTGCCCACGCGCATCAGCCTGAGCCAGAACTTCCCGAACCCCTTCAATCCGTCGACCACGTTCGAGTACACGCTCGACCGGACGATGGAGGTGAAGGTGCGGGTCTACGACGTGCTCGGCCGCGTGGTGGCCACGCTCGTCGACGGTGTGCAGCCGGCGGCGACGTACCGCGTCACCTTCGATGCGGGTGACCTGGCGAGCGGTCTCTACCTCTACCGGCTCGAGACGCCGAACCAGGTGATCACGCGCCGGATGGTGCTGCTCAAGTGAGCCGGTACCTGTTCCGATGACGCCCGGGGCCGGCGGCTTCTTTCCGTGGCCGCCGGCCCCGCAGCGTCTGGTGACTTTTCGGGGTGCGTTGTAGCGGGGGGCACGGTCATGTACCCCCCCACGTCACGGCATCCCACGACTCGGGGCACAGGCGGAAACGCCGGCCGTCTACGCCGTGGTAGAACCCGCGAAGTTTAAGCGTGTAGTTCGATGATAAATTTTTGTATATAAAACTCAAGAAAACATAGGCATAAGCCAGATTATTGATCTTTCATTTGCAATCTGCAATCCCCCAATCCCATCGGCCCATGTCTCGCCCTTCCTTCCGCCTCGTTGCCCTGCTGCTTGGTCTGTTTTTCGTCGGTCATGCCGGGGCACAGTCGCTGACCGTCACCTTCCGTTACCTTGATCCCGGAAAGACGGCCGTGCGGGCCTTCGTGCCCGGGTCGTTCAACGGCTGGGGGCAGCCCTACACGCCCGGCACGCCCTCGTGCATCGGCGCGGGGCACGCTTCGGCCATGACCTACGACGCCGACGGAGGGTTCTGGCACCACACGGTCACGCTGCAGGCGGGGCAGGCCTATCAGTACAAGATCCAGGTGCACCACAACGAGGCCGGCACCGAATGTACGTGGTTCTCCGACCCCCTCAACCCGGTGACGGTCGGGGCGAACAATGACTCGGAGGTGGTCATCGCCGACCCGATGGTGTTTCAGCCGGCCGGGGAAGTGAACGCCGACGGCCTCATGACGGCTGTCTCCGCCGGCGTGTTCGGGTCACAGGCCTTCGCGCAGATCACCTTCACCGTCAACGGCATCGAACGCACCGACGGACTGGACTTCTATGACCCGGCCACCGGCCTCTTTCGCTTCGTGCTCGACGTGCCCGTACGGGCCGGCTCGCAGTTCACCATCACCGCCACGGACATCGTGGGCCGGAGCGTCTCGGCCGAGATCGGGGAGCTGTTCTCCCCCATCGAGTGGGAGACGGAGCCGTTCACCACCGTGAAGGAGCGGTTTCCCGTCCGGGCGTTCCTGACCCGGTTCGACGGCACCGTGGACCCGGCGCTGACCGAGGCGACGCTACGGATCAACGGAGCGGTATGGGGGACGGTGGCCGTGACGGACGGCGTGGCCGAGGCCGAGGTGGACCTGGAACTCGGTGCGAACGAACTGGTGCTCGAAGCCGTGATCGACGGGCAGCCGGTGACGTCGGCGCCGCTCGTGCTCACGCGGCGGCGCCACCCGCTCGACGCCGCCCTGGCGACGGCCGCCGTCTCCGGCGCGGACCGCACCTTCCAGATCGACCTGACGCCGACGGCCCTTGCCACCGCCGGCCTGACGGCTACGTGGCAGGTCGACGAGCAACTCAGCACGACCGGCCTCGAAGGCCCGCTGAACGTCTCCGCTGACGGCCTCAGCGCCACCGGCACCGTCACCGGGCCGGGCGAGCTGTACGTGGACGTCGCACTGAGCGATCCGGAGGCGGACGACGACGCACTCCGCGTGGCCGTCCTCGTCGACGCCGACGGCACGGCGCGCGCCATGCGCTACGAGGAGAACGCCGCCTGGGTCAAGAACGCCGTCGTCTATGAGGTCTTCCCGCTGATGTTCGGGCCGGAGGGCTCCGGGACGGTGACGAACCCGGGCAACAAGTTCAACGAGATCCGCGAGGAACTCGACTACATCGCCGCGATGGGCTTCAACGCCATCTGGTTCATGCCCATCATGCACAACCAGTTCATGGATGGCCTCTCGGGCGGGTACAACATCATCGACTTCTATAACGTCGATCCGAAGCTCGGCACGAACGACGACTTCCGGGCGCTCGTCGAGCGGGCGCACGAGCTGGGCCTCCGCATCATCCTGGATCTGACGCCGAACCACGTCTCGCCCGTGCACCCCTGGGTGGAGAGTCTGCGCCAGGAGGGGGCCTTCTCCAGCTTCATCCAGACCACCCCGAGCAACCACGACCGCGGCCTCGACGGGCGCGGGCCCAACCTGCCCGAGATCTGGCACGTGGAGGGTGGGCGCAACCTCTACCGCAAGTACGACGGTTTCGGGGATCTGGCCAACCTGAACTGGGACGACGACGACCTGCAGGCCGCCCTGCTCGACGTCATCGCCTACTGGGTGCGAGAGTTCGACATCGACGGCTGGCGCTTCGACGTCTACTGGGGGCCGTGGCGGCGGTACGGCCCCGAGCGCTTCGGCCGGCCCATCCGCGAGCTGATGAAACGCCTCCGCCCCGACGCCTGGCTCCTGGGCGAGATCGCCGGCACCGGCTTCGGCACCGAGGTCTACTACGCCGATGACGACAACGGGACGCCCGTCGTGGGCGGCATCGACGCCGGGTACGACTGGAACTTCTACTTCAACGGCATCCGGGGCACCTACGGCGTGCTCTCGACCTACGACGCCCTGGCCCACAACGGCGACTTCTACCCGGGCCCCAACGCCCGCTTCTTCCGCTTCCTGGAGAATCACGACGAGCCGCGCATCGCCAAGCTGTTTGCTGGCACCCCCGACCGCATCCTCCCGCTGACGGGCTTCCTGCTCACCACCACCGGCGTGCCGATGGTTTACCACGGGCAGGAGGTCGGCTTTGGCAACGTCAGCGGGGACGAGCGGCGTGCGCCGGTCTCGTGGGAGACGCCCGAGAACGGCCGCTTCGGGCGGTACTACCAGCGGCTCATCCACGCGCGGCGGCAGTTTGCGGCGTTCGGCACGCAGGAGCTCGTCACGCTCAACACGACGAACAGCGTCTACGCCTACGTCCGTCCCTACGAGGATGCTAACGCCGTCGTGGCGATCAACTTCTTCGGCACGCCGCGCACGATCACGCTCGACCCCTCGCAGGCCGTCCGCATGAGCCACGACGGGCCGGTGCCCTACTACGACATCTTTGCCGACACGATGGCCGCCACCACGGGCGCCTTCACGGCGACGATCCCGCCCTACGAGACGGTCGTCTACATCACCTCGGAGGATCCCGGCTTCACGGTGCCGGATCTGCCGCCGCTGCCCTTCGGGGCGGTGTACGTGGGCGCCGAGGCGGAGACCGGTCGGGTGCCGGATGCCTTCCGCCTCGAACCGGCCTACCCCAACCCGTTCGCCCGGACGACGACCATCCGGTACGCGCTGCCCGAACCCGGGCCCGTGCGCCTGGAGGTCTACGACGTGCTGGGCCGCCGCGTGGCCACGCTCGTCGACCAGCGGCAACCCGCGGGCACGCACGCCGTCCGTTTCGACGCTGCGGGCCTGCCGAGCGGCACCTACCTTTACCGCCTCCAGGCCGGCGGCCGCATCGCCACGCGCACGCTGGTGCTGGTGCGTTGAACGTCAGGCCGCTACCGGGCGTACACTACGAAACGAACCTCACAGGTTTCAGGCGAGGGGGTATGATCAAAACCATTCCCGGGGCGGAAGGCCCGATCCTCAGGCTCCGTCGTCATCGCTGGACCTATGCCGATCTCCAGGCCATGGGTGAGACGATGGAGCGCTACGAAATCATCGACGGCGTACTGTACATGTCTCCTTCGGCGCACGTGCGTCGCCATCAGCAGGTGGTGACGCATCTTCTGTTCGTGTTGAAAAGCTGGGTGTCTGCTCGAAATCTCGGCGAGGTTTTCACTGCGCCGGCCGACGTGGTGGTGTCGCCCGAGCGGGTCGTGCAGCCCGACGTGTTTTTTATCACCGCCGAACGGATGCACATCGTCGATGCCTATGTGGACGGAGCCCCCGATCTTATCATGGAAGTCGTCTCCCCCTCCAGCGTGGACTACGACCGGGTGACGAAATTTGATCTGTATGAAGAGATCGGAGTGCGTGAATACTGGATCGTCGATCCGCAGGAACGGTGCATCGATGTGTTTTCCCTGAATGAGGGCCTGTATGGTACCGGAAAGCGGTTCGGGCCGGGCGAGGAGGCGGCTTCCGTCCTGTTGCCCGGGTTCACGGTGCTCGTCGACGAGGTCCTGCCATCCGACCCGTAAGTGCGCGTTCCGAAGTGTGCCGCATGGCGCGTTGTGGGTTCCGGGTTGCCGGAGACACTGTGGGACCTCCGTTTTTCGCCACGAAAAAAACAGGCAGGGGGAAAGGGGCCGGCGCTGCCGTCGCAATCTGCAATCTTATATCTTGCCTATGGTGCAGCAGTTCGTGTCAATCGAGGTCTCCGAGG
>CAZKFR010000044.1:19706-28476 GCA_964552015.1 uncultured Rhodothermaceae bacterium | reverse complement strand
CACGACCGCCTCGCCGTCGGGCACGGCCGTGAACGACGCCAGCTCGACCGGCAGGACGGCGGCGTTCGACAGCGTGACCGGCGCGCCCGGCGTACCCGCGGTCGTCCCCGCCGCAAAGGCCACCTGCTCCGCCATCACGTACGTCACGCCCGTCGCCGCATCGTAGGCGCGGAAGCCCACCGGCTCACCCTCGGCCACGCCGTAGAGTTCGAGGCGATAGACCTGCTCACCGCCGGCCTCGAAGGGCACGCCCACACCGCGCACCTCGCCGCCCACAAAGGCCGCCACCCGGTCTGCCGGGTCCTGCTGCCGAACCCCTTCGATGAACGCCGCGGCATGCACCGCCATCTGGTTCGTGAGGCCGGGCGCCACACGCCAGTGCAACGCACACGGTTCAACGCCGTCCGACGTGTAGAACAGGAAGGGGTCGTCCAGCGTGCCCCGGCTCGCGTCCGGCACGAAGGTGGCCCCTTCGCAGAGGGGGCGTTCCGTACCCGTCGAGGCATCATAGGCCCGGAAGGTGAGGGCCTCGCCGGCCGCCTCACCCCCCAGGCTGAGGAAAAAGACGTACCGACCGTCGACGAGCACCGGCGAGGCTACGCCCCGCGAGACGCCGCCGGCAAAGCCGGCCAGCAGATCCGCCGGATCCTCCGACGGCACACCGTCGACGTGCACGATGGCTACGACCGTCATCGTCTGACCGTACGTGGCATCCGGGCTCCAGTCGGGCTGGGCCTGTGCTAGGGACGGCGTGAGCAGACCGGCCAGAAGGATGGAAAGCCAGCGGATCTTCATGGTGTGCGGGATCTTGCTATCAGGGTGAGGGGGCGCGTGGCGGTCTGCCCGCCGGCATCGAGGCGGACCAGGTAGAGACCGTCGGGCAGGCCGGTGCCGTCCAGCACGGCTTCATGCGGGCCGGCTGTCCGCCACCCTTCGACCCGCCGCGCCACCTCCCGGCCGAGCAGGTCGTAGACGGTGAGGCGGACCGGCGCCGGAGCGGCCAGCACGTACGGAATGCGCGCCGTCGTCGAGAACGGGTTGGGATACGGCGCCTCCAGCCGGAACGACGACGGCACCGCGTCCCCCTCCGTGGAGGTGGCCGTGTCCACGCGCCAGACGAACGGATCGGCGACCGTCCCTACGACCCCGTTCGTGGCAAACACCAGCATCTCGGCCGTCTCATAGACGCGGCCCGTGGGTGGGTCGAAGACACGGAATGTGAGGGTCTCACCGGGGATGTTGGCATAGATTGTCAGGAAGAACAGCGGCGTGCCGCCCACGTCGACCGGCCCGGCCACGCCGCGCACCTCCTCCCCGGCAAACGCCGCCACCAGCGCCCCGCTGCCCGGCGGACGCTCCCCCACCACGAACGTCCCCGTCACGTTCATCGAGAGCGCAAAGGCCGCCGCCTCCACCTGCCACCCCGGCCCGCTGGCCGCGCCGACCGTCCACACCAGCGGGGCCGACACGAGCCCGCGCACGGCGTTCGCCTCGAACATCTCCGTCCGGGCGATGTCATGAATCACCCCCGTGGACGCCTCATAGAAACGAAACGTCACCGCTTCCCCGTCGGTGTTGGCATAGACCGTCAGGAAGAACAGGGCATCGCTGCCCACCGTCACCGGGCCGGTCACGCCACGCACCTCCTCCCCGACGAACGCCGCCAGCAGATCCCCCGGCGCGCCGAGCCGCCGGCCGTCCTGCTCGACAACGCCCGTCAGCGTCATCGACGACTGGAAGCGGGATGGCTCGACAGACCACGAGGGGGTCTGGGCAGGGCTCACGGCGGCTGAAAGGAGCCAGCCGATCAGCATCAGGCCGAGCCCGTACGGCATCGTCCGTCGGCACATGGTTCGCTCCGGTCTTTGCATGAAACGCGGCCTCATTTGAGCAACACCATCTTGCGCGTCTGTACGAAGTCTCCGGCCCGGAGGCGGTAGAAGTAGACGCCGCTGGCCAGGTGGCGGGCGTCGAAGCGGACCTCGTACCGCCCGGCTTTCTGCTCCGTGTCGACCAGCGTCGCCACGCGCCGCCCGATCACGTCGTACACGTCGAGGCGGACGTGCTCGGGGCGAGGCAGGTCATAGCGAAGGCTCGTGGCCGGGTTGAAGGGGTTCGGGTAGGCCGGCGCCAGCGCAAAGACCGTCGGCAGGTCGTCGGTGGCCTCGGTCGCCACGGCCAGCGTCAGCGGTTCGTCGGGCGTGCCCCGGGTCGCATCCGGCTCGAAGGTGAGCGTACCCGCCTCGAGTACCTCGCCGCGCATCGGGTCGTAGAGCCGGGCCGTCAGGTCGACGAGCTCGTCGCCGTAGGCCATCGCAAAAACCAGGTAACGCTCCAGGCCCGGCATGTAGCGCACCTCCCCGAGGCCGCGCAGTTCGTCGCCGGCGAAGAGGCCCAGCCGGGTGCCCGGCGCCGTCAGCGGCAGGTCGTCCACCACCAGTTCGGCCACCACGCTCATCGAGAACGGATAGGCCTTCGGGTCGAGGTGCCAGCCCGGCCCCTCGGGGGCCTCATCCCGACGCGCCTCGGCCGCTTCACGGGCCAGGAGCGCCTGTGGCGAAGCCGCCTGGCCCGCCTTGCCGCTAGCCGTCTCCACCCCGGCGGCCTCCTCCAGGCTCCTTGCTTTCGCCACGCGCCGGGGCGGCGTCGTACGGTCGACGACCATCACCCGGAGGGGCGGCGGCTCGTCGCGGGCGGCCGAGCTGCCCGGGTAGGTCAGCGTGCCGGCGCTGGCCACCTGGATCTGATACCCCAGGCCCGGCTCCATCGTCGTCAGCGAGCCGACCCAGCCGAGCGTCGCATCGACGTACTGAGCGAAGGCGAACTGGCTCTTGATGACATCGCCCGGGGAAGCCGTGGCGTCGAGTGAGGCCAGCGCCGTGTTGACGTCCATCGGAGCATCGGGCAGGTAGCCCACCCAGTTCCACCCGGGCACCAGGCCGATCGGCTCGGCGGTGGGATCGACGGCCACGCCCGTCACCGTCAGGCTGTTCGACTGCTGCAGGTGAATCAGGTACGCCGGCCCGGCATCGAGGGTGCCGAGCGTGCCGACCCACCCGAAGGTGTCATCGTAAAGGCTGAACTCGGTCTGGCTCTTGACCAGATCACCCTCGACGGCGGCCAGATCGCCCAGCACCGCGTTGACGGCGGCGTCGTCCGGGTGCTTGTTGAGGGAGAACCACGTCCACCCGGCCGCCAGCGGGATGGCCTGCTCGTCGATGACCGGGGGCGCCTGGATCGTCACCGGCTGGGCAAAGCTGCCGTGGATGGCGCCGCGCTCGAACACGAGCGTCTTGCTCGTCTCCGTGTGCAGCGTGCACGTGCTCTCGTCCCAGGCCTGGAACGTGACGACCTCGCCCGAGGCCACGTTGCTGTAGATGAGCAGGTTGGCGCGGTAGACGCCGGCAGCGACCTCCTCGACGCGTCCCACGCCGCGCACCTCACCGTCGACGTAGGCGGCGAGCACGTCGCTCGTGTCCGCCGAGGCCACGCCGTCGAAGAAGAGCTGAGCCGTGAGCGTCATCGAGTGCTCGAAGGCGGCCGGATCGACCTCCCAGGACGGGGGCGCGCAGACCACCTCGGTGGTGAGGAAGAAGGGCGCCTGCCCCAGGCTGTTGCCTCCGGCGTCGGTGGCCGAGGCCAGCAGCGTGCCGGTGTAGGTGCCCAGCGCCAGCGTGTCGGGCAGCGTCATTCGGATGGCCCGGCTCCCGCCGGCCACCAGCGTCCCGGCCGTGTCCGACGGCGCCACGGGCACCTTCACCGTCGTGTCGGAGGCCAGCACCAGGTCGAACGAAGCCGGCAATGTGAAGTCGATCGGCTGGGCGCGGCCGTTGACCAGGCTCGTCACGACCAGCGCCCCCGTCCCCCGCGAGAGTTCGAAATCGAGGTTGACCGGGCTGAAGGTGAAGGCGCTCTGCCGGACGGTGAACGTCCAGGCGATGTCCTCGGCGAGGCCGTTGCCGGCCGCGTCGGTAACCACCACCGGGTTGCCCTGCCCGTCGACGACGCTCGCCCGCAGGCGGGCCTCCAGCAGCCGGCCCTCGAGGTCTTCCGCATCTGCCCCGGGTTCCAGGATGATCGTCCGCCCGTCGCAGGCGGCCTCGACGGGGAGCGCCGTGCCGGTCTCCGGGCCGTCGAGGTAGGTCAGCACAGCATTGGGAAACTGCCCCGTGGTGCTGACGGAGGCACAGTCGATGGCTTCGTCGAACGTGATGGCGATGTCGTCGCCCAGGGCCAGTGTCTCGTCGGCGGGTTGCGGCGTGCCGAAGGGTTCGGGCCGCTTCGTGTCCGCCGTGCCGGGGAAGGGCTCCGAGTACGTCGTCCCGCCCGGGCAGGAGGTGAAAGCCCGCACATCGTAGAGCCCGTCGGCCGGCGGCTTCCAGGAGGCCACGTAGGAGGTGGCCTCCGGGTCCAGCGTCGACGCCTGCACCGACAGCGCCGGCAGCCAGTCGGGCGTACCCTGCAGGCGGTACTCCAGCCCGATGGCTTCGACCGGGTCGGCGTCGGCCTCCTGGAGCACGAAGTCGTGCAGGATCACCTCTACCGAATCACCCGCCTCGGCCATGGCGGCATCGTAGATCCAGTGCTCCTTCGGGCGGAGGATGGCGATCTCGCTGCACGGCGCGGCGAAGTGGACGCTGAAGAAGGCCGTGTCCGCCATGGCGAAGGGCTGCCGCGGGTCCGCCTGCCAGATCTCGAACTCTTTCTGCGGATAGAGGATCAGGGCGAGGCTGTCGTAGGCATACCGCTCGGGCCCGCGGTCGACGGCCAGCGTCACGTTGATGGCCTGTCCGGGCTCGACGAGGAAGCGCTCCTGCCCGATGGGATCGCCCGTGATGCCGACGACGGCCGAGCCGGGGTTGAACTCGCGCAGCACGTCCAGGATGTATTCGCGGCGCTCCTGGCTCTCGCTGGCGTTGAGGATCGAGAGGTTGAAGATGGCCGACTCGTCCGGCGGCACGTCGAACTGCTCGGGCGGGCTGATCTCCAGCTTCGGATAGTCCCGCCGCTGCGTGTTGGCCTCCCACGGGTTCGAACTCCGCCCGCTCACGGTCTCGAAGACGGGCGTGCCGTAGGCGGGGTCTTTGCCAATGTCGACGGAGAAGAAGTCGCCCGTGTCTCCGTCGGAGAGCGTATATCCAACCACTCTGGACATATTATCCGTCTCCGTGGTATCCGTGACCCATTCAAGCGTGCGGTCAAAAACAAACTTGACCTCTGTGTCGAATCCAAACAGCGTGAAGGAGGGTCCGAGACCACCTTCGGTACGAGAAAACACCTTCTGCGACGTCTGTTTGGTCGTCCTAACGCTATCAACCGCCATCGTATTTTCATACGTCGCCCCGGCGCTGAACGACACATTTTCCGTCGATGCCTCGAGCGCGGCGGCCTTCAACGAATCGTTCAGAACGAGCACGTCGTTCCACGCCTCGATGGCATCCTGAATCGGGATAGAGCCGATGGTCGCCGTGCTATCACTCAGTTCAAGCAGCCCTTCGAGTTCAGGGATAAGCGAGTACCGGATGTGGCTCTGCCCGTAGACGTAGGTCGTCTCGAAAGCCTTGTCGGGATCGAGGTCTCCTGCCAGTGTTTCGGAGAGGTTCACCAGGCATCCCTCCACCTCGATGGCATCGGCTTCGGCAAAGATCAGGTTCAGCGCAACCCCGACGAATAGATCTTCCCCCACCCAGGTTTCGGAGTCTGATGTAGCGACGCGCTCGGTGGCCATCGCACAGAGCTCAAAGTTATCCTTATCGTCTTGCAATCTGCCATCTTCCCGCCCACCGACGGAACGGGCTTCAATCGTAAATCCGGCTCCGGTCTCTACCAGATAGGCGGCCCCGAATGACGGCCCTGCCGTCACTTTGAAGCCTCGCTTGATGATTGCCTCCCCACCGGCGCTGAACCCTTCGAGGAAGGTGTTCGAGATCGAGGTGCAGGCGCCCGTACCCTTCTCCAGGAACGCGCTGGAGTTGCTGCCGGGCGGGTCGTGCAGGATCAGGAGCGGGATCGGCTCGGTCGTTGCGGAAACGAACGTCGCCGAGCGGGCTTTCGCGCCTTCGATGATCGCCCAGGTCGTCTCGCCAACCGGCGACCTGCCGGGCACCTCGGCCGAGACGAAGAGCGACTTCTGGAAAGAGCGGTTGACGCCCTCGACCGTACGACCAGTGAAGATGTCGGGGTCACCGGCAATGGTTGTGTATTCTGCCTGTCCGTCCACGAGGTCGAGCGTGGTCACGACGGTTTCGTTGCCGAGGCCGTCGGTCACCGTCAGCGTGCCTTCCTCGAGCGGACACGTCTGCCCGTTGCCGTAGTCCTCGACGACGGAGATCGTGAGCGGGTATTCGACGCCCTGCGTAAGCACCGGCACGGCCGGCAGGCTGCCCCCGTTGAAGCCGGCCGAGCACGCAGCCGGCGGAGCGGGGAGGCCGCTGATGGCCAGCGCCAGCGGGGCGCGGTAAATCAGGTCGAGCGTGTCAGCCTGCGCGGTCAGGTCTACCTCCTGCGCCCCGAGGTTGTCGAAGAACGCGATGATGTCCGCCTTGAGCTGCGTGTTCGTCGTCTCGACGCCGGTCACCTGCACCAGGTACTTCTGCGGCGGAAGGTCGACCGCGTAGTTGCCGCTGGTTTCGATGACCTTCTCGAAGCAACCGTCGGCCGTGAAGATGCGGATCGTGGCCGTGCCGATGCCGGTGTTGCAGCTCCCGCCGAAGTAGCCCGAGAGCCGGCGTGTCTTGCCGTCGGTGAAGTCGACGCCGCGGACGTCGTCCTCGACGGTGAGTGTCACCGAGGCCGGCGAGAAAGGATGTTCATCGCCCGCCTCACCGAGACGCACCTCCACGGTGCGCTCGCCAATGTCGGCCGCGATATTGTAGGTACCGTCGGACTCGCTTTTGCCCTTGAAGACGCCGTCAAGGTACACGTCGGCGTCGGGAACGGGACAGGTGGTCCCCTCGAACTGCACCACCCCGGCTATACTGAACGCCGACACATCGATGAAGTCGACCTCGTTCTGAACGGGGCTGTTCGCGTTGAGTGTGATCTTCTTGAACGCCGGGTCGAAGGTACGAGCACCCAGGCTGGGGGTAACGGTGAAGGTGGTACCGCTGCCGTAGCGAAGGCCGGCGACGGTGTAGTTACCCTCGGCGTCGGTCGTACCACAGGCTTCGAGCGGGGCGCTGTCGTCAGTCCAGTAGACACCGCCGGTGAAGGCGGCGTGGGCATTCCCGCCGGAGCGATCCCCGGCGACGCGGCCGGTGCCCTGGTCCATCGGCCAGTAGGCGAGCAGGCCGTCCTCACTGCCGGTGAGCGGGCGGGCCTCGGCGGCCGAGGCGGCCAGGGCCTCGGCCGGCTTCACGCCGGTCCACCACCGAACCTCATCCAGTCTTCCTTTGAAGTGATCCGTGTTCGTGGTATCACCGCCGAAGGACCAGTCGTGCGGGTCGGTGTCGAGCACCTCGTCAAACGTGGTCGTGAGCACCAGGATGCCATCCCGGTAAAGCGTGACGTCGCTGGTGCTGCCGGTGCGGTTCTGATAGACGGTCAACGCCACGTGCTGCCAGCCCAGCGTCATCAGGTCCGTGCTCTCGCTACTACTCATGCCGTAGTCGACGCGCAGCTTCGCGCCGGTGAGGCCGAGCCGCAGGTTCGGCAGGGCGATCAGGTCCTGCCGGCCGGTGAGGGCCGCCGGGCGTACCCACAACTCGACGGTGAACGAGTCGGGTAGCACCACGTCCTGCACGACGGCCATGCCGCCCTCGCCATCAAAGAGGAGCGCCTTATTCGGGTTGGGGTCGAGGCAGACGGCCACGTCGCCGATGCCACCGCCGAGCTGGGAGGCCACGCGGCCGCTGATGGAGCCGTCGGGCGGCGTCCAGCCGTAGTCACACCCCGCGGTACCGCCCGTGGCGACGGACTCCACGCAGTAGAGGGCCAGCGTGCCCGGGGCCGCGTCGAAGTCGTTGTAGGAGGTCGCTCCGGCGCCTACCTGGTCGATCTCGACGCCGTCCCGGCGGATGCGCAGGCCCTGCGAGGCGTCGACGCCGGCGTTGGACCAGGTGATCTGCACGCGGGTGTCGAAGGCGCCGTCGGAGGCGGCCACGCCGTTGTCCCCGAGCGCGGGAATCGGATCTTCGGCCATGGCGGTGCCGGCATCACAGACCTCCGCGGAGAAGGCCAGCCCGCCGGTAGCACGGACGCAGTAGGTGTACGTCACACCGCCCGCCGCCGTCGAGTCGATGTAGGTTGTGGCACCAGCGGCTGTGGTGGCAATGAGGAGATCATCGCGCAGCACCTGATAGCCACTCTCGGCGGCCGAACGGTCGATCCACGAGAGGACGACGCGGCCGGTGTAGGTGTCGGAGGCGTTGAACGTCTCCGGGGCGAAAAGCACGGTCGTGCCCACGTCCGAGCCCGCCGCGGAGGTGCCGTGGGCGTCGAAGGCCTCGACGCTGTAGCGGTACGTCTCGCCCAGCACCACGGTGGCATCCTCGTAGACGCCCAGGTTCTTGCCCACCTCGGCGATGACGACGGAGTCCTCGTCGGCCAGCGTGCGGCGGTAGATGCGGTAGCCGTCCTCGGCGCGGGAGTTGTCGGTCCAGGTGATCCGGATGTGGTCCTCGGCCGTTCCGTCGGCGGCGGACACGTTCGTCGGGGCGGCCAGTGTGCGGAAGCCTTCGTCGGTGCCAGCGTCGGACTCACTGTAGGCATCGAAAGCGACGACGCGGTAGGTGTAGGTCACCCCCGAGGCTCCGCTGAAGTCCTGGAACGA
>CAZKFR010000044.1:1595-19606 GCA_964552015.1 uncultured Rhodothermaceae bacterium | reverse complement strand
CGACGACGCGGTAGGTGTAGGTCACCCCCGAGGCTCCGCTGAAGTCCTGGAACGACGTCTGGCTCGCCCCCGTGGTGCCCACGAGGACCCGAACCGGCTCGCCGGCGGCCTGACGGTAGACGCGATAGCCCTGCTCGATCCCGGAGTTGTCCACCCACGTCACCTCGACGTAATCCTCGTTCTCGGCGTCGGTGGCGGACACGCTCGACGGCGCAGCCAGCATGCGGTGGCCCTCGTCGCACACCATCTCCGTCTCGTCCGCCTCCTCATTGACAGCCGAGACGCAGTACATGTACACGGTGCCTGAAACCTGTCCGAAGTCCTCGTAGCTCGTCAGGGCCGAGGAGACGGTCTTGATAAGCGTGGTATCCGTTCCCACCCGGTAGAGATTCATCAGCACCGCACGGGTGGCAGGGTTCTGCCAGGTGAGCACAACCCGGTTCTCGTGGTCGCCGTCGGTGGCCGCCACGTCGGTGGGCGCCAGCACGAGCGAACGCCGTCCCGTGGCACAGGCCGCCACGGATTCGACGTCGCTGCCGCTGACCGTGCTCAGCGTGGTCACGCAATAGCGATAGTCCACACCCGGCTCGGCATCGGGGTCGGTGTAGCGTATCACCCCTGGATCGGTGGTAACGAGCAGCGTCGAGTCCGTCCCCGCAAGGTCCCGGCGGTAGACACGGAAACCGTCCTCGAACGCGACGGGATCGTCCCATTCGATCTCTACCCGATCATCGAACGTGTCGAGCGTGGCGGTGACGTCGCCCGGCACGGGCAGGATGTCGATGCCGCCCTCGTCGCAGGCGGGCAGCGATGCGAGGCTGCCGTTGAGGGTGACGACGCAGTACGTGTGCACCACGCCCGAGATCGGCGTGAGGTCGTCGTACGCCGTCGTCCCGGCGGCCAGCGTGTCCAGCACGACGCCGTCGCGGGTGATGCGGTAGCCGGTCTCGTCCGGCGCCTGGTCGGTCCAGGTGACGACGACGCGGTCGGGGTACTGCCCGTCGGTAGCCGATACGGCGAGTGGAGGCAGGACGAAGCCGAGGCTGCCGGTGTCACACCCCTGTTCCGATGGGATGCCATCGGCGTCCTCGGCCTCGACGCAGTACGTGTAGCCCACGCCACCGACAGCGCTCGTATCGCTATAACTCTGCACCCCGGCCTCGACCGTGCCGAGCAGGCTGCCATCGCGGTAGACGTTGAAGCCCACCTCGAAGGCCGAACGATCCACCCAGGTCACGCGGACCTGGTCGCTCAGGGTACTGTCGGTGGCGGTCACGTCGTCCGGCGCAAAGAGAATGCGACGGCCAGTGTCACAGACGGGTTCGGAGTCGGCCCGGAAGGGGGCCGAGAGCACCAGGCAGTAGGTGTGCTCCGTGCCGCGCGTGCCCTTCGTGTCCGCATACAGGGTCCGGTCGCTCGATGCCACGGCGATCTGTGTGCCGTCGCGGAGGATCGTGACCGTCACGTCGGGCAGACCCAGGGCCGGCCAGGTGATCTCGGTTTTATCCTCGAAGACGCCGTCGGTGGCGGCGACGTCGCCGGGGAAGACCAGGTCGGCCGGGACGCCGGAGGCCATAAGGACCGGCGTACCGGCGAAGACCGCGTCGTGGCCGCCGTCGGTCAGGTCGCGGGCGCCGGCGCCCACGGCCAGGTCGAAGCGCCAGTAGCCGGCCAGGCCGGTCTCGTCGCCGGCGAGCGTGTGCTGCATATCGGCCAGGATCCGTTCGCCCGTGCGGAAGACGTCCCACAGCCGCACCTCGTCGAGTTGCCCGGCGAAGTGCTCGCCGGTGGCTTCGTGGCGCCCCATGACGAGCGTGGACGGATCCGCGTCGGGCGGGCCGGACGGGTCCTCGTTCTGGGTGATGAGCCGGCCATTGCGGTAGGCGCGGAGGGTCTCGCCATCGTACGAGGCAGCCAGGTGGTACCAGCGCCCGGCCTCCAGCGTACCGAAGGAGGCCGTGAACTGCGTGCCGCCGATGGTGAGAGCGGCGGCCCCACGTGCGGTCGCGTCGGGATGGTCCCAGAAGAGCGCATAGTTGGCGCCACGCTCGACGAGGACGGTGGTCTTCGCATCGGTGGGGGCAGCATCAGCCTTCACCCACACCTCCAACGTCCACGAATCCAGATCCTCGGCCAATGTGGTCGTAGCGGCGTCATCGACACCGTCGAGGACGAGGGCGCGGGCGTCGCTGCGGACGAGCAGGTACTGCCCGGGCTGGCTGATGCGACGGAAGGTGACGGTGCCAGTGAAGGGGTTGACCTCGGCCGCCTCGGCGGCGGGCATCCACGCGCCATCCGCCCCGCCGGTGCGGTGGTACAGCTTGAGGCGACCGGCCAGCAGCTCGTCGTACCCGTCCACCTCTTCGGACGGGGTGAAGATCAGGTCGGCGGAGAACGAGCCGGTGCCAAAGCGCTCCAGGACCCAGTATTGCCCGTCAAGAGCCGTTACGCCGGAAGGAACGGTGTTGGGCGCCCCGTCGACGCGGCTGACGTAGACCGTCGCGCCGTTCTGGGTGGCATAGTCGACCTGCAGTCCTGTGCCCGAGAAGTCCACCAGGCCGCCGGCCTCGGTGCGGGAGGCCACGACAGCCGCGCCGATGGGCGCACCGGAGGGCACCCAGGAAGCGCCGCCCTCGAGCAAACCGTCCTGCCCGGCCACCAGGTCGACGGCCGTCGTACCGGTGCCTTCGTTGAACGGCCAGTAGGCGAGCAGCCCGTCCACGGTGCCGCCAAAGACCTGGTGCATCGACGAACGAATCTGTGCGGCGGTGCGGGCGGTGGTCCAGATGCGGACCTCGTCGAGCGTGCCGTCGAAGAAGTCGCCGGCGGGCGGGTCGGCCTGAGCCTTCGCCAGCGCCTGGAACACCCAGTTCTGCCCGAACGTCCAGTCAGGCCCGGAACCGTCATCATCGAGAACGGCCGCCAGCGTGCCCTGGGCGATCTGAACGCCGTTGCGGTAGACCGTCACGAGCGACGAGGTGCCGGTCTGCTGCACGACCACGGCCAGGTGCTGCTGCCCGGTGACGCGGGGGCCCGCCAGGAGCTTTTTGTTTCGAAGGAAGACCCGCAGGCTGCCATCATAGAAGCCGATGTTGAAGAGGTCCTCGCTGCCGTATCCGCTGCCGTTGTCACCCGTGTCTTTGGCGATGAAGGCGCGGCCGTCGGTGCCGCTCTGCGGGTTGATCCACATCTCGATGGTGAAGGTGTTGGGCAGCACGAGGCCGGGCGCACGCACGAAGTCGTCGGTACCATCGAAGTCGAGGGCCGTGCCGGCGACGGCCGGTGCTTCCTCCCCGCGGGCCAGGACGTACTGCCCGCTCTTCGAGACGCCGGTGAAGGTGACCGTGCCGGCGGCCTCGTCCACCGCGGCGGCACTGGCCGAGAGGGTCCAGGTGCCGTCGCTGTTGCCGTCGCGGCGGAAGAGCTTGATCCGGCCGGGTGCGGCGGCGTCGTCGGCCGTCAGCCCCGTCGTGCTGAAGGTCAGGTCGGCCGAGAAGGGGCCGCCGGTGTAGCGGGTCAGGAGCCAGTGGGCGCCCTCGAACACCTCGATGGCCGTCCCGCCCGGCGGATTCTCGGGCGTCCGGTCGATCCGGTCGACGCCGACGACGGAGCCGCTGTGGGCGAGGTAGTCCGCCGACAGGCCGGTTCCCGCAAAGTCGATCAGGCCATTCGCTTCCGTTTCCTGCGCGAAGACGCCCGGCCCGAACGGCATCGTGGCGGGGGTCCACCCGTCACCGCCCACGAACGTCCCGTCGTGCCCGCCCACGAGGTCGGCGGCCGTGCTGCCCGTGCCCTCGTCGAACAGCCAGTAGGCGACGAGGCCCGGCTCCGCACCGGTCAGGGGATGGTGCATCGCCTCGCGCACCTGCCGGTCCGTGCGGGCGCGGGTCCAGAACCGCACCTGGTCGAGCGACACGACGGCGTGGTCTTCGGCCGTGCCGGCGGCGGAGGCCGCGCCCAGGAAGAGCGGCTGCCCCCAGTCCACGAACGTCGCCGGGGACTGCGAGCACGTGCCGTTGAGCGTCTGCGCGACGCCGTCCACGTAGACCGTCATCTGGTTGGCCGAGGCATCGGTGAGCACCCAGGCCACGTGGTGCCAGGTGCCGTCGTAGAGGTCCGTGGTGATGTGGCGGGCCAGCACCCGCCCGGCGCTATCGCGCA
The DNA here is from genome assembly GCA_964552015.1 of uncultured Rhodothermaceae bacterium. Classification (GTDB taxonomy): domain Bacteria; phylum Bacteroidota; class Rhodothermia; order Rhodothermales; family ISCAR-4553; genus Rhodocaloribacter. The sequence goes on along the minus strand of CAZKFR010000044.1, from coordinate 15,445 downwards.
CGTAGAACAGCGTCGCCCCCGCGCCGTCGCCCACGGTGCAGCCGGCCGAGAGCAGGCGGTTGGCCTCGATGGCGAAGACCGGCGCGGTGGGCGTGGCCGGATCGACCTCGACCTTCATGATCGAGCCGGGGGCCGCCGAAGCGCTCTTCATCCAGAACGAGACGGTGGCCGTCTTCAGACGTCGCCCGAAGTCGCCCAGGTCGCCCACGTCGAGGTGGTTGGTGCCGTCGAAGTCGGCGGCGCTCCCGGCGAGCGTGCCGGGCGTGCTGCCCCGCGCGATGGCATACTGGCTGAACGCCGTGACGCCGGGGAACGTGACCGTGCCTGCGCCGGCGTCCGCTGCAAGGCCGTGGGCGACGACGGACCACGTGCCGCCCGCGGCCCGGCTGTCGCGGCGCAGCAGCTTGAGGCGACCCGGGTCGGCGGCGTCGCCCGCCGTCAGGCCGTCGACCGTGAAGGTCAGATCGGCCGTGAAGGTGCCGGTGCCGAAGCGCTCGACGACCCAGTACCGCCCGTCGAGGAAGGTCAGCGCCGCGCCGCCGGGCGCGTCGGACGGGTCGAGGTCGAGGCGGGTGACGGTGATCGGGTCCGCCGTGGTGTTGGCCGTGAAGGTTATCGTGAGGCCGGGCGCGGCGAAGTCGACCGGGCCGAGGGCCGCCGTGGCCGAGGCGCTCGCGCCGCCGCCGACGGGCGTGTCGGAGGCAGCCCAGGCGGTGCCGCCGTTCAGCGCACCATCATGCCCGCTGATAATATCGGCCGCCGTGGTGCCGGCACCTTCATTGAGCTGCCAGTAGGCCACCAGCCCCGGCTCCGTGCCCGTCATCGTCCGGTGCATGGCTTCGCGAACGTCGGTTTGCGTCCGCGCGACGCGCCAGATACGCACCTCCTCCAGATCCCCGCCGAACCATTCGTTCAGGTGACCGCCACGCCGTCCAAAATAGATGGGATGAGTATTGGCGAGCGGCCCCACGGAGGCCGTCGAGGCTACCTCCTGGGGTTCACCGTCCACGTAGAGGGTCAGGGTGCGCTTCGCCCCGTCGTGCACGCACGCCAGATGGTGCCAGGCGCCATCGTTGAGGTTTCCCTGGGACCGGGATGAGATACCCGTGCTCTGATCCCACACGGCGCAGTACACCTGTCCCGGTTCCTGCCGGTTGACCCGCAGGACGAACGGATAGGAGGCCGCCCCGCCGCTCCACTTCTCGATGATGGCCCCGTCGCCGGAGCCGCTTCCGCCGGTGCCCGTATAGCGCACCCACGTTTCGACGGTATACGAGCTGTCCCGGTCGAAGGCAAAGTCCGGGGCGTCCGGTATCTCGACATAATCATCGACGCCATCGAAGGTGAGCCGTGTGCCCGGCACCGCCTGGGCTGCCGGTGCGCGTACGATCACGAACTGGCTGAACTCGGTCAGACCGCGGAAGGTGATCGTCCCGGTGGCGGCATCGAGGCTGTCGGCCGTCCCCACCTGTTCCCAGGGCTCCCCTTCGCCCGCCCGGCTGTCGCGGCGGAAGAGCAGGATGCGCCCGGCCACGTCGCCCGTCAGGTCCTCGGCCACGGTGAAGGTAACGTCGGCATCGAAGCCGCCCGCGCCGTCGCGTTCGATGATCCAGTACTGGCTGTCGAGGACCGTCTCGACGGAGCCGCCCTCGGGCAGGGAGGACGGCGCCGCATCCAGGCGGGTGACCGTGACCTGTGCCCCGCTCTGGCTCGAATAGTTCATCGTTACGCCGGCGGCCGAGAAGTCGACCAGGCCGGCGGCCTCGGTCCGGGTCACGCTCACGCCCCCGGCCACGGGCACGTCGGACTCGACCCAGGCGGTGCCGTTCTGCAACGTCAGGTCGTGCCCCCCGACGACGTCCGCGGCCGTCGTGCCGGTGGCTTCGTTGAACTGCCAGTAGGCCACCAGCCCCGTCTCCGTTCCGGCGAGTGTGCGGTGCATCGCCTCCCGGATCTCCGCCTCCGTCCGCGCCGTGTTCCAGATCCGCAGTTCCTCCAGATCACCACCAAAGTCCGAGTTCGCCTGAAGGAAAAAGCGCCCCAGGAACAACTCGGGAGAAGCCACCTCCTCGAACGACTCGCCCGTCACGTCCGTGGCCACCAGCACACCGTCGCGGTAGAGTCGCCGCTCGCCCGTCGACCGGACGTAGACCCCGGCCCAGTGGTGCCAGCCCGTGTCGGTGTAGGCCACCGGCGTGTCCAGGTCGTTTCCGCCCGCAAATCCAAATGCAAAAACATTGGTAGGCCGGTATCCCATCGAGAGGCCCTGGTTGCGCCCCTCGCCGACATCCCCGTACGAGAAGAAGAAATCGTTGGTGCCCGTGGAGCCGCGGCGTACCCAGGCCTCGACGGTGATGTCGGTGGCACCCAGGTCCAGGTCGGTCGCCGCATAAGCGCGGTCGTCGACGCCGTCGAACGAGAGCAGCGTGCCGGCGATGGGATCGGGTGTGCCGCTGCGCCCCAGCACGAACTGACCGAACGACGTCACCCCCGAAAACGTCACCGTGTTCGCCTCCGCATCCACGCCCGTCGCCGCGGCCACCATGCCCCACGGTTCTAACCCCGCCGTGCTCGACCGGCGAAACAGCTTGATCCGTCCCGGATCGTTCTCATCAGCCACCGTCAGGTCTTCGCTCACGGTGAAGGTGACGTAGGCGCTGAAGGTGCCCGTACCGTAGCGCGCGATGGACCAGTACTGGCTGTCAAACGACGTGATGAGCGTGCCCGGCAGATTCGACGGCGCCGCATCCAGGCGGGTGACCGTGACCTGTGCCCCGCTCTGGCTCGAATAGTTCATCGTTACGCCGGCGGCCGAGAAGTCGACCAGGCCGGCGGCCTCGGTCCGGGTCACGCTCACGCCCCCGGCCACGGGCACGTCGGACTCGACCCAGGCGGTGCCGTTCTGCAACGTCAGGTCGTGCCCCCCGACGACGTCCGCGGCCGTCGTGCCGGTGGCTTCGTTGAACTGCCAGTAGGCCACCAGCCCCGTCTCCGCTCCGGCGAGCGTACGGTGCATCGCCTCCCGGATCTCCGCCTCCGTCCGTGCCACGTTCCACACCCGCACCTCCTCCATGGCTCCGCCGAAGAAGCGCCCGCCGCCATCGCCCAGGCTGCCCAGGTACACGTTCACATGGTCATTAATGGCTGACGTTTCGGGGGCTGAGGCTTCGAGCACGCCGTCGATGTAGAGCCGGATCTCTGTGCCGTCCATCACGGCGGCCACGTGATGCCAGGCGCCGTCGTTCACGGTGGCCGGAGAAAGGACTTCCGTCCCGCCCACACTTCCGGCCGGCACGCGATGCAGGTAGCGCAGCTGGCCCGAGGGTCGGATTTCGAGGAGGATGTACGTGCCGCCGGGCACCGCCCCGCTGACGAGGTCTTCCGCATCGGTCATTGCATCTCCGTCGGTGCGGAACCAGCCTTCGAGGGTGTAGGTGGCCCCGAAGAAGATGCCATTGTCGGCTCTGGCATAGTCGTCGACGCCGTCGAACGAGAGCAGCGTGCCGGGGACGGTGTCCTGGGCGTGTGCGGACCGGGCCGCTACGCACAGCACGATTCCCACCAACAGAACGACGAGACGGGAGGCCGTGGATCTATTCATGCCGAAAAGGGGATTGAGGACCAGCAAGGGACGTCGAATGATTTCAGGAATGGGGATGAAGCAGGCGGTCGAGGGCCCGGCACAGCTTGCGCCCGTTGAAGGGCTTGGGGAGCACGGCGGCGGCGGTGAGGCGGGCCGCCCGGCGGCGAGCGTCGGCCGGGGCCTCGCCGGTGATGAGCAGGACCGGTACGGCCGGGTAGTGCTCGCTCACCAGCCGGCCGAGCGTCAGTCCATCCATCCGGGGCATGACCACGTCGGTGATGACGAGGTCGCAGGGGTGCCCGGCGAGGGCTTCGAGGGCTTCCTGCCCGTCGGCGGCCTCCTGGATGCGGTGGGCTCCGCCCTCGAAGCTGCGCAGGCAGCGGCGGATGTAGGCTCGCATCTCGGCGTTGTCGTCCACGACGAGGATGTCGTAGCCGGCAGAGCGGGCAGGGGGGGCGGCAGCATCCATCGGTCGGGAACGAGACGGGACGTGAGACAGGCGCGCGTGCAATGCCTACAGTCTCGTCCATCCTCCCCGCGCGGGCATAACACGCTCGTCGCAAAAGATGTCAGTCCCGTCGCAAAAGCCCGCAAATGGGCCGGAAGAAGGGCATGGAGGGGATACGGAGGCTACCGGTCCGTCTCGTCCCCGAGGGTTTCGCGGTAGCGGGCCGGGGTGGTGCCGTAGCGCTCGCGGAAGCACTTGCAGAAGTAGGAGACGCTCTTGAAGCCGACGCCGTAGGCCACCTCCGAGACGGTGCCGGCCCCGCCGGCCAGCAGGGCGGCGGCCCGCTCGAGCCGGAGCGCCATGATCCATTCGGAGGGCGTCTTGCCCGTGAGTTGTTTGAGGCGGCGGTGCAGGTTGGCGCGGCTCTGCCCGACGGCTTCGGCCAGCCGGGCGACGGAGAACGTCTCGTCTTCCATCGCCGCCTCGATGGCGTCGAGGACGGACTGGAGGAAGGCTTCGTCGGCCGAGGTCACCTCCGGCACGGTGGCGTGCAGGCGCAGGCCATCGCCCTGCCAGCGGGCCTTCAGGCGGCGGCGCTGCGCGATCAGGTTGGCGATGCGGGCACGTAGCTCCGCCATGGCGAAGGGCTTCGTCAGGTAGTCGTCCGCGCCCGTCTCCAGCCCCTGAAGCCGCCCCTCCATCGAGGCCCGGGCCGTCAGCAGGATCACGGGCACGAAGTCGAGGTCGGGGTCGGTCTTGACGGCGCGGCAGAGGGCGTCGCCGTCGAGGCCGGGCATCATCACGTCCGAGACGATGAGGTCGGGCACGGCCTCGCGGGCCCTCTCGAGCGCCGCTGCGCCGTCCTCGGCTTCGACGACGCGGTAGTCCGGCTCCAGGTGCTGCCGCAGGAAGGCCCGCAGTTCGGCGTTGTCGTCCACGACGAGCACGAGCGGGCGGTCCTCGCGGGCGGCGTCCTCCGGGTCTCCTGCCGACGCGTTTTCATCGCCCGAAGGCCCCGACGGGAGATCGGCATAGCGCGTGAGCCGGTCCTCCGCCTCGACGTCCTCTTCGGGCACGTCTGCGTCGGCACGTTGATCGGGGTGGAGATGGTCGCTCCCGCGCGGCAGGCGGACCCGGAAGGTCGTCCCTTCGCCGACCGTGCTTTCGGCATGGATCGTCCCGCCGTGCAACTCCACGAGTTCCTTCACGAGGGCCAGCCCGATGCCGGTGCCCGGCTGCCGGTGGGCCGTCCGCTCGTCGGCCCGGTAGAAGCGGTCGAAGATGTGGTCGAGGTCGTCCGGGGGGATGCCGGGTCCGGTGTCGCTCACCTGCACCTCGGCGGCTTCGGCGTCGGCGCGTACGATCACCTGCACCGTGCCGCCCGCCGGGGTGAACTTGAAGGCGTTCGAGAGGAGGTTGCCCACGACCTTCTCCATCTGGTCGTGGTCGAAGTGGACATAGACAGGCTCCGGCGGCACCTCCACCAGCAGCATCACGCAGGTGCGCTCGGCCAGGGGGAGGAAGGCCTGTGCCAGTTCGTACACATACGCGGCGAGGTCGCCCTCGCGGGCCTGCAGGCGCATCCGCCCGGCCTCCAGGCGCGAGACGTCGAGGATCTGGTTGATCAGGCGGAGCAGGCGGCGGGCGTTGCGCAGGCTCAGGTGCACCTGGTCGGCGTCCGCCTCGTCGAGCGTGCCGCCGTCGAGCAGGTCTTCGAGCGGGCCGAGCGTCAGCGTCAGCGGCGTTCGGAACTCGTGCGTGACGTTGGCGAAGAAGCGGGACTTGAGCCGGTCGAGTTCGGCCAGGCGGACGGCCTGCCGTTCGAGCTGGTCGCGCTGGCGGGCCACCTCGGCGGTGCGCTCCCGGACCTGCTGCTCCAGCGCCCACTCGCGGGCGCGGTGGCGTCGCTGCTGCCAGCGCACGCCGGCATAGGCCAGCCCCAGCACGGCCAGCAGGTAGCCCAGGTAGGCCCAGAGCGTCCGGTACCACGGCGGCCGGATCGTGAACGCGAACGCCGACGCCTGGCTGACCCGCCCGTAGACATCCCGCGCCCGGACGAGGAAGCGGTACGACCCCTCGGGCAGGTTGGTGTAGTCCCGGTACGTCTCCGCGCTCCAGGCGGACCATTCCTCCTCGAACCCCGCCAGGCGTACCTGGTAGCGCGTGGCGTCGGAGGCATCGAAGAAGGGCAGGGCATAGGTGAAGCGCAGGTTGCGCAGCGCGTACGGAAGCACCGGCGCGGTGCGTTCGGCCACACGCCCGCCGCCGAAGAGCAGCGTGTCCCGGTCCGTCGGCATCACCTGCCGGAGCACGACCGTCCCCGGCACCGTCGCGGTGAAGGCCGGCTGCGTGTCGTAGCGGATCAGGTCCCGGCCGCGCCCGATCCAGACCACGCCGTCGGCTTCCGGGAAGAAGGAAAAGGTCGAGCTGGAGATCCGGCGCAGGGGGGTACCGTCCCAGACCCATCGGTAGCCGCCGCCGGGTTGCCGGAGGAAGACGCCCGTCTCGTCGTCGAGGCGTGCCCACACGTGGCCCCTGGCGTCCTCGGCCATGCGAAAGAAGTCGCGGGCGGGATCGTCGAGGGCGGAGGCCAGGACCGTGTCCGGCGTGAGCACGAGACGCCGGGTGCCGTCCGGCCCGGCCTCGCTGCCGAAGTCAAACAGACCCTGGAGCGTGCCTGCCTTCCACCGTCCGGCTACGTGAAACAGGTAGATGCGTCCCTCGGGCAGGCCGTCGTCGGGACCGTACCGGTAGACGGCGGGCGGATCGCTTCCATGTTCGGGAAAGACCACCTCGACGAGTCCCTGGTACGACGTGCCCAGCCAGAGCGTCCGCGGTCCGGTGCGGGCGATGGAGCGCACCTCCTCGGCGAGGCCCTCGACGCGGCCGGCGGCCACCCAGCGGCCGGCCCGGCGTTCGAGCACCGCCAGCCCGTCGTTCAGCCCTGCCCAGACGCGGCCCGGCCGGTCGGGGTCGAGATACAGGGTGTAGGCGTGACCCGCCGACAGCAGGCGCTCGGCCCGGCCGTCGCGCAGCGTGAACACGCCGCCCGCACCCGCCACGAGCAGCGTCGCCCCGGCATCGGCGAGGTCCCAGATCTGTCCGTCGAGGCCGGGCACAGGTGCGAAGCGGGCGCCTCCTTCCGGACCGGGCTCGAGCCGCCGGAGGCCCTCGCGGGTGGCCGCATAGAGCCGGCCCCGGTGCCGGGCCACCGCTTCCACCGTCCCGCCAATGCCCAGCGCCTCGTCGAAGACTGTCATCGGGCTGTTCGTCTCCAGACGGACCAGGCCGCCATCCTGCACCACCCAGAGCGCGCCTTCCCGGTCGAGGGCCAGGTTCAGGATGGGATCGGATGGGACGCCGGCGGACGGGTCGAGCCGCCGCAGGAGCCGGCCGTCCGGGGCGATCACGACGCCGCCACGCCGGATCGTCCCGAAGGCGAGCGGGCCGCCGGGCAGCACGGCCCCGGCATAGAGGAAGCCGTCGCGGAGTACGTCGTCGGCTCCGGTGGGCATCGGCACGAACGCCCGGCCCGCCCGGCGGTAAAGGCCGTCGCCGGCCGTGCCGACGACGAGGTCGCCATCCGGCAGGGGCAGCACCGTGTAGACCGGCCTGTCGGCGAATACATCCCCGCCGGGCACCGGCGCCAGCGTGTCGCCGGCGAGGGCGAGGAGGCCACGGCCGTCCTCCGAGACGAAGAGCGTGTCCCGCACCGCCGTGGCCGGGCGGAAGCGCGTCGCGGTGCGCCAGACCCGCATCGGGGGGCGGCCCTTCCACCGCATGATCTGCCGGGTGCTCTGGAAGTAGACGCCGTCCGAGAGCACCACCACCCGCCACACGTCCCCGAAGGCGCGGTCTTCCGGGGGCAGGGCCTCCAGCAAGGAGACGAAGCGGGTGGCGCCGTCCGGCCCGGCGGCCAGGTAGCCGATCTCGTCCTGCGCCCCGACGAACACCGTGCCGTGGGCGTCGACGGCCAGGCCGCGCGCGATGCTCTCGTTGGGGATGGGGATGTGCCGCCACGTCGCGCCGTCGTATTCGAGCACGCGGTGGTTGTTGCCCACGTAGATCAGGCCCCGATCGTCCTGCACGAGCGACCACGTCTGCGCGTGCCCGCCGTGTTCGTTCGGGGTGACATAGAGGCGAAACGGCCGGCCCGCCTCGGCCGAGAAGACCGGCGGCACGGCCAGGCGGGCGGCCGGCTCCGGCTGTGCCCGGACCGCTCCCACGACGCACCACAGCGCCAGTCCCCACACCAACAGGCGCATCGAAACAGCCGGGTACATCGAGGGAAACAATCGGTGGAACACGGGCACCTTCTCCTTCCGGAAGAAACGCATATCCTGGCTCACGAAAAAGGGGTGATGGCGAGCCCAGGAAGCCCACGTCCTTTAGGGCTATCTCGTGAGATAGCCCATGTGGGAGAGAATGCACCCCTGTTCCGGGCCGAGAACCAGCGGCACCGAGTGAGCGCCCGTCCGGAGGGGCCGGCCGCCTCACCGGCAGGTCTCATGAACGATCTCGCCCTCGATGATCACGCCGCACACGTGCGTGGTGTACTCGAAGGGGTCGCCGTCGAACAGCACCAGGTCGGCGTCCTTGCCGGGTTCCAGCGAGCCCACCCGGTCGGCCACCCCCAGGATCCGGGCCGGTTGCAGGGTCAGCGCCTCGAGGGCCGCCTGGCGGGGCAGCCCGTTGGCCGCGGCCATGGCCGCCTCGAACAGCACCACCCGGGTCTTGGGTACATAGCCCTCAAAGCCGCTCTGGAAGGCGAACGGGATGCCCGCCGCGTGCAGCCGGGCCGCCGTCTCCAGCGTCGCCCCCACGGTTTCGCCGCCCGGCCGCACCATGGTCGGATGCAGGATCACCGGCACGCCGGCCTGCCGGATCTCATCCAGCACCAGATAGGCCTCGGCGGCCCCGTCCAGCACCAGCCGGAAGCCAAACTCCCGCTGCAGGCGCAGCGCCGCCATGATCTCGGGCACGCGCTGGGCCGTGATCAGGAGCGGCACCTCCCCGTCGAGCACCCGGACGAGCATCTCCATCCCCAGGTCCGGGTCCGGGCGGCGGGCCGGGTCGTCGGCCTGCTGCTTCTGGCGATAGGCCCGGGCCTTGAGCAGCTCGGCCCGCAGCAGCGCCACGGCCTTGGCCCGCGTGCCCGGGCTCTTGAAATACCGCTCGATCGTGGGGCCGAGCGTCGCCGCCACCATAGCGACCGAGTCGACGAGGGCCGCCTCCACGGTCTCCCCGCGCGTCTTGACCAGCATGGTCTGGCCGCTGATGACCGCGCCGGGCCCGTGGCCGGTGTGCAGCGTCGTAACCCCGAAGCCGCGCACCCACCCGACGAGCGCCTCCCGCGCGTTGTAGGCGTCGAAGGCCCGCAGTTCCGGCTGGATGGGCTCGGACGTGTCCAGCTGGTCCTGGTCGTGATCCACGTTCAGGATGCCGGCCAGGCCCACCACGCTGTGCGCGTCGATGAGCCCCGGCGTCACCACCGCCGCGTCCAGGACCCGGTAGCCCGCGGGAACGGCGACACGTTCGGCCGGTCCCACCCGCTCGATCCTGCCGTCGCGGATCAGGACGACCCCGTCCGGGATGGGCGCACCGGCCATCGTGTAGAGCGTGTCGGCGCGGACGGCCAGCTGGGCCTGCGCGGGAGCGGCCACGCACAGCGACCCGACCAGCAGCGCAAACAGACGAAACAGGCTTTTCATAGCGCAGGTCCGGCTTTCAATGATCATGAACGAACGTATCGCCGTCGTCGAAGGCACCGGCGCCCCCGACGGCATACGGGCGGTCCTCCGGGTCGGCGCGGTCGAACACCTTCTGCCCTTCCACCCAGGTCTGCTCCACGTGGGTATAGACGCTGAGCGGGTCGCCCGAGAGGACGATGAAGTCGGCGTCCTTGCCGGGCTCGAGCGAGCCGACGCGGTCGGCCAGGTCCAGCATGCGCGCCCCGGCCAGCGTGAGCGCCTCCAGCGCCTTCGCGGCGGACATGCCGGCCCGCACGCCGAGCGCGGCCGAGCGCAGGAACCAGCGCGAATCCGTGATCAGGTCGTCGGTATGAAAGGCCACGTCGACGCCGGCGTTCTCCAGCACCGCCCCGTTCTCCATGCGGATCTCGGAGGCTTCCTGCTTGCCCCCGGGCGCATCGAGCACGATGATCGAGGCAGGAACGCCGGCAGCGGCGATCTCGTCGGCCACCTTCCAGGCCTCGCTCACATGGTGGAGCACCACCCGGAAGCCGAACTCCCGCCGCAGGCGCAGCACCGTCAGGATGTCGTCGTGCCGGTGCGTGTGGAAATGGACGACGCGCCGGCCGTCGAGCACCTCGAGCAGCGCCTCCATGTCCAGATCACGCTCCGGCATCCTGGAGGCGTCGCCCGCGGCCTGCTCCACCTTGCGGCGATAGGCGAGCGCCTTCGCAAACTGCTGGCGCACGAGCGCAGCGGCCCGGGCCCGCGTGCCGGGAAACGGCGGATCGCCCTGCGGGTTGGTCCCGTTGGCCATCTTGAGCCCCCCGCAGATCTCCTGCAGGGGGTCCCGGCAGAGGAGCAGGTCCTCGACGGTATCGCCCCTGCGCAGCTTCAGGTAGGCCGTCTGCCCGCTGAGCAGGTGGCCCGAGCCCGGCATGACGTTCACCGTGGTGATGCCGCCGGCGCGGGCACGATGCACCGAGCTGTGCCGCACGTCGATGGCATCGAGGGTACGGACGGCCGGATGGAGCGGGGCCGAGCGGTCGCCGCCCTCGACGCGCCCGACGTGGGAGTGGGTATCGACCAGCCCCGGCATGATCACCTTGCCCGTCACGTCGTGCACCACGGCGCCGTCCGGGAGGTCCACGGCGCCTTCGGGACCGACGGCCACGATCCGGCCCTGCCGCACCACGAGCACGCCCTGCTCGATGGGCGGCCCGCTGATCGGATAGAGCGTCGCCCCCCGGAAAACGACCGGCTGCTCCTGCGCGAGCGCAACGGACGGCCACAGGAGGAGCAGTACCAGAAGACCTACGTTCCGCATGCTACCTGTCATTCATGTGATGGATGAGTTTCCCGCCTTCCGATCCCCTCGCGTTGTTCCTTCGCCAGGCTCCGAAGAAACACCCCCGTCCGCTCCGGCAAGGCCCGATCTCGTGTGGATGACGCAAAAGTTAGATAAATGTCAGACAAAATGCGCTCCATCCTCTACTTTGTCCGCGTTCTATCGAACGAGAGCCGGTCGATGTCCACCTCCCTCGTGGGTGCGGCTTCCACGTCGTGCGGACCGGATTCCTGGCAGCCGGGTTGGGGGAGGGAGGGCATCCGGCCTGACCACCCCGGCTACCTGAACCGGAGCACGTCATCATGAAAAAAGAAAGCGTCACCGGGTTGATCCTCGCGGGGGGGGCCAGCCGTCGCTTTGGCCGGGAGAAGGCGCGGGCGGTGGTGGCGGGCCGCCCGATGATCGAGCGGGTGTACCGGGCCGTCGCGCCGGTGGCGGGGACGGTACTACTGAGCGTACGCCCCGGCCAGGAGGACTACGGGCTGCCGGTGCGACGCGTGGAGGATCCCGTGGAGGGCGCCGGCCCCCTGGCGGGGCTGCTGGCCGGGCTGGAGGCCGCCGGGACGCCCTGGCTGCTGGCCGTGGCGTGCGACCTGCCGTTCCTCACCGAAGCCGTCCTCCGCACCCTGCTGGCTGCCTGCCGTCCCGGCGTCGATGCCGTCGTCCCCCGCACCCCGGACGGGCGGCGGCACCCCCTCTGCGCCGCCTATGCCACCACGGTGCGCCCGGTGGTGGCCGAGCAACTCGCCGCCGGGCGCCGGGCGCTCCATGCCCTGCTCGACCGCCTCGAGGCCGTCCACCTCATCGACGTCCCCGCGGCTCCCCTCCGTAACATCAACCGGCCGGACGATCTGCCGACCGACCTCCGCTGAATCCGATTCACCTACCCCCTTGCTTTCCCGGTACAAAAGCGCTTTCTTTACCTGACATCACCTGACATTACAGGCTTACTACCTCCGGGCGTACCGTCTTCCCTCCCATGAACTACGGCTTTCTGATCGACAACGACGCCTGCATCGGCTGCCACGCGTGCTCGACGGCCTGCAAGAGCGAGAACCAGGTGCCCCTCGGCGTCAACCGGACGTGGGTGAAGTACGTCGAGACCGGCGTCTACCCGAACGTCCGCCGCCACTTCCAGGTGACGCGCTGTAACCATTGCGCCAACCCGCCGTGCGTGCGCATCTGCCCGGTGACGGCCATGTACCAGCGGGCCGACGGCATCGTCGAGTTCGACCCGGACGTGTGCATCGGGTGCAAGGCGTGCCTGCAGGCCTGCCCCTACGACGCCATCTACGTGGACCCCGAGACGGGCACCGCGGCCAAGTGCCACTTCTGCGCCCACCGCATCGAGGTGGGGCAGGAGCCGGCCTGCGTGGTGGTCTGCCCCGAGCACGCCATCCTCGCGGGGGACCTGGACGACCCGGATTCCGAGATCAGCCGCCGCCTGGCCGCCGGCAAGGTGACCGTCCGCAAGCCCGAGCAGGGCACGGCGCCGAAGCTGTTCTATGCCGGCGGGCACGACGCGGCGCTGCACCCGACGGCCACCCCCACGCCGCCCGCCACGTTCATGTGGGCCGACGTGCTGGACCCCCACGGGGGCGACGGGCACGACGCCCCGCCGGCCTCGCCCGCGCCGTCTGCCCCGCCGGCGCGACGGGCTGCGAAGGGCACACCCATCCGCACGCCGGGGGCGCAGGGGGTGCCGGAGCCCGGCGCCCTCCTGATCGGCGACGGGCGCATGGCCGACCACATGGTGCAGGTGGCCTACAACGCCCAGCACAAGATCCCGTGGCACTGGCCGGTGCCCGCCTACCTGGTCACCAAGGCCATCGCCGCCGGCGTGTTCATGCTGCTGAGCCTGGGCGCGGGGCTGGGGTTGTTCGCTTTCGACGCGCCGGCGTTCGTGGCCGGCGGGCTGGTGGCCCTGCTCTTCCTGGGCCTCACCACCGGCCTGCTCGTCTACGACCTCGAGCGCCCCGAGCGCTTCCTCCGCATCCTGACGCGGCCGCAATGGAAGAGCTGGCTGGTGCGCGGGGCGTTCCTGCTGGTGGGCTTCAGCGTGGTGGCGGGGCTGTGGTGGGTGCTCGAGGCCGGCGCCTGGCTGGGGTGGCTGGACGCCGCCGTGGCCGACGCCGCACGCCCCTGGCTCCTGTGGGCCGGCCTGCCGCTGGCCTTCGGTACGGCCGTCTACACGGCATTCCTGTTCGGGCAGGCCGAGGGGCGCGACCTCTGGCAGAGCACCCTGCTGCCCCTGCACCTGCTCGTGCAGGCCTTCGTCGCCGGGGCGGCGGCCCTGCTCGTGCTCGACGTGTTCCTCCCCTTCCCCGCCGACCTGGCCCACACCGCCCGCCTCGCCTTCGGCCTGGCCCTCGGCCTCGACCTGCTGGTGACCTTCACCGGCGAGTTCGGGATGCCGCACGCTTCCGAGGCGGCGGCCCGCGCTGCCCACGCCATCCGCCACGGGCGCTACCGCCACCACTTCTGGCTCTGGAGCGTGACGACCGGCCACCTGATCCCCCTGGCCCTGCTGGCCGCCGGCGAGCCGCTGACCGCCGGCCTGGCCGGGCTGCTCAGCCTCGCCGGCCTCTACGCCTACGAATACGCCTTCGTGATGGCCCCGCAGGAAATACCGAACTCGTAAGAGAGGAGAGGAGGGAGGAGCGTGAAGCGTGAAGCGTGGAGAGAATACAAGTGACATTCTTCGGGTTTTCCCATGGGATGCGTGAAACGTTACCGGGAGCTACTACTCGTCCACATGATCCAGCACGCCGACCCATAGAC
>CAZKFR010000044.1:0-1495 GCA_964552015.1 uncultured Rhodothermaceae bacterium | reverse complement strand
CGCCCCGAACCGCCATGGCCACCGACCTCGACACGTCCTTCGGCCCGCCGGCCTTTGCCGAAACCGATGCCGCCCCCGAGAAGCTGACCACGGTCGTCCACCCGGACGGGCGTCTGAGCCAGTACCCGCCCCCGGAGCGGTGGGACGACTGGGTGGAATGGGACGGCAAGGCCTGGCCGCGCCGGGTGGCCCGCCGCTACACGCTCGTGCCCACCGTCTGCTTCAACTGCGAGAGCGCCTGCGGCCTGCTGGCCTACGTGGACCGCGAGACGCTCGACATCCGCAAGTTCGAGGGCAACCCGAAGCACCCGGGCAGCCGGGGGCGCAACTGTGCCAAGGGGCCGGCCACCATCAACCAGACGTACGACCCCGAGCGGATCCTCTACCCCCTCAAGCGCGTCGGGGCGCGCGGCGAGGGGCGGTGGAAGCGCATCTCGTGGGAGCAGGCCCTCGACGAGATCGGCGCGAAGATGCGCGAGAGCCGCCTGCGCCGCCGGGACGGCATCATGTACCACGTCGGGCGGCCCGGCGAGGACGGCTACACCAACCGCGTCATCCAGGCCTGGGGCGTCGACGGGCACAACAGCCACACCAACATCTGTTCGGCCAGCGCCCGCCTCGGCTACTACCTGTGGGCCGGCTTCGACCGCCCCAGCCCCGACTATGCCCACGCCCGCACCATCCTCCTCATCTCCAGCCACCTCGAGACGGGCCACTACTTCAACCCCCACGCCCAGCGCATCATGGAGGCCATGCAGCAGGGCGCCAGGCTCATCACCTTCGACCCCCGCCTCTCGAACACCGCCTCGAAGAGCGACGTGTGGCTGCCCACCTGGCCCGGCAGCGAGACCACCGTCCTGCTCGCCATCGCCAACCACCTGATCCAGACCGGCCGCTACGACCGGGCGTTCGTCCGCCGCTGGGTCAACTGGCGCGAGACGCTCCGGGCCGTGGCCGAGGGCCGGCTGGCCGTGGACGACGAGGCGCTGAAGCACGCCATCCAGCAGGCCACGATCGACGCCGGCGACGCCGCCTTCGACCTGTTCGACCGGCTCCTGAAGCACCTCTACGGCCGCTTCACCTTCGCCCGGGCCGCCGCCGAGGCCCAGGTGCCCGAGGACCGCATCCGGCAGGCCGCCGACTACGTAGCCGACTGCCAGGGGCGGCTGGCCGCCCACAACTGGCGCAGCGCCAGCATCGGCAACCTGGGCGGCTGGCAGGTCACCCGCGCCCTCTTCTTCCTGAACGTGCTCACCGGCTCGGTGGGCGTACGCGGCGGCACCTCCGGCAATGCGTGGAACAAGTTCGTCCCGAAGCCCTTCGACCAGCCCCCGCCCTTCAACGCGTGGAACGAGCTGCACCTGCCCCACGAGTGGCCGCTGGCGCACTACGAGATGAGCTTCCTCCTCCCCCACTTCCTGGAGGAAGGACGCGGCACCGTCGACGTCTACTTCACCCGCGTCTACAACCCGATGTGGATCAACCCCGACGGGTT
>CAZKFR010000043.1:0-28969 GCA_964552015.1 uncultured Rhodothermaceae bacterium | reverse complement strand
GCGGCGGGGTCCGCCGGGCGTCCGCCGCCCGGCTGTCGGCCGGCGGTGGCTTCGGCCCGGCGGCGTCGGTCTCCGCCGGCTTGCCTTCCGGACGCTGCTCCTCTCGCGGTGCGGGCCGTACCTCGCGGGCCGGCTCGGCGACCCGGCCGGAGGGCGGAGGGGGGACGGAGTCGGCCGCAGGTATGACGCGCCCCTCCGCGAGGTGCCACTCGAGCTGGTCGAGGCGTGCGAGGGCGGTGCGCAGGTCCACGGTGCGGGCCAGGGCCGCCATCTTCAGCAGGGCCGTCTCCAGGCGGAGGCGGGGCTGTCGGCTCGTCTTGAGGGCGTCTTCCGTCTCGGTGGCGATCAGGAGCAGGCGTAAGAGGTCCGCCTCGCCAAAGTCCTGGCTGTGCGTTACATAGTTCTGGCGCGTGGTCTCGGTTGTCTCGATCAGGGAGGCGTCCGGCATCGTGCGGGCCACGAGCAGGTTGCGCAGGTGCTCCGTCAGCCCGTCCACGAATTCCTGCAAGTCGTAGCCGGCCCGGACGATCTCGTCGACCAGGCGGAGCATGCCGGCGCTGTCGCGGGCGACGACGTAGCGGGTGACGCGGAAGAACAGGTCGGTGCTGACGACGCCGAGGGCGCGGGCGAGTTCGTCGTGCCGGAGGTCGGTGCCGCAGAGCGAGACGGCCTGGTCGAAGACCGAGAGGGCGTCGCGCAGGGCGCCGTCCCCCTTGCGGGCGATGAGCATCAGGGCGCCCTCGTCGGCCGTGAGGCCTTCCGCCTCGCAGATCGTCCTGAGCTGGGCGATGATCTCGGCCACGCCGATGCGGCGGAAGTCGAACCGCTGGCAGCGCGAGAGGATCGTCGGCAGCACCTTGTGCGGCTCGGTCGTGGCGAAGATGAACAGGGCGTACGGCGGCGGCTCTTCGAGCGTCTTGAGGAAGGCGTTGAAGGCCGCCTGCGAGAGCATGTGTACCTCGTCGATGATGTACACCTTCTTGCGGGCGCCCTGCGGGGGGATGCGGACCGTCTCCTGCAACTCGCGGATGTCGTTGACGCTGTTGTTCGAGGCCGCGTCCATCTCGATGATGTTCAGGCTGCGCCCCGCCTCGAACGATTGGCAGGCCTCGCACCGGCGGCACGGTTCGGCGGCGTCCTCGCGCTCCTCCGGTGGGGTGGTGCAGTTGATGGCCTTGGCCAGAATGCGGGCGACCGTCGTCTTGCCCACCCCGCGCGGACCGCTGAACAGATACGCGTGCGCAAGCCGATCCATCCGGATCGCGTTCTTGAGCGTGTCGGTGACGTGTTCCTGCGCCACCACCTCGCAGAAACGCTGCGGGCGGTACTTGCGCGCGGTGACGAGATACCTCTGTTCGGACATACGCATACCGGCGTTCGACGAGACGGACCGGGGCAACTTAGCGGGTCCCCCCGGCTTGCGCAAGAGCATACCCGCGCCGGGATGGCAAAGATCCGGTGAGACGCGGGACCTCCGCCCGGAGGCGGTACCGTCAGGGGGCGTCCTTCCCGCATCGCTTGGCGGTCCGGCGCGCGCGTGTTACCTTGAGGGAAAAAGGGTGCGATGGAACGGATCACCTGGGACGACTTCGAGAGGGTCGAACTGCGCGTGGGGACGATCGTGGCCGTGGAGCCGTTTCCCGAGGCCCGGAAGCCGGCCTACAAGCTGACGGTGGACTTCGGGGAGGCCATCGGGCGAAAGCGCTCGAGCGCCCGGATCACGGACCATTACGCACCGGAGGACCTGCTGGGCCGGCAGGTGGTGGCGGTGGTCAACTTCCCGCCGAAGCAGATCGGCCCGTTCCGGTCCGAGTGCCTGGTGACGGGCTTTCCGGACGCGGACGGGGCGGTGGTGCTGGCCGTGCCCGAGCGGCCCGTCCCGAACGGGGCGCGTCTTTTCTGAACGGGAACGAGAGAAACGCATGGACCGACGCACGTTTCTGAAGGCCGGCGCGGTGGCCGGCATGGGAGCCACGGTGGGAGGGCCGCGTGCCCTGGGGCAGGCCGCCCCGGCTGTCCTCCGCCGTCGGGGCGGCGACGTGGCCCGGCTGGGCTTCATCGGGGTGGGCCTGCGCGGCCGCGAGCACCTGCGCCTGGCTCTGCAACGCGATGATGTGGAGGTAACGGCCCTGTGCGACGTGGACGCGGGCGCGCTGGCCGAGGCCCGCAAGCTCATCGAGGCGGCCGGCCGCCCCCTGCCACCGGTTTACACCGGCAGCGACCACGCCTACCTGGACCTGCTGGCCCGCGACGACGTCGACGGCGTCGTCATCGCCACGCCGTGGCTGTGGCACACGCCCATGGCCGTGGCCTCCATGCAGGCGGGCAAGTACGCCGGCCTGGAGGTCCCTGCCGCCGTCACGCTCGACGAATGCTGGGACCTGGTCAACACCTCCGAGGCCACGGGCGTGCCCTGCATGATCCTGGAAAACGTGTGCTTCCGCCGCGACGTGATGGCCGTGCTGAACATGGTGCGACAGGGCCTCTTCGGGGAACTGGTACACATGGAGTGCGGCTACCAGCACGACCTCCGCCACGTCAAGTTCAACGACGGGAAGCAGCCCTACGGGGGCGGCGTGGAGTTCGGTGAAAAAGGGTTTTCCGAGGCAAAGTGGCGCACCCACCATTCGGTCCACCGCAACGGCGACCTGTATCCGACACATGGCGTCGGCCCGGTGGCGACGATGCTCAACATCAACCGGGGCAACCGCTTCGTCTCACTCACGGCCACGGCCACCAAGAGCCGGGGGCTGCACCAGTACATCGTCCGGCACGGCGGGCCGGACCACCCGAACGCGAAGGTGCGCTTCAAGCTCGGCGACATCGTCACGACGGTCATCCGCACCCAGCACGACGAGACGATCGTGGTCCGGCATGACACCAACCTGCCGCGTCCCTATTCGCTCGGCTTCCGCGTGCAGGGCACCGAAGGGCTGTGGATGGACCTCAACGACGGGATCTACCTGGAGGGCCGCAGCCCTGCCCACCGCTGGGAGCCGGCCGGGCCCTACCTCGAGCGCTACGACCACCCCCTCTGGAAGACGTACGCCGACCGCGCCGAGGGGGCCGGCCACGGCGGGATGGACTTCTTCGTCCTCCACGCTTTCGTCGAGGCCGTCCGCCGCCGGGAGGCGCCCGTCCTCGATGTGTACGACGCGGCGGCCTGGAGCGCCATCAGCCCGCTCTCGGAGCAGTCCATCGCCGCCGGCGGGGCGCCGCAGTTCTTCCCGGACTTCACCCGCGGGCAGTGGATGAAACGCCCGCCCGTCTTCCCCGCGCAGGAAGCACCCTGAGCGCCCGCGTATACGAAAAGGCCGCGCTCGCCGGAGCGGGCGCGGCCTTTCTGCCGGGTGAACCGGCCGGTCAGGCTTCGACCTTCGAGGCGTTGAGGAACTCGCGGAGCACGTAGTGGAGGATGCCGCCGTGGCGGTAATACTCCACTTCCACCGGCGTATCGAGCCGGCACAGGGCCTCGAAGGTGACCTCCGTGCCGTCGGCTTTCGTGGCCGTGACCGTGATCTTCTGGCCCGGCTGCAGGTCGTCGTCGACGGGGATGTCGAAGACCTCCGTGCCGTCGAGGCCGAGCGCGTCGGCGTTCTGGCCCGCGGGGAACTGGAGCGGGAGCACGCCCATGCCGATCAGGTTCGAGCGGTGGATGCGCTCGTAGCTCTCGGCGATGACGGCCCGCACGCCCAGCAGCGCCGTGCCCTTGGCGGCCCAGTCGCGGCTCGACCCCATGCCGTAGTCCTTGCCGGCCAGCACGACGAGCGGGGTGCCGTCCTCTTTGTACTTCATCGCGGCGTCGTAGATGGGCATCACCTCGCCCGTGGGCAGGTACTTCGTGATACCGCCCTCGGTGCCGGGCACGAGCTGGTTCTTGATGCGGATGTTGGCAAAGGTGCCGCGCATCATCACCTCGTGGTTGCCGCGCCGCGAGCCGTACGAGTTGAAGTCGATCGGCCGTACGCCTTTGCTCTGGAGGTACTTCCCGGCGGGGCTGTCCGGCGGGATGGCGCCGGCCGGGGAGATGTGGTCCGTCGTCACGGAGTCGCCCAGCTTGGCCAGCACGCGCGCGCCCCGGACCGGGTGGATCGGCGGCGTCTCGGGCGTCAGGTCCACGAAGAAGGGCGGCTCCTGTACGTACGTCGACTCGGGGTTCCATTCATAGATGGAGCCCTCGGGGATCTTGATCTTGTTCCACGTCTCGTTGGAGGTCTCGATGCCGTCGTACTCCTTGCGGAAGTGCTCGGGCTTGACGCTCTCGTTGATGAGCGCCTGGATCTCCTCGCTCGTGGGCCAGAGGTCCTTCAGGTAGACGTCGTTGCCTGCCTCGTCCTGCCCCAGCGGCTCGGTGGTCAGGTCGATGTCGACCGTGCCGGCCAGGGCGTAGGCCACCACCAGCGGGGGCGAGGCCAGGAAGTTGGCCTGCACGAGCGGGTGGATGCGGCCCTCGAAGTTGCGGTTGCCCGAGAGGACGCCGGCCACGATCAGGTCGCCCTCCTTGATGGCCTTGGCCACCGGCTCGGGCAGGGGGCCCGAGTTGCCGATGCAGGTGGTGCAGCCGTAGCCGACGAGGTTGAACCCGAGGGCATCCAGGTACGGCCACAGACCGGCTTCGTGGAGGTAGTCCGTCACCACCTTCGAGCCCGGCGCCATCGACGTCTTGACGTAGGGCTTCACCTTCAACCCGCGCTCGACGGCCTTCTTCGCCACCAGCCCCGCACCGATCATCACCGACGGGTTGCTCGTGTTGGTGCAGCTCGTGATGGCGGCGATGACCACGTCGCCGTGCTTGAGGTCGAGCTCGTGGCCGCGATCGTCCTTGTACGTGCCGGTGGCCTGGAGGCGCTCCTTCTTCAGGCCGAACCCTTTCGGGCCGACCGGCGCCGTGAGTGCGGTGCGGAACGCCTCTTTCATCGCCGGCAGGTCGATGCGGTCCTGCGGCCGTTTCGGGCCGGAGAGGCTGGGCACGACGTCGCCCAGGTCGAGTTCGAGCACGTCGAGGAACTCGGGGTCGGGCGTGTCGTCGGTGCGGAAGAGGCCCTGTTCCTTCGTATAGCGTTCCACCATCTGCACGAGATCCTCGGGTCGGCCCGTACGACGGAGGTAGTTCAGCGTCTCCTTGTCGATGGGGAAGAAGCCCATCGTGGCCCCGTATTCGGGTGCCATGTTGGCGATCGTGGCGCGGTCGGGCACGCTCATCGTGCTCACGCCCGGCCCGAAGAACTCGACGAACTTACCGACGACGCCGTACTGGCGGAGCATCTGCGTGACGGTGAGTACCAGGTCGGTGGCGGTGGCGCCTTCGGGCAGGCGGCCCTTGAGGCGGAAGCCGATGACCTCGGGCATGAGCATGTAGATGGGCTGGCCGAGCATGACGGCTTCGGCCTCGATGCCGCCGACGCCCCAGCCGAGGACGCCCAGGCCGTTGATCATGGTCGTGTGGCTGTCCGTGCCCACGAGCGAGTCCGGGTAGGCCACGGGCAGGCCATCGTCGGCCGTGCGGGTCCAGACGGCCCGCGCGATGTACTCGAGGTTGACCTGGTGGCAGATGCCGCTGGCCGGGGGCACGACCGAGAAGTTGTCGAAGGCCTGCTGCCCCCACCGGAGGAACTCGTACCGTTCCCGGTTGCGCTCGAATTCCCGCTCGGCGTTGATCTTCAGGGCAGCCGGCGTGCCGAAGGCGTCCACCTGCACCGAATGGTCGATGACCAGGTTGACGGGCACGCGCGGGTTGATCTCGTTCGGATCGCCCTGCAGGCGGGCCATCGCCGAGCGCATGGCGGCCAGGTCCACGACGGCCGGCACGCCGGTGAAGTCCTGCAGCAGCACACGCGCAGGCATGAACGGGATCTCGTCGCGGGCCGGCGCCTTCGGGTCGTAGGTGGCCAGCTTGGCCACGTCATCCTCGGTGACCAGGTAGCCGTCGCACGTGCGGAGTACGGCCTCGAGGAGCACCTTGATGGAGAAGGGCAGCCGGTCGATATTCGCAAAGCCGTGGTCGGCCAGCCGGCTCAGACGGTACAGGTAGGCGGACCCGCTACCCGTCTCAAACGTATCGCGTGCGCCGAAAGGATCTTGTTTGCGTACAGGAGCAGTGGAAGCCATAGGATCCGGAGTCGTCAGGGTGGAAGAAAAGAAGGGAATTTCAAGCAGGGGAAAATACGGTTTCGGGCGCACAATTGTTCGTGCGGGCCGCTGGGCAGGGCGGTGTGCGGTGCGGGTCGAGGGGTGAAAAAGGAATGAAGCGACGTGAGAGGCAGCCGGAGGGGCTCCGCAGGTTTTGCGAAGCGATCCGGATGCATCATATCTTTGCACGGATGGCTGGAACAGGGGCTTGTGGCCTCTCGTTGATAGGCCGTCGAACGGGGCTATAGCTCAGTTGGTAGAGCGCCTGGATCGCACCCAGGAGGTCAGCGGTTCGAATCCGCTTAGCTCCACGAACAGCAAAAAGGCCCGGTGGCAGAAGCCGCCGGGCCTTTTTGCATGGCCTTACGGGTCAAGGTCATTTCAGGAGAGTAACCGAGCGGGTCTGTGCGAAGGTTTCGCCCGTGGCCCGGTAGAAGTACGTGCCGCCGGGCAGGCCCGTCGCATCCAGCGTGAAGGTGCGGGGGCTGTCGGCCGGCAGGACGCCATCGAAGAGCAGGGCCACCTGCCGGCCCGTGGCATCGTAGAGGGCCACACGCACGTGCTGGGTCTGGCGGACGGCCAGCGAGAAGGTGGCCTGGGGGTTGAAGGGGTTCGGATAGGCCGGCGTCAGTTCGAACGCGCCGGGCACCTCCACGCGCACCTCCACCTCGGGGCTGTAGTGGACCCCACCGCCGGCGTCGATCTGTTTGAGGCGGAAGCGGTGAGAGCCCGGCGCCAGGTCGTGGGCCACGAAGCGGTAGGTCTGCGTGAAGGTGGTCGTGCCGGCGCCTTCCACGAACCCGAGCTCCTGCCAGTCCGCACCGGCCTGGTGCTGGACCTCGAAGCCCAGGTTGCCCACTTCACCGGCCGTCTCCCACGTGAGTACAGCGTCGCGGCCGTCGAGCAGCGCCGTAAAGTCGACCAGTTCGACCGGCAGCGGGCCGTCGACGAGATCATAGGCGCGGGAACGCCCGCAGGTATCGGTGAACCAGATGGTGGCCTCGGAGGTGCCGTAGTGCTCGGCTGCAATCGGGAGGCGGAGTTCGGTCGGGTTCGAGGTGCCCTGGTAGGTCCATTCCGTATTGCCCTCGCCCAGGGTCTGCGGGTCGAACGGCGGGACGTTCTGTCCCGTCGGCTCAAACTCCGGGATCGGCTGGTTGGTGTCCGGTGTGCGCGGGCGCAGCAGCGTCACGTTGCGGCGCTGTACCGGGTCGAACCAGACTCGGGCAAACCCCATCGGTGCCATCACGTTGAGCAGTTCGCCCGTACCGTCCCCGTTGCTGATGAGGGTGTTGTCCCAGCTCGGAGCCGTGGCCGGGTCGGTGCAGGGATCCTGAGCCCGGGCCGGGAGCACCAGGATCAGCGCCATCAGGAGGCCAGCGAGTCGAAGGAATGCAGTAGGCGTGTTCATGAGTCCATCCACCTGCCGTGGCATGCCAGGCATAAAGGGTTCAAAAAAGGATTCAAAAAAATAGATCGGGTCAGCAAGCATCCGGAAGGTCAAGATCCGTGCCTGACCGCCGGTGCAAGAAAATATCCTGTCCCGAAGGGCCTTTGCACGGCAGAGATGGACGGAGACGAGCGAATTGTTTCAGAATGAGACAAAAAAAGGGACGACGCACGGGCGCCGTCCCGGGGAGGAGGATGGTCTGTACGGTAGATGGTATAACGTGAGCGAGGGAGGCTTGGACGTTGCGGAGCAGGGTTATTTGGCCAGCAGCATGCTGCGGACGAAGGTGCGGGTCGGGGTGTTCAGATGGAGCAGGTAGAGCCCGCTCGGCAGGTTGTCTGCGTGGAAGCTAGCCTCATGCGACCCTGCGGCCAACTCGCCGTCGATAAGGACCTGCACCGTCTGGCCGAGGATGTTATAGACGGTCAGACGCACGGGTTGGGCTTCGTTCAGGGTGAAGCGGATGGTCGTCTGCGGATTGAACGGGTTGGGGTAGTTGCGTAGTTCGGGGTTGAAGGTGTCCGCAGTCTGGATCACCGACGGTGTGGCCAGCAGGCCGCTGGTGGCTATTTCAGCCCGTTGATAGCCGCCACCAATGGGCGGAGGCGGTGGGAGGTCCACCTGGGCGAAGGCCGGCAGGCTCAAGACAAGGCAGAACGTCGCCATCAGACCGGCGACACGGTACAAGGGGGATGCTGTAAACATGGCTTCATGACGTCTTGGCACGCTCACGGTGGCCAGGACACCATCGCGTTGACGGCTACCGGGGGGAGGCCTTTCCGCAGAGATACGTGCCGGTTGCGGGGAACATGGCAAGGTGCATGGAAGCACGTACCGTGTATCGGCAGAAGGACGAAAAGCTTAAGTAGCGCCTTTCGGGGGAGCGGACGCCGGGTCGAGATGCCGGGGGGAAGGTCTCAGTGGGGGTCGCCTGTGAGGACGAAGGGCGCCCAGAAGAAGGGGTGACGGGTGGCGGGATCGGCGATGAAGGCACGCTGCACCTCGGCCAGGGCCCGGGCTTTGTCGCCGGTGGTGAGGAAGCGCTCGTAGAACCGACGCATGAAGTCGCTGCTGACCTGGTCATCGATGGGCCAGAGGCTGGCCATGACGGTGGGGGTGCCGGCGGCCAGGAAGGCCTGGTTCAGGCCGACCCATTCGTCGCCGGCGGGGATGTCGGCCTGGGCACCGCCGGCCAGTGCCGTCTCGCAGGCGCTGAGGATGACGAGCGAGGCCCGGAGGCGGAGTCGGCCGATGTCGTCGGCGCGCAGCGGGGCGTCGTGCAGTTCGAGGTAGGAGGCCCAGGGTCGTCGCCGGACGAAGGCGCCGTGTGTGGCGAAGTGCAGGAGGTCGTACTGGCCGGCAAGGCGTACGACCTCCTCGCGACGTGCCTGCTCGCCGATGAGCGTGCGCACGTCGAGGCCGGGAAGTGCTCGCAGGGCGGCGGCCTCCTGCCGGGTGCCGGGCAGCCGGCGGGCCGGGTCGGCCACGACCAGGAGCGAGCGATACCGGTGTGGGTTGTGGTGCCGTACGATCTGCAGGACGCTGGCCGAGGGCGTGGCCGAAAGGCTGTAGCGCTCGGCGAGGAACGTGCCGCTGCTGTCGACGAGCGCGGCGAAGGGGAGGTAGTAGAGCGGGCCTTCCGGCATCAGGTGCAGGTGCCGGACCCGGGCCGGCAGGTGCCGTAGTACGGGTGCCATCAGGAGGGTATGCAGGCGGCGTCCGGTGTTCTGCCAGAACGCGGGCCCCGCCTCCGGCGCGGTGGTGATCTGGTCCCGGAAGAAACGGATGGCTTCCGTGATCTGCTCCGGCGAGGCGGGCAGCGGAACGACGGCCAGGGAATCCCGGGTCAGGACGTAGACGACGAAGCGTGGGGCCAGCGTGTCGGTGGGAGCGGGGCGCAGGTCGAAGGCGAGCAGGGCCTCATCCGGATGGAGCAGGTCGCGGGCGGCGTCCAGCGTCAGAGGCGGGCGTGTCAGCAGGGCGCCCAGCGGCCGGTCCGAGGAGAGGCGGGCCAGACCGGCCCGGTAGAGGGAGTCGGCCTCGGCATAAGCCCGTTCCACCGCGCGGGCCCGGTCCGGGGACAGCGGGGCCGGCAGGGCCGAGGCTGGCTCGAGGGTGGCTCCTCCTTCCAGCGCTTCCGTGATGGCCCGGCGGCGCTGCTCGGCCTCGAGGATCTGCCGGAGGCCGGCCTCTTCGGGGGCAACATCGTCCCGTTGCAGGGTGAACAGGAGGTCGGCCAGGCTACGGGCCCGGCTCCGCTCGATGAAGTGATAGGCTTCGGCCGGTCGGCCTTGCTCCTCGAGGAAGGTGGCGAAGTCCTTGTAGAGTTGCACCTTGTCCTGGATATAGGAGGCGCGCAGGGCGCGGGTGTGCAGCCGGTCCCGCACGGATTCGACGAGGTCCACGGCACGGCGGAAGTCGGCTTCGGCCTCGGCAAACCGGCCCAGCCGCCAGTAGGCGCGCGCCCGGCCGTAGAGGGCAGGCCCGTAGTAAACCGGCTGGTAACGGACCGGCTCGCTGGTGAGGGCGGCCTCGAAATGGTGCAGTGCCCGCTCGGGTTGGCCGGTCAGGAGGGCGGTGGTACCCAGGCCCATGTGCAGGTCGTAATGGTAGGCCGGAGGCAGGCCGGCGCGGTCCACCAGGGCCGCGACGGCGCGAAACGTGGTGTCGGCCCGCCGCAGGTCGCGTTGTTCGAGCGCCACCCGGCCCCGTTCGAGCAGGAGGCGCGCGCGGAGGGATGCACGGGCGGGATCTGTCACCAGCGGCAGGGCTTCCTCCAGGTAGCCGGCCGCCAGACGGACGTTCCCGAACTGTCGGTAGACCCGGCCCAGGCCCAGGTACGACAGCGCCAGGGCTGTCGTGTCGGCCCGCTGCCGCACGCGCACGAGCAGCGTGTCGAAGTAGGCACGAGCGCGGTCGGTGTCGTGCAGGAACAGCGCCGTCTGGCCCAGCCGGAAGTACAGTTCCCGGATGCGCGGCGCGTCGTCGAGGCGGCGTGCCAGGGCCAGCGCCGTTTCGTAGTGGGGACGGGCGGATTCGAAGGCCCCGAGGGCGTTGTCGATGTCGCCGAGGACCAGGTGGGCCGAGACCTCGAAGGGCAGGGCGTCGTACTGACGGGCCAGCCGCAGGAGGTCCTCGGCCGTCCGACGGGCGGCGGAAAACCGGCCCATGCGGTGGCGCAGGTAGGCCAGGGCGTTCAGGGTCTGGAACCATGCTCCGACGTTGCGCCGCGCCTCGGCTTCGGCCACGGCGTCGGCGAGGACGCGCTCGGCCTCGTCGAACCGAAAGAGTTCCTGCAGGGTGTAGCCGAGCAGCGCCTGCACTTCCGGGCGCTGGTACGGGGCGTACCGGACAAAGAGGCTGTCGGCGCGCTGGAGCAGGCGCCGGGCTTCCTCGAAGCGCTGCTGGCGAAAGCGCACGCTGGCCAGGCGATACAGGTTGAAGCCCTCGCTGGTGCGGTCGGCCAGGGTGCGGCTCTGGCGGAGGGCCGCTTCGAACATGCGCTCGGCCGTAGGCAGATCACCCACCCGTTCGAGCAGGAGCAGGCCCAGGTTGCCCCGGAGGATGAGCTCCGAACGCAGGTCGTGCCGGGCCTGAGCCGCTTCGATACCGCGCTCGAGCACCCGGCGGAGTTCGTCGAAGCGGCCCGTATGGAAATACAGCCGCCCCAGTTCGCGATAGGCCTCGGGGTCGTCCGGAAGCAGCGTGGTCACCCGGCGCAGCAGGGGTTCCGCCGCCTCCCAGCGTCCCTGACGGACGGCGAGGTAGCCCAGGCCGAAGGCCGGACCCGGGGCCGAGGGGTGCGTTGCCCGGGCGGCCTCCCAGGTCGTCCTCAGCGCCTCGAGCCAGGGCGTGCCCCCGTGGCGCAGGGCCTCGTCGACGATCCTCCGGGCCAGTGCGGGATCGAGGTGCGTCGAGCGGGCCAGGTGCAGCCAGTGGGGCGCGGCGGCGGTGTCCGGCAGCAACAGCGTCCGTGCCGCTTCCCGGTACAGGGCGCTGACGGTGTCCGGCGGCGTGACGGCGTCGAAGGCCGCTGCACAGTCCGCCCGGCGATCCGTCTCCCGGCACGTCTCGGCCAGGCGGAGGTAGAGCGGAGGCAGGCCGGGCGTCCGCCGAAGCAGGGCGAAGCCTTCGTCGAGGGCGGTCTCCGGCGCCTCCGCGAGCGTGCGGATCCAGGCCCAGTAGGCCTGTTCGCGCTCCGGGGGCGTCGTCGTCCGCCCGGCCAGCCACAGGTAGCCGGTGGCGAGGAGCAGCACCGTCAGAGCGGCCCAGAGAAGCGCGAGGGGTCGACGCATGAAGGCGCATCCGCAGCCCTGGCCGGGCTGCCGGACGATCGGTTAACCGGAGATCGGGCAAAAGATACGAGGGGCGGAGCGTTTACCAGCTGCCTCCGGCGCCGCCGCCGCCAAAGCTGCCGCCGCCACCGCTGAAGCCGCCGAAGCCACCACCGCCGAAGCTCCCACCGCCGAAGCCACCACCGCCGCTGCGGAAGGCATCGTCCCATCCGCCGCCCCAGATGATGATGGGCGGGTCGACGCTTCGGCGGCGGTACCGTCGTCGTCCGCCGCCCGGACCGCCCCGGTTGTTGAGGGCGGACAGGACGAAGAAGGCGATGATGAGCAGGATGAAGACGAGGGCCAGGTCGGGGCCGGGTCCGGAGGTCGGGCGGGACCGGGGCGGGGCCCTGAACTCACCCCGGGCGGCCTGGATGAGGGCGTCGACGGCGGCGGAGAGGCCATCGTAGAACCGGCCCTGCCGGAAGTTCGGCACCAGGATGTCACGCACGATGCGGGCGGCGACGGCATCCGGGATGGCCCCCTCCAGCCCGAAGCCGGTGGCGATGAAGACCTGCCGGTCGTCGCGGGAGACGAGGATGACGACGCCGTTGTCCTGTCCCTGCTGGCCGACGCCCCACCGGCGGCCCAGCGCCACGGCATAGTCGGCGGCCGGGACCCCGTCGAGGGAGGGCAACGTCACGATGACGATCTGGGTGGAGGTGGTGTCGGCGTAGGCGGCGAGCTTTTGCGTGAGGAGGCGTTCCTCGGCTGGCGTGAGGAGGTCGGCCTCGTCGGTGACCCACCGCCCCGAAGGCGGCAGGACGTCGAGGTCCTGGGCCGCGGCGGGTCCCGCCAGCGCCATCACCAGCCCCAGGCCGAGCCATCCGATCCGGAGTCGCCCCACGGTTGCCCTCAGTCGAAGTTCACGGTCGGGGCCTTCTCCGCGCCGGGCTGGGCCTCGAACGGGGTGCGGCGCTCGAAGCCGAACAGGCCGGCAATGAGGTTGGTCGGGAAGCGCCGGACCTTCACGTTGTAGGCGCGGACGGCTTCGTTGTAGTCGCGCCGGGCCACGTTGATGCGGTTCTCGGTGCCCTCGAGCTGGGCCTGCAGGTCGCGAAACGCCTCGGTGGCGCGCAGCTGCGGGTAGTTTTCGGCGACGGCCAGCAGACGGCCGAGGGCGCTGCCGAGGGCCTGCTGGGCTTCCAGGTACTGTTGCACCTTGTCCGGGTCGGCCAGGTCGTCCGCCGTGATGGTGATCGACGTGGCGCGGGCCCGGGCATTCGTGACGGCTTCCAGCGTCTCCTGCTCGAAGTCGGCAGCACCCTTGACCACATTGACCAGGTTCGGAATGAGGTCGGCCCGCCGCTGGTAGTTCGTCTCGACGTTGGCCCAGGCTTCCTCTACCCGTTCTTCGGCTTCGACGAGGCTGTTGTAGCTGCTGCAACCGGCACAGCCGGCCAGCCCGATGACGACGAGGAAAAGAAGTAAACCGATCGTCCCTTTGCTGCGCATGGGCGTCTGATGGAGGTTGGTGTTCCGGGGTTGGGGAACCGGCACGCAGGGTATCCGGAGCCGGTCGCTACGCGCACCCCGGCATACGACGCGGCGACGGCAGGGTTTCTCCCCGGTACCCGAGCCGAACCCGGGCCAGGCCGAGGACCCGGTCCGCGGGCCGTCGGGCGTGCCTTCCGCAGCATCCCGTCCCCGGCACGAAACGCACGGGGCGCTCCTGCGTTGATTCCTCCAAAGCCACCGCCGGCGGACGGCGGAGCGCGCTGACCATCCCGGGGCCTGCGGGCCCGAATGACGACCCTGCGTTATGCGTTTCCGGAATAAGAAGTGGTATGTGATCCCGGCCGTCCTGGTCCTCTTCCTGGGTGTGGTGCTGGGGATGCAGATCGAATCTGCCGTCTCGGGGGACGACACGTTCGAGCAGTTGAAGAAGCTCGAAGATGCGTTCCTCGTCATCGACCGCAAGTACGTCGAGGAGGTCGATGCGAAGAAGCTGGCCGAGAGCGCCATCGCGGGGATGCTCAAGGCGCTCGATCCGCACTCGACGTTCATCCCGGCTGAAGAAGTCGCCGAGATTCAGGAAAGTTATCAGGGGTCGTTCGGCGGTATCGGTATCTGGTTCGAGCCCGCAGCGACCGAAAAGGATACGGCCAAGGTGACGTCCACCATTCCGGACGGCCCCAGTGAGATGGTCGGCATCATGGCCGGGGACCGGATCGTGGCCATCAACGACTCGAGCGCCATCGGCATGAACTCGCGGGCCATCCAGAAACGCCTCAAAGGACCCGTCGGGACGAAAGTCAAGGTGACCGTCCTGCGGCCCGGGGCTCGCCGGACGCTCGACTTCGTCATCACGCGGGACCGGATCCCGCTCTACAGCATCGACAGCGCCTACATGGTCGATGACCGGACCGGGTACATCCGCATTGGCCGCTTCGCCATGACCACGCACCGCGAGTTCGTCGAGCACCTGCGGCGGCTCCGGGCGCAGGGCATGCAGCGGCTCATCCTCGACCTGCGCGACAACCCCGGCGGCATCAAGCAGACGGCCGTGCAGGTGGCCGACGAACTGCTCAAGGGCGGCCGCACCATCGTCTATACCCGCGGGCGTAATCCGGACGAGAACGAGGTGGATCGCTCCACGGACGGCGGGCTGTTCGAGGAAGGACCCGTCATCGTGCTCGTCAACGGCAACTCGGCCTCCGGCAGCGAGATCGTCGCCGGGGCGCTTCAGGACCACGACCGGGCGCTGCTCGTCGGCCGGCGCACCTTCGGCAAGGCGCTCGTGCAGCGGCCCTTCCCGCTCTCGGACGGCAGCGTCCTGCAGGTGACCGTCTCCCGCTACTACACCCCGGCCGGCCGGCTCATCCAGACGCCCTACGAGAACGGCGACATGGAGAGCTACTTCGAGCACAAGATGGAGGTGCGCCAGATGAACCTGGACGAGATCCCCGACTCGCTCAAGTTCCAGACCGACCACGGCCGCATCGTCATCGGCGGCGGCGGCATCCTGCCCGACGTGATCGTCCGGCCGGACAGCACGCTCTCGTTCTATGCGCCGCTGGTGCTGGCCGTGCGCGAGCAGGCCCTCGACATCCGCTTCATCCGTGCCTGGTTCAACCAGCACGAGACGGCGCTGCGGGCCACCTGGGGGGACCGGCAGCAGGCCTTCATGGACACGTTCGAGGTGGATGAGGCGCTCTGGCAGGCCTTCTGGGATTATGCCGCGAAGGAAGGGGACCTGCACCTCGTCCCGGCGGCCGAGGCCGACCCGGAAGCCGGGCGGTTCGCGCGCGAGGAGGCCGAGGCGCACCGGCACGTGCTGGCCACGTTGCTCAAGGCCCGCCTGGCCCAGCGCCTCTATCGGAGTGAGGTGGCCTACCCCATCTTCAACCAGATCGAGCCCGACTTCCTCGAAGCCATGCGGCAATGGGACCACGCTGCGGAACTGGCGGCCTTCCATGCCCGGTGAGGCCGGCGGCCGGTCGTTGACACCCTCATGCCCCGCACCTATTTTGTGGGCCTCCGAACGGGGAACCAGCCGGCTACCCACCCCGGTCCCCGGCGGCCCCCAACGGGCCGCGTCGTGCTTCCTTCTCCGCCTGGCCGCATGGAACCGATGACGCCTTGCCGAACACGTGCGTGCCTCGGGGTACTGTGCCTGCCGGTGTTCCTGCTGGGACTGGCGATGCCGGTCCGTGCTCAGCTCCGGCACGTGCATCCCGCCGAGATCCTGCCGGCCGGCCAGGTCGTCCAGTTTTTCTTTGCCTGGGAGGGGCCGGGGGCCCTCGACGGGGTGGAGGTGATGCTGCCGCCCGGATGGACGCTGGAGGCGGCTCGGGCCGTGCGTGCGGACGGGGCCCCGGTCGTCCTGGCGGTGCACCCGCACCCGGACCGGGCCGGTGCGTACGTGGTGACGGCGCCGAGCAGCCTGCGTGGCGCCGCGGAGCTGATCCTCCGGGCGCGCACGGGGGCGATGCCCGGCGGGGGCACGTGGCAGGTGACCCCGCTCGTGTACCGGATGCGGGCGGGCGACAGGGTCCTCGACGTGGCGGGCGTCCCGCTGACGGTGCCGGTCCACACCGGTCCGGCGTACGAAGGCGACAACCGGGCCTTCGCGCTGGCGCCGGGAGCCACCGGACCGCTGGTCCTGCGGCGCCGGGCGGTGCCCGACCTGAGCCTCTCCGTGCCCTTCTCCGTCGAGTTCTGGGTACGCACCGTGGGGCTGGACGAGGTGATCCTTTCGACCTGGGACGGCGACGAAGAGCACGCCTATCCGCTGGAAGTGGTGGTCGATGGGCGGGGACGGCTGATGGCGTTCTATGGCCGGCCGGGCCGGCACCATGCGCTGGCGGCCACACGCCCCCTGGCCGACGGGCGCTGGCACCATGTGGCCGTCACGAATGCCCCGGATGACGGCTGGCTGCGCCTCTACCTCGACGGCCTCGCGGCCGACTCCCTCTTTCACGACGTGCCCCCGCGCATCGGGATGACGGGTGGGCTGGCCCTGGGCGGACGCCTGCCGCGTCCCGGCGTACCGAACCCGCTGTTCTCGGGCGCGCTCGACGAGGTGCGCCTCTGGCCGGTAGCCCGGACACGCGGCGAACTGGACCGGACCCGCCACACGCCGCTCCGGGACGGGCAGGGGCCGGCCCTCGTCCTCGGGTTCGACGGACCCGTGCCCATCGACCTGCTCGACGGCCCCCTTCCCGCGCTGCAACGCCGCGTGCCCGGCCCCGACTTCTACCTGCCCGTGCGCAACCTCCGGGGGGCGTTCGCGCCCGAGGGCATCACCCTCACGTGGGAAACGGAGGACCGCCAGACGGAGGCGTTCATCATCGAGCGCTCCGAGGACGGCCGGTCGTTCGACGAGGTCGGGCGCCTGGAGGTGGGGGCTGTGCCGGGCACGTCCCGCTTTTCGTTCTTCGATCCGGAGCCGGGCCACCGGGTGCTCTACTACCGCATCCGGCAGCGTTTTCGCGACGGCCGCGAGCGGATCTCCGGCACCGTCAAGATCGGGATGGGAGCCGAGCGGGAGCCCGAGGCCGACCTGATCGGCAACTTCCCCAACCCGTTCAACCCCTCGACGACCGTCGCCTACAGCCTGCGCTCGCCCCAGCACGTCCGCCTGACGGTGTGGGACCTGTCGGGGCAGCTCGTGGCGGTGCTCGTCGACGAAACGCAGGAGGCCGGCTACCACGAGGTCCCGTTCCACGCCGGCGATCTGCCCAGCGGTACGTATTTCCTGCGGCTCCAGGTGGCCGGCGAGGTGCAGGCCCGGCAGATGATCCTGATGAAGTGAGCCGGCCGTCCCCCGAAGCCCACGCCGAATTCATGCACACACCTGTCCCCGAGCGATCCCCCGGCACGACCGACACGCCGTACATCCCGCCGACGACGACCCTGCCCGAGATCACCGTCAAAGCGCTGGTGCTCGGGTTTCTGCTCTCGGCCATCCTGGCCGGAGCCAACGCGTACCTGGGCCTCAAGGTGGGCATGACCGTGTCCGCCTCGATCCCGGCGGCGGTCATCTCCATGGCCGTGCTGCGGTTCTTCCGGGAACAGAACATCCTGGAGAACAACATCGTGCAGACGGCGGCGTCGGCGGGTGAGTCGGTCGCGGCCGGTGTGATCTTCACGCTGCCGGCGCTGGTGATGCTGCACTACTGGAGCGACTTCGCCTTCCTGCCGACGATGGCCATCGCGCTCTGCGGCGGGGTGCTGGGGGTGCTCTTCACGATCCCGCTGCGGCGGGCACTCATCCTGGAAGCCAACCTGCTCTTTCCCGAAGGCGTGGCTACGGGCGAGGTACTCAAGGCCGGGACCGAGGGGGGCGAGGGGGCCCGGTACATTGCGCTCGCCGGGGTGGCCGGTGCCGTGCTGAAGCTGTTCCAGACGGGGTTCAAGCTGGTGGCGGGGAAAGCGTCGGGGGCCCTTACGGCAGGCGGGGCCATCTTCGGGTTCGGCTCCGAACTGGGGGTGGCGCTGCTCGGCGTGGGGTACATCGTCGGGCTGAACATCGCCATCCTGGTGTTCGCGGGCGGGTTGATCTCGTGGCTCTTCGGCATACCGCTCTTCACGGTGCTGGCCGACCCGGAGACGCTGGCGGCCGTCACGGGCGGGGCCACGGGGTACGCCGCGGCCGAGGAGATCTGGAGCGCCGAGATCCGGTATATGGGCGTCGGGGCGATGGCCACGGGCGGGCTCTGGGCTCTGCTGGCACTCATCAAGCCCATCCGCGACGGTGTGCGCTCGTCGCTCGAGGCGGTGCGGGCCGCCCGCCGGGGCGAGGCCCCGGACATTCCCCGCACCGAGCGGGACACGCCGATCCACATCGTCCTCGTCGGGACGCTGGCGCTGGTCCTCCCCATCTTCGTCGTCTTCCTGCACGTCATCGACCGGGGGCATCTCGATATCTCGGCCGGGCTGTACTGGAGCACGATCGGCTTCGGCCTCCTCTTCGCCTTCGTGGCCGGCTTCCTCTTTTCGTCGGTGGCCGGCTACATGGCCGGGCTCGTCGGCTCGTCGAACAACCCGATCTCGGGCGTGACCATCGCCACGATCCTGACGGTCTCGCTCGTGCTGCTGGCGCTGCTGGGCACGCAGATCGACTTCGCCGTCGACGCCGGGCGGGCCACGGCGGCCGCGGCGACGGCCATCCTGGTCGGCGGCATCGTGGCCTGTGCGGCCGCCATCGCCGGGGACAACCTGCAGGACCTGAAGGCCGGACACATCGTGGGCGCCACGCCCTACAAGCAGCAGATCATGCAGATGGTCGGCGTGGCGGCGGGGGCGCTGGTCATCGCGCCGGTGCTGCAACTGCTCTTTTCCGCCTACGGCCTGGGCGACGTGTTCCCCCGGCCCGGCATGGACCCGGCGGAGGCGCTGCAGGCCCCGCAGGCCACGCTCATGAGTTCGGTCGCCTCCGGCGTCTTTCTGCGCAACCTGCCCTGGACGATGATCTGGATCGGCGTGGCCATTGCCGTGGCGATCATCGCGCTGGACAAGGTGCTCGAGGTCCGCGGGTCGAGCTTCCGGGCGCCGGTGCTGGCCGTGGCGGTGGGGATCTACCTGCCGCTCGAGCTGACGGTGCCGATTTTTGCCGGCGGGCTGGTGGCGCACCTGGCGGGGCGCTCGCTCCGCCGACGTCTCGGGCGCGGCGCCGCCTTCGACGAGGCGGCGGCCCGGGCCGGGCGGCGCGGCCTCCTCTTTGCCTCCGGCCTCATCACGGGCGAGGCGCTGGTGGGCATCATCCTGGCCATCCCGTTCGCCGCTGCCCAGAGCACCGACGTGCTGCGCCTGGCCCCCGACGGCTTCGACACCGTCGCCAACGTCCTCGGGGTGCTCGCCTTCGCCGGCTTCGTCCTCTGGCTCTACCGCGTCGCCCGCCGGGCCTGAGCGTTCCCGGCCGAGCCGCCGCGAGGAGGACGCATCACGGTCCCACCGAACCGTATCCCGAAACACGGAACATCCAGCGCGGAAACACGCGACGTGCAACCTGGAACCCGTACATAAACACGACGCACCATGAAGCTCACCTACTTTGGCCATTCGGCGTTTCAGATCGAGACGGACCGGGTAACGATCCTGGTCGATCCGTTCATCACCGGCAACCCGCACACGAAGGGGGTGGTCCGGGCGGAGGACCTCACGCCGGACGTGATCCTGCTGACCCATGCGCACGGCGACCACTGGGGCGACACGCCCGCCATCGCCCGGCGCACGGGGGCGCAGGTGGTGGCCAACTTCGAGATCACCCAGTACCTGCAGCAAAAGCACGGCCACGAGAACGTCCTGCCGATGAACACGGGCGGCTCGTGGCAGTTCGACTGGGGGCGGGTGATCCAGACCTATGCCCGGCATTCTTCCTCCTTCCCGGACGGCACCTACGGCGGCAACCCGAACGGCTACATCCTGCACCTCGAAGGCACGTGCATCTATGCGCTGGGCGACACGTGCCCGTTCGCGGAGATGGCCTGGATCGGCGAGGAGCACGACGTCGACGTGGCCCTCATGCCCATCGGCGACTGCTTCACGATGGGGCCGAAGGATTCGCTGCGGGCCGCGCGGATGCTCCGGCCCGGCCTGGTCGTCCCGATCCACTACGGCACGTTTCCGCTGATCGAGGTGGACGTGGACGCCTGGGCGCGGGAGATGCAGGCGGCCGGGTTCACGCCGAAGGTGCTCAAGCCCGGGGAAACGCTGACGCTGTAAGATCGTAACAGGCGGAGCGGGTCGCCTACAGAAACGGCGTGGGCGCTTGCCTCCACCGGCGCGCCCCGGGCGCGCACCGCCTCCCGACGAGCCTATGCAACGGCCGGCCGACAGCGGAAAGGTAGCACGCAGGGTGGCCCTGCTGGGGCTGATCCTCTGCCTCGGCACGGTCCTGCCGGAGGCGGCTGCCCAGCGCCCCCTGCGTGTCTACGACCCCTTCTACCGCGACGAGACGGCCCGTCGCATCTTCTTCGACCGGTACGCCCTCACGGCCGAGGTGTCCTACCGCCCGGCGGGCTTCATCCAGGCCGACGGCGACATCCCCTCGCCCAATGCCGACCCGCTGGCCGTGGGCCTGCAGTTCGACTACCAGCTCTCCGACCGCTTCGACCTGGGCATCCTGGTCGATGCCGTCGGCGGGACGGTCGGGCGGCAGCTCACGGTCAACTGGGTGATGCTGAAGTACTACCGCACCAGCGAGTTGCGGGACTATGCCTTCCGGCTGGCCATCGACCCGTCGTCGGACGGACGGGTCGGGTTTCCACAGATGGACCTGGCCTTCCTCTACACGACGCCAGCCTCGCCCGTCGTGATGACGGACTTTGCGCTGGGGGTGCGGCGGGTGCGCATCGGCTACCAGCAGCTCGTCCGGCTGGAGGTGCCGCCGCCCGACCCGGGCGATCCCATCGTCACGGCGCCGGCGGACCGGGCGCTGATCCGCACCCGCGCCCTGGGCTGGGAGATGCACCTCATGATGACGTACAACATCCTGTTCGATCCGGCCGGCAGCAACCTGTTCGTCACGCTCCTCGGTGAAGTCGGGCGCTACGACCTGATCGAGCTCGGGCAGGTGGGGCCGGACGGCAAGCTCGTCGGCACCGACGGTGAGCGCACGACCACCCATTTCCGGGGTGGGGTCATCTGGGCCCGCACCGGCCTCGAGTTCGACCGCCCCTCCTATCAGGTCGCCCCGTACCTGGCCGTGCCGCTGCAGCAATGGTCGCCCGACGAAGGGGAGTGGCCCCGGGCACGGCTGCACGTCGGCGCCCGCCTGATGCTGCGCTGAAGCCCGCCCGCCCCCCACCGTATGCTCCTCGGCATCCTCTCCGACACGCACGGCTACTTCCACCCGGCCCTGCCCGACGTCTTCGCCGGCGTGGACCTGATCCTGCACGCGGGCGACGTAGGCACCGAAGAGGTGTTGGATCGCCTCGAAGCCCTCGCTCCGACGCGGGCTGTCTGGGGTAACATCGACGGGGCGGCGCTGCGACGGCGGCTGCCCGAACACCAGCGCTTCACGCTCGACGGCCTCGCCTTCTGGATGACCCACATCGCCGGGCGGCCCGGACGGTGGCAGCGGGGGATGGGCAGGGCGCTCCGCGCCGACCCGCCGGACGTCTTCATCTGCGGCCACAGCCATATCCTGCGCATCGAGCGCGTGGCCGACCTGGGCGGGATGCTTTACCTCAACCCCGGCGCGGCCGGACGCCAGGGGCTCCACCGCGTCAAGACGTGCGTCCGCCTCCACCTCGACGGCGGTACGCTCCGCCAGGCCGAGGTCGTCCATCTCGATGAAGCACCCTGAATGCCCTCCGGGCCGAACGGATCGGGCCAGGCGGCGTTTCAACCGGACCCACGCCTCAACCCCTCCCGCTCATGCCTGATGCGACGACGCCCACCCGCCCCACCGACCGCTTCGACCTGCGGGCACTCTACGAGACGAGCCGGCTCCTGAGCACCTCCCTCGACCTGGAGTTCGTGCTCAACAACCTGCTGCTGACGGCGATGAGCAAACTGCTCATCAGCAGGGGGGCCGCCCTGCGCTACGATGCGCTGGCGGGGCGGTACGAAGTGGTTACCACCAAAGGCATCGCCGGGCTGTGTAAAGGGGAGGGGATCGATCTGGGCGGTGTCGTAGACGAAGCCCTCTATGACGAGGCCGCCCTGCCCGCTCCGCTGGCCGCGCATCGCTTTGCCCTCGTCTTGCCCATCGCCTACAACCACCGGCACATCGGCCTCATCGGCCTCGGGCAGAAGATGACGGGGGAGCCCTTCGAAAAACGCGAACTGGAGTTCGTGTACTCGCTCGTCAACATGACGTCGGCGGCGGTGCACAACTCGCTCGTCGTGGCCGAGCTCAAACAGGCCAACCGCGACCTCGATGCCAAGGTCCAGCAACTCAACACCCTGTTCGATCTGTCCCAGGAATTCAATGCCACGGTGGACCGGGAGCGGCTCCTGCATCTGCTCTCGCTCGCCCTGATGGGCCAGCTGCTCGTCAATCGGTATCTGTTGCTGATGGGGGAGCGGGATGCCGACGGGCAGCCGCACGATTTCCGCATCGTCACGGCCCGGGGCGTGGGGGAGGAGCCGCTCGAGCCCGAGCTCGTCGAGGGGCTGTGCCAGTTGCCGGCGATGCTGTTGCTGCAGGACGAGGCGGAGGCGGACCCGCGCTGGGAGGGCCTTCGGCGGCGCGGGCTGGTGCTGGCCCTGCCCATCCGCCACCAGGGCGAGACGTGCGCCATGCTCTGCCTCGGACCCAAGATGACCGGGCAGCCCTACCAGGCCGATGATGTCGAGTTTCTGACGGCCCTGGGCAACCTGGCCTTCGTCTCGCTCCACAATGCGTTCCTGGTCGAACAGCAGATCGAGAAGGAGCGGCTGGAGGAGGAGATGCGGCTGGCCCGTGAGATCCAGGAGGGCCTGCAACCCCAGACGATCCCCCCGATCCGGGGGCTGGAGATCGCCGCCATCGCCCTGCCCAGCCGCCACGTCGCCGGCGACTACTATGACGTCCTCCGGCTCGATGACGACCGCCTGTTGCTGGCCATCGCCGACGTGACGGGCAAGGGGGTGCCGGCCTCGCTGCTGATGTCGAACCTGCAGGCCTGCATTCACGTGATGGCTCCGCTGGACATCACGCTCGAGGAGGCGGTGGCCCATGCCAACCGCGTCATCTGCGAAAATACGGGGTTCGATAAGTTCATCACCTTCTTCACGGGGATCTACGATGCCCGCGACCGCTCCTTCCAGTATGTCAACGCCGGGCACAACCCGCCCATGCTGGTGCATCCGGACGGAGCGGTAGAGTTGCTCGAAGAGGGAGGGTTGCTCCTGGGCGTGCTGCGCGATGCGTCGTATGCGCGGGGCACCGTCACCCTGGCCCCGGGGGACGTGCTCGCCCTGTTCACCGATGGCGTCACCGAGGCGATGAGCCCGGAGGGGGAGGAATACGGTGAGGAGCGCCTCGAAGCCCTTCTGAAGGCGCATCGGCACCGGCCCGCCCGGGCCATCCTCGAAGCCGTGCGCGAGGACATCCGCCGCTTCACCGGCGATGCCGCCACGCTGAGCGACGACCTGACGATGCTCGTGGTGAAAGCGGAAGGGTGACCGTTTCACGTTGAACGTTCCGGGTTTCACGCTGGCCGGAACCTGGAAAACGGAACGTGAAACCTGCACCGCCTCATGCCAGGAACGCGGCTCGTGCGGCTTCGGTCTGTTCGTAGACGGCGGTGAGCAACGCCCGGTCGGCCTCGGTGAGGGCGACGTTGCGGCGCGCCATCACCGCCTCGGCCACGCGCAGGGCCTTGGGCAACCGGTAGGTGCTGTAGCGGTCCTGCGGGCTGCCCCAGACGAAGGAGGGCAGGTAGGTGGGATGGTAGCCGGCGCCGTAGAGGTTGCACGCCACCCCGACCACGGTGCCGGTGTTGAACATCGTGTCGATGCCGCACTTGGCATGGTCGGCCATGAACAGCCCGAGGAACTGGCGCTCGGTGGTTTCATAGGTGCCCAGCGCCTCGTTGTAGAGGCGGACGCGGCCGTAGTCGTTGCGCAGGTTCGAGTTGTTCGTGTCGGCGCCCAGGTTACACCAGCGGCCCAGGTAGGCGTCGCCCAGGTAGCCGGCGTGGGCCTTGTTCGTATAGCCGACGATGATGCTGTGGTGGACCTCCCCGCCGAGCTTGGTCCACGGGCCGACGGCGCAGCCCTCGACGAAGGCGCCGGGGCGGATCTGGCTGTGCGGGCCGATGTAGGCCGGGCCGCGTACGACGGCGTGCTCCATGACCTCGGCGTCGGCGTCGACGTAGACGGGGCCGGCCTCGGCGTTGAGGATGGCGCCCGGATGGACGACGGCGCCGGGGGCCACGAAGACCTGCTCGGCGGCGATGAGGCGGGCGCCCTCGCGGAGGTCGGCGCCGGGACGCTCCAGGATGCGGTAGCCCTTCGTCCGCACGGTGAAGTCGCGGCGGAGGGCGTCGTCGCGGTGGTCGAGCAGGTGCCAGAGCCGGGCCACGAGCCGGGCGCCCTCGAGGCGCTCCTCGGGCAGCCCCTCGAACGACGCCGGCCCCAGCGCGTCGCCGGTGAGGTGGCGGTCGCCGGCGCCGGGCACCCAGGCGGCCACCACGTCGCCGTCCTGCACGAACACACGGCCCGGCTCGCCCGGACGCGCGGCCCCCCGCAGGCGGTCGAGCACGGGACCCGCCTCGGCCACGTACCGGCCATTGAGAAACAGCACGTCGAGCCCTTCCGGGATGTGGCCGATCAGGACGTCGCCGTCCGGGTGTTCCTGTGCCGTCACGCCCGCCAGGTGGCGGCGGACGTGCAGCAGCAGCGGCGGGTCGCCGAAGGCGGCACGGGTGTTCTCCAGCAACGTGTGGATGCCGAGCCGCAGGTCGTAGACGGCCCGCGTGCGGACCAGCGGGTTCAGGTGCTCGACGGTCGCATCTTCAAACAGACACAGGTACATGGGCAGGCCTCCGGCGGGCCCTTCCGGGGCGGGCCGGCTCTTTTTGCGTTCAAAGTTCTTCAAACCTGGCGGGCGAGGATGCGTAATATGGCATATGCAGCCCGGAAAGTAAACGCGCTTCTCGACTCATCAACCTCGCACCAGCACCATGAAGTTTTTCATCGACACGGCCGACCTCGACGAGATCCGCGAGGCCAACGACATGGGCGTCCTCGACGGCGTCACCACCAATCCCTCGCTGATGAAGAAAGCCGGCGGGTCGGATTTCCACGCGCACATCCGCAAGATCTGCGAGATCGTCGACGGCGACGTCTCGGCCGAGGTGACGGCCACCGACTTCGAGGGGATCATGCGGGAGGCCCGCACGCTGGCAAAGATCCACGACAACGTGGTGGTGAAGGTGCCGCTCATCCTCGACGGGATCAAGGCCATCCGGGCGCTCGCGGCCGAGGGCATCCGCACCAACTGCACGCTGTGCTTCTCGCCGACGCAGGCGCTCATCGCGGCCAAGGCCGGGGCCACCTACATCAGCCCCTTCATCGGCCGGCTGGACGACATCTCGACGCCCGGCATGGAACTGATCGAGCAGATCGTGCAGATCTACGCCAACTACGGCTTCG
Source organism: uncultured Rhodothermaceae bacterium (assembly GCA_964552015.1). GTDB lineage: Bacteria > Bacteroidota > Rhodothermia > Rhodothermales > ISCAR-4553 > Rhodocaloribacter. The sequence continues at coordinate 3,523 of CAZKFR010000043.1, read as the reverse complement.
AGACGGAGGTGCTGGCCGCTTCGATCCGGCATCCGATGCACGTGGTGGAGGCCGCCCTGGCCGGCGCCGACGTGGCGACGATGCCCTTCGGTGTCATCAAGCAACTCATCAAGCACCCGCTCACCGACATCGGCCTGGAACGTTTCCTGGCCGACTGGAAGCAGTACGAGCAGCAGGCGGCCGCCGCGGGCGACGGGGTCGGCTCCTGAAACAACCCCGTAATCCTCTGGTTAAGCCGTGTTTGCATGGGCGGGCCACCTCGGTGCGCCCGGCCGGTCGGCTTTTTTTTCGTGGTGACGGGTAGAACACGAGCATCATGGATTTCGTAGCGCTGGGTGATACGGACGAGATTGGCGCGAGCTGTCATTTCCTGAAGATCAACGGGACGGGCATCGTCCTCGATGCGGGGGTGCACCCGGAGGAGGAGGGGCCCGAGAGCCTGCCCCGGCTGGAACTCATCCATCAGAACCCGGCGTGGTACGTGGATCATGCCATCGTCACGCATGCGCACCACGACCACCTGGGGGCGCTGCCGGTGCTCATCCGCGAGTTTCCCCACGTGCACATCCACATGACGAAGGCCACGCGCCAGCTGGCCGACCTGCTGTTGCCGGCCTCGGCCCGTCTCCAGCGCCGGCGGCTCCGCGAGGGCTCCTCTACCGCACCGCCGCTCTTCGAGGAGCAGGAGCTGGAGGTGATGAGCTACCTCTACCTGACGCACGAGCTGAACACCGACTTCGACGTGACCGGCCTGCGGGGGACGACGCCCGTGCGTGCGCGTTTCTACAACGCCGGGCACGTGCTCGGCGCCGCCGGGGTGTATCTGGCCTTCGAGGAGGAGGGGCGCACGCGCCAGGTCTTCTATACGAGCGACACGTGCCTGCGGCCCCAGGCCATCCTGCCGGGGGGCGAGTACCCCGAGGGGCCCATCGACGTGCTCATCCTCGAATCCACGCTCGGGGCCGACCCGGACGCCGAACTGACCACGCGCAAGACGGAGGAGAAGAAGTTCGCCGAGGCACTCCGGCGCGTGCTGAAGCGAGGCGGGGCCGTGCTGGTGCCCGTCTTCGCGCTGGGACGCGGTCAGGAGATCCTGGCCCTCATCGACCGGTTCAAACGGCGCGGGCTCATCCCGGAGGAGGTGCCCGTCTATACGGCCGGCTCCATGCGCGCCATCGCCGACCTGTACGACAAGACGCGCTTTTCCACCCCCCGCCTCGACCCCGAGTTTCAGGTGTTCGGCGTCCCCCAGAAACGCCTGCCGCGCAGCAAGGCCGCGATCCGCCGGGCCCTCGAAGAGCCGGGCCTGTTCGTCGTCGGCAGCGGGATGATGTTCGAGCGCACGATCTCGAACGAGCTGGGGCAGATGATCGTGGAGAACGAGAAGGACGCCATCTTCCTCGTCGGCTATGCCCGTGAGGATTCGCCGGCGGGCCGGCTGCTGGAGGCGGCGGCGCAGGGCAAGGGCACCGAGGTGGTGCTCGACAAGGGCAAGGGGCCGCAGCCGGTCCGCTGCGACGTGGACCGCTTCCGCTTCAGCGGCCACAGCCATCGCCGCGACCTGCTTGGCCTCGTGGGGCGACTCCAGCCCCGGACGGTGGTGCTCGTCCACGGCGAAGACCGCGCCCGGCAGTGGATGGCGGACAACATCCGCTTCTTCTACCCGGAGATCGACGTCATCGTGCCCGGCCTCGGGGACGTGATCCGGCTCTGAGATCACCGGCCGGGCGGTTGTACTTTCGGCGGCGGAGCGAGAACTTGCAGGGACCTGTCCGACGAACGACGCCCCCTGCATCCTTATGGCCCTGCTCACCTCCGAACTCCTGGACGACTTCTTCGCGGCGCTGCGGCCCCGGCTCGCCGGTACGCTCCGCACCGACGCGATGACACGGGCGCTCTACGCCACCGACGCCAGCCTGTACCAGATGATGCCCGTCGGGGTGCTGCTGCCCCGCCACGCCGACGACGTACAGGCGGCGCTGGAGGAGGCCCGCCGCTTCGGCGTGCCCGTCCTGCCCCGGGGCGGCGGCTCGTCGCTGGCCGGGCAGACCGTCGGCGAGGCCCTGGTGATCGACTTCACCCCCCACCTCGACGCCGTCGTCGAGCTCAACGCCGAGGAGCGGTGGGTGCGTGTGCAGCCTGGCCTGGTCCTCGACCGCCTCGACCGCTACCTGCGGGCCCGGGCGCCGCACCTGATGGTGGGGCCGGACCCCGCCAGCGGCAAGCGGGCCACCCTCGGCGGGATGCTGGGCAACAACGCCACGGGCACCCACTCCATCCTCTACGGCAACATGGTGCGGCACGTGGCGGCGGCGCAGGCCCTCCTCGACGACGGCACCCCCGTGCGGCTGGAGCCCCTGCCCCCGGACGCCTGGGCCGAGCGCACCCGCCGCGCCGGGCGCGAGGGACAGCTCTACCGGGATCTCGACGCCCTCCTGACGGCCCACCGCGACGTCATCGAACGCGACACGCCCCGGCACTGGCGGCGCAACAGCGGCTACCGCCTCGAATACCTGCTCGGCGACGAGCGCAACGTGGCGCAGCTCCTCTGCGGCAGCGAGGGCACGCTGGCCGTGGTCACGGAACTGACGGTCCGCCTGGTGGACCGTCCCCGGCGCACGGCCCTCGGCGTCGTCCACTTCCACACGCGCCGGGAGGCCCTCCGCGCCGTACCCACGATCCTCGGCACCGACCCCTCCGCCGTCGAGTTCTTCGACGGGCGCTCCATCCGGCAGGCCCGCCGGTCGCCCGGCTTCGGCCACCGCCTGACGTTCGTCGAGGGCGAGCCGGGCGGGGTGCTTATCACCGAATACTACGGCGCGACGGAGGCCGAACTGACGGGGCGCCTCGACGAGCTGGAGGACACGCTGGCCCGGGCCGGTGAAGGGTACGCCGTCGTCCGCGTCACCGACCCCGCCGCCATCGCCAACGTGTGGGGGGTGCGTACCGAGGCGCTGGGCCTGATCATGAACGTCCGGGGCGATCACAAGCCCGTCGCCTTCATCGAGGACGCCTCGGTCCCGCCGGAACACCTGGCCGACTACATCGACGCGCTGGCGAAGGTGCTGGAGGAGACGCAGACCGAGGCCGTCATGTACGCCCATGCCTCGGCCGGCTGCCTGCACGTGCGGCCGTTCATCAACACGAAGGACGCGGCCGAGGTGGCGAAGATGCGCGAGATCGCGCTGGCCTCGGCCGAGCTGGTGCGGAAGTATGGCGGGGCCGTCTCGTCGGAGCACGGCGACGGGCTGGCGCGCAGCTGGCTCACCCCCACCCTCGTCGGGCCCGCGCTCTACGAGGTCTACCGCCGCACGAAGCAGCTCTTCGACCCGCACGGGCTGCTCAACCCCGGCAAGGTGGTGGACGCCCCGCCGATGACCGAACACCTGCGCATGGGGCCGGACTACCACACGCTCGACGTGCTCACCGAGCAGGACTTCTCCGCCGAGGGGGGCTTCGCGCGGGCGGTGGAGCTGTGCAACGGCAACGGCGCCTGCCGCAAGCTCGAGGGCGGGACGATGTG
>CAZKFR010000042.1:21628-29118 GCA_964552015.1 uncultured Rhodothermaceae bacterium | reverse complement strand
GTCCAGCGCCCCACCTGGCCCTGCGCCAGCAGCGGAAAGAAGACCAGGGCAAGGGCACACCAGGCCCGACCGCATCGCCAGCCACGCCGGCGATCTGTCCTCACGACGCGTTCGTTCCGTGCAACGAAGGGGCCTGTACCACACATGGGCACTGCATACTCGTACGAGGTGGAAGAAGGATCGGAAGCGTACCCAGGTTCGATAGGCGGGTGCCGTCTGGTTAGAGTTGCCGGAGCAGATTGACCATCTCGATGGCGGCCATGGCCGCTTCGGCGCCTTTGTTGCCGGCTTTCGTCCCGGCCCGTTCGATGGCTTGCTCGATCGTCTCGGTCGTGATCACGCCAAAAATAACCGGCACGCCCGTGGCCAGGGCGACCTGCGACGTTCCCTTGGCCACCTCACCGGCAACCAGGTCATAGTGGGTCGTCGCCCCGCGTATGACAGCCCCCAGACAGATGACGGCATCAAATTGCCCCGAAGCCGCCATCTTCTTGGCCACCAGCGGCACCTCGTACGCTCCCGGACACCAGGCCACCGTGACCCGGTCCAGGTCGGCCCCGTGGCGGCGCAGTGCATCCAGCGCCCCTTCGAGCAGTTTTTCCGTGATGAATGCGTTGAACCGGCTCACCACGAGGCCAAACGAGGCCTCCGAAGCGATCAGGTTACCCTCGATATGGACTGGCATGGAGGAAGGGTTCGTTTCAGATTCGTTAAGCGTCAGGCCGCGATCGCACGGGTGCGTGCCCGCTCCACACGTGCATACGGGATAGCGACCCGCCCGAGGTTCGTCTCATCCTGCTCGCGGTAGCCATGATAATCCGATCCCCCGGTCTGGATCAAGAGAAAATCGCGGGCCATGGCGGTGTAATAGTTTTCCAGGACCGGGTCGTGCGACGGATGAACCGTCTCGATGCCATCCAGCCCGGCGTCCATCATGGCCCGAATATCGGCCGAGGTGGTCCAGTTTCCCGGGTGCGCCAGCACGCCGATCCCGCCGGCCCGATGCAGCACGGCCAGCGCCTCGGCCACGGGGAGCGACGGCATCGGCACGTGGGCCGGCCGGCCGTTACCCAGATAGTGCATGAAGGCGTCTTCGTAGGTCGGCACCAGCCCCCCGGCTACCATGGCCCGTGCTATGTGGGGTCGCCCCACGACGCCCTCCCGTGCTTCCACCAGGACGTGGTCGAACGAAAGCCGGAGCCCGAGGTCAGCCAGGCGCTCCACGATCTGCTCCCCCCGCCGCCGTCGCGCCGCGCGGTAGGCGTCCAGGTAGCCTGCCAGCGCGGCGTTCTCGGGATCGAAGAAGTACCCGAGCAGATGAAACGAACGCTTCCCGAGCGAAACGCTCAGTTCCACCCCGGCGACCACCTCGATCCCCCAGCGCCGTCCTTCCGACCGGGCCGGTGCGATGCCTTCGACCGTGTCGTGATCCGTGATGGCAATGGCCTTCAGCCCTCTCGCATACGCCCGCCGGACGAGCTCCTCGGGCGAGAGCGCCCCATCCGAACAGTGTGTGTGAAGGTGCAAATCGGCCAGATCCATCGCCATCCGCAATCCGGAACCAGGTGAACGGGGAGTCGAAACCCTGCCTCCTACGCCTCCCCTCCCGGTATGTTTTCTTCGGAACTATGGAAACCCGTCCGCTACCTGCGTGCGTTACCGCACCGATTTGCAGGAAGGAGCATCGACACCCCATGAAACACCTCTGGAGCCCCTGGCGATCTCATCACGTCGAATCCTGGTCCACGCGGAGCGAGGCGTTGCAGGACGGCCCCTCGCTTTTTTCCCGACTCCTGGCCGAGAACGAAGACGAGAAGAACCTGATCCTCTGGCGGGGCGACCTCGTCTTCGTCATCATGAACCGGTTTCCTTACAATAACGGACATCTGATGATCCTCCCCTACCGGGAGGTCGCCCGCTACACGGATCTGACGGGGGAAGAACAGACCGCCATCGCCCGCGCCATCGACCGGTGCATGCGCTGGATCGAGCACGCCCTGCAGCCCGACGGCTTCAACGTTGGGATCAACCAGGGCGAGGCCGCCGGTGCCGGCATCCCGCAACACCTGCACGTCCACGTCGTACCGCGCTGGCGCGCCGACACGAACTTCATGCCGACCATCGGCGAGGTGAAGGTGATCCCCGAAGCCCTGCACGATACCTACCGGAAACTTCGCCGGGCCATCGAGGCCCTGGAGCCATCCGCCGATGTACAGGAGGCCCCTCCCTCACCGGCGCCCGAGGCTGCCCGATCCTGATTCACCCCGGTTCTCTATGAGCGATCACGACCCTTCATCGACCGTCGATCCCGCGGGTCCGGACGTCCCGGCCGATGCGCCGCCTTCCTTCTCGTGGTACAGCATCCTGTGGCCGCTTCTGCTCAGCCTCGGTGTGTTGCTGGTCATCGGCTTGCTGACCTTCAACCCCGAGGAGTTCCGGCAGATGTTCCACGTCCTGAACCCGACGATGATCGGGCTGGCGGTCCTAACGGTCATCGTGCGGGTTGGCTTCGGCGGATGGCGCCTGCACTTCGTCTCCCACCGACGCATGAGCCTGATGGCCGCGATGCGCGGGCAACTCGCCTGGGACTTCGCCTCGAACATGACGCCCTCGCTGGTCGGAGGCGCTCCCCTCGCCGCCTTCTACATCGCCCGCGACAGCAAGACCACGGCCCGACCCCTCACCGTGGGGGAGGTCGGTGCCTGGATGCTCTTCGTGATGATCCTCGACCAGATCTGGTTCGCCCTCTCGGTGCCGTTCGTCCTCACCGCCACGTTGTTCATGGACGTGATTCCTGCCTCGCTGGGGAAGGTCGGCTTCTGGACCAGCGTGGTCTATTTCTTCGGTTTCATGCTCTGGACCGTCGTCTTTACCTACGCCACGCTGGTCCGACCGGAGATCCTCGAACGCCTTTCCGGGTGGGTGTTCCGCATCCGGGGTCTTCGCCGCTTTCAGGATCGGGTGGCCCGGGAGATGCAACAGTACCGCCGCCGGGCCGTCATCCTGCGCGGTCAGCCGCCCTCGTTTTACCTGAAAGGGTTCCTGCTGACCCTCGGCACCTGGATGGCCCGCTACCTCCTGATCGTCTTCGTCGTTTGGAGCGTCGTGCCTCATCTGGATGTGCTCCTGGCGCTGTTCCGGACGGCCGCGCTGACACTGGGCTCCCTGATCCTGCCCACCCCGGGAGGTGCCGGCGGGATTGAGGGCCTCTACGCCCTCTTCATGGGACCGCTCATGCCCCGGGGGATGGTCGTCCCGACGCTCCTGCTCTGGCGTATCCTCGGTTACTACATCTTCCTGTTCTTCGGCGTGTTCGTAACCACGCACACCGTGCACAAGACCCTCCGCTTCAAACGGCGGAACGTGGATGCCGCGTCGAACGGCCATGACCCTGACGCCGGGACTCCGTCCGTGCCGGACCGCAGCCATGCCGCCGACGCGTAGTACCTACCCCCCGGCAAGCCTCCCGCCCCCTACGCCCGCCTCATGCCAGACCCCTCGCTCGAGGAACGCCGCCGCCGCGTCGCTACGTTCGATTTTCGTCACCTCCATCCCCACCTGCGCATGGGGACGGCCAGCGACCGCTACGCAGGCTGGATCGGGCAGATCTATCCGGAATCCTACCGCACGCGCATCCGGTCCCGGAAAAAGCGTCTGGGCAAGGAAACGTTCGAAGAGCGGGTGCTGCCCGTCGATTCGGTCCATCACTATTTCCAGCACTTCGATGTACTCGAACTCGACTTCACCTTCTACCGACCGCTCCGTGAAGCCGACGGCACGCCCACGAACAACCTGTTTGCGCTCGAACAGTACGCCGAGCACGCTCCCGCGGAGGCGCGTTTCCTGCTCAAAGCACCGCAGGCCTTCTTTACCCCCGTGCTCCGGCGCTCGAGGGACGGGCGGCCCCACTACGAGAAAAACCCGACCTACCTGGATGCGGAAGGGCTCCTCCGGCAGTTCTATGAGCCGGCCCGGGACCTGCTCGGCGAGCAACTGGTCGGCATCATCTTCGAACAGGCCTACCAGCGCCGAAGCGAGGCCCCCGATCCCCTGGACAACATCGCCCGGCTGGATGCGTTCTTCTGCGAGCTCCCGGACGACCTGCCCGCCCATATCGAACTGCGCTCCGACCACCTGCTCGTGCCGGCGTACTTCGACTGGCTCGCGGCACGCGGCATCGGCCACGTGTTCAGCCACTGGACCTGGCTGCCCCCCATCCGCGAGCAGTGGGTACGCTGCGGGCAGCGGTTCACGGCCCGGGACGGCAACGCCGTGGCCCGCCTTCTGACACCGCTGCGGATGAAATACGAGGAAGCGTACGCGCTGGCCTATCCTTTCGACCGTCCGGTGCCGGCCCTCTCCGAGACCCCGGCCGCACGCAACATGATCCTCGATGCCACCGCCCTCGTCTTCCAGGCCGAACGGCAGGACGCCCTGCTCAACCTGATTCTGAACAACCGCGCCTGGGGCAACGCGCCGTCCCTCGCGCAGGCCATCGCCTACCGCATCCTGGACGAAGAAGCACGCCGAACCCGTCAGGACGCCACCCGCCCGTAGTCGTCTTCCAGCCGGATGATGTCGTCTTCCAGGCAGAGCCCCATCTGGGTCTCGATGATGACCAGATAGTCCGTTCCATCGTTCTCGATGCGGTGGACCCCCCCCACGGGGATGTGGACGTGATCGCCGCTACCTACCCGGAACGTGCGGTCGTCCAGCGTGAACTGGCCCTCGCCCCGCACGATGACCCAGTGTTCCTGGCGGTGCCGGTGCTTCTGGAGCGACAGGCGCTGGCCGGGATTGACGACGATGCGCTTGACCCGGTATCCGGGCTCGTTCAGGTACTCTTCCCACCGTCCCCAGGGACGGTTATCTGCTTCCAGCCACATACACGAATCCACCAATCGGTTGAAGGAAATGATACGGGTATCGAACCCCCTGGCGCTCACCCGGCCGGCTTGCCGGGCGACGCCGGATCCTGCGGAGCCTCGGGCACGGGCCGTCCGATAAACCGCATGGCCAGCACCAGCACCCCGGCTCCGAGCAGGAGCGCCACCCACCACGGAAAGCCAAACCCGACGGGCACCTCGCCCAGCAACAGACCCACGACACCGACCAGCACGGCATACGGAATCTGTGTCCGTACGTGGTCGATATGGTCACAGCCCGAGGCCATCGACGAGAGGATCGTCGTATCGGAGATGGGTGAGCAATGGTCGCCCCATACCGACCCGGCCAGGATGCTCGCGATGGTCGAGTACAGGACGTGGTAATGCTGGGGGTCGGCCATGCCGTTGGCCTGCAGAACGGCCCATATGAGCGGCACTACGAGCGGAAGCAGGATGCCCATCGTCCCCCAGCTCGACCCCGTCGCGAACGCCGTCGCCGCGGCCAGGAGGAACACCAGCGCCGGCACGGCGCCCGGGGGCAGCGTATCGCCCAGGAGATGCACCAGGTAATCGGCCGTATGCAGCACCTCGGTGATCGACGAGAGTGACCAGGCCAGCACCAGGATGATCATCGCAAAGAGCATCGCCTTGAGCCCCGCATACCAGGCCTCGACGGTCTCCTCCAGTGTGAGGATACGCTGGGCAACAGACAGGATGCCCGCTGTGAGCGTCCCCAGCAGCGAGGCCCACATCAGCGCCTTGTACGAGTCCGCCGAGCCAATGATGTCGCGCAGGGTATCTCCCTCGCCGGTGACGTAAAGGCCCACCAGCACCCCGCCGACCAGCACCAGGATCGGCACCACGGCATTGAGCATCCGGTACGGCTTGTCGGGTTTGGGCTGCACGTCTTTCCCCTCGGCCGCCTCTTCGTCGATGCTCGCACCGGGCCGGATGACCTGCCCGGTCGTCCGCGCACGGGTCTCGGCATCCCACATCGGGCCGAACTCCCGGTTCGTAAGCGCCACGACGAAGACGAAAAAGAGAGCCAGGATCGGATAGAAACTGTAGGGGATGGAGTTGAGGAAGATCGAATACGCGGAGGCCTCCAGGCCGTCGATCTTACTGATGGCATCCCCGATGAGCCCGACCTCGAAGCCGATCCACGTGGTCACGAAGGCAAGCGCCGCCACGGGGGCCGCCGTCGAGTCCACGATGTAGGCCAGCTTCTCCCGCGAGATTCGCAGGCGGTCGGTCACCGGACGCATCGTATTGCCCACCACGAGGGTGTTGGCGTAGTCGTCAAAAAAGATGGCAATGCCGAGGAGGGCCGTGGCGACCTGACCACGCCGGGCATCGCGAGCCCAGCGTACGATCTGGTTGACCACACCCTGCATCCCGCCGTTACGTGAGATGATGCCCACCATCCCGCCGATCATGAGGGAGAATAGGATGATCGCGGCATGGTCGGGGTCGGCCAGGGCCTGCAGAACGTACACCTGGAAGGTGTCGAGCACGCCTTTCCAGAAGCCCAGCCCCCCCCCGACGGCCGTCCAGGCGCCCACCCAGATCCCGAGAAACAGCGCCGGGATGACCCGTTTGAAGGCCAGTGCCACGGCAATAGCCAGCAGGGGGGGAATGATGGAAAGCCAGCCCGGCACGGAGCGCGTTCGCTGCTCGGCCAGCACCTGGCCCGCCTGCTCGAGTCGGACCGTATACGCGCCCCCCTCCCGCACCACGAGTCCTTCGGCCACGAGCACCCGCGCCCCATCTTCCCGCTGGAAGGCCAGCGGATAGGTCACCTCCCCCACGCGCACCCGATAGGACGCCGCCCGGGTACTGTCGAACAGCACGTCGGGACTCCGCACGGTGACCGAAAACGGGATGTCCTGAAGGACGACGGCCGGCGCTTCCAGGCGATACTCCTGGGCCGCCGCCGGGACCGTGAACCCGATGAGGCAGAGCAGAATCAGTAGACGGCGCATAGGCAGGCGACGATACGGTTCCATACAGGCGACATCACGCAGAGGTCCCGAAGATCCGGTCCCCGGCATCTCCGAGACCCGGGCGGATGTAAGCGTGGTCGTCGAGTTCACGGTCGAGCGCGGCCGTGATGATGGGCACGTCCGGATGCGCCCGGTTCAGGGCACGCACCCCTTCCGGAGCAGCCACCAGGCACACGAACGTGAAACGCCGCGCACCCCGGGCTTTCAGGTGATCGATGGCGCCGATGGCGCTTCCGCCGGTCGCCAGCATCGGATCGACGACGAACACACGGGCCGTCTCCAGCCCCCCGGGGATGTTGCTGTAGTAATCCACCGGGCGATGCGTCTTCTTGTCCCGGTACATACCGAGATGGCCGATCCGTGCCGTGGGGATGAACCGGACGAAACCATCCACCATGCCGAGGCCGGCCCGCAGGATGGGCACGACGATCACCTCCTCGGCCACGTCGTATCCGGTCGTCGGCTCGAGCGGGGTCTCGATCGGCACTTCGCACAGCCGGAGATCCCGCAGGGCCTCGTAGGCCAGGATCGCCGCCGCGTTGGAGAGGGTCGCCCGGAACACGCCGTGGGGCGTCTCGCGCCGGCGCAGGATCGTCAGGTC
>CAZKFR010000042.1:10547-21528 GCA_964552015.1 uncultured Rhodothermaceae bacterium | reverse complement strand
GGGTCGCCCGGAACACGCCGTGGGGCGTCTCGCGCCGGCGCAGGATCGTCAGGTCGCGAGCCAGTAGCGGGTGATCTACGACCGTCAGGTTGTTCATGGATCCCGGTGGTTGATGGGTGGCGCCCTACTTCGACGTCCGCTGCCGTTTCTTTTCCTCGACGAGGCGTCGATGTACCTCGTAGTTCTCCAACCAGGGCTTGCGTTCGAAATAGCTTTCGGTGAGCCGCTTGAGCAGGCCGGAGAGAAGCACCAGGGTGATGACGTTCGGCAGCGTGACGAGCGAGAGCGCCACGTCGCCCAGGTCCCAGATGGTCGTCACGGCCACGACGGCCCCCAGGAAGTGCATGACGAGGAAGACCATCTTGTAGGGCAGGATGGCCTTCTTGCCCCAGAGATAGTTGGCGCACCGGTCGCCGTAATAACTCCACGAGATGGCCGTCGAGATGGCGAACAGGAACACGCACAGGAGCACGATCCACCGGCCCAGTTCTTCGAGTCCCAGCGGGGCCAGCCCGCGGCGGAAGCCCAGCGACGTCAACGGAGCGCTGTTGCGGACGGCATTGCCGTAGAGCACGGCATACGTCGTCCCATCGTCGCCCCGGGCCGAGGCCTCACCCGGCACGACGACCCCCGTAAACGGCTGCGTCTGCGCCTCGTCCACGAACAGGGTATCGACCGGAACGTCGAAATAGGCCAGGCGGGGATCGGCGTTCGAGGTGATGACGGGCACGCCGTTCTCGTAGCGCAGTTCGTCCGGCGCCCGCGTACCGGCATACGACCCCTGCCCGTCCACCTGCACGTACGAGATGTTGTTGTCCGAGAGCGAAATCTCGGTCGGGACCTTGTCGTCATAGACCCCCGTGGCGACGATCACCAGGCCCGTGAACGTGCAGATGACGATCGTGTCGATGAAGGGTTCGAGCAGGGCCACGACGCCCTCGGAAACCGGCTCGTCCGTTTTGGCCGCCGAGTGGGCAATCGGGGCGGACCCCTGCCCGGCTTCGTTCGAGAAGAGGCCGCGCTGCACCCCGTAGGTCATCGTCGTCAGAAAGAGGCCCATCCCCGTACCGGCCACCCCGGCCGACGGGCTGAAGGCCTCCGTGAAGATCATCGCCAGCGCGGCCGGCACGTCGCCGGCGTTGATGATCAGGATGAGCAGCCCACCGGCCACGTACAGCGCCGCCATGAGGGGCGCCAGCACCCCTGTGACGGCCCCGATCCGGCGGATCCCTCCAATGATGACCACCCCGACGATCGTCGCCGTGCACAGGCCCGTCACCCACTTGGCCACGCCGAAGTTCGACGCCATCTCCGTGGCGATGGTATTCGCCTGGATGGCGTTCCCCGTCATGAACGAGGTGATCATGAGCATGAAGGCGAAGAAGACCGCCACCGGCTTCCAGTTCCACCCATACCGCTCCTTGATGCCCTTTTCGATATAGTACATCGGGCCGCCCGCCACCGAGCCTTCCCAGGCCTTCCCGTCCTGGATCGTCTCACGATAGTGCTGCGCGAGTGTGACCTCACTGTACTTCGTGGCCATCCCGAGGAGGGCCGTCACCCACATCCAGAAGAGCGCCCCGGGCCCGCCCCAGTGAATCGCCAGGGCAACCCCCGCGATATTCCCGATGCCCACCGTGGCCGAGAGCGCCGTCGTCAGGGCCTGGAAATGGGACACGTCGCCCGGCTCATTCGGATCGTCGTACTTGCCGGTGGTAACCGCCAGACCGTGGGCGAAGCGCCGGATCTGCACGAAGCCAAGGCGCAACGTCAGAAACAACCCGGCTCCGAGCAAACCGGTCACCAGGACGGGCGAGAGCAAACCGTTCGCGAATTCGATGAAATGGGCGAGTGTTTCCATGTGGTCCGTTCGTACTGTGGATGGAAGCCGGAACAGGCGTCGGGGCTCGCGGCGAACCCCGGGGACGTGCTACAAAAAAATCAGGGGCGCGGAAAAGCCACGCTCCCGACCTCCGGTTGCACGCGGCGAAAATATAACGTCCCGCCCCGCTCCGGGCAAACCGTTTTCCACATCCCTGCCGGGACCCCCGGTTCGGGTTCACTCCACGCCCAGCGTCAGCGGATCCACCTCGACGAGCTTGCCGCCCAGGAAAGCCAGCGTTCGCGCGGGAAATTTGCGGACGAGGCGGTAATCGTGGGTGGCCATGAACACGGTCATCCCCTGGCGGTGGAGCCCCAGCAACAGCTTCTGGATCTCGTCAGCCACGCCGGGGTCCAGGTTGCCCGTCGGCTCATCGGCCAGCAGGATCCACGGATCGTTGACGATAGCCCGCGCGATGACGACGCGCTGCTGTTCCCCGCCCGAGAGTTCGTGCGGATACCGTTTGCGCTTGTGGCTCAACCCGACCCGTGCGAGCGCCTGAAGCACCCGGCTCTTTACCATCGAGCCTCGCTTGCCCGTCGCATAGAGCGCGAAGGCCACGTTCTCAAAGGCGTTGCGGTCCGGCAAGAGCTGGAAATCCTGAAAGACGATGCCCAGCGAGCGGCGCAGGTAGGGAATCTCACGCGGCTGGATGGTATCACTCCGATACTCGCCGACACGGACCACCCCGCGATCGGGCATCAGGTCCATGTAGAGGAGCCGGAACAAGGTGGTTTTGCCACTTCCCGTTGGCCCGACGAGGTAGACCATCTCGCCCCGCCGGATCTGCAGGGAAAGGTCTTCGAACACGACCCGTCGCCCTCCTCCGGGCAGCGGGTGGGACACGGTAACGTTGTGGAGTTCAATCACCTTGTTCGTCAGGATGGTGTGGCAGGTTGAGGCGCCGTACGGTCCGCCTTCGGACGACGCACCACCCAGTGGATGCGTTCGGCATCGTCTCCGGCCGGATCGTGCGAGAACCCGTCGTAGGCGGCCAGCACCTCGAAGCCGGATGCATCGAGGCGTTGACGCACCTCGGCCCGGGTATAGGCCCGCTGCACGTGGCGTTCGCGGAAGGTACGTCCTTCGACGGTGATCTCGAACGTCGTCGTGTGGAGTCGGGTCGTGCGGTCGTAGGCGCTGTCGCGGCGGTAATGGAACCCTTCGGCCTCACCTTCATCCGTGAAGAACGCCTCGTTGTTGATCGAGTTGGCCGGGGTGCTCTGATCGAAGATGAAGAGGCCACCGGGACGCAGGGCCCGGTAGACACATCCGAACAGGGCCGGCAGCGCCTCCGGGTCGAGGATGTAATTCATCCCGTCATAGAGCAACAGCACCACATCGACGGGCGTGCTGACCCGGAAATTCGTAAAGTCGGCGACGTCAAAGAGGACGGGGGCGCCGGCCAGATCGGCCTTGGCACGGGCCACATGGATCATCTGCGGCACGGCATCCGTGCCCAGGTAACGGAACGGCCCCATCGGTGCCAGTTCGAGTGCGAGCGAGCCCGTGCCACATCCCAGTTCGAGGATCGACGCGGCGTGCCCGTGGTGCCGTTCGATCAGGCCATACACGTACGCCGCCCAGTACGCGTAGTCGACGTGCTCCATGACCACGTCGTACCCGGCGGCCAGGACGGTGTAGGGGGGCACCTCCCGGGGTTCCGTGTTCTGCGCTGCCGTCATGGCCTTGCTCGTGGCGTGATGAGGTTGAAACGTGCGGGTCCCGGCCCTCAGGCGGCCCGGCGGGCGCGCCTCCGTGCGATGTCGATCGCCAGAAAGATAGCACTTCGCATGCTTCGAGGAGAGGCCACGCCTTGCCCGGCCAGATCGTAGGCGGTGCCGTGGTCGGGCGACGTGCGCACCAGGGGCAGCCCCGCCGTGAAGTTCACCCCGACGTCGAAGGCAAGGGCTTTGAACGGGATGAGGCCCTGGTCGTGGTACATGGCCAGCACGGCGTCATAGGCACGGTGGGCAGCGACGGCGAAGAACCCGTCGGCGGCGAACGGTCCCAGGACCAGATAGCCCTGCCGGCAGGCTTCCTCCACGGCCGGGCCTATCACCTCCCGTTCTTCGTTCCCGAGCACCCCCCCCTCGCCTGCGTGCGGGTTCAGTCCGAGCACGGCGATCCGGGGCCGCTCGATCCCGAAGTCTTCACGCAGACTTGCGTGAAGGATCGCGATCTTTTCCAGGATGGCCTCGCGCGTGATCCGACCCGGCACCGCCTGCAGGGGCACATGCCCGGTGACGAGCCCCACGCGCAGGCTATCGGCGACCATCATCATGGTAAAGCGCTGCGTCCCCGTCCGACGGGCCAGGTATTCGGTATGCCCCGGCTCCTGGATCCCCGCCCGGCGGATCGCCTCCTTCGAGAGCGGTGCCGTCACCATCGCATCGACGGCACCGTCCAGGCACAGGTCCACCGCCCGGGCGACGGCGTTCATGGCGAGCCGCCCCCCCACCGCCGTGATCTGCCCGAACTCGACCGGACAGGCTTCTCCACCCGTCACATCCAGCAGCACGATCCGATCTTTCGGGAAACGCGCCGGCACGTTGCTGACGACCTCGAGCGGCGGCATGGCCACCTGGAGGGCCCGGGCATGGGTCGCCAGCACATCGGCCGAACCCACGAGCACCGGTCGCATGTGGTGCATGAGGCGTGTGTCGAGCAGGCACCGGAGCACCACCTCCGGCCCGATCCCGTTGGGATCACCGAGGGTGATGGCGATCCGGGGACGGGCCCGGCTCCGATTCCGCACGGATCCGTTATCCTGACGCATCGTACCGTTCCCCCGGTTCACCGGCGCGCCGGGCGTGCCCGGTCACGAAGCAGTTCGACGAGCAGGCGCACGCCGAAACCCGTCCCCCCGCGCGGCCGGTACGGGAGCGGCTCTTTCAGAAACGCCGGTCCGGCGATATCCACGTGCAACCAGGGATACGCTACGAAGTGCTCCAGAAATTTGGCTGCCGTGATGGCGCCGGCCGCCCGCCCCCCGATGTTCTTGATATCGGCGACGGGGCTCTCGAGGAGCTTGGCGTATTCCTCGTACATGGGCATGGGGTGCACCCGCTCGCCACTGCGCTGCCCGGCGGCCTGGATCCGTGCCAGCCGTTCGGCAGCGCCCTCGTCCTCCTGCGTCATGACGGCCGCACAGGCATTGCCCAGCGCCACCACCGCCGCCCCGGTCAACGTTGCCAGATCGACGACCAGTTCGGGGCGATACGTGCGGGCGTAGGAAAGGGCATCCGCCAGGATCATCCGCCCCTCGGCGTCGGTGTTGAGCACCTCCACGGTCTTGCCCGAGTGCATCCGCACCACGTCGCCCGGCACATAGGCGTTCTCGCCAGGGCGGTTATCGGTAGCAGGCACCAGGCCGACGACGTACACCGGCAACTCCAGCCGTGCCACGGCCTCCATCGCTCCGATGACGGCGGCCGCACCGGCCATATCGCACTTCATGTACTCCATCGAGCCCTCGGTGGGCTTGAGCGAGAGGCCACCGGTGTCAAATACCACGCCTTTGCCCACAAGGACCACCGGCCGCGGATTGACGGCCTGCTCGGGCTGCCACGTCATGACGGTGAACGTCGGCGGCTCGACGCTGCCCCGGTTGACGGCCAGCAGCCCGCCCATCCCTTCTTCCTCGATCAGCGCCTTGTCCCACACGACCGCCTCGTACCCGTATTTCCGGGCCGACTTCTCGATGTAGCGGGCCAGCAGCGTCGGCGTCTTCTCGTGGGGCGACAGGTTCACCAGGTCGCGGGCGGTGTAGACGCACTCCGCGACGACACGCCCACGCTCGGCCCCGCGACGCACCGCTTTCTCCTGTTCCTCGGCGTGCAGCACGAGGCGCTGCGGTCCCGGCCATCCGGCCTCGTCCGTTTTGTACTGCCGGAAGCGATAGGCCGCCAGCATGAAGCCTTCCACGAGGGCCTGCCCGGCGGCCTCCGCATCGTGGCCGGTCTCCAGCGAGGCCATCCCGATCGTCTCGGCCTTCACCCGCTCGGCGAACCCCGTTCCGGCGGCAGCCGCCTGACGCAGGCGCTCGGCCGGATCGCGTAGGCCCGTCGACGGCACCGGCACGAGGGCCAGCCGCCGCGCGCGTGCTTCGGTCGGATACAGCAGCAGCCCGTCCTTTCCGGCCTCGCCGTTCAGGTCGGGTAGGGCTCGCTCCACGATGGCGTCGTACGTCTCGGCCAGGTGCCGGAGAGCCGCCTCCCGCCCTTCCACGGGGAGGAGCACCACCAGCAGGTCGACATCGAGCTCGCGCAGGGGGATCGAGGTAACCGATACTTTCATGAGGAGGTCTCCCGTGTCTTGATCTTCATCAACGAGGACAGGTACGCTTCATCTTCGGAGGTGAGCTCCCCGTTGTCCTCCGCGGCCGCGGGGGCCAGCGGCAGGAAGCGCGGTGCCGAGGCCATCACCTCCCGGATCGTCTCTTCGAGGGGCCGGCGGATGAAGGCACCGGACGCGTTCTTGTGCCCGCCCCCGCCGAAATGCTGGGCCCAGAGATGCACGTGGAAGTCGTCCTTCGAACGAAAGCTCACCTTCGTTCCTTTCTCGGTCTCCGTAAACAGAAGGCCCACCATCACGCCCTCGATGGAGAGCACGTAATTGACAAACCCCTCCGTCTCGGAGACATCCGCACCGGTCTCACGGAGAGCCCGCTGCGAGACGACCAGGTAGCCCACCCGGTTATCATAATGGAGCGAAAGCGTATCCAGGGTACGGCTGAGGAGGCGGACGCCCTCCACGGTGCGGGTGTCGAAGATGGCCGTATGGATGGGCGCCGGCTCGATGCCGCCGCGCTCCAGCAGGTCGGCTACGATGCGATGCACCCGGGCGTTGACGGAGCTGAACCGAAACGAACCGGTGTCCGTCATGATGGCCACATACAGCGCCGTCGCCAGATCCCGGTCGATGAGGTCGGGATCATGGGCCACGACCAGTTCATAGATCAACTCGCCCGTGGACGAAGCCTCTTCCCGGCGATAGGTCAGATCGAACCACCCTTCCGGCGCGGGATGATGGTCGATCAGCACCTTGACGGCCCCGCTACTGCGGATGGCGTTGCCGGGCTTGCCGAGCCGCTCCTCCGTGTTCGTATCCACCACCACGATCACGTCGGCCCGGTCGATCTTCTCGCGCTGCTGCAACGAGCCATCGAACACCTCCACGCGATCGGCTCCCGGCATCCAGCTCAGGTTATAGGGTGCTGCGTCGGTGTTGATCATCGCCACGTCCTTGCCCAGCTTCTCCAGAAAAAAAGCCAGGGCCAGCTGCGAACCGATGGCATCGCCATCGGGCCGCGTGTGCGTACTGATCACAAACCGTTTTTTTTCGCGTAAAAGGGCAAGGAGGTGGTCGAGCATGCCATGCGTCCCGGGTTGTCGAAAAAAGCGTACTCTAAACGCAACCCCGGGGCAAAGGTTCGTCGCCGGGCACACCTTCGCAGCCGTCTCACAAACCCGATGCAGCGGCACAGACTGCCCGCGCACCACCACCGTCCCGGTCCCTCACCCGATGACCTGATCGCGGGCGAGCATCCACGCGGCCAGGGTCATGCCGTCCCAGATCACCCCCTCCCGGATGAGCCGATCCACCTCGCCCGGCTCGTACCGCTCGATGACGAACTCCTCCGTGGCGTCCGGCTTCGCCTGTGTGGGCCGCAGTCCCGTCGCGACGAAGACGCGGCACATTTCGTCGGTAACGCCATTGTACGGGTTGAAGGCCCCCACGTCATGAAGACGATCCGCCGCCAGCCCGGTCTCCTCCGCCAGTTCGAGGCGTGCCGTCTGTTCATACGTGTGCCCGTCCTTCACGCTTCCGGCGGCAAACTCGAGGCTCTCCCGATCACAGAGGTACCGGTACTGCCGCACGAGCACCACCCGCCCCGCCCGGTCGACCGGCACGACCATGCTCGAGCCGTTCGTGTGCACGTAATGGTACTCACCCCGCACGCCCCCCGGAATCTCGAACCGGTCGCGCAGGTAGGTCCACCAGGGATTACGAAACACCACCTCCGTATCGAGGCGCTTCCAGCGTTTCAGCATAGGGCCAGGCTCGGGTCATCCTGCGGTCGTTCCCGGCAAAGATAGCACCGGCCGGCCCGGCGCGCCGCCCGCCCCGGCGAAAACACCGTGGAGACTACTCCACACGGAATGGCACGACGAACTCGGTACGGTCCCACTGCAGGCGAAGCAGGCCCCCTTCGTTCGTCTCATCGACCCGGATGGTGAAGGCCTCGATGGTTTCGTCCAGGTCGCGGCGTTGCATGGGGACGCGGCCGAGGTCCCGGGCCGGATCGTACGACGTGCCCCCCTGCCCGGTCTGCCGGTTGATGATGAGCAGTCCGCCGTCGGGACGTGGGATCGTGAAGAGCGTATAGGTGCCGGGCGGAACGCGGAGCCCTCCAAAGCGGAGCGTGCGGTCGGTCGTCAGATGCGTGGCGCGGTTGGCCCCGGTTCGCCAGACTTCGTCCCAGGGCACCAGTGCTCCGAAGATCTCGCGGCCGCGTTTGTAGGGCACGCCATGGTCCACGAGGATCGTTGCCCCGTGCACGGTGGCCTGCACCTCGGCCCGCGTCGAGAGGGGACCGAACGGGGCACCGGCCGCATCCCGGGCGGCGAAGCGACGCGCCAGCCCGTCCAGGTCCACGGCCTCACGCCGGACGACGTGCACCTTACGCGTCGTCTGCGAAGCATCCAGTTCCAGCAGGCGGCCCGCCCCATCGACACGGACCCCCATCGTCCCCCGGAACGGGTGGGTGATGGTCATCGAATCCGGCCCCACGCGGCGGACAACGAACGCCATCACGTTGTTACCGGCGAAAAGGGGTTGCACGAGGCTGTCCGTCGAGACGGCGCGCCTTAGCACCACCTCGTACGGCCAGTGGATCATGTCGAGGAACGGCAGGACCTCACGTGGAGCCGCCAGAGCGCGCCGCCTCGTCTGCGCCGCCTCGACGGAGCGGACGATCAGCGAATCGCCCTCGAAATAGGCCTCGACCGTGCGCACCGGAGATGCCTCCGGCTCTCCGGCCGGACGCTCGACGCTCTCGAACCGGAGCAGGTGGCCCGCCGAATCCATCGCTAGCACGTAGTGGTACCGCCTCGTCTCCGGAGTGCGGAGCACGACATCGGCTTCCACCCGGTCGGGTGTGTACGTGAACCGTTCCACGGCCAGCGTGTCGGCCCCCAGACGGGTCACGAACGCCGCCTCGTCGACGTCCTGCCGGGGCGTGGTATCACAACCGAGGGCCAGTAATCCGAATGCAAGAAGAATCCGACAGCGCATCGCACCTCCGTAGAATCGTGATTCTGTGGAACGGGGTAGTCATGATACGGCATACCGAGGGGTCAGGGAACCCGCTTCGTGTCAGATGCACGTGGCCGTACATGAACGGCAAGAGGATACAGCGAAGGGCGTGTGCATCACGGGTTGTCGTGGGCCCCCGGTAGATACCCACCGAATTTCTCGGAGAGGCTTTCCACCTGCGGAACGTTGTCGGAGAGGTAGGCCCACGCGCGGGGCAGGCTGCTCGCTACCGGTTCGTAGAGCCACGACCCCTCCCGCAGCGAGGCTCCGGGCAGTTGTACGTACTGCAGCACCAGGAACGTAACACTCAACAGGAGCGCCGATTTCACGACCCCCAGCCCTCCGCCCAGCAACCGGTTGACCAGGGTCAGCTTCAGGGCGCCCACGAGCGCCTCCACCATCTTTGCCAGCGCGAACACCACGACCTGGATGCCGAGAAAGACGAGGACGAACCCGACCAGGGGAGCCACCCGCTCGGACAGCCCCAGACTCCCCGAAACCATGGCACCGACCGGCTCCATGAGGTGCACCCCCAGCACGAATGCCAGGATCATCCCCAGCAGACTTGCTACCTGCCGGATCAGACCGGTCGAATAGCCGCTCACGAAACCGCCGAGCAGCACCGGAAGGATCAGGAAATCGAGCAGGTTCATCGGGACGTCCATCCGGGTGGCACACCTTCAACCGGTAGCTTCTTCGAGCAGGGTGCGGGCCAGCGCCTGCACCGTTCGCCCATCGGCGCGGCCCCGGAGGCGGCTCATCGCGGGTCCCATCACCTTGCCCATGTCGCGCGGGGACGAGGCGCCCGTCTCACGGATGATCTCCAGGAGCACCTCGCGGATCTCCTCCTCCGAGAGCGGCCGGGGGAGATACGACGTGATCACCGCAAGCTCTTCCCGTTCCTTCTCGGCCAGGTCCTCCCGACCGGCCTGTTCATACTGCTCGATGGCATCACGGCGTTGTTTGGCCTGCTTCTGCAGAACGGCCAGTTCCTGCTCTTCGGTCAGCGTCGCCTCCCCGCCGGTGCGTTCCTCGATCTCCTTCTCCAGCAAGGCCGCCCGAAGCGAACGGATCGTCCGCAACCGCACAGCATCGCGGTTCCGCATGGCGTCCTTCAGATCCTGGGTGAGTCGTTCTTTCAGCGACACGGCAGGTTCCCTCCGTTTCCTTGATCCTCTTCCAGAGTTACGATGCATCGCGCCGGTCCGCGTCGTGTAGTGGACCCGGCCCTGGACCCGAAGGTACGAAGTGCGAGGCAAAGAGGGGAACCGCCGGCCGAGATGGATTCCCCGCTTCCGTCAGCGGAGGATGAGGCGGATGGCGAACAGCCCCAGGCCCACCTGGCTGACGCCCAGCGCAATGCCGGAATACAGATCGTACCGCTCGATGACCGGCCGGAGTGCGGGGTCGCCCGTCTGCTGATAGCGGTCGAAGCGGCGATCGGCCTTCATCTTGAAATGCACGGCCAGCCCACCGGCCGCCAGGGCCGTCCCGACCGCCGCATAGTCGATCCAGGCTCGATGCTGGCGCGGCGGACGCCAGTTCACCTGGGCGTCCGGTTGCGTCCCGGGCAGGGACATGACCGGCTTGAGGACCACCATGTGCCGGTTCCAGAGATCATCACCGGGGGTCAGGGTCACCTGCTGGTAACCGGGCCTATCGAGCACGAAAGCATAGCGGATGGGCTCTTCCGAGCGGTAAGTGAGCGGGGTGCGCCCCACGAGCTGGCGACGTCCCTCCACCTCGAGATATACCGGTGCCCCGGAAGGGAGGGACTCG
>CAZKFR010000042.1:0-10447 GCA_964552015.1 uncultured Rhodothermaceae bacterium | reverse complement strand
CTGGCGACGTCCCTCCACCTCGAGATATACCGGTGCCCCGGAAGGGAGGGACTCGATACGATAGTGGTAGGCAAACGGCACCGCCAGGCGAAGCGTGTCGACGCCGGGATAGGCGGTGAGGTCCACGACCCGGGGCTCCAGCGTCCAGCTCCCGATGACGGGCGGCACGAGGCGCAGCGTCGCTGCCCCCTGGGGTAGCACAAACGTGTGCCGGGAGGCGGGCCCGAGCCAGAGGGTGTCGGCGTAGACCATGGCCTCGGGTGCATTGGTCTCGAGAAGCAGCACACGCCCGGCCTGTCCCCGGACCGTCAGGGGGATCAGGAGGCCTATCCACAGGAGGATCACGCAGCGCATCAGCCGGTCAGGTCATCTGTTACGTCCGTAGGATCACGCGGCCATCCGGCTACCGGGTGCCGGCCACCGGAGGGGGTTCCGGGATGAAGGCATAGACCGTCTTGGGCTCCGAGAGCACGACGAGGACCCCGTCCCGAGCCGCCATGGGGGATTTGACGCGCCCTTTCAACACCTGCTCCCAGCGGAGCGCGCCGGTGCCGCGATCCACCCCCACCAGCTTCCGCCCCATCGTCCCCACGTACACGGTGGAGCGTGTGATGAGCGGGGGCGCGGTGATGGCATCGCCGGCCGGATAGGTCCATCGCAGGGAGCCCGTGCGGGCATCGAGCATACGGAGGAAACCGTCGCTGGCTCCGAAGACCAGATCCTGCCCCGCCAGGGCCGGTGCCGCCAGGCGCACGGTCGTGTCCGGCAGGGCAAAGGTCCACCGTATGGTGCCGGAGGCGGCCTCCAGAGCCAGCAGGCGCCCGCGCGTCGTGGCCAGGTACACCCGCCCCTCCCCGGCGGCCGGTGTTACCTCCACCGGCACCCCCAGGGCCACGCGCCAGACCGGCACGCCGTCCGTCGCGTTCAGGCAGACCACGTCCCCGTCTGCGCCGGCAAGGACGATCCGGTCGTTCGCCACGGCGACCGGCGTAGCCAGGACCGCTTCCGGGCGCTCCCGGAGCCGGTAACGCCACACTTCCTCGCCGGTCCGCGCATCGAGAGCCATCACCTGGCCATCCACGTCCGCAACGAAGACCCGTCCACCCAGCGTGAGCACACCCGCCACAAGCGGAGCGCCGTTCCGAAACGCCCAGGCTTCCCTGGACTGTGCCAGGTCGTAGGCTCGGAGCACCTTGTCGCCCGCGGCCACGGGCACGAACAGGTACCCCTGCTCCACCGCCGGCGACCCCTCGATGGCATCACCAAATCCCTGCGTGCCGATCTTCTTTCCCGTCTCGAGGATGATCCCGTGTACCTCGCCGTGGCGCGTGGCCACCAGCACCGCATCCCGGAGCAGCAACGGCGAGACGGGCCCGAAGCCCCCGCCGGCATCGTAGGTCCATGCCACTTCGAGCGGCGGGTCGAGGTCCAGGTCGGCTGCGTGAGTTCGCCCCGGCCCATCCCCTTCCGTCAACCAGTCCGCTTCCGTGACGGCCCGCGGCAGGTCGACCCGCAACACGGTACACCCCGACCCGACAACGAGGATCCACAGCACACCGCACAGTCTTCCCACCCTCGTACGCAGCGATCTCATCATCGTACCGGCCCGTTGTACATACGCTCCATGGTCCTCCCCGAACGATCAAAAGTCGAAGCCGAAAAAGAACTGTTTGAAGGTCTTATCCCGCCGCGTGAATCCGTCTCGGTACCGGTATCCGATGTCGTAGCGCAGGACGAAGGCGCCGAAGAGGTTCAGGCGGAACCCGATGCCGGTCGAGCCGAGCGTCTCACCGGCGAAGATAGCCGGGATGCGTTCGTCGTAACGATCGTTCCAGGCATGGGCCGCGTCGAAAAAGAGGGCGCCGCGGAAGTTGGCGATGCCGAACGGCGCCAGGATCGGCAGCAGCACCGAGGGCTGCTTGAGGATCGGAAACCGCAGTTCGTGGGACGTGAACCACATCTTCGAGCCGCGCACGTCCAGGAACGGAAAGCCACGCAGGTCCCAGCTCCCGCCGAGCACATAGAGGCGTGCCTCCCGCCCCTGGTTCCACCGGCCCATGACCCACGACGCAAAGGTCACGTCGGACGTGATACGGAGGTAGTGGCGCACATCCGCAATGACGCTGAAATAGCTCACGTTGGAGTAGAGCACGTCGGTGGTGTAAGCCAGCGTGAGGCGCCCGCGCCACCCGTCGATGGGCCCGTTGTAATGATAGAGCGCGTTGTCGTGCACCAGCGATACCTCGTTCGAGAGCAGGAGGGCGTCCCGATCGATATTGCGCAGGTCAATCTCTTTGTTGCTCCAGAAGAGCGATGTGCCAAATTCCACCCGCCGGAACTTGGAGATCGGATAACTGACCAGACCGAACCCGCCATAGAGCGTTTCATACACGAAAGGAAATTCGGCCGGAGCATCCGGGTCGGTGATGTCGTACCGTCGCCCGCTGAAGCGGTAGAGGCCGTATCCGAGGTTGGCGCGGCGCTTGAGCTGATAGCGCGCCACCGAGAAGCTGAGGTTCTTCAGAAAATCGCCGCGCGTGTTGCCCGTATTGAACAACGTAAAGAAGAGATGGTCGTCCCCGAGCATGTCCGAGAACGCCAGCACGGCACCGCCCGTCGTGCCCAGCACGGGGTTCTGGCTGACCACCCCCTGCGCAATGTCGAGCTTGAACTGTTTCTTGTACGGTGAGGCCGTGACGCCCTCGCCGGCATCCAGCGACGCGAAAGCCCATGCCGGGCCGGTCCGGGCCAGATCGACGACCATCTCTTCCCGGGGGTTCGCCAGGAGCGAATCGACACGATCCAGGGCACGGATCGTGAAGCGTAGCCCTTCGAAGCCGGTAAACAGGATCTGCCCCGTATCCGTCCAGACCGGGTCGAAGGCGGCCGAGGTGAGGCGGGTCAGGCGGCGCAGGCGGCGCGTGGTAACCGGGCGCAGCACGTCCTGCCCCAGCTCGCCCGCCGCCGCGACGGCCGGCGTCTGCCCCAGTTCCGGCACCATGTCGGCCACCCACAGATCCTGTGCCTGATACCGCCCGTGTCGATCGGGCAGCGTGCTCGTAAAGACCAGGTAGCGCCCGTCCGGACTCCAGCGGGGCGAAAAGTCCTGACGACGTCCGTGGGTGACGTACCGGATGTGCCCCGTCTCAAGGTCATAGGCGAACAGGTTGTAATACCCTTCACGGCCCACGTCGGTGCGGTCCGACGAGAACGCGATCCACCGGCCGTCCGGGCTCCATGCTGGGTCGCGCTCGTCATACGGATCGTTCGTCACCTGTTGCAGGGCCCCCTCGGCCAGGTGATAGATGTACAGGTTCGCGTACCCGCTCCGGTCGATCGACGTAAAGGCGATCTTGGTACCATCGGGGCTCCACGTGGGCGAATAGACGGCGACGAGGTCCTCGAACTCGTACGACGGTCCCAGTTCGTCGGCCAGCAGGTCGTAAACGTGAATCACGTCGCGCCCGCCACTCTGTGTGACGAAGGCGAGTTTCCCCTGCGGCGAGACGCTGATCCGGCTCTCGAACAGATGAAACGCCTCAAACCGGTCGCTGCGCTCCCCGTGGATCAGCACGTCCGGCTCACCGAGCGGTTGAAAATGCTCATCCACCCGGACCTGGTAGACGTTGCTGTACCCGGTGGTATTGCCCACATAGTAGACGCGCAACGAACCATCCGGAAACCGGAAATAGTCGGGTTTTCCGCTGAAGCCCGCCACCGCCACGCCCCCGGTCAGGAGCGAGGGGGCCTCCAGGTCCTCGATCTCCGGGAAATACTGTTCCTTGAGCCACGCCTCCCACCGCTGTGCGATCACCTTGAAGGGTTCCTTCAGCGTGAAGGCCATTACCCGCTCGAAATCCCGATCACGCCAGACGTTCTCGATCAGGTGCAGGAGTTTCTCCTCCCCGTAGGTTTCCGAGATGAAGCGACAGATCGCCTCCCCCTCCTTGTACATCACGAACGTGCCGTAGATGCGGAACATGTCCGTGAGGGGCACGAGATAGTTGGTGAAGAGCGCATCCCGGATCACCATTTCGTGCTGGTAATCGGGGGCACCGGACCAGTACTCGGCCAGACCTTCGGTGAACCATAGCGGAACGAACCGGTCGGGTGGGATCCGGTGATCGCGAAGCACGCGGAGGATGCGGTTGTAGGTAAACACGTGCACGAGTTCGTGCCGGATCACCCGCCGGAAACGGTGCAGGTTACCGTTGGCCGGGATGACCACACGCCCTTTGAGAAACTCGAAGAACCCCCCGACACCATCCGGGATGAAGCCCGGCGTCGTATTGGTCTGCTTGAAATGCAGGTTCGACGAGTAGAAGATGATGGGCGTACGATGGTTCAGGGAGAAGTTGAACTTATTCTGTAATTCCTGATAGGCTTCTTCGGCAAAGTAGGCCCCCTTCCGGGCCAGATCCTCCATCTCCGGGTAATAGTAAATGTCGAAGTGCTCCGTCTGGAGGACGACCCACGCGAAGTCTTCGTACTGGATCTTGTTGCGCCCGAAATGATAGCCGTACTGCCCGGTTGCAGGCAACGCGAGCGTCATCAATAAACCGGCCAGGCAACCTGCACGAACCGCCCTGGGGACCCATCGCAGGTGGCGCTTTGCTGATCGCTCCATCTTCACGCTCCGGGGACGTATTCCTGGACACCTCACGGGGGCTACGGCCTTGAAAAACCGACGTTCCCGTGCAAGGTACGATAAAACGTGGAGCGTCTCCGGTCAATTAGTCGTCCCTGCCTCAGAAAAGGACCGGGCCGTCGATTCCGGGGGCTGCACCGTCGATAGGGCGCTCTGTCAGGAACGCGCCGGAGCCGTCCGGTCGAGGAAGTGATCCGTCCCGCAGGCGTGCTCGTCGAGCCAGCGGTCGAGTTGCTCCCGGATGTCGGCAGGACCCGTGGCGGCCAGCGCCATCCGGGCCAGGGCTTCGCCCTCGCTCCGTTTCATGGCCCGGATGATGCGCTTGATGCCGGGCAGGTACACGGGCGATGCGCTCAGTTCGTCCAGCCCGAGCCCCACCAGAATGGGGATGGCCCTCGGGTTGGTGGCCAGCTCGCCACAGAGGCTCACCGAGATGCCGTTCCGGTGGGCCGCCTCGACCGTCAGCCGGATCAACTGCAACACGGCCGGGTGCAGATCCGCGTACAGGTCGGCCACCATGTCGTTCCCCCGGTCCACCGCCAGCACGTACTGCGTCAGGTCGTTCGTGCCGATGGAGAAGAAGTCGGCCGCGCGGGCGAAGAGGTCCGCCTGCAACGCCACCGAAGGCACTTCGACCATGACCCCGAGCGGGATGTCGTCGGCCACGGTATGACCTTCCCGGCGCAGGGCCTGCGTCATCTCGGCCACCTGCCGGCGAAACGCCTGCACCTCTTCCAGCTGCGTGACCATGGGCAGCAGGATACGCACCGGACCATGCCGACTGGCGCGCAGAATGGCACGCAACTGGGGTTGAAGCAGTTCGGGGCGGTCGAGCAACACCCGGATGCCGCGCCACCCGAGAAACGGGTTGTGCTCGCGATGCGCCATCGGCAGGAGTTTATCCCCCCCGAGATCGAAAACGCGGAACGTCGTCGGCCCCGGTGCCACCTCCTCGACGACCTTCCGATAGACGTCATACTGCGTGTCCTCGGAGATCTCGACGCTTCCACGTACCAGGAACAGGATCTCCGTACGGAACAACCCGACCCCTTCGGCCCCGTACTCTTGCAACAGGGGCAGCTCTTCGTAGAATTCGAGGTTGGCGTAGAGCCGGATACGGTGCCCGTCCAGGGTTTCCGCCGGGAGGGGCACGAGCTGTTTTTCAGCCTGGAGGAGCGTCTGATAGCGCTCGCGCCGCGTCCGATAGCGTTCCAGCGTCTCGGGTGTCGGGTTGATGATAACCCGACCGTGAATCCCGTCGAGGATCACCACATCGCCCGACTGCACATGGCGCGTGACGTGATGCAGACTCACCACGGCGGGCAGCCCCAGGGCCCGCGCCATGATCGAGACGTGCGAGGTGGGCCCGCCGTAGTCGAGAGCACAACCGAGAATGCCGCGCCGGCTGAACAGCACCACGTCGGCGGCCGTCAGGTTTTCAGCGACGACGATGGTTTCCGGATCGATGGCCGAGAGAATCTTTCCCCGTCGCAGATGGCGGATGAGGCGATCCTGCACGTCGAGCAGATCGTTGGCGCGCTCGCGCAGGTATTCCGTGCCGCCGGTCTCGAGCTGCCGCCGGTGCTTGTCGATGACCACCTTGACGGCATAGTCGGCATTGCACCGATGCGTTCGGATGAAGTCCCGGACGGCATCGTACAGCGCGGCATCGCGGAGCATCAGGAGCTGGGCCTCGAAGATGTCGGCGCTGTCCTCACCGAGCTTTTCGCGGGTCACCAGGATGATCTTGTTCAGGTCACGCTCGGCGCGGCGCACTGCCTGCTCGAACCGTGCCAGTTCGTCCTCGACGGCGTCCTCATCGACCCTCCGTTCCTCCACGTCGTACGCATCGCGCGTGTACAGGTAGACCGGCCCGATGGCGATGCCTGGCGAGACACCGATGCCCTCCAACACATACTCGACGTCCTCACGACGTTCGACGCCGGCGTTCCGCATAGCGAGATCGGCCATGGCCGGGGGGGACTGCGCTTCGGGTCTACTCATACCGGCGGCCTGGGGTTCGGGCGAGTGATCGTTCATGCTACACAGCGGCCCGGGGGGCGGGTTCCAGCTATTTGACCTCCCCGAACCCATCTTCGAAAAGCTTCACGAGCGCTTCGGCGGCCTCGTCCTCGTCCTCGCCGTCGAAGACCAACTTCAGCTTCGCCCCCTGTTCGGCGGCGAGCGTCATCACGCCAATGATACTCTTGCCGTTGATCTCGTATCCGTCTTTCTCGATGAAGAAATCGGATTTGAACTTGGAGGCGGTCCGCACGATCATGGAAGCCGGGCGTGTATGCAGGCCGGCCCGGTTGGTGACGGTCACTTCACGTACGATCATTGGCTACGTGCTTGGTAAGGTGGATACAGGCGTACGCCCCGGTCGACGTCATGTCCGGGCCGGTATCAGGCCCGGGAAGGGAAAGATACGATCTTCCACCCCGTGGCGATCGTGGGTGTTTTCAATGCAGGCGGGCCTGCATCTGCTGGAAGAGCCAGCGGAGGGTGTCGAGCGCCGGCCCCGCCGGCACGTGCGCCAGCGCCTCCAGCGCCGTCGCCGTGTACGAGGCCACGGCCTGGCGGGTCGACGCCAGGACCTCCAGGCGCTCCATGCGCGCGCGGGCCTCCGGGATCGCCTCGGCCGGCAATCCGCCCTCCCGGACGATCCGCTCGAACCAGGCCCGATCTTCGCCGCGGGCCCGTTCCAGCGCCAGCAGGAGCAGGTAGGTTTTCTTGCCCTCGATCAGGTCGCCACCGATGCGTTTACCCCAGCGCGGATCAGGGGCCACCAGATCGAGCAAGTCGTCCTGGATCTGAAAAGCCCGTCCCAGGTTTTGCCCGACCTCGCGCAAGGTGGCACGCTGGTCCTCGCCGGCCCCGCCGATGAGCCCCCCCAGTTCCAGCACGGCCTCCAGGAGCGCCCCGGTCTTCCCGTCGATCATGTGCAGGTACGCCTCGACGGACACGTCGTCCTGCGTCTCGAACGCTTTGTCCAGGGCCTGCCCTTCACAGAGCCGGGCTACCATGCGTCCGAACACGTCGTGCAGCAGGAGCGGGTCGACCCCTTCGGTCCGGAACAGCAGCGAGTAGGCCAGGGCAAAGAGGTAATCCCCGCAGAGGATGGCGGTGGCCTCGTCCCAGCGCCGGTGTACCGTGGGCCGGCCGCGGCGCGAAGCGGCGTGGTCCATGATGTCGTCGTGGACGAGCGTGAAGTTGTGGAACACCTCGACGGCGAGGGCCGCCGGCAGGGCCCGCTCCACCGGCGCCCCGTACACCTGGGCGGAAAGCAGCAGGATGACGGGCCGAAGGCGCTTCCCGCCGCCGTCGAGCACGTAGCGCACCGGCTCGTACAGGGACGCCGGCTCGGCAGGCAGGGCCAGCGCTGTCAGCGCCGCCTCCACCCGCTCGCACAGGTGGGCTACCTGTTCCCGGCATCGCGCCGCCGCGACCGTTTCGCTCATCGTTTCGACCTCCAGACCCGGTTCGAAGATAGGATCATCCCGCCTTCAGCCCACGGTTCCGGGCACGGACGTATCCGCCAGGCGGTCGAGAATCTCGCTGATCCGGCGGTGCACCTCCTCGAACTCGCCGACCCCATCGACCCGGTACAGCAGGCCGCGCTGTTCGTAAAACTGTTCGACGGGCTTCGTCTCGGCCCGGTATACTTCAAGGCGTTTCAGGATGGCTTCCGGGCGGTCGTCAGGGCGCTGCACAATGAGGTCCGGATCGACATCGGGCGGGGGCGGCTTGAAGTCGAGATGGTAGTTCTCGCCCGTTTCCCGGTTCACACGCCGTTTCGAGAGCCGGTCCACGATCACCTCGTCGGGGACCTGCAGGCTCAGCACAGCCTGGAGCGGCCGTCCGTGTTCCTCGAGAAACGCCTGCAGCCACTCGGCCTGCTCGATGGTTCGCGGGTACCCGTCGAGTACGAAGTCGTCATAGCCGTGCTCGGCGATGGCATCCTCGGCGAGTTTGCGGACCAGGTGCCCCGGCACGAGTTTGCCCTCGTTCACATAGGCCATGGCCTCCTTCCCGAGCGGGGTTCCCTCCCGCATGGCCCGCCGAAGCAGGATCCCGGTGGAAATATGTTCGAGGCCCCGGCGTTCGTGAAGCAAGCGGGCCTGCGTCCCTTTGCCCACGCCCGGAGGACCGAATAATACGATGCGCATGATGAAACGAATGAGTCCCTGGTAGAACATGCAAAGGCCCCGGTCCGGGACCGGGGTCTCCGCAAAGCTAGAGAAGATAAACACCCTCACACCGGGCTACAAACCCTTCACAAAGCATTCTCCACGAGGGTGTCGGTGTCCGGTCCTCCCTCGGGCGGCCCGGCTTCCGGTGTGGTTTCCCCGGCCCCATCACCGGCGAAGAGCGGAAGGCGGTAGAGCGCCTGCTCGATCAGGTTTCGGATCAACAGCCCGCCCGCCATATGGGCCGCCATGCGGAGCGTACCCCGGATCAGCCCTTCCGACGCCTCCTCGGCCTGGGGCGCGGGCACCAGCAGCTGAAGCCGATCGGCCAGCGCCTCGCGCACCGCCTCTTCGGGCTCTGCGCCCTTCCGTAGCCGCCGCGCCGCATCGCGTGCCACGACGTCGGCCAGCACGTCGAGGCCGGCCGGCCCGCGGTTCCTACGGCGGCGACGACGACGCCCCACCATCAACCCCACGAGCAACCCGCCGGCCAGTGTCACCCCCAGCAACACGAGCGGGTTCTCGAGCCGACGCCGGATCTCGGCGCCAACGCCGGTCACCTCACTCCGGAGCGCCTCCAGGCGCCGGGCGATCTGTTCATCTTTCTCACGAAGCCGGGCTTCGACCTCTTCCCGTTTCAGCTGTTCTTCCATGCGTCCTAGGGCCTCGGGGATGTCTTTTCCTGTGCATCGTTCTGCCGTTTGCCCGGCCGCCGCCGCACCATACGGGGGCGCAGCCGGTGCAGCACCAGCGCCAGAAGCAGCAACACGCTCGCTACGATCAGAAAGCCCCAGGCCGGATGACCGAGCCACGCGCCGAGCCCGAGCGACGCAGCCACCAGGGCAAAGACGAGCGCCAGCAGGGCTACGCCGGCAACCAGCGCAGCCAGCACGGCCTGGTTGATGCGTTCCTCGACGCGCTCTTCGATCTGCGCCTGCACCAGCTGCATCCTGAGTTCGATCCACTCCTTCACGTCCTCCACGAGACCCCGCGTGTGCCGGGCAATACGCCCCACCCGGGTCGTGTCGGAGGCCAGTTGATGCGAAGGACCGATCCCTCCCGGCAGCGGACGCGGGGCTTCCGGGATCGGTGCCTGGTTTTCGTGTGCTTCCATGAACCTTCTGGTTGCGATCTCGAACGGCCCGGATGCGTACCCCTCGAACGGGCTACGTGTGCCCGTTCGAGGGTTCAATCACGGAGAATACTCATTTTTTCACGCAATGTGCGAGCGATACCGCCGCTTTTCCCAGAACTTTGTCGGACGCGACGGTTCTCCCCCCGGTCGCCCGGTTCGCCATCGACCCACCGACCTTCCTGCCATGCCCACCTTCCACTTCCATCCCACACCCAACCCGAACAGCCTGAAAATCACCACCGAAGCTGGTGTGTTCATCGAGGCGGGTATGTGTTCCTTCGGCTCGGCCGAAGAAGCCGGGAACCACCCCCTCGGTGCGCCGCTGTTCGCCCTACCCGGCGTGGTCAATGTGTTCATCCTCCCCCAGTTCCTGACGATCACGAAGGCCCCACAGGCGGACTGGGACCTCCTGCTGCCCGACGTGGAACGCATCCTCCGCACCCATTTCGAAGCCGGGTCCTGAAGGGCCGGTTA
>CAZKFR010000041.1:28521-29830 GCA_964552015.1 uncultured Rhodothermaceae bacterium | reverse complement strand
GTGCCGTCGAAGTAGGCGTCCTCTTCGAGCATGATGCGCACCTGCTGCCCGCCCCACTCGGGCACGGGGACGGCGGCGTTGAGCTCGATGGAGTGGGCCGTGTGCGGGAAGAGCGGGTAGTCGCCCCGGCCGGGGACGCCCTCCTGCCGGTCCCACAGCCCGATGGTGGGGCCGGCGCCGTGGCCGTGGTAGCCGATGGGGTGGGTGTAGATGGTAGCCTCGATGCCCTCGGCGCGGGCCTGCTCCAGCGCCGCCCGGAGGATCGCGTTGCCCGTCCGCCCGGCCACGAACTGCTCGGTGAGGATATCCTGGAGGCGGTTGCCCACGGCGAGGGCCCGGCGCAGGCCTTCGGGCGCGTCCGTCTCGCCGGGGCGCAGAACGTAGGCGTGCTGCTGCGTGTCGGTGTTCAGCCGCAGGTACGTGAGGCCGAAGTCGACGTGGACCAGGTCGCCGGGGCGGATGACGGTGACGCCGGGGCGGGCGGAGAAGTCACCGTCGCGGGCGTCGCCCTCGGGCCGCTGCACGTCCACCGACGGGTGGAACCAGGCCGTCAGCCCCAGCGACCGGACGCGCTCGCGGAACCACCATGCGAGGTCTTCGGTGGTCGTCACGCCGGGCTGGATGGCCCGCTCGGAGAGGCCCTCGGCGATGATCGCGTGGGCCAGGCGGACGATCATCGGGTAGACGGCCATTTCCTCGGGGATGCGCGTCTCCAGCCACCCGATGGCCAGCCGCTCGCCGCTGACGAGGCGGTCGTGGAAGCGGGCGGGCAGGGCTTCGCGGAACGCCTCGTACTCGGTGGCCGTGAGGCCGTCGGCCAGGGCGAAGGTCGCAGAGCGGTTCAGGGCGATGGTGGCGGGGTCACGCTCGGCGATGAGGGCCGCCAGGCGCCGCCACGGGTCAGGCTCGGCCGCCGGGTCCCACGCCCCCGTGAAGAGCCGCCCGACGTCGTACCGGGCCACGGCCAGCCGCTCGACGCCCGCCGCCGGCCCCCGGTCGAAGAACACCAGGATGGTGCGCCGCCGGGCCGAGAGCCAGGTGGCCGGCAGCATCGTACGCAGGACCGGATCCTCGTTGTACTCGCGGGCGATGAGGATCCACATCTCCACGCCCTCGCGGCGCATCAGCGCCGGCACCACCGTATCGAGCCGCCGCTCGAGCCAGCGGTCCACCACGGCCGCCCGCTCCCGCATCGGCAGGATGACGGGGACGGCCTCCTGCGCCACCCCCCGCGCGGGCCACAGGGCCAGCGCCAGCATCCCCAGGGCCAGCCCGGCCCCCCATCCCGTTTTCCGCATGGTCTTCCTCC
>CAZKFR010000041.1:24176-28421 GCA_964552015.1 uncultured Rhodothermaceae bacterium | reverse complement strand
AGCATCCCCAGGGCCAGCCCGGCCCCCCATCCCGTTTTCCGCATGGTCTTCCTCCGGTTTGATCGAACACGCCGGGCGTAGCTTATCGAAAACCGGGACGGGATGCCAGCGGTTCAGCCGCCGTCCGTGCCGGGCTCGCGGATGACGAGCGTGTCCGGCAGGTCGTTGCGCTGCGGGTTGGGGTTGACGAGCGCCCCCGTCAGCGGCAGCTCGAAGGCCGTGACGAAGTGGGCGATGGTGGCGAACCAGAAGTCCTGCTGAAACTCGAAGAAGTCTTCGGTGAAGCCGTAGCGCGGCCCCTCGTGCCCCCGGATGTCGACGTAGAAGACGCGGGGCCAGCCGGGGTAGGTCTCCTCGGCCTTTTTGAGCAGGGCGAAGACGTCGGAGGCGGCCTTCACGAAGTCGTCCTCCGGCTCGACGATGTGGTAGAGCGCCACCGTGTTGTCGAAGTTCATCGCGATGCCGGGGGCATCGGGCTTGTTGTATTCGGGGATGAAGGGCGTTTCCATGCGGGCTTTCGAGGGTTCGTCGGCGCGGGGCGGTCAGGCGCCCGCTTCGCGGCGGGCAAAGGCGAGGATGAGGCGCAGGTGGGTGGCGAGCACCGGCACCAGGTCGAGGCGTTCGAGGCGTTCGGTGGGGGTCTCGGGCAGGCCGGGGGGGCTGATGCGCCCCATCCACAGCGGCATCTTGTCCGTCAGGGCGCGGGGGCCGGGGAAGGCGCCCTCGGGCAGGTGGGCCAGGTAAAAGTCGCGGATGCGCTGGAGCCGCTCCGTGACGGCCCCGGCGACGGCGTCCATCGGGGTGCCGGGCGCCTCGATCATGGCGCTGCCCACCAGGTAGTCGCGGTAGGTGAAGGGCAGGTCGAGCAGGGCGGGCCCCACCGTCTGCGCCAGGGCGGGCGCGGCCTGCAGGCCCACCGCGGCGGCGCGGGCGGTGGCCGTGGCCACCAGGCACAGCGTCTCCTCGGCGGCCCGCTCGGGGTCGGCCCCGGGCATGGCCGCCAGCGCCCGGCCGGCCAGCTCCTGCGTGGTGCTCATCACGCCAAGGGTGGCAAACGAAACGATGCGTCCGATCGCGGCCTGCGCTTCCATCCGGGATATCCGTCCTGGCCTTAAGGTCTGCGGTTTCGGGGCGATCCTACCGACAGGACCTGTGCCCGTTTCCGGTCAGGACTCTTTTCGCTGAAAAAACACCAACCAGGCCGACTCCCGGCCGCCGTCCGGCAGGACCCCGCTCCCGCGAGCATGTCCTTCGGTGCCTACCATGAAGATTTTTTCACGCAAACGATCTCGCACGAGCAAGGCGTCGGCCCGCCCCGAAGCGGAGCGTGCGGCCGAGGCACCGCCGGCCCTGACGCCGGCCGCGGACCGCGCGCCGTCGCCGGCCGGTGTGGACCAGGAGGTGCTCGGCAGCCTGCTCGACGCGCTGGAGGTCGTCCGGGTAGACCTGGCGGCGGGCCAGCCCGAGGCGCTGGCCACCACGCTCCGCCTGGTACAATCGCTCTACGGGCTGGTGCGGCAGGACGGGCACGAGGCGCTGAAAAAGACGATCGAAGCCGTTGAAGAAGCCCTGACGGAAGCGCTCGCGGGTAACGAGGCCGCCGACCTGCTGGCCCGCCTCGACGACCTGCTGGCCTCCCTCCGCACGCTGGTGGAACGCACCGAGCAGCCCCACGCGCATATCCTCATCGTCGAGCCGGACCCGGACGAGGCCGCGCTGCTCCAGGTCATCCTCAACACCCCGCACCGGGACGTGGAGGTCGTCCACACGGCTGCCGAAGCCGAGGCCCGGCTGGCCCACCGCCCCTTCGACCTCATCGTCACGGAGCTGCTGCTGCCGGACATGGACGGGCGCAACCTGCTCGTGCGCCTGCGCGGCCGCTCGGCCACCGCCGCCACGCCGGTGTACATCCTCTCGCGCCTGACCCAGCCCCAGATCAAGGCCGAGTGCTTCGCGCTCGGCGCCGACGCCTTCTTCGAGAAGCCCTACGACCCGGCGGCCTTCGCGGCCGCGATTTCCGCCCGCCTCCAGCGCCGGCACCAGCGTGACACGTTCGACCCCGTCACCGGCCTGCCGGATCGCACCGGCCTGCAGGAAGCCTTCAGCCGGGCCGTGACCTTCTACGATCTCACCACCGACCCCCTCTGCGTCGCCCTGATCGACCTCGACAACTTCACCGTCGTCAACGACCTCTACGGTCCGGCCACGGGCGATGACGTCCTCCAGAAAACCGCCGACCTGATCCGGGCCTCGCTCCGCGACCTCGACCTGCTGGGCCGGTGGGAACGGGACACCTTCTGCGCCCTGCTGCCCGAGACGACCCCGCAGGAGGCGGCCCGACTGCTGGACCGCGCCCTGCAGGCCGTGCGCAACGAACCCTTTTATGCCTCGAACGACCGGACCTTCCACGTCTCCTTTTCGGCAGCCATCACCACCGTACACGATACCGAACGCAGCCTCGAGGAGACCCTCCGGGAAGCACGGCGCCTCCTCACGTCCGCCCGCCAGAGCGGCCCCGGGCAGATCGTCACGGAAGATTATTCCTCCCGACCGGCACGCCCGTCGATCCTGCTCATCGAAGACGACGAAGACATCGCCGCCATCATCCAGTTTCGCCTCCAGCGAGACGGCTATGACGTCACGCACTGCAACGACGGCCAGAAGGGCATCGACTTTGCCCGGCAGAACACGGTATCGCTGATCATCCTGGATGTGAAGATGCCGGGACTGGACGGCTTCGAAGTGCTCGACCGGCTCCGCAAGATGCCGGCCCACGCCCGTACCCCGGTCATTATGCTCACCAGCATGGGGCGGGAAGACGACGTCGTGCGGGGTTTCGAACTGGGGGCGGACGATTATGTCCTCAAGCCGTTCTCGCCGGTGGAGTTGAGCGCCCGGGTGCGGCGCCTGCTCCACCGCCACGGCCACCGCGCGGCGGTGTCCGCACACGCGCACGAAGCCCGGGCCTGAGGTGTCGCCATGTTGCCGTTCGATCCCATAGACCTGTTCCGACTGTCCTTCACGGACGCGGCCTTCCGCGTGGCGCTCTATGCCCTGCTGGGGCTGAGCAGTCTGGCCTTTTTCCTTACGGTGATGGCCGTCCTGTTCCGTATCCAGAACGACCGGAAAATGACGATGCGGCGCCAGCTGGACCGGCAATGGCAGCCGCTGCTGTTCGAGGTGATGGCAGGCGACCGCGATCCCGCGTCGCTCCAGCACCTCATCGACCGGCGCCACGAGTTTTACTTCACCTCCTTTCTGTACCGCTTCGCCCGACGGGTGCGCGGGGAGGACCTGGAACGGCTGCGCCTTGCGGCCCGTTCGTTTCTGCCCGGGGTACGGGCCGGGCTCCAGGACCGGCTACCCGAAGTACGAGCGCGGCGGCTTCAGTTCCTCGGCCTGCTCGGTGCGCCGGACTACACCGAGGAACTGATTCAGGGGCTGGATGACCCTTCCCCGATGGTGGGCCTGGCGGCGATGCGGAGCCTCGTGCGCCGGGGCGACCCCGCCGTCCTTCCGGCCATCCTGCAGCGACTCCACCGCTTCGAACCTTTCAGCCACGCCATGCTCGCCTCCCTGCTGGCTCGCATGGGGTTCGAGGCCCTGCCCGTGCTACGCGCCCACCTGACCGACACGACGGTAC
This sequence comes from uncultured Rhodothermaceae bacterium, assembly GCA_964552015.1. GTDB lineage: Bacteria > Bacteroidota > Rhodothermia > Rhodothermales > ISCAR-4553 > Rhodocaloribacter. The sequence continues at coordinate 24,778 of CAZKFR010000041.1, read as the reverse complement.
CGGCCTGGGTCCGGGCCGTGGTGGCCGACGCCCTGGCGCGCCTCGACGACGCCCATGCCGCCGACCTGGGCGCGAGCCTCCTGCAACCGGATGGCGACCCCCGGCTCCTGGTGGCGCTGCTGAACCTGCTCGGTGCCGTCGGGCAGTCCCGGCACCGCAAGCCCGTCCGTCCGCTGCTCGACCATGCCGACGAGGAGGTCCGCCTGCACGCCGTCCGCACGCTGGGCGTCCTCGCCGGCCCCGACGATGCCGCCCTGTTGCGCCGGGCCCTGGATGATCCCTCCCCGTGGGTGGCCACCGAAGCCGCCCAGGCCCTCAAACGCGCCGGCCACCTCCACACCCTGCGGAGCCTGGCGGCCTCCGAGCATCCCCGTCGCCGCCTGCTCCAGCAGGTGCTGGTCGAAGACGTATCCGCTACCTGAAATGTCGAGCGCCTTCTGGACCTTTCTGGCCATCTTCCACGGGGTGGTGCTCCTCTACTTCGTGGTGCTCAACGGGTATTACCTGGTCACGAGCCTCTTTGCCTTCCGGGCCCTGCGTCGCTACGCCCGCAGGTTGTCCTCCTTCGACATCGACGACCTCATCGCCACGACCGGCGCTCC
>CAZKFR010000041.1:0-24076 GCA_964552015.1 uncultured Rhodothermaceae bacterium | reverse complement strand
AACCTCTGGGTCATCGACAAGGTGAACGGCAAGCGAGCCGACGCCATCAACGTGGGCATCAACTTCTGCCGGACGCCCCTGCTGTGCATCGTCGATGCGGATGGGATCATGGAGCCGGATGCCCTCATGCGCGTGGTGCGGCCCTTCCTCGAAGACGAACACACCATCGCCTCCGGCGGCATCATCCGCATCGTGAACGACTGCCAGGTCGAGGGGGGCGTGGTCCGCGACGTACGCCTGCCGCGCAGCCTGGTGGCCCGCTTCCAGGTCCTCGAATACCTGCGGGCCTTCCTGGCCGGGCGCGTCGGCTGGGACGCCCTCGGCATCATGTTCCTCATCTCCGGCGCCTTCGGCCTGTTCAAGCGCTCGCTCGTCGTCGAGGTCGGCGGCCTGGCGGCAGACAGCCTCGGCGAGGACTTCGAACTGACGGTGCGCCTGCACCGTCATTGCCGTGACCATAAGATCCCCTACCGGATCCACTTCGTCCCCGACCCCGTGGCCTGGACCGAGGCGCCCGACACGCTCAAGGTGCTCGGCCGCCAGCGCGACCGGTGGCAGCGCGGCCTCATCGACACCATGCACCGCCACATCCGGATGCTCTTCAACCCCCGCTACGGGCGCCTGGGCTTCGTCGCCTATCCTTACTTCTTCTTCCTGGAAATGCTGGGCCCGATCGTCGAGTTCATCGGCTACATCGTCTTCACCCTCATCATGGTGATGGGGCTCGGATCGCTCCCGTTCGCCCTGCTCTTCCTGGGTATCGCCATCCTCCTGGGTACGGTCCTCTCGATTGCGTCCATCGGGCTGGAGGAACTCTCCTTCCGCCGCTATACCCGCCTCCGGGACCTGATCCACCTCTTTGGCCTGGCTTTCCTGGAAAACCTGGGCTACCGGCAGGTGATGACCTACTACCGGCTCAAAGGGACGATCTCGTACTTCCGGGGCCTCGAAGGGTGGGGGGATATGGAACGCACCGGGTTCAAAAAAGGGTAAAGGTGACGACCATGCACGGTTTGCTCCATCGGCTGGCCCGCTGGCTCTGCCTGGCCCTCGTGGGGGTGCCGGCCGCCCTCGCACCACCCGCCGCCTCGGGCCAGTGGTCCGCCGGCCTCTTCCACGTGTACGATGCCGTCGGCGAGGGCCGGACCGACTGGCAGGCGTGGTCCGCCCACGTCCAGCGCCGCTTCGGGCGCGGCGCGCTCATCGCCGAAGTCCTGCAAGCCCGCCGTTTCGGGGCGACCGACGAAGCGCTGGCCCTCGACGCCTGGGCCGACCTCTGGCACGGCGCCTACGCCAACGTGCGGGTCCAGACAGCTCTTTCCACGCCGCGCATCCTGCCCCGGCGGGACGTCTACGCCGAAGTGTATCAGGGGCTGGGCCCCTGGGAGGCTGCCGCCCACTACCGTTTGCGGGCTTACGCCGGCGAGACGATCCATGCCTATGGCGTCGGGCTGGGCCTCTACCGGGGGGCCTACTACCTGCGGGCCCGCCTCACGCTGACGCCCCGGCTGGGCCGCACCGGATGGGCACAGACGCTGACGGTGCGCCGCTACTGGAACGCTCCGCTCGAGTTCGTCGAAGTGCTGGCGGGTCGAGGTCGCGCCATCGAGATCGTCGACGTGGGGCCGGTGATCCGGCTGACCCGGACGGCCGTCGTCGCTCTGCGTGTGCAGCGGTTCGTCACGCCGCGGCTGGGCCTGACGGCCGGCCTCGCCTACAGCGACGACGACTTCTTCACGCGGCAGAGCCTGACGCTGGGCCTGCTGGCACGGTGGTGAGCCTCAATCCACCTCGATGGCCGTCAGGCGCACGGGCCGGCCCCACTGCTGCAGCGTCAGCACGTCTTCCGGCACGGCCTCGAAGCGCACGCGCAGACCGTCCTTCCGGAAGGAGGCGTCCAGGTTGAGCGGAAGGTAGCGGGTGCCGTCATCGGCCACGAGGCCGTAGAAGCCCCCCTCGAGGTCGACGTAGTGGATGGTGCCGGTCACAGGGCCTGCGGGTCGGGTGAAACGGAGCGGGGAACGGGGCCCCGGTCAGGTCGTCGCCGGCCCTTCTTCCTGGCCGCCGCCGATGGACTCCCGCATACGGGTGTCCGCCTGAAGGTTGCGGAGGTGGTAATAATCCATCACGCCCAGGTTGCCGTTACGGAAGGCTTCGGCGATGGCCAGCGGGATCTCCGCCTCGGCGGCGACGACACGCGCCCGCTGCTCCTCGACGGCCGCCCGCATCTCCTGCTCGCGGGCCACAGCCGCCGCCCGCCGCTCTTCGGCCTTGGCGCGGGCGATCTTCAGGTCGGCCTCGGCCTGATCGGCCTGGAGCTTCGCCCCGATGTTCTCCCCGACGTCCACGTCCGCAATGTCGATGGAGAGGATCTCGAAGGCCGTGCCCGAGTCGAGGCCCTTGGCCAGCACCACCTTCGAGATGCTGTCCGGGTTTTCGAGCACCTCCTTGTGGGTGTTGGCCGACCCGATGGTCGTGACGATCCCCTCGCCGACGCGGGCCAGGATGGTTTCCTCCCCCGCCCCGCCGACGAGCCGGTCGATGTTGGCCCGCACGGTGACGCGGGCGATGGCGCGGACCTGGATGCCATCCTTGGCCATCGCCGTCACGGGCGGCGTCTCGATGACCTTGGGGTTCACCGAGACCTGTACGGCCTCGAACACGTCCCGCCCGGCCAGGTCGATGGCGGCGGCCCGCTCGAAGGTCAGGTCAATGTTGGCCTTGTCGGCCGAGATGAGGGCGCGGACGACGTTCTGCACGTGCCCGCCGGCCAGATAGTGCGCCTCGAGCTGGGCCGTGCTCAGGTTCAACCCCGCCTTGTAGGCCGTGATGAGGGGGCGCACGATCAGGTGGGGAGGCACCTTGCGCAGCCGCATCCCCACCAGGTCGCGCACGAGGCGCACCCGCACGCCCGAGAAGAAGGCCGTGATCCACAGCCCGAGCGGAATGAAGTACAGAAAGAGGATCAGGCCGAGGACGATGGCGACAATCACCAGGAGCCCGGCCGTGCTGAGTAGCGTTTCCATGGGCAGTGCGAGGGGACCGGCGCGTCAGGGGGCTTCCGCTTTACGGTAGTCGCCACTCTGGCCGCCGGTCTTGGCCAGCAGGTGGATGTCCGTGATCTTGATCTCCTTCGAGACGGACTTGCACATGTCGTAGATCGTCAGGGCGGCCACCGAGACGGCCGTGAGGGCTTCCATCTCGACGCCCGTCGGCCCGACGCTCTTGGTGTAGGCCCGGATCTCGACGGCGTGCTCGTCTTCGTTCAGCGAGAGGTCCACGTCCACGCCCCGCAGCAGGACGTCGTGGCAGAGGGGGATGAGCTTGCTCGTCTGCTTGGCGCCCATGATCCCTGCGATCTGGGCCAGCGTCAGCACATCGCCCTTGCGAATCTTGTTCTGGGCCACCAGCGCGAAGGCGGTCTCGCCGAGCAACACCCGACCGGCCGCCACCGCGGTACGCACCGTGGCCATCTTGTCGCCCACATCCACCATCTGCACGCCCCCCTGCGGGTTCACGTGCGTCAGCGAAGGCACATCGGTCATAATCATCGTTTCCGTCTGTGTTCTCGTTAGGGTGCCGGTGGCGTGAAGGACGCGCTCAAGATAGGGGCCGCCCCCGCGAAGGGCAAGCACCCCGGCGGCCTTCACCCCCCGATCAGAATCATCGGCCGGTTTCTGGTTTTCGCAAGCACCTGCATCCCGGCATGGGCCGCTTTTTTCTTCTGGACGGCGGCGCGGATGATCTTTCCGAGGTCGTCGTCGGTGGCGCCGCCGCGCAGGGCGTCGCGCAGGCTCACCTCGGCCGGGCCGAAGAGGCACACTTTCAGGCTGCCGTCGGCGGTGAGACGCAGGCGGTTGCAGCCCGCACAGAACGGCTCGGTCATGGAGGCGATGAAGCCCACCCGCCCCCGGAAGCCCGGCACACGGTACGTCCGGGCGGTAGCCGTGGGGCCGTCGCGGAGCGGCTCCAGGTCCGGGAACCGCTCCGCGATGCGCGCCTGCATGTCGCGGTAGGGGACCAGCCGGTCCATGCCCCACCCGTTGCCGTCGAACGGCATGTATTCGATGAAGCGTACCTCGAGCGGCCGGTCTTCCGTCAGCGCCACGAAGTCGGCCAGCTCGTCGTCATTGAAGCCGCGCATCACCACGCAGTTGACCTTGACCGGGTCATAGCCGAGTTCGAGGGCCAGGTCGATGGCGCGCCAGACGAGGTCGAGCCCGGGCCGGCGGGTGATGTGCTCGAAGCGATCGGGCCGGAGGGTGTCCAGGCTGATGTTGAGCAGGTTGACGCCGGCGGCCCGGAGCCGCGGAAGCTTTTTGGGCAGGAGCAGGCCGTTGGTCGTCAGGGCCAGCGTCTCGAGCCCCGGGATGGCCCCCAGCGTCTCGGCCAGCGCTTCGATGCCGGTCCGCACGAGCGGCTCCCCGCCGGTGAGGCGGATCTTCCGCACCCCTGCCCGGACGAACAGGCGGGCCAGCCGCTCGATCTCCTCGAACGTCAGGATCTCGTCCCGCGGCCGGAGGGCCACCCCCTCGGCCGGCATGCAGTACCGGCAACGCAGGTTGCACCGCTCCGTCAGCGCGATGCGGAGGTACGTGTGGCGCCGACCAAAGGTGTCGGTTAGCAGATCATCCATGGAGCCCTCGCTGGATCGTGTTTCCTTCTACGCACGGGGCCGCCAACGTTCCACTCAGGGTTCGGCGCGTTTCTCCACCCAGAGGGTCACCGGGCCTTCGTTGACCAGGTGCACGTTCATCATCGCACCGAAGACGCCCGTCGGAACGGGCCGGCCCAGGTGCTCGGCCAGCCGGTCGGTAAAATAGGCATACAGCGGTTCGGCCCGCTCCGGCGGCGCCGATGCGACGAACGACGGGCGGTTGCCCTTGCGGGCATCCCCGTAGAGCGTGAACTGAGATACCACGAGGGCCTCGCCCCCGATGTCGCACACCGACCGGTTCATGCGCCCGGCCTCGTCCGGAAAGATGCGGAGCTGGGCACACTTCTTCGCCAGCCAGTCGGCTTCGGCCTCGGTGTCGGACGTATGCACGCCGAGCAGGATCAGCAGACCCCGGCCGATGCGCCCGACGACCTCCCCGTCCACCTCGACGTGTGCCTCGCGCACGCGCTGTACCAGAGCTACCATGGTCGACTTTTTTTCAGGTTCGAGACCCTATCCGTTGCTGCAGGAACGCCACCACACGCCGCAGGGCCTGCCCCCGGTGGCTCAGTGCATTCTTTTCGGCCGGGCTGAGTTCGGCAAACGTGCGCGTCTCACCGTCGGGCACGAAGAGGGCGTCATAACCGAAGCCCCCGGTCCCACGCTCCGCCGCCACGATCCGCCCGGTACAGATCCCCTCGAAGGTATGCTTCCCGTCCGCCGTCACCAGGGCCACGACGGTGCGAAAGCGGGCGGACCGGTCCGTGGCGCCGGCCAGCGCTTCGAGAAGGCGGGCGCGGTTGTCGGCGTCGGAGGCGTCGGGTCCGGCGAAGCGGGCCGAGTGGACGCCGGGCCGCCCGCCGAGGGCCGTCACCTCGAGGCCCGTGTCATCGGCCAGGGCGGGCAGACCGGTGTGCGCGTGGAGCGCCCGCGCCTTCTTCAGGGCGTTGCCCTCGAGCGTGGGCGCGTCCTCGTCCACCGCGGGCGCCCCGGGAAAGTCGGCCACCGTGTACAGGGTTACCGGTAGTCCGGCGAGTAAGTCCCGCAGCTCGCGTACCTTGCCCGCGTTGCGGGTCGCCAGCACCAGCTTCCAGGGTTTCGACATCGTCTGTGCACCGTGTTGTGTTCCGTGGCGGCGGTAAGAAAAAAAGCACGGCACCGTAACCACACCGGCCCCACCCCGTAGTTATGCGTGAATTTGGGTTCAATTCCATTCAAGCAACCCTGAGGGAGGGTCACCATGGATACCACGCACCGCGTGCTTCGGCACGGGGCCACAGGCCTCTTTGTCCTGGCACTTTTCACACTCGTCCTGCTTCCTTCGGCCTCCGCACAGCGATCCTTCGATCGGATGGATGATCGCTGGTGGGACAACCTCGAAGCCCAACTCACGGCCTCGCTCGACGCGCCCGTACAGGCGATACGCGACCAGGCCCTGCAACACATCATCTTTTTCAGCACCTATTACCCGGAGAAGGTGGATTTCGGCCCCGCTTCCGGCCAGATCCTCGGCATCTATGAACACAGCCAGCATGAGGGCCGGCGAACGATGGCGCTGGCGGCTCTGAGTGCCATCGGGGAGGATCAGTCCATGGAACTCCTGCGCGGGCTGGTACGCGGCGCGCCGGACACCCGGCTTCGCCAGCTGACCCGGGCCGCCCTCGCCCACTATTACGCCGACTCCACCCACTGATAGACGGTACCCGGGGGCGCGAACCCACGAAACCTCCACCGAAGGCACATTGTTTATTAACAGTGTGCCTTCTTATATTGGGAGGCTTTCAAAAAACACCCGAACATCAAGTCCTGAAGGAGGGATCAGCCTTGTCCGTAGGAATCAAAGTTCGCGACAACGAGTCCATCGACCGCGCCCTGCGTCGTTTCAAGCGTGCCGTCAACCGCAGCCGGGTCCTGCGTATTTATCGCGCCAACATGGCCTACACGAAGCCGTCCGAAGAGCGGCGTCAGGCTCGTGAGAAGGCGGCCCGCAACGCCCGGAAACGCTCGCGCTACTGAGCCCGCGCACGCGCTCGCCCTCTTCACAGGGCCCCGCGCCCGCACCCATCTCCTTCTGAGGCGACCCCGGTGACGTGGTCGCCTCTTTGTGTTCATCTCTTCTCCATAACCCATTTCCTTTCAGTACCTCACGCCGTATCTTTTGTCCGTCGTGCCGCCCGGCATCCGGTCGCACGACCACCGTGTCGTTTCGGACGACGCCTCCTCGACCGTACGGGAGCCCATCCCGTGAGTTTTCGCGCTCCGTTCGGTGAAGTAGCCTGCCTGCCTTCGTTCCTTTTTGCCCCGGCCTCGGTACGCGAGGCATCTCCTCTCCCCGTCGCACGGACGCACAACACGGGATGCGTGGTCTTGCTCCTGTTTCCTCGCAGCCCGGTTCGCTCATCTTTCCTCTTGAGATCATGATACCTGTCCCCGCCCGCTCGTTCGCCCGGCGCAGGCCCACGCTCCCTGTAGCCCTCGTCGTGTTCCTCCTTCCCGCGGTTGCCTCCGCCCAGATCTTCACCGACGTTACCCAGGCCGCCGGTGTGAACGTCGCTCACCGCCACACGTCCAGCACCCCGGACTTCAAGTTCGGGACCGGCGCGGCCTGGTTCGATTATGACGGGGATGGGGACCTGGACCTCTACATGACCCAGCGTTCCGGCGCCAACCACCTGTTCCGCAACAACGGCGACGGCACCTTCACCGACGTGGCCGCCGAGGTGGGCGCGGCCGATGCCGACCGCGATGGGGCCGGCGTGGCCGTGGCCGACTACGACAACGACGGCGACCCCGACCTCTTCCTCGCCAACTCGCTCGAGGACACCCTGCTACGCAACGAACGGATGGAGACCGGCATCGCCACCTTCACCGACGTGACGGCCGGCAGCGGCATCACCGGGGACGGGCGTGCTACGTCCGCCTCCTGGGGCGACTACGACGGCGACGGCTTCCTCGACCTCTACGTCGCCCACCATATCCCGCTCACCGCCGCCCTCGACGGCACGCAGGACAAACTCTACCACAACAACGGCGATGGCACGTTCACGGACGTCTCGCACCTGCTCGCCGGGGACGTCGACGGCAGCGGCTACGACGACCGGGAAGGCTTCGGCTTCATCGCTGCCTGGACCGACTTCGACGACGACGGCGACCCCGACCTCTTCCTCATGAACGACTGTCCCTTCCACCCCGAGGGCAATAAACTCTGGCGCAACGACGGCGGCACCGACCCCACTACCTGGACCTTCACCGAGATCAGCGCTGCCTGGAACGCCGACACGTGCTCCAATGCCATGGGGATCGCCTGGGGCGACTACAACCGCGACGGACGCTGGGACTATTATTTCACCAACATCGGCAGCGCCTACCTCCTGCGCCACGACGAGACCACCTTTACCGATGTAACCGTCGAGGCCGGCCTGTTCGAGGACAAGGTGCCTGGCACCGACGATGACCGCGTCACCTGGGGCGCCATCTTCTTCGACTACGACCTGGACATGTGGCAGGACCTGGTCGTGGCCGCCGGGGTCATCTCCAAAAGCAGCCAGACCAACCCCCAGCCCAACATGCTCTACCACAATGACGGCAACGGGCTCACCTTCTCGAACGTCTCGACCGGCAGCGGCGTCGAAGACGTGCGTCGAAGCCGCACCATCGTCATGGGCGACTACGACCAGGATGGTGACCCGGACCTGTTCTATGTCAACTACCAGGAGCCGGTCGTGCTACTCCGAAACGACCACCCGCCGGGATCGCACTGGCTCCAGATTACGCTCGAGGGCACGGCCAGCAACCGCGACGGCGTCGGTGCCCGCCTGGCCGTGACCACGCCGGACGGTATCACCCAGCACTGGGAGACCCGGAGCGGCTCCAGCCTGGGCGGCGGCGACGACCTGGCCGCCTACTTCGGGCTGGCGACGAACACGAGCGCCGATATCTCCATCACCTGGCCCTCCGGCATCCATCAGACGCTCACCGGCGTGACGGCCGACCAGCGGCTCCACATCGTCGAGGAAGGGCTGCACGTCGTGGCCACGCCGGAACAGGTGCCGCTCGTCATCCCCCCCGAAGGCACCACGTTCTCGTACACCGTGTCGCTCACCAACCACACCGGCACGACCCGCGACGTCGATTTCTGGACCCATATCACGGGGCCCGATGGCATCAGCCTGGTGCGCGGCCCCGTCCCGGTTAGCCTGGCACCCGGCGCCTCCCTGAGCAAGACCCTGTCCCAGAAGGTGCCCGCCAGCGCGCCCGCCGGCATCTACACCCTCACCGCCAAAACCGGCACGTTCCCGATCGCCGAGCAGACGGATACCTTCACGTTCACCAAAGAAGCGGCCAGCACCGCGGCGGCGCGCCGTTAGCCCGGCTGGCGGCCGATGCGGAGCGAGAGCGTCCGCCGCCGGCCCTCCCGCAGGACCTCCACCCGCACCGTGTCGCCCGGGCGGAAGTCGTAGATGCGCGCCACGAAGTCGTTGCGGTCGTTGACGGGCATCCCCTCGACGGTCACGATCACGTCGTAGGCCTGGAAGCCGGCCTCCTCGGCGGGCGACCCCGGATCGACGTCGCGCACGAAGACGCCGCGTGCCTCGGGCAGGCCGAGCCCCCGGGCGATACGCGCATCCATGTCCATGCCCACCAGCCCCGTGTAATAGGAGCGGTCCACGTAGCCGTTCTCTCGTAGCTCCTCCACGATCCGGCGGACCCGCTCGGCCGGAACCGCGAACCCGATGCCAACGGAGCCGCCCGTCTGGCTATAGATGGCCGTATTGACGCCGATGACCTCGCCGAGCGCGTTGACGAGCGGACCGCCCGAGTTGCCCCGGTTGATGGCGGCGTCCGTCTGGATCATGTCCCGATAGAGACGGCCGTCCTGGGGCTGGAGGTTGCGCCCGACGGCACTGACCACCCCGACGGTGACCGTCGGGTCGGCCGCCTCGAACAGGCCGAAAGGATTCCCCAGCGCGATGACCCATTCCCCCACGAGGGGCCGCCCGGTGGCGAAGGTGAGGTAGGGTAGCGACGCCGGCGGATCCACCTTGAGCAGCGCGATGTCCGTGACGGGGTCGGCCCCCACGAGGCGCGCCTCCAGGCTGGTGCCATCGGGGAAGGCCACCGTGATCTGGGTGGCCTCGCCGGCCACGTGGTCGTTCGTGACGATGTAGCCGTCGGGCGAGATGACGAAGCCCGAGCCCAGGCTCTGCACCTGCCGCTGCAGCACACGGGGCGGCCGGCGACCGAAGAAGAACTCGTAGAAGGGATCGGCAAAGGGATCCTGGTAGGCCACCTGTTGCACGGCCGTCACGTTCACGCTGACGACGGCCGGCGCCACCACCTCGACGGCGCGGGTGATGGCCGTCCGGCGCGTCCGGCCCACGTCGTCCTGCGCGGCCTCCGGCGTGGCCGCCCCCTCGACGTGCTGCGGCGGCGGCACGTCCGCCTCCTGCGAACGCACGGCCTGACGACACCCCGAGAGGGTACCGGCCAGAACGAGCAGCAGGACGAGGCGCGACGAGCTCATGGACTCCTCCGGGAGAGGGTGCGGGAGGCGGGTGCGTCTCCTACGGGAAGGCCACGCCGGGGTTTCTGCCCGGCATCCGCCATTTCTCGCGCTCCCCGGCTAAAGCCCCCTCGCACCGGGTCGATACCCATCCTACCCATCATCCTTCCCCGACCGATTCATCGAACCGACACGATCATGCGTACGTTTTTCCTTCGCCTGCTGCCGCTGGCCCTGCTGCTCGTCTGGGCCGGCTGCGACGCTTTCAACAACGACGAGGGCGGGGTGGCCACGCTCTCCGGCCAGGTGCTCGACGCCACGACGAACAACCCCGTTCCCGGCGCCTTCGTGACCATCAAACCCTTCAACCTGCTCGTCGAGACGGACTCGCTGGGACGGTACGACGTGGAGGTCGAACTCGACAGCACCATGAGCCTCCAGGTCGTCGCCGCCAAGAACGGGTACGACGACGCCTCGGTGACGGTCCTGGCCCTGCCGGATCGCCTGGTGGAAGTCCCCACGCTGCGCATCACCCTGATTGTGGGCGAAGAGCCGGTCTCGGGCAAAGCCTCGAACATCCTGCTCCTGAAACAGTCCACCACCAGCATCGGGGTCAAAGAGAGCGGGTCCGAGGAAGTCGCCAAGATCACCTTCCAGGTGGCCGACTCGCTGGGCCGTCCGGTGATCCTGGACAAGCAGGCGCGCGTGCGCTTCAGCCTGGGCGTCCAGCCGGGCGGGGGCGAGTTCATCTTCCCCGAATCGGCCGCCACGGACAACAACGGCCAGGTGACGGTGAACCTCTCGAGCGGGACGAAAGCCGGGGTCGTCCAGATCGTAGCCGAGACCGAGGTCGACGGCCGGACGATCCGCTCGCTGCCCGTCGCGGTGGCCATCCACGGCGGCCTGCCCGACCAGACGCACTTCAGCATCGGTCCCAGCCGCTTCAACTTCCCCGGCCTCAACACCTTTGGCCTGACGAACACCATCAGCGTCATCGTCGGCGACAAGTACGGCAACCCGGTCAAGCCCGGCACGGCCGTCTCCTTCGCCTCGACGCACGGCATCATCGAAGGCTCGACGCAGACCGACGCCCAGGGCCGCGGGGACGTCAGCCTGATCTCGGCCAACCCGCTGCCGGCCGACGGCATCGCCGTCATTACGGCCACCACGGCCGACGAGAACCAGAACGAAGTCATCGGGCAGACGCCCGTCGTCTTCTCCGGGGTGCCCATCGTCACCGTCTCGCCGACGACGGCCGCCCTGGACCAGACCTACAGCCTGACCGTCATGGACCAGAACGGCAACCCGCTGGCGGGCGGCACCACGATCAACGTGCGCGTCGAAGGCACCAAGGTTAAGGGCGTCGGCCACACGGGCGTCACGCTCGACGACACCAAATTCGTCGGCGGCATGGCCTATGAGAACGTCCTGCGCGGTCCGGGCATCACCGAGTTCACGTTCCGGGCCGTCGAAGACCGGACGCTGGATGAGGACGGCACGCCGACGGTCGAAGCCATCACGATCACGGTGAACGGCCCCAACGGTGGGCTGGAGATCGTCCTGACGAGTGACGGACAGGCGATCACGCGCACCGAGGGCGCCACCCTGGAGCGCCTCGGAGCCGATGTGGTCCGCGTCCGGGCCGCCGACTTCTAACCGGGTTCCACCCCACCCGCAGGGCCGGTGCGACGCTCCCACGCACCGGCCCTTTCTTTTTGGCCCTCCCGCCCCGTATACTCTGGCGTTCGGTCCTTCGCTGCCCGTCCACCCGCACCGTCCGCCATGGTCCGTCTCCTGCTCGCGCTGTCGCTGAGCGCCGTCCTCGTGACGGCCTGCCGGGGCCAGCAACCGGAGGCCGATCCGTCCACGCGTTCTACCCCGTCGCCGGCCCCGGACTCCTCCGGCGTGACCGACGGCGGCACCCTCGCCCTGCCCGCCTGGCGGCAGCACGTGCTCGTGCAAAAGGATCCCCGGTGGGCCGAGGCGCTGCGCATCCACTTCAACGCCCTCGTCGTCGACGGGCACGTCGACACGCCGATGCACCTGCTCGAGGGGTACGACCTGGGCCGGCGGCACCGGTCCTTCGAGGGGCACGTGGACCTGCCGCGCCTGTACGAAGGCGGGCTCGACGCCGCCTTCTTCTCCATCTACGTGCCGGCCTGGCTGGGGGAAGGCGCGGCCGCCACCCGCCGGGCCCGGGCGCTGATTGCCGAGGTGCGGCGGCAGGTAGCCGCCCACGCGGACAGCCTCGAGATGGCCTTTTCGGCCGCCGACGTGCGGCGCATCACGCGAGCCGGCAAGAAGGCGGTGCTGCTCGGGCTGGAAGGCGGGCATGCCCTGGCCGCCTCGCCGGACACGCTGGCCGCGCTCTATCGAGCCGGCATCCGCTATGTGACCCTCACGCACGTCAACACGAATGCCTGGGCCGACGCCTCGCAGACGCCCCCCCGCCACGGCGGCCTCAACGACCTGGGGCGCACCATGATCCGCACGATGAACCGCCTCGGCGTGCTCGTGGACCTTTCCCACACCGCCGACGCTACCTTCTACGACGCGCTGGCCGTGAGCGAGGCCCCGGTGATCCTGTCGCACTCCGCGACGCGCGCCCTCACCGACGTGGTCCGCAACGTCTCCGACGACATGCTCCGGGCGCTGGCCGAACACGGCGGCGTCATCCTGATCAACTTCCACGAGGCCTCCGTGAACCGCCACCTGACGCCGGAGGTGATGGACGAGGTGTACCGCCGGCTGGGCGGGCGCACCGGCGACCTGCGCGGCCTCTGGGCCACCATCGCCGCGGTGCGGCGCGAGCGGGGCCTGCCCCGGGCCACCCTCGACGACGTCCTCGACCACATCGACCATGCCGTGCGCGTGGCCGGCATCGACCACGTCGGTCTCGGCTCCGACTTCGACGGGGCCGCCCTGCCCGCCGGCCTCGACGACGTCACCCGCCTCCCCTGGATCACCTACGGCCTCCTCCGGCGCGGCTACACCGAAGCCGACCTCTACAAACTCCTCGGCGGCAACGTGCTGCGCGTGCTCGAAGCCGCCGAGGCGACGGCCCGCCGCCTGACCGCCTCGCCCGACTGAGCCCCCGGCCCGCATCCGCGCATTATGCTTCTGTAATGCACCGTTTTTTTGCCGAAACAGCCCCCTGATCCCGTTAAATTAGGCGGCATCAAGGCGGTCCCTGTCGGCCTTCCCGGCCAACGGGTTGACTTTCCTCCCTCCCTGACGTTTTCTTTGCCTGCCTCGCCTGTTACCCTGAGGTTAACAGCGTTGCTTTGTACCACCAACCGGAGTTTTTGACGATGAAGCTTCTCAACAGCCGCGTGCTGCTCCTGGCCGGCCTGCTGGCCCTGCTGAGCGGCACCGCCCTGGGACAGGGCGTCACCACGGCGTCGATGCGCGGCGTCGTGACGGACAACAACGGCGAGCCGCTCCCCGGCGCCAACGTGATCGCCGTGCACCTGCCCTCGGGCACCGAATACGGCACCGCCACGAACACCGACGGGGCCTATAACCTGCGCAACATGCGTGTGGGCGGCCCCTACCGCGTCACCGTCACCTTCGTCGGCTTCGACGACTTCGTCCGCGAAGGCATCATGCTCTCACTCGGCGAGACGTACAAGCTCGACGTACAGCTCGCCGAGAGTGCGGTAGAGTTGCAGGAGGTGCAGGTCGTCGCGGACCGGGGTATCTTTGATGCCGAGCGTACCGGCGTGGCCACCGTCATCGACGAGGAGCGCCTGCAAACCCTCCCCGCCATCGGGCGCGACCTGGCCGACTTCACCCGCCTGACGCCCCAGGCCTACGTGGAAAACGACGACGACGACGGCCCGGCCATCTCCATCGCCGGCCAGAACAACCGCTTCAACTCGATCTACATCGACGGCGCGGTCAACAACGACGTCTTCGGCCTCTCGGCCCAGGGCACCAACGGCGGCCAGACCGGCTCGACGCCCATCTCCATCGACGCCATCGAGGAGTTCAAGATCGCCATCTCGCCCTTCGACGTGACGCAGAGCGGCTTCACCGGCGGTTCGATCAACGCCATCACCCGCAGCGGTACGAACCAGTTCGAGGGCTCGGCCTACTACTTCCTCCGTAACGAGAACCTCGTCGGCAAGACGCCGCCGGCGCTGCTCTCCCCCGGTGACGAGCGCAAAAAGCTGCCCGAGTTCACCAACAACCGGTACGGCTTCCGCCTGGGCGGTCCCATCATCAAGAACAAGCTGTTCTTCTTCACCAACGTCGAGATCCTTCGCTCCGAGACGCCCGCCCCGTTCGACGTCTCCTACGTGGGCGACTCGGCCAACCGCCTCGGCGAGCTCCGGCAGGCCCTGATCGACATCGCGGGCTATGACCCCGGCGACTTCGGCGACAAGGCCTCCAAGCTGGACGACGACAAGATCCTGGTCAAGCTGGACTGGAACATCAGCCGCAACCACAAGCTGAGCGCCCGGCACAGCTACGCCAAGGCCGACAACGTCGACGCCTTCCAGAGCGACTCCGACGACATCAACTTCTCGAACAACTCCGAGATCTTCCCCAACCGGACCAACTCGACCGCCATCGAG
This sequence comes from uncultured Rhodothermaceae bacterium, assembly GCA_964552015.1. Taxonomy (GTDB): domain Bacteria; phylum Bacteroidota; class Rhodothermia; order Rhodothermales; family ISCAR-4553; genus Rhodocaloribacter. Next base: position 9,336 of record CAZKFR010000041.1, on the reverse strand, counting down.
CTCAACAGCACCTTCGGCAACGACTACGCCAACAAGCTGATCCTGGGCTACACCCGCGTCCGCGACGACCGCGGCTTCGCCGGCGATCCGTTCCCGACGGTCGACATCAACGACGGTAGCGGGGAGATCCATTTTGGTTCGGAGCCGTTCTCCACGGCCAACATCCTGAACCAGGACATCTTCACCATCACGAACAACTTCAACATCTTCCGCGGCAAGCACACCATCACGATCGGGACGCACAACGAGTTCTACTCGATCGACAACCTGTTCATCCCGCGCAACTTCGGCTCGTACGAGTACGACAGCCTGGACGACTTCCTGCAGTCGCTCTGTGCCACGGGGCGGGGATCGTCGTCGGTGTGCGATCAGTACGGCCCGAACCCGCAGCCGGTGGCGCCGCGCATCTACCAGCGGGGCTACTCGCTCGTCGACGGCGTGGCCGGCGACGGAACGAAAGCCGTGGGGGCCTTCGATGCCTTCCAACTCGGCTTCTACGTGCAGGACGAATACCAGGTCAACGAGCAGCTCCGCGTGACGGCCGGCCTCCGTGCCGACATCCCGAAAGTGACGAGCAAACCGCGCTTTGCGCCGGATGTGTTTGACACGACCATCCCGACCGTCTCGCAGCACTACGACCTGAAGGGCGCGGCGCCCGGCAAGACGCCCGCGGCGGCCGTCTACCTCTCGCCCCGCCTCGGCTTCAACTACGAGTTCGAGGGCGAGCGCCGGATGCAGCTGCGCGGTGGTGTGGGCGTCTTCACCGGCCGCGTGCCATTTGTCTGGCCCGGCGGTATGTTCCTCAACAACGGCACCAACTCGGGCTTCGTGTTCCGCTTCGGCGGCACCTTCCCCGACGGCTCGCCCATTCCGTTCGAGCCGGACGTGCAGAAGCAGTTCACCGGCTCCGACTTCGGGCAGAGCGACATCCCGAGTGGCCGTCTCGAGATCTTCGAGGAGGACTTCCGCTACCCGCGTGTGGCCCGCGCCAGCCTCGGCTTCGACACCGAGCTGCCCGGCGGCTTCGTCGGTACGCTGGAGGCCCAGTACACCAAGACACTCAGCGGCGTCAACGTGCGCAACGTCAACCTGAACCCGAATGCCGTACGGATGACGGACGGCCCCGGCGCGCGCCCGATCTACTACGGCGACGACGTGCTGCTCGACCCGCGCTACAGCGCCATCCACGTGGTCGGCAACACCAGCAAGGGCTACACCTACGACGTCACCGCCCGGATCCAGAAGCAGTTCAACGACCTCTTCGGTGAGACCGGCGACCTGCTCCTGGATGTGGCCTACACCTACGGCGACGCCTACGTGGTCAATGACGGAACCTCGTCGCAGATCAACACCCTCTGGCGTTCGATGGAGGTGGCGGACTACCTGCCCAACAACCTGGAGATGACCCGCTCGGACTTCTCCATCGGCCACCGCATCCTGGGCTCGGTGACCTTCCGCAAGGAGTTCCTCAACAACCTGGCCACCACCGTCTCGCTCTTCTACACGGGTGAGAGCGGCCGGCCCTTCAACTACACCATCGACAACAGCGACGCGCTCATCGGCGCACCCGGCTTCCGCGACTTCGGCCTCTTCTATGTGCCCAACAGTGCCAGCGAACTGGCCGGGCTCAGCACCGAGGAGGCCGCCGCCCTCGACCGCTTCATCGAGAGCAGCGACTACCTGCGGAGCCGCCGTGGCAAGTTCGCCGAGCGCAACGGCTCCCGCCTGCCCTTCGAGAACATCCTCGACCTGAAGATCACGCAGGAAGTGTTCGGCAACATCGCCGGACGCCGGCAGAAGTTTGAAGTGACGCTCGACATCTTCAACTTCACCAACCTGCTCAACAGCGACTGGGGCAAGCGCTATAACAAGTTCACCAGCAGCAGCAACGGTGGCTTCGAGCTGGTCGAGTTCCGCGGCTTCCGCGATCCGGACAACGGGGACTTCACCCCGACCTACCGGCTCGAGTTCGACCCCGAACGCACGCCCACCGAGAAGGACTTCTTCAACACGCTCGTGAAGGACTTCGGGACGTACAGCTCGCGCTGGTTCATGCAGCTCGGCTTCCGGTACACGTTCTGACGAACGCACCGGCGCCTACGAAAAAGGCCTCGCCCTTCCGGGGGTGGGGCCTTTTTCGTGCGGGTCAGGTCATATCCTCAGGTCGACGCCAGCAACCGGTCCACGGCGGTCACGGCCGTGCGGAAGCGCACGTCGGGCGGGCCGGCCACGCGGACGAACGGCACGCCGCGCCGCAGCAGCTCCTCCTCGAACCGCCGCTGGAAGAAGGCCCGGGCCTCGGGGCCGTCGCGCTGGCCGGGGTCGGGCACCCACGGGATGTCGTCGGCCAGGAGCAGGTACAGGTCGCCCGGGTGTTCGTACGAGGCCGCGCGGACCCAGTCCGGGCAGGCGCCGAAGATATGGGTCTGGTAGAGGACGGTCGAGATCAGGTCGGTGTCGAGGAAGAGGACGCGGCGGGCGCGAGGCCGCAGGGCCGCCTCGGAAGCCAGGTGCCCCCGGGCGATGGCATCCACGTCGTGCTCCTCCGGCAGCGCCCCCTTCTCGTCGACGAACCGCCGGAGGTATTCGGGCACCCACACGGTGCCGTAGTGTTCAGCCAGCCGGCGGGCCAGCGTCGTCTTGCCGGTGGATTCGGCCCCGGTGAGCACGACCCGCTTCAGGCCGGCTCCGGCACGCGCATCGTCTTTTTCCATGCGAAGTAGCCCATCGTGGCGAGGACCAGGTAGAGGGCGAAGAGCACCGAGGTCAGGTACAGCCCCTTGTACACGTAGATGAACACGTAGAGCGTGTCCACCGCGATCCAGAGGAGCCAGTTCTCCAGGATCTTGCGGGCCGTCATCCAGGTGCCGATGAGGCTGAAGACGGTGGTGGCCGAGTCCCAGTAGGGCAGGTCGGCGTTGGTGAAGCGGGCCAGCAGGTAGCCCATCAGGGCGGTGCCGGCGACGCCGAGCAGGGCCGCGACGGCCGCCTGCCGCCCGGTCAGGCGCACCACCGGGGCCGCGCCGTCGTCCCGGCCGCCGTGGAGCCAGTAGTACCAGCCGTAGAGCGAGAGGCCGATGTAGAAGACCTGCAGGCCCATGTCCGCATAGAGCCGCACCTCCCAGAAGACGATGAGGTACGCCGTCACGCTGACGAGGCCGACGGGCCAGCACCAGACGTTCTGCCGGATGTTGAGGATGACGTAGAGCAGGCCGGCCGTGAAGCCGACCGCCTCCAGCAGGTTGAACCCCTTGATGAACAGCTCCTGAAACAGTTCCACGGCGGGCACGGCGGGATCGAACGGACGCCTCCATCAAAGACGGGGCGTGGGATCAGGTTCCCCGCGCCGGGCCGGGGAGACCCCGGCGGCACCTGGGAGGCGCCCCGGCGTTAGACGGCCAGGGCGGAAACGCTTCCCGTCCCGACCCTTTCCTGAAGTAACGAGGACACCACCGTGCCATCACCGTATGCCCACCTCGTCGGCTGGGGGAAATACGTCCCCGAGCGCGTGCTCACCAACGACGACCTGGCCCGGCTCGTCGACACGAGCGATGAATGGATCCGCACCCGTTCGGGCATCCGGGAGCGGCGCGTGGTCGGCGAGGGCGAGCATACCTCCACCATGGCGACGGCCGCCGGCCGGGCCGCCCTCGCCCGGGCGGGCCTGGCGCCCACGGACCTCGACCTGATCATCGTGGCCACCTCCAGCCCGGATCACCTCACCCCGCCCGTCTCCAGCCAGGTACAGGACCTGCTCGGCGCCCGGTGCGGGGCTTTCCAGATGGTCGTCGGCTGCACGGGGTTCGTCTATGCGCTGGTCACGGCCGGGCAGTTCATCGCCACCGGCGCCTGCCGGACCGTGCTGGTCGTCGGCGCCGAGCTGACGAGCCGGTGGATCGACTGGACGGACCGCACCACCTGCGTCCTCTTCGGCGACGGCGCCGGGGCGGTGGTGCTGCAGGCCACCGACACGCCGTGCGGGCTCCTCTCGTTCGTCCTCGGCTCCGACGGCTCGGGCGCGGAGCACCTGATCGTCCCCGGCGGCGGCGTGGCCATCCCCCCCTCGCACGAGAGCATCGACGCCGGCCTCAACCACGTCCGCATGAACGGCCGGGAGGTGTTCAAGTTTGCCACACGCACGATGGTGGAGGCGCTCGACGAGGTCCTCCAGCGGGCGGGCCTGACGGCCGACGACATCGACCTGTTCATCCCGCACCAGGCCAACCTGCGCATCATCGAGTATGCGGCGCGGCAGGCGGGCCTGCCGATGGACAAGGTGGTGGTGAACGTGGACCGGTACGGCAACACGTCGGCGGCGTCGGTGCCGCTGGCCCTCTGCGAGGCGCTCGACGAGGGCCGCGCCCGCCCGGGCGACACGCTGGCGCTGGTGGCCTTCGGCGCGGGGCTGACCTGGGCCGCCGCGCTGTTCCGCCTCGGCCCGCTCCCGGCTACCCCTTCGGAAGCGTAAAGCAGAACGTGCTGCCCGTGCCATCGGGACCGGATTCCACCCAGATCCGACCTCCGTGTGCCTCGATGATCCGACGCACCAGCGGCAACCCGATCCCCGAGCCATCCTGTCCGGTATCGAGCCGCGTGAACAGTTCGAAGATGTGCTCGCGGTGCGCCGGGTCGATGCCCGGGCCATTGTCCCGGATGCGGCACAGCACCGCGCCCGTCCGCTCCTCGGCCGTGATCTCGATGCGCGGCGCCGGCTGATCCCCCATGAACTTGATGGCGTTCTCGATCAGGTTCTGGAACACCTGGCGCATCCGCAGGCGATCCACCTTCACGGACGGCATCGGCCCGACGCATACCTCCACCCCGCGCCCGGTGATGGAACCAGCCAGGAGGTCGATCGCCTCGGTAGCGAGTGCATCGAGCGGCACGGACTCGGGGGTGCTGACCTGCCGCCCCGCCCGGCTCAGCGCGAGCAGCCCTTCCAGCAACTGCTCCATCTGTGCGGCCGCCTTCTCGATGCGCTCCAGATCCTCCAGCGCATCATCCACTTTGCCGGACTCGAGCTCCTCCCGAACGACGCCGGCAAAGCCTTTGATGGTGAAGAGCGGGCTCTTGAGGTCGTGGGAGACGGTGTGTGCGAAGCGCTCGAGCTCGCGGTTCTTCGCCTCGAGTTCCTCGGTGATGCGTCGGCGCTCGGCTTCCAGACGTTCCGCCTCGGTAACGTCACGGATGACTGCCAGCACCGCGGGTTTTCCCTTGTATTCGATGGACATCGAAGACACTTCAGCCCAGAACGGTTCGCCGTCGAGCCGCCGCAGGCGATACCGCACCGGCTCGGGCATGTGCCCCCGGGCCAGTTGCTCCATCCGCTCCCGGTGCGTCCTGAGGTAATCCGGGTCGATGACCGCCGTGACGGAATGCCCTCTCACGGCTTCAATCGAAGGGGCCCGCATCAGGGTCAGGCCCGCCCGGTTGACTAACATGGCACGTCCCTCGACAAGGAGAACGGCAGGCAGGGGATTATGCTCGAAGAGGAGCTGCCACCGTGCGTTCGAGGCTTGCAGTTCTGCGGTACGCTCAGCCACTTCACGCTCCAACTGCTCCGTGTGCTGTTGCAACGTTACGTTCAGTTCATCCTGCAACTGCAGGGCTTCCTGCTGGCGGTCGATGGCCTCCTGCCGGGCGGCCTCCCGGTCCTTCTCGATGTGCCGCACCCGCGCCGCCAGCGACCAGGCAAAGCCCAGCATCAGGAGCGACACCGTGATCTGACAACCATAATCCATCCAGGGCCAGTGCGGGATCAGCCCGGCCCGACTGAACAGGAAATACAGCATCCACAGCATCAGCGGCGACCAGGAGAGCAGGTACATCCGGCCGGCCGGCTGCTCCCGCCGCCAGGCCTGCACCCCGCCGGTCAGGCACGCTGCCATCACGCCGAGGAGGAGCACATTGTTACCCACCATGGCGGTGTAATACCCCAACAGCAAGCCCAGTAGTCCCCAGAGGATCAGGACGCCGAGCCCCGCCCGGAAAAGGGTGGCCGAGCGGGTTCCTGGAGCAGGCCAGTGCAGAAAGGCACGGGTGAACAGCAACAGCACCACCGCCGCCAGCATGACTAGCCCCGGCACCAGCGCATGGCTGACCGGGTTGAGCCCCGGCTGCACATAGGACTGCACACCATCCTGAATGAGTTCGAGCACCGCCAGCGTCCCGGCAAAGAGGGCAAAGTAGAGATAGAGCCGGTCGCCCAGCATCAGAAAGAGCAGGGTGCCGTAGACGCACATCGTGCCGAGCAGGCCCACGAACAGTCCGACGATGAACCATTCGTTCCGGCTGCGTTCCTGGAGCGCCTCCGGGGTCCAGAGCCACAGCGGCAGCAGCATGGCGTCCTCGGCCGTTACACGCAGGTACAGCGTCTCGCCCTGCCCGGGTGGCACGTCGAGGGGAAACGTGTGGAACAGGTCGGGCACGATTCCGACGGGGCGAGCCACGCTGGTCCCCGTGTACGCCGCCCGGTACGCGCCTTCGGGCGTGACGCGGTAGAGCTCGATACGGCTCAGGTCGTGCTCGTCCACCACCAGGTGCCAGCGCCGGCGCGCGGTGGCCGCGTTGCGCACCCGCAGGCGCCCCCAGTAGGCGGCCCGGGTGTAGCCCAGGTTCGTCCGCGCTGCATCCGCCGGGGCAAACCGACCGGCATAGGCACCCGTGACGTCCTCGATGCGCAGCGCCCGGTCCTCATCGCGCAGCAGAGCCAGGTAGGGCGTCAGGGAAACGACGGTGTGCTCGTCGGTCAGCACCAGCTCGGGCTGGGCCCGGAGCGGCGCCGCCGCGAGCAGACAGAAGACAAGTATAGCAACGCCTCGCCCCCCCATCCTCCGGCCCCACCGGCGGACCCAGGACCTCATAGCGCTTTGCTCGTACGCAAGGATGAAACACACCCTGCGAGACCCGCCTGATGCTCAGGCGCCTCCGGGCATCCACACAAGAAAAGTACCCGTCATCAAAAGCCGGAGAGGCAACCCCTCAAAGGGCTTTTCCATGCGCGACGACAGGCACGCGCACCCAAACAAATCGTTGTTTCAACAAGTTGCGCCATGCACATGGTGAAGGGAAAATACTTTCAAGGCCTTACTATCCCAATCACTACTCTAAAAATTGGGAAAGATCCCCATGCGAGCGAGCCGGATCAGACGGCGGCCTTCCGGCTCATGGCGTACTTCTTCCGCTCGTGCGGGTCGAGGTAACGCTTGCGCAGGCGGATCGACTGCGGTGTCACCTCGATCAGCTCGTCCTCGCGGATGAACTCGATGGCCTCTTCGAGGGAGAGGCGGCGCGGGGGCACCAGCTTCTCGAAGGCGTCGGCCGAGGCGGCCCGCATGTTGGTCAGCTTCTTCTCCTTGGTGATGTTGACCTCCAGGTCCACGTCGCGGCTGTTCTCGCCCACGATCATGCCTGCATAGACGTCGTCGCCGGGGCCCACGAACAGTTCGCCGCGCTCCTGCAGGCCGAGCACGGCGTAGGCCGTCACCTTGCCGGTGCGGTCGGCCACGAGGGCGCCGGTGGTGCGGTGCACGATCTCGCCGGCCATCGGGCGGAAGCCGTCGAAGAGGTGCGTCAGGATGCCGGTGCCCTTGGTGTCGGTCAGGAACTCGGTGCGGTAGCCGATGAGCCCGCGGCTCGGGATCTCGAACTCGAGGCGCACGCGCCCGCTGCCGTGGTTGATCATCTTCGTCATGATGCCCTTGCGCAGCCCCAGCTTCTGCACCACCACGCCCATGTACTCCTCGGCCACGTCGATCAGGGCCACCTCGAAGGGCTCGTGCTTCGTGCCGTCGACCTCTTTGATGATGACCTGCGGCATCCCGACGGTGAACTCGTAGCCCTCGCGGCGCATCTGCTCGATGAGGATGGCCATCTGCAGCTCGCCCCGCCCGTAGACCAGGAACCGCTCGGCCGCCTCGGTCTCCTCGATCCGCATCGCCAGGTTGTTCTCCGCCTCCTTGAGCAGCCGGTCACGCAGGTTGCGCGAGGTGACGTACTTGCCCTCGCGCCCGCTGAAGGGTCCGTCGTTGATGCGGAACTCCATCGACATGGTGGGCTCGTCGACGTGGAGCGGGGGCAGGGGCTGTGGGTCTTCGGCGTCGGCCAGGCTCTCACCCAGCCCGATGCCGGCCATGCCGGCCACGGCCACAATGTCGCCCGGCCCGGCCGCCTCCACTTCCACGCGCTCGAGCCCGTCGTAGACGAACAGGGCGGCCACCTCGGCCCGCTCGGTGCGCCCGTCGCGGTGGCAGATGCTCACGCGCTGGCGGTTGCGAAGGGTGCCCTGCATGACGCGCCCGATGGCCAGCGGCCCCCGGTAGGGGTCCGGCTGCACGTTGGTGACGAGCACCTGGAGCGGGGCCGCCGGGTCGCCCTGCGGCGGCGGGATGTGGCGGAGGATGGTGTCGAAGAGGGGGCGCAGATCGGTCAACGGCGCGTCCAGGTCGGGCGTGCACTGCCCGTCGCGGGCCACGGCAAAGAGGACGGGGAACTCGATCTGGTGCTCGTCGGCGTCGAGGTCGATGAACAGGTCGTAGACCTCGTCGAGCACCTCGCGGGGGCGGGCGTCCTGCCGGTCGATCTTGTTGATGACGACGATGGCGGGCAGCCCCAGCGCCAGCGCCTTCGAGAGGACGAAGCGGGTCTGCGGCAACGGCCCCTCGGCGGCGTCGACGAGCAGCATGATGCCGTCGACCATGCGGAGTGTGCGCTCGACCTCACCGCCGAAGTCGGCGTGGCCGGGCGTGTCGACGATGTTGATCTTGACGCCCTCGTACGTGACGGCGGTGTTCTTGGCCATGATGGTGATGCCCTTCTCACGTTCGAGGTCCATCGAGTCCATCACGCGCTCCTGCACCTCCTGATTGGCGCGGAAGGTGCCGCTCTGCCAGAGCATGGCATCGACGAGGGTGGTCTTGCCGTGGTCGACGTGCGCCACAATGGCAATATTGCGGAGGTTCTGGGTGGTCATGCGGCCCGTAAGGATATCGAGGAAAACGAAGCGGGTGCATAAACCCCTCCCCTGCCGCCAGGTTGCCGGCCGGCCGCCCGGTGCCTTCCCTTTGCCGGGCCGGGGCGGCGAATTCAACGAAACCGCACCGCGTTCACGCCCCGTCCCGGCGCAGGTGTTCGGCGTGGGCCGTGATGATGGTCAGGGACAGCACCGACTCCCGGATGAGGCCGGCGGCGGCGTAGAGCAGGCTGGCGATCCCGAGGGCCAGCAGGCCGAGGACGATCCACCGCGAGGCGGCGCTCCAGGCCACCATCACCATGCCGAGCAGGCTCGCCAGCGCGAAGAGCCCGACGCACACGTAGAGGGCCACCAGCGCGTCGCGG
>CAZKFR010000040.1:0-29890 GCA_964552015.1 uncultured Rhodothermaceae bacterium | reverse complement strand
CGGGGTTCCAGACGCTGCCAGAATCGCCGCATCCGGCGTTCCAGAGCCGCCCGCACACGACTCTTTTCCTTACGCTCTGCACTGATGCCGGACTCGCGAGAAGCTATCTCTCGCCTATTCACCCTCAACAAGACTTTTTCCATTTCTCACACTTACATTTACACCAGCGGGTATCCGAGTCGCCGCATGGTATCTCCGGCAATCATATAAAGTGTTTGCTTCATTTCAGAATCCCAATCACCAAATTTGGGAAATTCCGATTCCAATTGGCTATTGTATCTATGTGACAAAATCTCCCCGATTTTTTCATCATCAGGTTTGTCCAAACCTATAAAATCAAAAAGCAACCCGATATCTGTACCCTGATAGAGCATCTGACAGGGCATTATAAATACCCTGTCAGCAGACATCGAATCCAAAAAGTCAAGTGCAAAGCGATTATATGCATCCCAGTACCAACAAATTTTCTCAAACGCACCCCATGAACGCCAACAATGATAGGCTTCTTCCTGCGGCCCGGGTTCAATTCGAGCGTAATCTGCCGGATGATCGACATACCACCCCCGCCGCATACCAGAACGCACAACATCTCCCGGATGCCTGTGCATATACACAAATTTTGCATTAGGCATTAATTGCGATATTATCGGCGCAAAAAAGGTCAAACGTGCCGATGTCTCCGCATACAACTTTCCACGTCGTCCAGACTTCCATATTGGAGTCGACCTTGATTCACTAAATATACGCCTATACTTTTCTGGTTGGACATATACTTCCAGGCGTGCTTGTTTACGCTCAACAAGAAGCTGAGGATGAGGCTCATGGTAAGCATCGATAGAGTGATGCAAATCAAGCAAACGGGCTAGTGTCTCAGTACCCGTTCTTCCTGTTGACAGTACAAACAGCGCTGGTGTATCGGTCCACAGACCAGGCATCAGCGCCATAAGCCTACGCCCCAATACCTCCAACCTCTTATTAAGCCTGCTCACAATCATCACCCTCAACTTTATTCAATTTAATTTCAAACACCTAGGCAAAATGCTAATAATTCGAACTACTAAATACGTTCATTTTACTGCCCGGGCGACTGCCCCGGCAACAAACCCTGTCCTGCAGCAAGCTCACCGACGTTCAGCGCACGAGCACGACGGGCACCGTACGCAGGAACCGCTCGCCCCGGACACGGACAAAATACGTACCGGCCGGGAGATTGTCAGCTTCAATCAGGATATCGTGTTCGGTGTTGGGCACAACGGTTTGCTCCAGAAGGGTACGAATGCGTCGCCCCGTGACATCAAAGAGGGCGACTTCCACTCCCTGGGGGCGTGCCACAACCAGCCGCAGGGTCGTCCGATCCTGGAAGGGGTTGGGGAACGGCAGTTCCAGATCAAAATGGTTCGGGGTCCCGTCTTCGCTCTCCAGGATCACCGCATGCACCAGTTCAACTTCCTGCGAGAACGCAAACGATCCGTCGAAGTCCACCTGCTTCAGCCGGAAGCGGTACGTCCCCGGCGGCAGGTCCGGCAGCCGCACCTCGTACGTCTGGGGTTCGGTGGTCGTCCCGGCGCCGTCAACGAACTGCACCGGCTGGAACGCGGTCTCTCCAACCAGTCGCTGCTGCAGTTCAAAGCCCGCATTGTTGGTTTCCGAAGCCGTCATCCAGGTCAGCACCACATCCCGGCCATCTGAGACGGCCTCGAACGCCGACAACTCAACGGGCAACTGGCTACAGTCCGCCACCGAGGCGGCCTTTGCTGCCCCTGTCGCTCCGAAGGTGCCGACTGCAATGGCCCAGTCCGAAACGTAAGGTAACTCCCACGTGTTCGGCCCCGCCGTAGCCACGCACCCATCCAGTTCCAGGTAGGGCGCTTTCGTGTCTACCCATACCACTCGAAGATCTCCGGCCACACCCGTCAGATCCCCCTGCACTACATTCGTGCTTTCCTTATAGAACACGAAGGATCCCCGGGCCGGATCGCCCAGGCAATAACCGTCCGACAGTTCGCTACACGGCTCCATGTCGTTGAGGAATCGACCTTCCCAGAACGTTGCATACGTCTGAATCCATTCCGGATTGGGATAGGGCAGCGAAAAGTCGGACGTACCGCCATCTTCCTCGATCAGGTTACCCCAGATGTTGGCCACGCCACCGGCCAGGGTCGAATGCCAGAGCCCCCGGCGCGTCTCCTCCATGTCGTAATCTTTTTCCCGGCCCTGATTCCGGATGCGAAACCGATCTTCGGAAAAGGCCGGCTTGTACGGACGCGTGGTCAGATGATCGATATAGTCATCGTACGTCGGCTTGTGCCACTCGTATGCCGAGTAATCGAAGCCCTCGTAGAGCTGGTTCAACTGGTTCTTGCTCGCGCGCCCCCCCAGATAATGGTGCCATCCCAGGTGATCCTGCATGTACGTATACCAGGATTCGAGCATGGCTTCATCGGTCCACTCAAAGAGGTCGAAGCCATAGCCCATGGTCCACCCGGGCAGTGGCCCCAGCCGCGCCGCGATGTAACGCTGCAGACGACGATCCACCTCGCCGTTGGCCCCGCCGGGGAGATCCGCCGCCGACCATGTGCGCTGCTTGTCGCCCCAGACCCAGATGTGTACGACCCCGCCGGCCGCGTGGACCCGGGTGATCAGCAACTCCAGCGCCTCGAACGTGCGCGGGTCCGGGTCGCTGTACGTGCCGAGCACCTTCTCGTCGGCGTCCATGTCGAACCACTGCCCGGCCACACTCGGCACATGGAAACCGTTGAAACCGTGTCCGTCGAAGAACAACGTGAAGGTGCTGTCGATGAACGCGGCGTCGCCGTGGTAGACGGCCGGGTCGGGATGATACATGACGTACTGGGGCACGAAGGCTTCGATCGCGCCGTCGTTTCCCTTCGGACGCGCCCACTTCGTATGCGTGGCTGACTCGTACTCCGTCACAAACCCGTACACCGCCGGATCCGGGTTCGGATCGATCGTCACCGTCCCCGTGAGGCCATCCAACTCCGGATCCGCGCTCGTGCTCACGAACGTCCACGTGCCCAGCTGCGTGCCCGTGAAACGCCACTTCCACGTGTCGCCTCCGTCGTAGAACATCTCCGTCGTGTGCGTGGCCCCGCTGGCGGCGTGCGTGAAGGTGACCGTGGCCACCAGGTCGAACGGGTTGCCGCTGTAGGTCGGGTTCTCCACCGACCACTCCAGGTACGGCGACCACAGCGTACCCGTGCGATCAAGCGAGCCGGAGCCCGTAGATTGCAGCGGTACCCGGGTTTGACTGTACGAATGCTGAATGGGTAGCGAAATGAGCAGGATGACGAACAGAGAGAACCGAGTCAGGTTGTGCATAGAACGCGATCGTAGCAACGTGTGGTGGGGAAAACCGATACCGGCCATGAGTGTGGGGACCGAGTATCTCGCATTTTCCCAACCCGTTCGACGTAGAAGTATTCTCCTTTTGCTACGATATCGTCACAGTTGCCCTCAGCATAAGGGCACGTTCGTTCATTCTGTCAGAAGATCTCCACAGGGGGCATCACCCGGACCCGCCGGTTCCAGCGCCAGGGCCCAGTCTGAGCCGTACCCCGGATGCACCCTGACCCTGCGTCCCGCCTCGATGCCACAAGCCCCTCGTTCTTCATACGGTTGCCGTGTATCGACATACACCATCCGGAAAACGGTCGTATCCGGTAGGGAGCCGAGGTCGAGCCTCACGTCATCCGTCTCCTCGGCGTAGATGACGTACCGGCCTGCTTCCGGATCGCCCAGGCAATATGCGGCGAGATCGGGGCAGGGCTCCATATCCGGCAGAAAACGACCTTCCCAGAACGTCGCATACGTCCTGATCCATTCCGGGTGCGGATACGGACGCGAACCGGTTCGGCCCCGGAAAAGCCGACGTAGCCGGTACCAGAGGCCCTGATCCGGAATGCCGGTCAGGTTGCCCCAGATGTTGGCCACGCCCCCGGCCAGGGTGGAATGCCAGAGCCCCCGGCGGGTGTCCTCCATCGAATAGTCCTTTTCGCGGAACGGCTCTCCGTCACGTATGCGGAAGCGATCCTCGGAAAAGGCCGGCTTATCGGGACGTGCCCGGATGGTCTCCAGGTAAAGCCGGTAATCCGGCCGGTGCTGTTCGTAGGAGGCATAATCGAGGTTTTCGCTCAGCTGGGTAAGCCGGTTTTTGTGGGCCCGCGCGCCCAGCAGGTGCGGCCACCCGAGATGGGCATGCAGATAATCGTGCCAGGCATCCAGGGTCGCGCCGTCGACCCACTCCCAGAGGTCGAAGCCATAGCCCATGGTCCACCCGGGCAGTGGCCCCAGCCGCGCCGCGATGTAACGTTGCAGGCGACGGTCCACCCGGCCGTTGAGGCCCCAGCGTGTCGGCGTCTGGGTACGGGACTCATCGCCCCACATCCAGAGATGCACCACCCCGCCGGCGGCATGGGTCTTCGCGATCAGCAACTCCAGCGCCTCGAACGTGCGCGGGTCCGGGTCGGGGTCTTCCTCGTCGATGGCCCGGCACCGCTCGGTCCCGAGTTCGAACCAGTGACAGAAGACCGGTACATGGAAGCCCGTGAACCCGTGCTCCTGCAAAAACACCCGGATGTCCTCGTCGATGTTCGTTCGATGATGGTAGATATAATCCGGCGCCTCGTACATGACGTACTGGGGTACGAAGACCTCAATCTCCCCGTCGTTTCCCTTCGGACGCGCCCACTTCGTATGCGTGGCTGACTCGTACTCCGTCACAAACCCGTACACCGCCGGATCCGGGTTCGGATCGATCGTCACCGTCCCCGTGAGGCCATCCAACTCCGGATCCGCGCTCGTGCTCACGAACGTCCACGTGCCCAGCTGCGTGCCCGTGAAACGCCACTTCCACGTGTCGCCTCCGTCGTAGAACATCTCCGTCGTGTGCGTGGCCCCGCTGGCGGCGTGCGTGAAGGTGACCGTGGCCACCAGGTCGAACGGGTTGCCGCTGTAGGTCGGGTTCTCCACCGACCACTCCAGGTACGGCGACCACAGCGTGCCGGTGCGGTCGCGTTCCGGGGCACCGAACGAACGCGCGGGGGCATCACCGCGGCAGGCCATCCCCATGAACGCGGCCAGTATCACACAGAAGACGAACCCGACGTTACCGCCGAAACGCATAGAGCACTCCGCCCAGAATTCCCTGGACCAGTACCATCCCGTACGCGATCCAGGCAAACGCAATGGCTTCCGGTTGTGCAACGCCGAACGAGGCGAAGAAGAAGGCATAGACTCCTTCCCGTACTCCGATTCCGTTGATGGCAATGGGCAGCATCAAGACTACGGTAGCCAGGGGAATGATGAGAAAGAAGGCCGAAAGCGGGACCGGCAACGACAGGGCGCGGGCTATCAGGTAGTAATGCACCACAACGTTGGCCTGCAGCAGCACCGAAAGGCCCAGGGCTTTGAGCAACACCCGCTGGTTTCCCCGGAAGGACAGGAAGGCTTCGATCAGGCCCCGGATTTTGTTCATCAGCGGCAGTTGGAGCCGGGCCACCCAGGCCGACAGACCTGCCGGTGCCATGAAGATGACGCCCACCAGGCCGGCCAGCGCCACCGTCCCCGCTCCGACCCAGAGCGAAAGGGCCGGGATGGTCTGCGTCAGAGCGTTGCTGCTCAGGAGCGCCACCGTGGCGAACAACATGAGCGCCAGCAACCCCAGAAAGCGATCTACGACCACGACCGCCACCGCTCCCGAGCGGCTCTGCCCCACCCGCCACGAATCATAGGCCCGGTAGACGTCCCCACCCACCGTCGAGGGCAGGAAGTTGTTGAAGAACATGCCCACGATGTACGACTCGATGAGGAAGCGAATCGATGCATCCGAGCCCCGGGCACGCAGCAGCGTCCGCCAGCGGTAGGCGCTGATCGTAAAACCCAGCGCATGACTGGAAAAAGCAATGAGCAAGAGCCCGACATGCGCCGTGCCCATTGCCTGAAAGATTTCTGCCACGTGGGTGCCGGCCAGAATCCAGGCGATGAGCGCCAGCGAAACCAGCACCTTGAGCACCAGGAGCAGGCGTTTCCGGCTCTTCCCCCGTGCAGCCGCTTCCTGCGCTTCGGACGGCTGTCCCTCGATCATGCCTGCCTCCGGCACAACCGGCTCCACGAGCACGCCCTGCCGTCGATCGCTCTGGTCTCCTGCCTGCATGCTACCGCTACGAATCCGTCTCCTGTGCCGAACGCACCGTCCTGCCGAAATCCATCATGACCCCCACCGCTTCACGCATCGCATCCCGGTCATACACCACACAGGATCCCAGCCCAGCCGTGTTGAGATAGTGATCCGCTTCGGGAACGGTAACATACCTGACCGGTCCGGCCAGCCGATCGTAGTATGCTTTCAGAAAAGCACGATCGTTCGGATCGTCTCGCTCGCCGTCCATGAGCAACACGGGCACGTGATCGGGGCGCTGCAGGTAGCCGATGTGGTTATCGATGGCAAGCCTCATCCGGTAGCGTAAGAAGGTGGTATCCGGAATCGAGGTCTCGAGCTGCATAAACCGTTCTTCCCGCCGCTTGAAGTAGGCGAATTCCGGCCGCGACGGGTCTCCTCCCCGCTCCAGCAGCCGACGTGCCGGCCCCATGAGGACCAGGAAGTCTACCGGAGCCTGGCCTTCGGCCACGGCCGTGAGAGCCACATCGGCGCCAAAACTATGGCCAATCAGCCCCAGCGGGGCCTCTTGCCCTACTACGTGATCGCGCAGGTAGGCCAGCCATGCAGCCACATCCCCTGCATAATCGAAGCTTCGACGCTGAGTCGGGTCCGGGGGGTCAGACGAAGCCCCGAAGCCTCGCTGATCCGGAACCAGCACCACGAAGCCGCTGTCGGCCAGCGTAGAGCCCAGCAAGCGGTAGAGAGGATGCTGCCTGCCCTGAGGCACCGAACCGTGCAGGAGCAGAACCCCTCCCTTTCGTGTCGTCCCCTCCGGCGGCTCATAGAGCGTTCCCACCAGACGCAAGGCGCCTCGCTCCACGACCACCGGTCGTCCCCGCTCCGCGCATGTGATGCCAGGATCCCCCTGCAGGGCATGTAGAAGCGCCTGCGCCGCAAGGACCTCTCGTCCCATCCACAGGCGCACGTCCTGGGACCAGGCCTCGAGCCAGGACGGCACCCAGGACGGCGCCGCAGGTGCCAACAACATGGCAGGCAACACGACCAGGCCACCTCCTGAAAGGATTACAACCAGGAGACTCATCAGAAAAAAACGTCTTCTTTTCTCCGGGAGGGACATGTTCACCCACGCTCTCTCGCCGTCCCTCTCTCCTCTCCCATCTCACGGTTATTTCTGGAACGAAGGACCCGACATGGCACGCCGGCGGCCAGACTACGGGGTGGGATGTCATCGAGCACTACGGCCCCTGCTCCGATCACCGTCCCCTCCCCGATGGCCACCCCGTCCACGACTTTCACGTCCGCCCCCAGCCAGCAATTCGCCCCGATGTCAATCCCGCGGCTCTCCAGTCCTTCCTGCTCGGCAAACGCCGGAGCATCGGCGGCGATATCGTAGTTACCCCCGCCGATCAGGTAGCAATAGGCCGCCAGCAGGGTTCCTGTACCAACCGTCACGCGGCTGGAGGAAAAAATCTCGCAGTTGAACCCGATATTGACGCGATCCTGCAGAAGAATGTCACCATCCTTGCAACTGAGGATGGTGTTGCGCCCGACGAAAACACCGTTTCCGATGGAGATGCCCTCGTTGGTGGCGCCTTTGGCATCGAGCAGGCAGTTATCATCAATGACCACGTTATCCCCGATCTCGATTTTATGGGGATGGCGCAGCACAACCCCGGTGCCGAAGACCACCCCCTTCCCCACACGGCCCAGCACCAGCGGGTAGAGCCTGCTTCGCAGGAAGAGCCCCAGCACACCGGGCACCCAGCTACTGAGCAGCATGACGAGTTCATACTTGATCAGCGCTCCCCAGCCGGGTTGACCCACAACCAGCATCTTGTACTTATCCGCCCGGGAAGATCCAGCGTCATCCAGCAGCTTACGGACTTTGGTTTCGCGCCGAGCCATCTCCCTTTTGCGAACTGATCTGCCTGTACTCGCCTTACTAGCCCTGCGCCTAAAGAAAGGAAACATATTTACCCCCACCATCCCATCAATACATCAAAACAAATCTACCAACACACTCATCATGGTCGCCCGGGGTATCGCTCCAAAACTCAACGACTTTCCTCTCCTATTCCGATCAGAAGCAACCCCATACATACCATACAGCCCGCCATAATCCATACGTTCACCATCGATCGATTCATGAAGGGTTGCTCACAGCCATCCCTGTGCCTCATACCAGTGTGCCGTACGCGCCAGACCCTCGGGCACGCTGACCTGTAGTTCAAACCCCAGGTCCCGCCGGGCACGGGCGATGGAAAACGACCGGTCCTTTCGGAAAAAGTCGACCCGTCGGCGATACAGGGGAGGTTCGATGCCCAGCGGCTTGCAGAGCTGCTCACAGGCGAAGGCGGCCGCATAGACGGGCCATACGGGAATACGCCAGCGGGGATGAGGTACCCCCAGCACATCGGCGATGTACCCAACGAACTCGTTCAATGTCAGGGCCGGTTCACCCGTCAGGATGTATATGTTGCCAACGGCGTTCGGGTGCGTTCCGCAACGGATGATACCCTCTACCAGATCGTCAATATAGATCAGCGTGTAGAGCACCTGGCCGGATCCGATCATCACGAAGCGCTGCTTCTTGATGGCACGAAACAGCTTCAGAAAGCGCCGGTCACCCGGGCCATAGATGCCCCCGGGGCGGAAGATGGTGATGGGTAGACGCCCCGCCCGCATGTACTCGGCGGCAATCTTTTCGCCGGCCAGCTTGGATTCCTGGTACGTATCGCCAGGCGCAAAGGGCGCGTCTTCGGTCGCCGGAGGATCTTCGACATGACCGTGCACCCCGATCGTACTGCAATGCACGAACCGCTTCACACTACCCGCCTCGATGGCGGCATCGAGCATATGACGCACCCCGTCGCAGTTGATGGCCCACATTTCCGCGTCCGAGAGCTTTTCCTCCCTGAAGGCCGCGGCGATATGGTACACCACCTCGACCCCGTCCATCGCCCGGCGCAGGGAGGCAGGGTCCCGCAGGTCGCCCGCCACCGTCTCGATACCGGCTGCGACCAGGTCGGCCCCTTTGTCCGGGTTTCGCACGAGTGCCCGCACGCGGTGTCCCTCCCGGGCCAGGCGGCGTGCCAGATGCCCCCCCGTAAACCCTGTCGCGCCTGTGACCAGAATCATACGATGGAACCCGTGTCTTCGTGGACCCGCGCGGTCCGTTCATACTGGCGATAGACGGCATCGATCTCCCGGTGCCGGCGGGTGCCGTCCCATCCCAGCAGGCGAGCCATCACACGGGCCGTAGCCTCGAGCGTAGGGGTCGAAGGGCACCCCGTCTGCCCCATGTCCGTACGACGCAACACGACATCGCTCAGATGCACGGCACATTCGACGCGTACGGCGTGCTCTACCTCGGCCCGCGTTACCGGGGTGTCCGGCCCGAGCGGATACCCCATCGACGTCTCGTCCAGCAGATAGGTCCACAAGCGCTGGCATCCCGTACCGTACCGGTACACCAGGCGCTCGATCTGCGCCCGTTCCATCGACACGGGCCATGCGGTATACATGGCTTCCAGATAAGCCCGGACGTCCGGCATGTCGCCCCCCTCGACGGGCTCATGTCCGGACGTGGAGGGTGGTACGGACTGCTTCAACTTCCGGAATACGAGGTCCACGGCTTTCTCGGCCAGTCCCCGCGCGGTCGTGTACTTGACCCCGATGGTCGTGATGAGTCCCCGCACTCCTTCCTCACGCTCGTGATCGACGACCTCGCCTTTCCGCACGAGGCGCACCTCGTCTTCATCGCTCTCTGCTGGCAGGAAACCCTGATGCACGTGATGCACGTCGGAGCGCTGGAGACGGGCTGGCGGGTACGCCTCGTTCACGGCCTCCAGCAGCGCCTCCACATGGGCTTCGGTCACCCGGGGGTGGTCCGACCTGCCCTCGGCCGAGAAGTGGAGCGTCCCGATCAGCGAGCAGGATTTCCAGGGCGCCACGAAGAGCACCTGTTCCCGGCACGGCCCGCCTCCGGGCCACGCGACGCGACTCCGCAGCCCGATGGCGACCTCCGGCACCACCTGCCGGGTGACCAGGTTCATCGCGACCGACCTCAGAAAGCGTGGCCGCCGGGCAGGCCGCGTGCTCCCGATCACCTCGTCGACCCAGGGGCCGGCTGCATTCACGACGACCCGCCCTGCAATCGAGAGTGGGGCTCCGGTCTCCGTGTCCACCGCTTCCACACCCGTAACCTGCTCGCCCCGACGTAGCAACCCGGTGACCCGCACATAGTTGGCCACCACGGCCCCACGTTGAACGGCCGACCCCAGCACCGACAGGAGCAGGCGTTCGGTATCGTACACCTGCCCGTCATACCAGCACACGGCTCCGGTCAGGCCGGACGCCTCCAACCCCGGCAGCAGGCGCAGTACGTCACCTCGCGAGAGGATCCGGCCACCCGGCAGATGGCGGGACGGGACGACGCCCCGGTTCCGGTCGAAACTCAAGAGGTCATTCAGCCGAACAGCAGCACCCAGCACCGGCTTCCGGTAGCGTAGCTCGTCACGGTATGTAGGCATGAGCACGGGCAGCGGGTAAACCAGGTGCGGGGCGATTCGAAACAGGGCCCGTCGCTCCCGGACCATCATCCGTACCAGCCGCAGGTTGGCATCCTGCAGATAACGCAACCCGCCGTGAACCGTCCTCAGGCTGTTCGACGAGGTTGCCGAACCGAAGTCTCCGGCTTCCAGCAGGGCGACCCGGAGACCCCGCAGGGCGGCATCCCGCGCCACATGGACCCCGGTGATGCCTCCCCCGACGACGATCACATCGAAGGTTCGGTCACACAGTGCCTTCAGGTCGCGCTTCATCGGCTTCATGCCGGAACGGGTTCGGCCGGGACCTCCAGCACCTGCCGATGCCAGAGTTCGAGGACCATGAGCGCCCAGAGACGATGACTGTGGTTGGCCCGCCCGGTCATGTGTTCCCGGATCCAGCGTTCTACCGTGTCCGGGTTGAAAAGCCCTCTCCGGCGCACGGTCTCCGGACCGAGCAGGTCGTGCATCAACGGGCGCAGTTCGTGCCGGAGCCAGTGTTTCAACGGGATGCTGAAACCCTCTTTCGGCTTGGTCAACACCGCCTCCGGCAGTCGCTGCGCCATCATCCGGCGGAGGATCACTTTGGTTCGCCCTCCCGCGAGCTTCAGGTGGGGCGGAAGATTCAGCGCCATCTCGACGATCCGGTGATCCAGCAGAGGGACGCGTGCCTCCAGCGAGGCCGCCATACTCATCCGGTCCACTTTGGTCAGGATATCTTCGGCGAGGTACGTCTTCACGTCCACGTACTGCTGCCGGGCCAGTTCATCGGCCGCCACCGCCCGCGCGAAGAGCGTCTCCATCAGCGAGCCCGCGCCGGTACCCTGGAGCGCATCCAGCACGTCGGGATGGTAGAGGTGCCGCCGATCCCGTTCGTGGAGAAACATCATCCATCGCGTATGCCCCCAGGCTTCGGGCAACGCGGCCCCTTCCACGAACCGCTTGGCCTTGTTGACCAGCCCTTTCTTGGCCGGGCGTGGTGGGATCCGGTCCATGACCGCGGGCAGCAGCCGGCTGCGGAGCCAGCCCGGCAGGTGCCGGTAATAGCGCCGGTCCATGGCCTGGGCGACGTACGTGTCGTACCCGCCGAACAGCTCATCCCCCCCGTCGCCGGAGAGCGCCACCGTGACGTGCTTCCGCGCCACCTCGGAGACGAGGTACGTAGGGAAGATGGAAAAATCCCCGAACGGCTCGTCGAAATGACGCACCAGACGCAGGACCATCTCGTTGATGTCCGGCGTCAGGAACTCCTCATGATGCTCCGTCCCGAAGGCGCTAGCCACCTGCCGGGCATACGGCAGTTCGTTGTAGGTTGGATCGCCGAAGCCGATCGAGAAGGTTTTCACGGGGCGATCCATCGCGGCCGCCATGAAGGCCACGATCGTGCTCGAATCGAGCCCTCCGCTGAGGAAAGCCCCCAGGGGTACGTCCGCCATCAGCCGGATCTGTACGGCATCCCGGATCAGCGCTTCGAGGGCCTCGAGGCATTCTTCGTCCCGGTACGGTAGCGGCTCGAACCGGATATCCCAGTAGGCCTCCAGGCGAGGCGGACGCCCCTGCTCGAGCACCAGCCGGTGCCCGGCCGGCAGCTTGCGGATATGCCGGAAGATGGTATGCGGTGCCGGGATGTATTCGAGCGTGAGAAACAGATCCAGCGCTTCCAGGTCGATCTCCCGGGGCACGTCCGGGTGGGCCAGCAGCGCCTTCAACTCGGATGCAAAATAGAAGCGGTCCGGCCCCGCATAGTAGTACATGGGTTTGATGCCCAGACGGTCGCGCACCAGAAGAAGCCGCCGCTGCCAGGTATCCCAGAGGGCAAACCCGAACATCCCGTTGAGTTCGTGCACCACCTCGTCGCCCCAGGCTTCGTACCCGTGCACGATGGCCTCGGTATCCGAACGCGTGGCGAAGCGATGCCCCTCCTTTTCGAGCCGCCCCCGCAACGCACGGTGGTTGTAGATCTCTCCGTTGAAGACGATCCACACGGACGCATCCTCGTTGCTCAGCGGCTGGTGGCCTCCCTCCAGGTCGATGATGCTGAGGCGCCGCATGGCCAGTCCGGCATGGTCGTCCAGATACACCCCGGCATCGTCGGGCCCCCGGTGCCGGAGCGTATCGTTCATGCGCCGGAGCAGCGGCACCGATACCGCGGGCTCGTCGTTGTGTGCTATGACGCCGCAGATCCCGCACATCGTACTATGACTCCAGCGACACGACAGGCTGCGCGTCGTCCGTCTTTTCGCGCATTGCGTTCAATACCCGGATCGGTTGCCCCTGCTCGATGGACTGATACGCCAGTTTCAGTTTTCTGAGATAGGTTGCTCGCGCATAGGATCGCTCGGCCAGGGCTCGGGCGTTTCGTCCCAGCCGTTCGGCCAGAGCTGGATCGTCCAGCAGACGCCGCAAGCCCTCGGCGAAGGCCGTGCCGGTTGGCTCCACCAGTACGGCGGTCTCGGCATCGAGCACCTGAGTATGGGCAAAAATATTCGTCGCTACGATGGGACGACCGGCATAAAGGTAGGTGTAGATCTTCAACGGAACGGACAACCCTTCCGTGCGCGGAGAAACCAGAACGTCCGCCATCTCGAGGTACTGAAGTGACGCTTCCGGCGTGACGGCTCCGGTGAACAGAACAAGGGTACCCAGCCCCATCTGCCGCGTCTCTTCCTGCCAGTGGCGTACCTGTTCGGGCTTGCCCCCCACCATGACCACCCGGAGATCCGGGTAGGCCGGCGCCACATAACGCAGCGCCTCGAAGAGCACCTCAAAGCCCTGGTATCGCTCGAATGTGCCGGTATAGACGACGACCTGTTTCCCCTCGAGTCCCAGCTCGTTTCGAAGCCGTGCAGCCTGCTCCGGGTCTACGGGCATCGTCTCCTGCAAGGCCATGTTCTCCAGCCGGAGCTGGTTGGCCCCGGGATTGACCTGCCACACATGGGTTTCAAGATCTTCGCCGATAGTCAGCACTACATCACTCGAGCGCAGTACGCGGCGCTCCAGCCACTCGAACAGCCTGACGATGGGTCTGTAGTTTCCGAACCCGTAATTCTCCAGCTGCCGGGGAAGGCTGGAATGCATGTCATACAGGTGCGGGGTGCGAAACAGAGGCGCCAGCACCGCCGCAATGAACGCCCCTTCCTCGTGGGAATGAATGACATCATAGCGCCGCCGCAGTAGACGCCCAAGAACCGTCAGCACCAGCAACGCATCCAGCGGAATCTTGGCCCACGAGGGGCCGATCCGGATCTTCTTCAAAAACGGAATACGAAGGGTCCGGCAGATACGCACGCCGGGGATCGTCACATCTTTTCCGATTGGATAGGTGACCACGTCCACCTCATGCCCCAGCGCCGAGAGCCCGTGCAGGCGTTGCAACACACTGATCGGAGTGCCCCGGGGCTCAAAAAAAGGCTGGGGAGCAATCATCAATACCTTCATAGCACCTCACCCCACGGGTTGCCTGCCCTGACGGTTTTCCCGATTCGCACGTCCGACACGGCTCATCCGATCCGGTACAATTCAAACCCCATCTGCTGGTAATCGAGGCGCCACTCGTATTTGCGCCACTTCAGGGCGGCCTGTTCCATCAGCCAGGCAAACAGATCCGTATCAAAGCTGGTTACGACAGGTTACAAATAAACCAGTACGTATTACTCTATTCAAAACATTTATACACAAATAAACATATACCTACAACAGGTTTTTCAACCCGGTGTTCGATGACATCATCCACACCTCGTATCCCGTCAACCCATACTCAAAGCCTTTCCTATCCTCGCGCCATATCAGCGCGGCATGATCCATTAGCCACAACTCCAGATCTTTAAGTACTCCAGGCACATTCGAACTTGTTACCACAAACCACACTCGATGCCCTTCACTCGTGGCCCGAACCGCTTCTTCTTTCCATCTCTCACCCCAGGCTTTTACAAATTCCCACTGAGGATAGCCTTTCTGAATTGCATAGATGGCATCCCGCTCATGAGCCATCACAACATCGCCATCCCTGTAATACCGATCAATAATTGCCAGAGCATCCTCGACCTCAAGTTGCTTGGCTGTATAATGAGACACAAATCCCGGCAACAAAGAAACGAGAACGATACCCACAAGAAAGTAGCGCATTAAACCATAATCCACAAACCTGACAGATACTTCATAACACAGATAAGATGCTCCTATTGCAAAGAAAGGTAAAGCAAAAAAGGCATATCGCGGACGTACAGCAGGCAATACCTGATCTAAAACCAATAACAGAAGAACAGGAACGACAGCGCACATCAACAAAAAGACTCCCCTTTCCCTAAATCGCACTACCATTGCCCATAATCCTAAAAGTGAGCATATCGACAACAACAAACCCATTTTATCAAAAACACGATATGCCAGCCGGCCGGCCTCACCCACAGCAGCTAAAATCGACTTATAGTGAAAAACACCTTCGGTGCCCACTCTACTATATTCAATCCTCCAAACTTCCACAATGTTCAATAACACTGGAATAACGAGCACCGATGCGACAAGGCATACAACAATGTATTTTACCGCCACATCCCTGTATTCCTTGCTTTTAGCCACAAACAAAACATATACCGAAAAAAGAAAACAAGGAACAACCGAAAAAACTGCTGTCGGATGAAACAAAAAACCTATCCCGGCAAATATCACCGAAGCCAACAATGCAATATTTTTTTGACGCAAAAAAGCATAGTAATAACACATTTGACCTAAAAAGCAGAAAATCAGCAACCCGGTATAAAATCTTGCATTTTGAGAGTAATACAGATGCCATGGGTTGAAGATCAAGATCAATCCCACAATAAACGCTACCATCGCCCCAAAAGCACGTGCAGTCACCACATATACTAACACAATACCCACAACACCCAGTACAGCCGCAGGCAATCGAAGGGACCACCGGCTTTCCCCTAAAATATCAACAAACTGATTTAAAATATTATAATACAAAAAACCTGTCAAACTCGAGACACGCTCTTTATAATACAAGGCCGTCCACATCTCATCCCTGATGATACTACCATAACCCAACTGGAAAAATCTGGTTGCGATAGCAAGCAAGGCTATCATAACCAGTCCTCCTATATACCAAAACCGATCTCGATCAAAAAACAAACGTGTCATATGGGCTTCACTCTGCGACGCAACTTCTGATACTGCATCCCTACCTGATTGCGCAGAAAGCGCAGGGGGGTCTCGCCGTGACCGTACGTTTGCCAGGATCCGCGCCGGTCTTTCAACCAGGTCGAAAGCGCCCGTGCAGGCTTTTCCGGCGGCAGGGTGTACGGCAGGCGCACCCCATAACTGCCCGCACGCCGATACTCTTCCCGAAAAGGCAACGGATCACTTCCGGGCAGATTCGGCACGCCGCGCTCCCGGGCGATCGCGAATAGCGACGGCATGCGCCAGAGACGAGGCCGGTTGCCATTGTCCCCCAGGAAAAACGGGGGAAGATCATCGCGGTCCAGCAATGACCGAACGACATATCTTCTCCGCCCCATCCATTTTCCGAAGCCCCAGGGAACGACAGGAAGGGCGCCTTTTTCCGTTACGGCGACGATCAGGTCCGCCGCGGCGAGTCCCTTCGGAAAAACGGCCCGTGTCCCCAGGGCCAGCACTTCGAGCCCCTCGCGTGTCTCTACCTGACGACCGGCCACGACCAGCAGCGTCCCCCGGGACTCGGAGCGCAGCTCGATGGCATGCGCCTCCCCGGTATCCCGGCG
The DNA here is from genome assembly GCA_964552015.1 of uncultured Rhodothermaceae bacterium. Classification (GTDB taxonomy): domain Bacteria; phylum Bacteroidota; class Rhodothermia; order Rhodothermales; family ISCAR-4553; genus Rhodocaloribacter. The sequence goes on along the minus strand of CAZKFR010000040.1, from coordinate 13,463 downwards.
GACCCATCCCTCCGAGTTTCCCTGCTGCTCCGGCACCGCCGAAACGATACGTTCGAAGGCTCGCTCGCCCTCGGTTTCTGCCAGCATCAACACCCCCCGGGCAACCTCCGGACGCACCGCATGGCGCCGAACGTTTTGCGCCGACGCGTCCAGGAACGAGACGACATCAAAACAGGGGTGCAGATGCACGTGCCCGTCTACGAGCACCTCCCCCTCATCACGGGGCGCCTCCGTCATCAGTTGACGACCTCCTCGATCCGGTACTCCTTCACGTTGGCGGCATTCAAAAAGATGATCAACTCCCCGACGAGGCCGAGGGCGAAAAGCAGAATGCCAAGCACGATGAGCAGGGTACCCAACAGAAGTCCCGGCCGGTCGGCCAGGCCCTCCCCCCAGAAAAGACGCTGCAGGACGAGCACCAGCGTGATCAGCACGCCCACAAACGAAACGAAAAATCCCGTCAACCCGAAAAAGCGCAACGGCTTGGACGTAAACTTGACCAGAAAAAATATGGAAAGGAGATCCAGCAGGCGACGGATGTATACACCGAGCGAAAAATGCCTCGGGAACGCATCCTGTTCGGCCTGTGGGACCTCCACCTCACGCACACGGTAGCCGTAGCTGCTGGCAAGGATGGGCAGGAAGCGCTGCTGATCGCCGTACATATGAATGCTTTCGACCACGCGCCGACGCATCAGCCGCACGCTGCATGTCAGGTCATGGAAGCTGATCTTGAGCGTCTTGCGAAGCACGAAGTGAAAGAAGCGGGTCTGCAGGCGATTGAGGCGGCTGTCGCGGCGGGGCCAGCGCCGCACGATGACCATGTCATCGTCCCCGAGCGAAGCAATCAGGTTCGGGATCGCCGCGGGGTCGATCTGATGGTACGCCGGAAGCGTCAGGATCAGCGCCCCCGAGGCGTGCTCGAAGCCGGCGTTCAGGGCGGTGGCCTCGCCGTACCACTTTGCAAACACCAGGAGCCGCACGGGCTCACCGGCTTCCTTCAGCCGCTTCAACGGCTCGTAAACGGCAGGATGCCGCCCCTCCATCACGAACACGAACTCATAGGTGAGTCCGGTCTGCTCGAGCTGCTGTTTGTAGTCGGCAAAGAGCTGCTCGATGGGACCGATACGCTCCGGCTCCCGGATGGCAATGACCACCGAGAGATCCACGCTGTCGTCGCCAAACGATTCGTTTTCCATGCTCGATCAAATCACATCAAGTTTGAGCAGATGCTCTGACCGGAACCCCGCCTTTGAATACACCAGTCCGCACAGAACTCCAAACAGAAACAGGGCTATACCCAGCAACCCCCAGAGCATACTCATCCCCAGAAAAATGTAGACGTCCTCCAGACCGGAAACCATGTATTGCCTGATGGTCGCCAGGAAGAACACCATGCTGATCGTCAGGCTGCAGAGGGATGAAATGCCAAATCCGAACAGCGGCAGGCCGAAAGCCGTCAGGACCGTCTTCAACGAGATCATGTCCAGCAGGACTTTGTAGATGCGCGACAGCCCGTATTTGGAATGCCCGTAGCGACGCGGATGATGGCGCACCTTCACCTGCGCGATCGACGCACCGGTCAGGGCCAGCATGGTAGGCAGTAGCCGGTGCATTTCCGAATACAGCCTGAACTTTTTGATGATCTCGGCGCGGTAGGCCCGCAAGGCACACCCGTTGTCTTTGATCGGCGTGCCCATGACTTTGCGGATGAGCCAGTTGGCGATACGGGAAGGGATGGTACGTGAGAGCAGGCGATCCTGCCGTTGCTCACGCCACCCGGCCACCATATCATACCCCTCGTCGATGCGGGCCAGGAAAAGGCCGATGTCTTCCGGGTCGTTCTGCAGGTCCCCGTCCATCGTCACGATGACCTGGCCCCGTGCCTGCTCGAGCCCGGCGTACAGCGCCGCCGTCTGCCCGCTGTTCTTGCCGAGCCGAAACACGCGGAAACGCGCATCGCGCTCTGCCACGGAACGGGCCAGTGCAAACGTCCGGTCCTGGCTGCCGTCGTCGACGAGGATGACCTCGAACGGACGCCCCAGCGGCTCGACGGCCCGGACGATCGAGGCGCACAGAGGCTGCACCGATTCTTCCTCGTTGTACAGCGGAATGACGATGGAAAGCGCCAGGTGAGGCGCTTCTTCCGCGGCGTGGGGCGTCGCTATGAGGGCCTGATCATGTTCCATCTCGTTGACCCGGTGTATCACACCAGTTCACGCTCCATCCACTCGAGGAATGCCTGCACCCCGTCCCGGAAGGACACGGAGGGACGGTATCCCAGCAGCCGCTTCGCCCGGGAGATATCGGCCCAGGTATGTGGCACATCGCCCGGATGGAGGGGCAAATACAGCCGCTGTGCCTTCATGCCCAGGAGGTCCTCCAGCACATTCACCATGTCGAGCAGACTGACCGTCTTCCCGCTGCCGATGTTGATCACCTCGTACTGCGAATCCCGGTATTCCAGAGCCGCTACAATGCCCCTGACGATGTCCTGTACGAACGTATAGTCGCGCCGGGTACTCCCGTTGCCGTAGAGCGTGACCGGCTCTCCCGACAGCATGAACCGGGCGAACTTGTGTATGGCCAGATCCGGACGCTGACGGGGCCCGAAGACGGTGAAGAAACGAAGCGCCAGAAAGCGAATCCCGAAGAGGTGGCTGTACACATGCCCGAGCAGTTCCCCGCTCACCTTCGTGCTGGCATACGGGCTGACCGGCATCAGCACATGATCCTCTTCCCGCCAGGGTACGCGGGGGTTCACGCCGTACACACTGCTCGATGACGCAAAGACGAACTGCGGGACCTTCCACTCGCGCGCCAGTTCCAGCACGTTCTGCGTGCCCTTGACGTTGACCTCCTGATAGATCAGCGGCGCTACGATGGAGGGACGCACACCCGCTTTGCCCGCCAGGTGAACGATGGCGTCGTATTCGCCGGACAGCTGCCGCCGTAACCCCTCGTAATCACAGATATCGTGCTCTACGAAGCGAAATCGGTCGTAATCGCGGGCCGCCAGCAGATTGTTTCGTTTCTGGGCGGGGTCGTAGTACGAGTCCAGATTATCCACGACGGTAACGTGACACCCGTCCTCGAGCAACCGCTCCACCAGATGGCTCCCGATGAATCCGGCGCCTCCAGTCACCAGGACCGATTCAATCCTGACTTGTGTATTATTTACGCCATTGTTATCCATGATCATCACACCATAAACAACCTTTCTTCAGCAATCTCACGCAGGTACGGCGCGGCGGCGTCTTTAGGGGAAAGGATCGGGTCCTGCACCGGCCAGGCGATGGCGAGGTCGGGGTCATCCCAGCGGAGGCCACCGTCGGCTGCCGGGTCATAATAATCGGTACACTTGTAGTGAACGAGGGCCGTCTCGCTGAGCACCACAAAGCCATGGGCGAACCCTTCGGGCACGTAGAGCTGCCGGCCGTTCGCGCCGGAGAGGATGGCGGCGGTCCACCGGCCGAAGGTCGGGGAGCCCTTCCGCAGGTCCACCGCCACGTCGAAGATCTCGCCCTGTAGCGCCGTCACGAGCTTGCCCTGCGGGTGGGGGTTCTGAAAGTGCAGGCCCCGGAGCACGCCCTTGCGCGAGAAGGATACGTTGTCCTGCACGAACCGCTCCGGCACCCCGCCCGCGTGATACCGCCGGGCCTGCCACGTCTCCAGAAAGTAGCCCCGGTCGTCCGGGTAGATGGCGGGCTCGATCAGGAGAACGCCTTCGAGTTCGGTCCGGTGTACTCTCATGCGGTCGTGGAGGCGTCGAGGGGATTCGGGTCGGCGAGGAGGCGGAGGAGGTAGCGGCCGTAGGCGCTGTTGGCCATGGCCTGTGCCTGCCGTTCGAGCGCGCCGGCATCGATCCAGCCGAGCTTGTAGGCCACCTCCTCGGGGCAGGCGATCTTGAGTCCCTGCCGCGCCTCGATGGTCTGCACGAACAGGGCCGCCTGCTGCAGGGCGTCGTGCGTGCCCGTGTCCAGCCAGGCCAGGCCCCGCCCCATCAGCTCGACGTGCAGCCGGCCGCGCTCCAGGTAGATGCGGTTGACGTCGGTGATCTCCAGCTCACCCCGCGCCGAGGGCTTCAGCGAGGCGGCGATGTCGAGGACGTCGTTGTCGTAGAAGTAGAGGCCAGTGACGGCGTAGTTCGACTTCGGGCGCGCGGGCTTCTCTTCGATGCTCACGGCCCGCCCGGCCTCGTCGAAGGCGACAACGCCGTACCGCTCGGGGTCGCGGACGTAGTAGCCGAAGACCGTGGCGCCCTCGGTGCGTGCGGCTGCCCGGCGGAGCTGTTCGGGCAGGCCGTGCCCGTAGAAGATGTTGTCGCCCAGGATCAGGCAGGAGGGGTCGCGCCCGACGAAGTCACGGCCGATGATGAAGGCCTGGGCCAGCCCCTCGGGACGTGGCTGCTCGGCATAGGCGAGGTGGAGCCCCCACTGGCTGCCGTCGCCCAGGAGTTCGCGGAAGCGCGGCAGGTCGTGCGGCGTGGAGATGACGAGGATGTCGCGGATGCCCGCCAGCATGAGGGTCGTCAGCGGGTAGTAGATCATCGGCTTGTCGTAGACCGGCAGGAGCTGCTTGCTGACGACGCGCGTGATCGGGTAGAGCCGCGTGCCGGAACCACCGGCGAGAATGATACCTTTACGCTGCATGGACCTGGGGCGCTTCTGAAGATCGGCTCAGACTACTTCGGCCATCTGCCGGAAGTCGGGGTGCGAGGCGGCGAGTTCGTCGAACGTGCCGGTGGCGTCGATGCGACCGTCCTTGAGGAAATAGAGGCGGTCGCAGCGCTGGACGGTGCTCAGCCGGTGCGCAATCATGAGGACCGTGCGATCCTGTTTGAGGGATTCGATGGTCTCCATGACCCGGCGTTCGGTCTGGTTGTCGAGCGCGGCCGTGGCCTCGTCGAGCACGAGCACGTCGGGGTTGTGGTAGAGGGCGCGGGCGAGGCCGACGCGCTGGCGCTGGCCTCCGGAGAGGCGCACGCCCCGCTCGCCGGTCACCGTGTCGAGCCCCTCGGGCAGGCTCCGGACGAAGTCGGCCAGCTGGGCGGCTTCGAGCGCGGCCCACACCTTCGCCTCGTCGATCTCGCCGTCCGGAAGGCCGAAGGCTACGTTGCGGCGGAGCGTGTCGTCGAGCAGGACGATGACCTGCGGCACGTAGCCGACGTGGTCGAGCCAGCCGCGGAGGTTGTCGTGGATGTCCACCCCGTCGACGGTGACGCGTCCCTGCCGGGGGCGGAGCAGGCCGAGGATGACGTTGACCAGGGTCGACTTGCCCGAGCCGGTGCTACCGACGAACGCCACCGACTCGCCTTTCCGGATCTCCAGCGAGACACCGTCGAGCGCCGGGCGGTCGGCATCGGGGTAGATGTACGTGACGTCCTCGACGCGGATCGCCTCCTCGAAGGCCAGCGGCGGCGGGGGCGACTGCTTCTTCTGGCGCTTCCACGACGGCCCCTCCAGCCGCTGCAGGTCCTCGACGATGTGCGGGATGGCGGCCCCGCTGAACTGGATCTGGCTGATGCTGCCCACCATCTGCCCGATCGACTGACGCAGCCGCACGATGGCCGCCCCGTAGAGCGCCAGCATCGGCACCAGAGCCGCCGCGTCCGTCCCCCGGAGCACCAGCACCACGACGATACCCAGTAAGCCCAGCACAGCAACCAGTTCGAGCACGTTGGGCGAGGCTTTGCTGATAACGCTTTTGAGCCGCGACACCCGGGCAAAATTGGCGACACTCCGATGAAAAACATCGAGGAAGTAGCGTTCGCGACCGAGCACGCGCATGTCCATGAGCGCCGCGAGCGATTGCTGCACAGCCTGGATCGTGGCCCGCCGCTCGTGCTTGGCCTCCTTTCCGTACCGGTCCAGCCGGCTTTTGAAGATGCGCAGGAAGCCCCAGCTCGCCCCGCCGACGAGCACGATACCCACCACCGCGATACCCGGTGTACTGACCAGCAACAGCACCACCGTAAACAACGTCATGAGCCCGCCCATCACCAGCGTCAGGAGCGGGTTGATGACGCCGGTCATGATCTCCTTCGTCTCGTTCAGAATGTTTCGTTGCAATTCGGCGGTGTTGCGCCCCAAGTGGAATTCCCACGGCGCACGCAGGTAGGCGGCGAAGAGCCGGTCGGCCAGACGCACCCGGTGAAACTCGGTGATCTGCACCTGCAGGTAGTAGACGCCGTAGAGATAGAGGTTCTTGAACAGAAAGACGACCATCAGCAGGCCGGCGCCCCAGAGCACCAGCTCACGGCCGGTGGTGATGTCCAGCGCCTCCAGGATGGCGGCAGCCGCCGGGATCGCCATCACCTTCTCGGGAACCGCCAGCGTGGCCACGAACGCAGGCACGGCCCCGATGCCTACCACGTCGAGGAAGGCGCCCAGGATCATCATCATCAGCAGGCCCAGGTACTTGAGCTTGTCCTGCCGGCTGAAGAGGGGTCGTATGAGGTTCAGGCGTTCGAGCATCCGTCAGTCGTTCGTCACGCCGGCCAGGCCCAGGCGTCGCAGGTCGTACTTGCCATCGGTCACCTCACGGCACCAGTCCAGGTGGTCCAGGTACCACTGCACGGTCTTGCGCAGGCCGGTCTCGAAGGTCTCCGCCGGGCGCCAGCCCAGCTCCCGCTCGATCTTGGCCGGGTCGATCGCATAGCGAAAGTCGTGGCCGGGGCGGTCCTGAACGAATGTGATGAGGTCTTCGTGCCGCGGCACCCCGGGGTCGGGCGCCAGCTCGTCGAGCAGCGCACAGATGGCCCGCACCACGTCGATGTTACGCCGCTCGCTGCGACCGCCCACGTTGTAGGTCTCGCCCGGCGTGCCGTGCTCGAGCACCGTCAGCAGGGCATCCACGTGGTCGTCCACGTAGAGCCAGTCCCGCACGTTCTCGCCGCGGCCGTAGACCGGGATGGGCTTGCGCTGGATGGCGTTCAGGATGACCACCGGGATGAGTTTTTCCGGGTACTGGTACGGGCCGTAGTTGTTCGAGCAGTTCGTCACGAGCACGGGCAGGCCGTAGGTGTGGTGCCAGGCCCGCGCCAGGTGGTCGGAGGACGCCTTGCTGGCCGAATAGGGCGAACTGGGCCGGTAGGGCGTCTCTTCCGTGAAGTAGCCCTCGGGGCCGAGCATGCCGTAGACCTCGTCCGTCGAGACGTGCAGGAAGCGGAACGCCGCCCGGCCGGCCGCATCGAGGCCCTCCCAGTAGTGACGCGCCGCTTCGAGGAGGGTGTACGTGCCGAGGATGTTCGTGTGGATGAACGCCGCCGGGCCGTCGATGGAACGATCCACGTGCGACTCGGCCGCCAGGTGCATCACAGCGCGGGGACGGTACGTGGCGAACAGCCGGGCGACGGCCTCTGCGTCGGCGATGTCTACCCGTTCGAAGTGATACCGGGGGTCGTCCGCCACCGGGGCGACCGTGCTCAGGTTGCCCGCATACGTCAGCTTGTCGACGTTGACGACGGTATAGCCGGTACGGCGGATCAGCCGGCGCACCAGCGCCGAGCCAATGAACCCGGCCCCACCCGTAACCAGAATGGTTCCGCTCTGCACGTGTTCGTTCATCCCCAATCTTTTTTGGTCGTTGCGATCGCCGGGCACGGCTCCGCCACGTCAGTTACATCGTTTGCAACCGACCGGTTCTTTTCCAGGGTTGTGCTCCACAGGGCATCACACCCGTACGGATACGCGCTCTGCGTAGCCATGGCCCTCACCTCGGCGCGTCAGGTCACTACCTACCTACCTGACGGGTGCCGTGCCCCATGGACGTTGAGTCACCGGAAGATGGCCCTGTTCTCCCGGCCCATCCTGATCGGCCCGATCATGAATCTCAATCCGGGTCCCTCGAGGAGGACCTAACGATTGCTCAACCGATCAACCAGCAGGATGATCGTGCTCAGCGAGGTAAGTATCGTCAGTGCGTCGCGCCACTGAAATCGCTGGCTCACTTTGGACTCGATCATCACCACATCGCCTTCCTGCAGGACGGGATACGCGCCGGGGTTGGCCAGCATCTCCTCCAGGGGCGCGTCATAGAGCAACAGGCGCCGCCCGTCGGGCTGATCGCGGAAGAGTTTGACCCGATAGCGTACCGAGGTGCCGGAGGCGCCCGGCGTCAGGGTCAGCCCGGTCAGGGCGACCAGTCGTCCCAGATCCGTGCCGGCGCTCACCTCATAGATACCGGCACTCACGGCGCCGACGACCTGCACCTGGATGGTCGCCTGGCCCGGCTCGGCAAACACATGGTAGGCCGTCCCGCTGGCCGTGATCCGATTATGACGCCCGAACTCCTGGGCGCTGGCGGGCACCGCAACCAGCATGAGTACGAGAAAGACCAGGCCCGAAGACGTTTTCATCATCATTATTCCACGTGAATACATGACAGGCTCGTGCGCCTCAAAATAGGGCGTGCATCCTCGCGAAACCAGAGGCCGTCAGGATTCCTTGTCCTTCAGGAGTTCCTTGACGTCCCGGTACCCGTAGGTGCCATACTCGCTCGTGTACTGCGTGTAGCGGTCGTAGTGGCGGTAGCGGTACTTGTAGCCATAGGCCATCGAGACGTCGAAGCCGTTGAAGACCGTGCCGATGGCCGGGGCGCCGACGGCCGCCAGCGACTCCATCGCAAACTCGAGCTCGCCCTCGCGCGTCTGCCCGGCCCGCACGACGACCAGCGTCAGGTCGCACTGCGTCGCCAGCAGCGCGGCGTCGGTGGCCACGCGCACCGGCGGCGTGTCGAGGATGATGACGTCGAACCGGGCCCGCAGCGACTCGATGAAGTCGCGCATGACGCGGGTGGCAAACAGCTCCGAGGACCGGGGCACGACCTTACCGGCCGGGATGATCCAGAGGTTATCGATCGGCGTTGCCACCAGTTCCTCGTCGAAGCGGGGCTCCTGTACCAGGAAGTGGGCCAGGCCGGGCCCGAGTTCGCGGCCGAAGAGCTGGTGGACGCGGGGTCGCCTCAGGTCGGCGTCGATGAGTACGGTCCGGCGACCGGCCTCGGCCATGACGACGGCCAGGTTGGCCGCCGTGGTCGACTTACCCTCCTCCACGCTCGGGCTCGTCACCACGATCGTCTCGACCACCGTGTCCGGGCGCGAGAACTGGATGTTCGTGCGCAGGTGGCGGTACGACTCCACCACGGGCGACATCGGGTTGAGCAGGGTCACCAGGCTCGACGCGATGCGCTGTCCGTCCCGCTCGATGACGGCCTTACCACCTGCCTCTTCCTTGATCATCGGCGTCAGGTCCGGCACGGTGCCCAGCACGACGTGGCCCTTGCTCCGAAGGTCGTCGGGCTTGTAGAACCGGTTGTCGAGCTTGTCGCGCAGGATCGCCACGCCGAGCCCCGCCAGCAGCCCGAAGAAGAGGCCCAGCACGATGTAGCGCATCCGGTCCGGGCGCACGGGATCGCCGGGCTCGGTGGCCTCGCGGAGGATGCGGGCATAGCCGGGCTCCGACTCTTCGGCGATGCGCACGTCCTGGAGGCGGGCCATGACGGCTTCGTACATCTTTTCCGCATACTGACGGCGCCGCTCCAGCTGCGCCAGTTCCGTCTGCTGCTGCGGCAGCGCGCGCAGGTCGCGCTGGTAGGCCTGGAGCCGCCGGTTGAGCACGTCGATCCGGGCCTCGAGCCCGCTGATGGCAATCTCTTCTTCGGCAATACGCTGGCGCAGACCTGCCACGTAGCTCAGGCTGTTCTCGCTACCGCTCACACCACCCGACTCAGCCACCTCGCTCACGTACTGCTGCGAGAGCTGGTCGATCTGGCTGCGCAACCGCCGGATCTCTCGATTGACGGGCTCCAGCGCCGGATCGGCTATCGTACTACCGGGGTTGTTGCGCAGGTACTCATCACGATCGAGTTCCTTCTCTGTCAGCATCACTTTGAGCTGACGAATCTGCTCGTCCACGTTGGAGGAGAGACGCTCGGCCAGGCGCGGGCTGATGCGTTCCAACTCCTGGCGCAGGCGGCTCAGAGTGGCCTTCCGGGTCTGCAGTTCTATTCCCGCCTCGTCGCGTTGGGCCTCCAGGTCGGCGATCTTGAGAACGATGGAACTGCCTTCCTGGTCCAGCGCGACAGCCCCCTCGCGGCTCTGATAGGCCTGCACAGCGGCTTCGGCCTCCTGCAGCTCCGTCAGTCGCTTCTGTTCCTGCTCCTCCAGCAGCCTGCGGGCTGCGGTGATATGGGTACGGCTCGCCTCCTGCGTCAGCCGGACGTATTCTTCCGCATACAGGTTGGCCAGCAGCATGGCCTCGCGCGGCGAGGTGCTCACCCCGGCAATACGGATGATGTTGTTTCCTTCGCGCCCCTCCGGCTCGAAGCGCGGATAGCCCTGGATGGGCATGCCGGCCAGGGTCGAATCCTGCTCTTTCAACTCGGCCAGCCGGCGATGCACCCGCTCATACAGTTGATCCGAGAGGTATAGAATCTGGATCTCCCCCGTCAGGGTCCGGTCGTTGCGAGCAAAGAGGTTTTCATCCGTTCCCGTGGGCGAAGGAGGCAGTTCGGCCCGCCGGCCCTGCAGCTCCAGCATGACGTAGCTGTACGCCTCGTACTCGGGCTCCAGCGTGTACGTATAGACCGCCACGGAGCCGGCCACCAGCAGGAAGACCAGCACGATCAGCCAGCGACGGCGGTACAGCAGGTCCAGTAGACGCTCGATCTGCTCGCGCCCTCCCGACGGCCGGAACGGTTCATAGTACGCATACGAAGAGGCGGGGTCGAAGCCTTCCGGGTGGGCCCCTGCCCGGGGATTCCGAGACAAACTCATAGAGATCTTGAAACTATTGATGTTAGGACGCGACGCAAAGCTCTTTCGCCTGAACGACCGCACGTATTCATAAGAGCCTGCTGGCCCATTGATACGATCGGTCTTCTCAAAAGATCGTCGTTACGGTGTCTTTTCCATTCCGCCCTTCATGGACGGCGCACGATCGATGCTTTCATGCAAAGGCACCCGGCTTCCGTCAAAACCTGTGCCGCCCGGCGCCGCGTAGAAGGCCGAAGCCCCCCGACGGCCTTTTCGCCCCCCTTCGATCCGCCGCCCGGGCTGCGTCTGCCGGAACGATCTCAAAATGAATCCCCCGGACCTGAACGCGCCCCCCTTTTCCGTCTCATAGTGGGACACAACATCCCCCTACGCGCGCGTATGGCCTCCTGGATGACGCTCTCGACCACATGGCACCGTCCTTGCACCCACGGGTCTTCGCGGCCTGCAGGGGTGATGCGTTCGGTGTTTGTAATGCTTCCACCAGGCCCGGTACTTCCGCCCATCTTCGCAGGATGTATGAACATGATTCCGGTCATCGTGGAACAGCAAAACAACGTGGACGAGGTCCTGGCCAGCGTGGTCGATGAACTGGATGCGATGCATCAGGGGAAGAAGATCCCGCCGGGCCTCCGGGACGTGCTCCGGTACATTCACGAGCATCTGTTCGAAGAAACGCTCGACGTCACCACCGTATGCCGGCATTGCGGCCAGAACAACCACAACGTGTCGAGCCGGTTCAAACGCCACATCGGCATCGGTATGCGGGACTATATCGAATACGGACGGATGGAAGCGGCCAAGCGCCTCCTGCGCTACCCGGACCTGAGTATCCTTCAGATCGCCTGGTCCATCGGGTTTACCTATCCCGAATCGTTTGCCCGTGCGTTCAAACGCTACACCGGGCACACGGCCAGCGCCTATCGACGAATTCTGTTAAGAAGAAAAGACAAGACCACACGTAATGGCAGACTCCCGGAAAAACCGTAATTTTATGCATAGTACGTTCTTGCTCACCCCGAACCTGATAGATAGCCGAACTTCCCAGACTCCCATGCTACGAACCTGCTTCTACCTGGCCGCCGCACTGCTGCTGATCGCTCCGAGTGTTCCCCGTACCGGCTCGGCGGCTCCGGCCCCCGATACCCCCGCCGCCCGGTCCACGCTGGCGGCGTCCGGCCTGATGGGCTCGCCCCGTGTGCCCGACGGCACGTACCGCGTGAAGAACCATCCCGACGGAGGAGCCGCCGAGCCCTTCTACTGCCTCCGCCTGGACAAGCTCTTTGGCAACCACAAGACCATCACCTTCGACTGCGAACACCCCGACTCGGACGTCACAATGGTCGTCTCCGGCTCGACGATCACCATCTCCGGTGTCGTCTTCGGCGGAAAAGACGCGGGGACGATCTACGATCCCAACGAGTCCGGGCTCTGGCAACTGGACTTCACGTTCACGAATGCCATGACGGCGCCCGAAGATGACGACCTCGTCGTTCCGCCGGCCACACCGAGCAACGGCAGCGGCACGATCATTCCGCTGTTCAGCACCACCAGCGGCACCCTCACCGAAGGCACCGTCTTCAACCTGATCGACTACGCCGGCGGCCACCCTTTCACCTTCCGCCTGGGCGACCGGGCCGATGACGGCGGGCACCGTGGCTACAACGGCATCTCCGGATGGGGATGGATCAAGTTCTGTGAGGGCGAAACCTGCACCGACTTCGAGCGGCCGGATATCATGGACTGGCTCTTCACGGCCGAGGCCATCTGCGCCGACAAAGAGGCGCCCTTCTGGGATGGCAACATCACGGAGAACGGCGACGGGACGGGCATGCTCGTCGTCGAGGCGCCCAACGGCCTCAAGCTCATCGAAGTGGGAAACCCCTCGCACAATCTGGTGCTCGTCGACGTGCGCGACATGAGCGACAACTCGCTCGTGGGTCCGGACGGCTTCGTAGGCTCCGGCTTTGTCGATGGAACCCATCATGACGGCTACACGGCCTTCACCTTCGCCGGGAGCAACGAGTTTGCGCCGAAGCAGGTCAAGCTCCTCATCGCCGCGCCGGAGGACGGCACCTCGTCCTTCTTCCTGCACCTGAGCGACTGCTGCGACAAGACCCTGCGCGTGGACCCGCAGCTCTCGCTGTACGGCACCTCGGTGGATACCGAGACGCTGGAGGCGCCCGGCACGTTCGTGCTCGAGCAGAACTACCCCAACCCGTTCAACCCGCAGACGACGATCCGCTTCGCGCTGCCCGAGGCGACCGAGGCCCGCCTCGTCGTGCTGGACGTGCTCGGCCGCGAGGTGAGGACGCTCTCGCAGGGCATTCTGCCCGCCGGCTCGCACGAGGTGCAATGGGACGGCCGTAGCGCCACGGGCACCCCCGTGCCGAGCGGCCTCTACTTCTACCGGCTCGAGACGCCCGACTTCGCCCAGACACGCCGCATGTTGCTCATCAAGTGAGTCCCCGGCCTCCTGGCTCCCAACCTGGAATACAATTACAGCCATGAATCCTATGAAGCCTGACATGAACCCTAACCCGTACGTCGTAGCCGGGGCCTCCGGACACCCGACAGCGGCCTCCACACCGTCCCGGCGCAAACCCTACGTCGCTCCCTGTATCCGGGAGCAGGGCACCCTGGCGATCCACGCCGGATCGATCAACCTCTGGCTCAAAAAACCCTGACC
>CAZKFR010000039.1:0-30712 GCA_964552015.1 uncultured Rhodothermaceae bacterium | reverse complement strand
CCTGCGCGTCGAGGTGCTTGCGGAGGGTCTGGAGCAGCAGGGTGAAGTTTTCCCGGTCTTCGGGACGGTACACATTGTCCTCGCCGGGCTGCCCCGGGTATTCCCAGTCGATGTCGAGCCCGTCGAGGTGGTGCCGGGTCACGAGGGCCACGGCACTCCGCGCGAACGTCTCGCGGGATTCCTCGGTGAGGGCGGCGTCGGAGAAGTTTTCGGACCATGCCCAGCCCCCCACCGAGAGGAGGATCCGGAGGTGGGGATGGCGGTCGCGGAGGGCCGTCAGGGCAGCGAGGCGGGCGGGGTCCTCGGGGTATTCGAGCACCACCGCGTCGTCACGCACGTTGGCGAAGGCGTAGTTGACATGGGTGAGGCGGGCCGCGGCCTCGTCGTCGATCTGTACGCCCAGGGGGCCTTGGAGGTAGCCCACGAGCCGGTAGGCCGGGGCGGCGGGTTCGGGTGCCAGGGCCTCCTCGCACGCTGCCAGCAGCGGGAGAAGCAGGAGCGGGAGCAGAGAGCGGAGTGGTCGCATGGGTATCACAGCTTGATGAAGAGCCGCCGGCGGTAGAGGACCCGGCCCAGGAGTATGAAGGCGGCCACGTGCGCGAGGGCGAACAGGAGGGAGCCGTTCAGCGGGCCGGCCAGGGGGACGAACACCTTCTGGTAGAGCCAGGCGTAGCCGTTCATCGTCGTGCCGTCGCCGGCGGGCAGGCGCACCCAGCGGATGAGTGCCAGCACCCAGAGGCCCGAGAGGACGTAGAGGAACAGCGGGTTGAGCCCCATCCACCGGAACGGCTCGGCCCAGCGGCGCCACCCCTTCACATCGATCAGCCAGACTGCCCACGCCAGGCCGAGCATCGCGATGCCGCCGGTGTAGAGCACGTACGAGCTGGTCCACAGCGGCTTGTTGATGGGAAAGAGCGGGTGCCACGCGACCCCCGCCAGCAGGAGGGCCGTCCCGGCCAGGAACAGGTGGAGGAGTGCCTTTTCGAGGGGGAGCGTGGAGCGGAGCGTGCGGCCGGCCAGGTAGCCCAGCACCACCGTCACCGCAGCCGGGATCGTGGCGAGCAGCCCTTCCGGGTCGAACGGCACGCCGAACCCTTTGTACAGGTGATCCGCCCCGAAAACGAACAGGTCGATCTGCCGGGCCAGGTTGGTTTCGAGGGCGTAGGGGTCGGGGCCGCCGCCGGCCCACAGCAGGGCCCAGTAGCCGAGCAGCAGGCCCGCCGAGGTGGCCAGCAGCGCCTTCGGGCGGAGGGAGAGGCAGAGGAGCGACGCCAGCCCGTAGGCCAGGGCGATGCGCTGGAGGACCCCCATGATGCGGAGGGTGCCGTAGTCGCGCACGTAGGGGTGGGCGTTGAGGATCAGCAGCCCCACGGCGAAGAGGAGCACCACCCGCCGCGCGGTCTTCTTCAGCACGTCCGGCGAAGGGCGATGCTCGAACTTCGAGAACGAGAACCACATCGCCACCCCGACGATGAACAGGAAGAAGGGAAAGATGAGGTCGGTGGGCGTGGCGCCGTGCCAGGCGGCATGGCGTAGCGGCGCGTAGACGTGCGCCCAGCTGCCGGGGGTGTTGACCAGGATCATCCCGGCGATGGTCAGCCCGCGGAAGACGTCGAGGGCGACGTAGCGGCGGGCGAGGAGGGGGCCGGCGTCGGGCGAGGCCACGGGGGTGGCCGGCGCGGGGGCGGCGGGCGAGGTCATGAGACGAGGACGGGGGCCAGTTGCTGCCAGTGTTCTTCGGTGGGGTGCTGCGCTTCGAACAGGGTGATGCCGTCGGCGCCGCCGGCCAGCGCCCCGCGGGCCGCCTCGGCCAGCTCGGCGGGGGAAAGCGCCGGCACGTAGAGGCCGGCATAGAGGGGGATGCGGCCGCCCAGCGCCGCGACGCCCTCGCGCGTGGCCTGCTCGATCCACGACACCGGCTCGTTGTAGAAGCTGTGGTAGATCATCGGGTGGACGGCGTCGAGCGGCCAGCTAGGCCAGTCCTGCCGTACCAGCCGCCGGGCGATGTCCGGGGTGGGGAAGACGGCCGCCGAGAGGGCCCGGTCCTTCGCGTGCGCCACGTCCGCCAGCATCGTGACGACCTCGGTGATGCTGTCGTACCGGAAGCGGACCCAGGCCTCGTTCGAGGGCGGGTCGTCGAGGTCGAGCGGGTCGAGGCCCGTCTGCGCCTTGAACTTCGCCCGGCAGACGTCGCAGTAGCAGTAGTCGAACGGCGGATACTCTTTGTCCTGCACCAGCCCGTATTTGTCCCAGAGCGCCACGGGGAGGATGACGTCGGGGAAGCGGATGTAGTCGAGGTGGAGGCTGGCGACGCCGGGCACCTTGCCCATGCGGCCGTAGTGGTCGGCCAGGTGGGCGCGCACGGGCTCCCGGTTCGGGCAGAGGAACTTGTAGTAGGGGACGTACGGCGGGTCGGTGGCGGTGGACTGCCCCAGCCGGTTGACGGCGTACCACTCGGGGTGCTCCTCCTCCATGCCGCCCCGCATCATCGTCACGATCCAGGCGTGCGTCTCCAGCCCCTCGGCGGCGGCGGCCTCGGCCACGCGGGCCAGCACCTCGGGCTCGCTCACGTTGGGGAGCAGGGCGTCGATGCCGGCCGCCTTCCACCGGGCGAACTTCGGCTTCCACGGCTCCATTGTCGAGAAGTCGCCGCGGAGCCAGGCGAAGTGCTTGCGTTTGGCGCGGGGGCGCGGCTCCGGTACACAGCCCGCCGCCAGGCTCATCGCGCCGGCGGCCATCAGGCGGAGGAAGTCTTTGCGGTTCATGAGAGGGTTTCGGGTTGCAGATTGCAAATTCGAAGATGGGGCCCGGGGCGTCAGGCACGATGGGTGTGCCGGGGCGGGGAACGGTCAGGGCTTTTCCACCCACACCCGCCCGTCGTGGCGGATGTGGACGGTGGCGCCGTCGAAGCCGGGGGCGGTGATCTCGTACAGGGTCGGGGTGACGTACAGGGTGGGGGTGAAGGCGAGCCCGTCGACGCGCAGGGTGTCCGCGCCGAGGGCGGCCAGGTCGTCGGCATAGCGCCCGTGCGTGCGGAAGTGCGCGCGCTGGGCCTCGTGCAGGTGCCGCAGGGCGTCCTTGACCCGCTCGTTGGGGTCGGGGACGAACGGCGTGGTGCCCGTGCCGGCGATGCGGTCCGAGAACAGCACGAAGCCCCAGCGCCCGGGCCGGTGCATGTCGATGACGCCCTGCGGGCTCCACACCCAGTTGTCCTCCGGGAGCGGCCGCCCCGTGGCCGGGTCGGTGCGTTTGACGTAGCGCCCGTCGACCACGTCGGTGTGCCATTGCACGCGGGAGAAGTTGACGCGCCACGTCTCGCCCGGCTGCGGGGGCCGGTCGCCGGGGGCAGCCTCGCGGAGCGCCTCCCACGGGAGGGCCAGCTCCACGGTCCAGCCCCGGTCGGTGTCGGACGGGTCGTTGAGGGTGCCGTCGAGGTGCAGGCCGAGGCGGAGGCCGCGCACGTCCCACGCGTCGATGGGCGGGCCGCCGTCGCGGTAGGGGCGCACGAGCAGCAGGTCCCAGACCGTCCCCAGCGCGTTCAGTTCGATCTCGTAGTACAGGTGCGCGTCGCCGTCGGGGTCGATGAAGACCTCGAAGTCGTTGTCGTGGAAGATGACGGCGTCGCGTTCGGTGAGGGTGGCCCACAGGTGCGGCTCCTCCAGGGTGGCGGCCACGTAGAAGTAGTCGTCGTCCCAGAGCATTTTGGCCCGTGTGTGGAAGCGGGGCGGTGGGCGGCGGTCCCCCTCGATGTCGGTGAAGGGGTCGGTCCACGGGGCGGCCTGCCAGGCGGGTTCGTCGAGGTGGCCGTCGAGGGTGAGGGGGGCGGCGGTGCGGTAGGCGACGTAGTGCCGGGGGACAGGCTGGGCGGCGGACGTCCGGGAAAGAGACAGGGCGAGGGGCAGGAGGCCGGCCAGGAGGAGACGGAGGGCGGGCATGGGGTCAGGCGTCGGTTCCGGCGGCGTCCGAGACCGGGGTGGCGACATGGCGGGCCGCCAGAATGAGGGCGCCCAGCATCGGGGCGTCGCCGCCAAGGTTGGAATGGAGAACCGGCATCGGGTGCGGGAGGGTCATCGACACCACCTCACGGATGCGGGCCACCAGGGCAGGTTCGTTCTGGGCGATACTGCCGCCGAGGACGACGATCTCCGGGTCGATCAGGGCGCCGATGGCGACGACGGCCTGCGCCAGGTAGTTGGCGGCGCGGCGTACCAGCGCCACGGCCTCCGGGTGGCCGTCGCGGGCCCGGTTGAACACCTCCACGGCTTCGGCGGCGACGCCGTTGCCGCCCCGGTGGCGGGCCCAGGCGCGCGCCAGCCCGATGCCGCCGGCGGTCATCTCCAGGCAGCCGTTTTCTCCCCAGTCCTGGCCAATGTGCCGGGGTTCGGGCAGGAAGTAGCCGATCTCGCCGGCAGCGTGGTGGGCGCCCCGCCACAGGCGCCCCTCCACCACGATGCCCACGGCGACGCCCGTACTCACGGTCAGGTAGACGAGCGAGTGCGCCTGTTGCCCGGTACCGCACGTGTATTCCGCCAGCGCGGCGGCGTTGACGTCGTTCTCGACGACGGCCGGCACGCCGAAGCGCTCCGCGAGCATCGCGGCGAGGGGTACGTCTCGCCAGCCCAGGTTCGTGGCATACTGGATAACCCCTTTCTCGCCGTCCGTGATGCCCGGAGCGACACAGCCGATCCCACAGAGTGCCTCCGGCGGCGCGGCCAGGGTCGCCAGGCCCGCCGAGATCTCGGCGGACACCCGTTCGAGGAACGCTTCGGGAGACATTCCCGGCGGGGTCTCGATGCTCTGCCACACCCGTCGCTCCCGGGGACGAGCAAGGGGGGACAGCGCCACCCGTATGTTGGTACCACCGAGGTCGATACCGGCAAGCAGGCGTTCTTGGACGGGCATGGACGGAACGGTATGCGGGCCACAAGGACCGGGAAAATACGACTTCAGGGCATATCGTACGTGGTGACGAAGGCCTCGGCGGCGTAAAACTCGGGCAGGCCGAGCCGGTTCAGGGCTGCCGCCGTCTCCCGGTTGCGGTCCTTGGCGCGTTCCCAGAACTCCCGCTCGTCGTAGGCGCCGGGAAACATGGCGCGGTCCTTCTGGCTCTCGTGCTTGAAGATAGCCTCGATCTTGCGGTCCAGGTCGGCCTTCGAGAGCGGGATGAAGATGTCGGTCTTGTCGATTTCCCACTCCTGCCAGGCTCCCCGGTAGAGCCACACGAGCGGCCGGGGCGTTTTGGCGGCGCTGGCGGCCTTTTGCGGCGTGTCTTTCGCCCGGCCTTCCTTCTTTCCGTTCCGGGTCTGGGTGCCGGGAGCGGCGGTCTCCGGGGCGTTGTAGCGTTGCAGGGCGCGCTGGATGGCCTTGTAGCACATCCGGTGCGTGCCGTGGGGGTCCGAGAGGTCGCCGGCGACGAACACGTGGTGGGGGCGAATTTCTCGGAGCAGGTCGAGCACCACCTGGATGTCGTCTTCCCCGATGGGGGCCTTGCGCACGGTGCCCGTCTTGTAGAAGGGCATGTCGAGGAAGCGAGCATGGCGCTCGTCCAGGCCCATGACCTCGATGGCGGCCACGGCCTCGGCATAGCGGATGTAAGCCTTTAGTTGCTGGATGGGTTCGAGGTCCACCTCGCCCGGCTTTTTCTGCTGGAGGAAGCGGAGGTAGCGGCTCCGGGTCTTCTGGAAGGCGTCGCGATGGGCCTCATCGCCGAGGCCGAGGGCGGTCAGGCTCATGTCGACGAAGCGGAGGATGCGGCGCACGTCCGCGTCGAAGACGGCCACCGAGCCGTTGGTCATGTAGGCCACGGTGACCTCGTTCTGGTTGCGGACGAGCTTGTCGAGCATGCCGCCCATGGAGATGACGTCGTCGTCCGGGTGGGGACTGAAGACGATGACGCGCTCTTTCCGGGGGAGGCTTTCCGGGTAGTGGATGCGCCGGCGCAGGTCCTCGAAGACGGTGCGGCAGAGGTCATCCACGTTGCCGTGCTGGTGGAGCAGGCTCTGCAGGTGGTTGCGGTAAAAGTCGGCGGCTTCCAGGTGCAGGATGGCCTTGCCGAGTTTCTCCGAGAGCCAGATGACGGCCCGTTTGGCCAGGTCGGGGGTCCAGTCCACCTCACGGACGAGCCACGGGGTTTTGACGCGGGTCAGCTCGCCGGCGGCAGCCCGGTCCAGGTAGAACGTGGCATCGCGGTGGAGCTGGAGGTAGGAGGCGGTCACGCGCCGGGTCGGCTCCTCCTCGACGGCCTTCCGGATGATGGGCGCCTTGTGCTCGCCCGTGGCCATGAGGATGACCTCCCGGGCGTCGAGGATCGTGCCGACACCCATCGTGATGGCCTCGCGCGGCACGTTTTCTTCGCCGAAGAAATCGCTGGCGGCGTCTTTGCGCGTGATCTCGTCGAGGACCACCAGGCGGGTACGGGTCTCCGGCCCCGAGCCGGGCTCGTTGAAGCCGATGTGGCCGCTGCGTCCGATGCCCAGCAGGACCAGGTCCAGTCCCCCGGCCTTCATGATGGCATGTTCGTACTGCAGGCAGTAGTTCTCGATCTCCTCCCGCGGAAGATCGCCACGGGGAATGTGGATGTGCTCCTTCGGGATGTTGACGTGGTCGAAGAAGTTCTCATGCATGAACCGGTGGTAGCTCTGGAGGCTGTCCGGTTGCATGGGGTAGTACTCGTCGAGGTTGAACGTGACCACGTTCGAGAAGTCGAGCCCCTGTTCGCGGTGCAGGCGGATGAGTTCTTCGTAGACGCCGATGGGGGTGGAGCCGGTGGGCAGGCCGAGCACGACGTTCTTGCCGACGGCCTGTCGCTCCTCGATCAGGTTGGCGATGCGGCGGGCCACCTGGCGGGCCAGCTGGTCGGGCTGCTCGAAGATGAGTACGGGGACGCGTTCGCGCTGGCTGCCGTCGTGCACCTCGGGTTCGAGGTCGTCGGGGAAGGACAGCGCGGTCGAGGGGAGGGAGGCGGCGATCGATACCATGGGAGCGAAGCAGAGACGGTGTTGCGGTCGAACGTCATCGTGAAACCGGGATGGGACTTACTCCCGGCGAAACTATGATAGGCGGAGGGGCGGGGCGGTTACAAGGGTGGTTCGGATTTAGGAATCGCTTCCACACCATTCTGGAATCGGTTCCATGCAGGCGACTCGTGAAGACGTTTCCTATCTTGACGCCGCCTTCACGAGGTGATGTCCCTGTTCACACGAACGCACGTCCGTCATGCATCTCGGTACCATCGACTGGGTCATCATGGCCCTGTTCTTCGCCCTCTCGCTCGGCATCGGGTTGGCCGTAGCCGGGCGCTCGGGCCGCAACTTCGACAGCTTCTTCCTGGCCGGGCGCGACATGCCCTGGTGGCTGCTGGGCATCTCGATGGTGGCCACCACCTTCTCCACGGACACCCCCAACCTGGTGACCGACATCGTCCGCTCGGACGGTATCTTCGGCAACTGGACGTGGTGGGCGTTCCTGCTCACGGGCATGCTCACCGTGTTCCTCTACGCGCGGCTCTGGCGTCGCTCCGAGGTGCTGACCGACGTGGAGTTCTATGAGATCCGGTATTCGGGGCGGCTGGCGGCGTTCCTGCGGGGCTTCCGGGCGGTCTACCTGGGCATCGTCTTCAACATCTTGATCATGGCCTCGGTGACGCTGGCGGCCATCAAGATCGGCGGGGTGATGATGGGATGGACGGACGTGGAGACGGTGCTGGTGGCGGCCACGGTGACGATGATCTACAGCGCGCTGGGCGGGCTCCGCGGGGTGGTGCTGACGGACCTGGTGCAGTTTGCCATCGCCATGGCGGGCAGTATCGGCGCAGCGATCTACGTGCTGAACATGCCGGAGGTGGGCGGGCTGGAGGCGCTGCTGGCGCACGAGAACGTGCGGTCGGCGCTGGCCTTCTGGCCGTCGTTCGAGCAGTTGACGTGGCAGGAGATGCTGCCGGTGTTCTTCGTGCCGCTGGCGGTGCAGTGGTGGGCGGCGTACTACCCCGGTGCGGAGCCGGGCGGGGGGGGCTACATCGTGCAGCGGATGCTCTCGGCCCGCGACGAGCGCCACGCCGCCGGGGCCACGCTGCTCTTCAACGCCCTCCACTACGCGCTGCGGCCATGGCCGTGGATCCTGGTGGCACTGGCCTCGCTGGTGGTCTTCCCCGAGCTCTCCATGATGGCCGAGCGGTTCCCGAACCTGTCCGAGCAGGTGGTCCGGAACGACCTGGGCTACCCGGCCATGCTCTCGTTCCTGCCCTCCGGCCTGCTGGGGCTGGTGGTCACCTCGCTGGCAGCGGCCTATATGTCCACCATGTCCACGCAGGTCAACTGGGGCTCGTCGATCATCGTGAACGACGTCTACCACCGGTTCCTCAACCCGCAGGCCACGGAGCGGCAGCAGGTGTGGGTCGGGCGCCTGGCGACGGTGGTGCTGATGGTGGTGGCCTGTACCCTGGCCCTGTTTCTGGAGAACGCCCTGCAGGTGTTCAACATCGTCGTGCAGATCGGTGCGGGCACGGGCCTGCTCTTCCTGCTGCGGTGGTTCTGGTGGCGTATCAACGCGGCCTCGGAGTTGACAGCCATGGTCGTCTCGTTTCTCGTGGCGATGTACTTCCAGGTGGCCGGTAGGATGGGCTGGGCCGGCGGTGGGCTGGCGGACTGGGAGCGGCTGCTGGTGATCGTGGCGGTGACGACGGCCGCCTGGGTGGCGGTGGCCTACCTCTCGGCGCCCACGGACCCGGCCGTGCTGCGGTCCTTCTACCAGCGGATCCGCCCGGGTGGGCCGGGCTGGCGGCCGGTGCTGGCGGCGGCCCGCCGCGAGGGCATCGCGTTGCCCGAGGAGGCGGGGTCGGACCTGCCCCTGGCCTTGCTGGCCGCGGTGTGCGGGGCGGTCGGTATCTACAGCGTCCTCTTCGCCACGGGGTTCTACCTCTATGGGCAGACAGGGAGCGGCCTCTTCTTCACGGCCGTCGCCACGGGTTGCCTGCTCGTCCTGCTGCGCCTCTGGCCGCGTCTGCGGTTCGGGCGCTGAAACGGGGTTACACCGTCCGTTCGGCTCCGCACGAGGCCCGCACTACGAGCGAGACCGGCAGGTTCTGGTGGATGACCCCGCTGCGCTTGCCCTCGATCAGGTCGATGATGAGGTTGGCGGCCTGCTCGCCTTTCTCATAGATGGGCTGGTGCACGGTGGTCAGCGGCGGGATGGTGAACCGGGCCGTGGGGAGGTCGTCGAAGCCGACGACGGCCACGTCGTCCGGCACGCGGAGGCCGGCCTCGTGCAGGGCCAGCAGGGCGCCGGTGGCCTTCACGTCGCTCGTGCAGAAGACGGCGTCCGGTACGTCGCCGGCCTCGATCCAGCCGCGCATGATGGCATAGCCGCTCTGCGGAGCGTAGTCGCCGGTGACCGTGTGCCCGGGGGCTACGGACAGCCCCGCATCGGACAGGGCTTTCAGGAAGCCGTTGCGGCGGTCGTCGGTCTCGGGCATCTCGGCCGGTCCCAGCATCAGCCCCGGTCGCCGGTAGCCCAGCCGAGCCAGATGCATGCCGGCCTGGTAGCCGCCGTCGAAGTTGTCGGCGTCGACGGAGTTGAAGTCCGGGTAGTCGGGGTCATGCCCGATCAGGACGACGGGCGCCGGGTTGTCGCGCAGCGCTTCGGCCACGGCGCGGGTTACGTCCCGGGCGATGAGGATGAAGCCGTCGAAGGTATGGCCGGAGAGGATACGTTCGTGCAGGGTCTGCTCCATGTCGGCCGAGACCATCGAGATGGAGACGTAGTAGCCGCGCCGCGTGCTCTGCTCGGAGAGGCCCAGGAGGATCAGCGGCCAGTAGCCCGTCGCCAGCACGTCGTCGCGGCGGCGCGGAGCCAGCACGCACAGCTCGTAGGTACGGTCGGTCACCAGGCTGCGGGCCACCGAGCTGGGGCGGTAGTTGTGCTCCCGGATGACCTTCAACACGCGCTCGCGGGCCTCCTTGCTCACGTTCGGGTGGTTGTTCAGCACCCGTGAGACAACCGACCGCGATACGTACGCCAGCCGGGCAACTTCGTCGATGGTGAGCTTCTTCGTCATGGTTGGCGGGCCAGGGGTGTGGGTGAGCGTCGGCAGGAAAAATAGGGTATCCCGAACGACAAAAAAATGACCTCCGGGGGGGACGGCCGCGGCCGGTTGCCGGACCCGACGGGCCCGGGGCGGAACCCGGTTCTCCCGCGTGAGTAGGCGGACCGCCTCCCGGAAGGACCGGGACGGGCACCGGGAAGGTCAGGTACGAAGTCGATCGGGATATGGCCACGAAAAGAACACGCCGTCAACGCACACGGACGGACCGTTCCGGCAGCGGGCGGAGCCGGGGCTCCATGGTCTTCACGGCGAAAAACTATCGTCTTCTTCTGCTCGGTGTGGTGATCGTCGTGATCGGGTACGTGCTCATGCGCATCGAGAACGAGGTGGACGGATTCATCTCCCTCTATATCGCGCCCTTGCTGATCCTGGGAGGCTACCTGGAGGTCATCTACGCCATACTGTGGCGTCCGGCCGAGGTGCGCGAGGCGGCGTCATGATGCGTTGCCGGGGGGAGCGGCGTCCGGCCGTGCAAGGGAGGACGTCCGTGCCTATATTCAGGCCATCGACCACCTGCCACGATCAGACCGATGGCTCCTCTGACTCCTGACACGTTCCGGCGCGTGCTCACGCCCGCGAACGTACGCACGCTCCAGGTCATCGAATCGGCCCTGGCGGCCGGGGTGACCCTCTTTGCCGTGGTCATCTTTTTCCTCTATCTGACCCGGTCCGCCGTGCCCGGCGATGCGGCCGACGTGCAGTTGATCCGGATGCTCACCTACGGCCATCTGCTGGTGGCGGTCGGGGTTTATACGGTGGTGGGCAGGGTCTACGCGATGATGCTCGGAGGTACGGGCGCCCCGGCTACGGCCGAAGAGGCCTGGAACCGGCTCCGGACGGCCGGGATCGTCCGACTGGCGCTCCTGGAAGGTGTCGCGCTCTTCGGGCTGGTCGTGTGCCTGCTGGCGGTTATTGCCGGCGTCATGGCCCGCCATCCCGGCTACTGGATCAACCTGATCTCGGCCGTCGGCATGGTGGGCTTCGTGGCGCTCCACTTTCCTACGACCGACCGCCTCGAACAGACCTTCCGCACGCATTTCGGAGGATAGGCGCCACGTTTCGGCGTGTGCATCCGCGGCAACCATCAAACCGGTACAGACCATGGAATCCAAGGTGCATACCTACGACGGCGAGAAGATCACCATCACGTACGATGTGCGTCGTTGCCTGCATGTGGGGGAATGTGTGCGCGGACTGCGTGCGGTCTTCGACCCCGACCGCAAGCCCTGGGTCGATCCGGATGCTGCCGACCCGGACGCCATTGCGGAGGTCGTGGCGCGCTGTCCGACCGGGGCGCTCCACGTCCGGCGCAAGGATGGGGGGGCCGCCGAGCCGGTGCCGTCGGACAACGTCGTGCGCCTGGCACCCGACGGACCCCTCTATGTCCGCGGGGAGGTGGAGATCGTGACGCCGGACGGGACGCTGCTCCTGAAGGACACGCGCGTGGCGCTCTGCCGGTGCGGGCGTTCGGCAAACAAGCCGCTGTGCGACAACAGCCACGAAGGACACTTCTCCGATAGCGGCCGTCTGGGCACGGGGGGCGTCAAAGAGGGCGAGGCCCGGGGGGCGTTGAAGATCACCCCGGCGCGTAACGGTCCGCTCTTGCTGGAGGGGCCGTTCCTGATCGTCGACGCCGAAGGGCGGGAGCACCGGACGGGGGCGCGGGCGGCGCTCTGCCGGTGCGGCGCCTCGAAGAACAAGCCGTTCTGCGACGGCTCGCATCGCGAAATTGGCTTCACGGACGAGTAAGCCGTCTCAATCGTAGAGCAGGTACGGCGCGCGTCGTTGCCGGAACGCTGCGACCTCCTCGGCCCACGCACGGGCCATCTCGTCCGCCGGCACGCCGTCGATGAGATACCGATAGAGCCTGTCCGTGCCGGCGAGGAGGTGAAGCCAGCGCTCCTTGAGGAACGTCGCACGCTCGGACGGGGGAGCCTGCCGGTAGAGGGCGGCGAGCACGTGCAGTCCCGTTGCCACCGGGCGGTAGGCATGGCGGTCCGTGACGACCAGCCGGACGCCGTGTACGGGTAGGCCGCGGTGCTTGGGATCGGAGGCCATGCCCGGAATGGCTTCGGGTGTGAAGGTGACCGGCTCGAAGCGAATGCCCGGCAGGCCGCGCCCGTTGAGCGTGTCGGCCAGTGTCTCGGCATCCACCCAGGGGGCGCCCACCTGGCGGAAGGGGGCCCGCGTGCCGCGCCCCTCGCTGGCGGTCGTCCCCTCGAGGAAGCAGGTGCCGGGGTAGACGAGGGCCGTCTCGAAATCCGGGATGTTCGGGCTGGGGCGGATCCAGGGGAGGCCGGTGTCGGGCCATTGCATCGCACGCCGCCATCCCTGCATGGGGATGACGCGGAGGTCGAGGGCGTCGAGGCCGGGGAGCATCCCTTCCCCCTGGATCATCCGGGCCAGTTCGCCCACCGTGAGGCCGTGGACGATGGGGATCGGGTAGGCGCCGACGAAGGAGGCGTAGGTGGTGTCGAGGACGAACCCGGTCACCGTCTCGCCGCCGAGCGGGTTGGGCCGGTCGAGGACGTAGAACGGGATGCCGGCCTCGGCGGCGGCCTGCATGGCCAGGCCCATCGTGGAGATGTACGTGTAGAACCGGGCGCCGATGTCCTGGATATCGAAGACGAGGGCGTCCAGGCCCGCGAGCATGGCCGGGGTGGGCTTACGCGTCGTCCCGTAGAGGCTGTAGACGGGTACGCCGGTGCGGATATCCCGCCCGTCGGCCACCGCCTCGCCGGCGTCGGCCTCACCACGCAGACCGTGCTCGGGGCCGAAGAGGGCCGCGAGGGTGACGTGCGGTGCCGCGTGGAGTAGGTCGATCAGGTGCACCGAGTCGACGCGGGCCGTATGGTTGACGATCAGCCCCACCCGGAGGCCGTTGAGGGGGCGAAAGGCTTCGTCGGCCAGCACGGCGGCGCCGGTCCGCACGGCCGGCGGCGTGGTGGGGGCGGGGGGCGACGTGGCACAGCCGAGCGTGGCCAGCAGGCCCAGCAGGAACAGACGCATGAGGATCGGAGGGATCATCGGTTGAAAGGCGCCGTGCGGCGCGTACGGTCGGAGGGAGGCGCAACGCCGCCCAAAAAATAAGGGATGCCGGCGTGTCCGGCATCCCCACAGGGTCCCTACCAAGGGGGCGCGTCTCACCCGTTGGCCACGATCTCGTGCTCCGGGAAGAAATAGTTGGCCTCCAGACGGCCGTTCTCGACCGAGTCGGAGCCGTGGACGATGTTTTCCCCTTTGCTGTCGGCGAAGGCGCGGCGGATGGTGCCTTCGGCGGCCTCGGCCGGGTCGGTGGCGCCGATGAGGGCGCGGAAATCCGCCACGGCGTTCTCCTTTTCCAGCACGATCGGAACGCACGGCCCGCTGGACATGAACGTCGTCAGGTCATCGAAGAAAGGACGGCCCCGGTGGACGGCATAGAAGCCCTCGGCTTCCTGCTTCGTCAGCCGGATCATCTTCATCGCGCGGATCGTGAAGCCCGCCTCCTGGATGCGACGGATCACCTCTCCGATCAGGTTCTTCCGGACACAGTCGGGCTTGAGGATGGCAAGGGTACGTTCGACAGCCATGATCTACCTGGTTGCGTTTGGGATGGTCACGCTCTGAGAAAAAGCGAACGGGCCGGTCCGGCCCCTGGCTCCATGATACGACGCACTCGCCAGAGGCTCCACCCGCACGTGTTGAACGTCTGTGAAACGGACGGCGGCGGGAAGGCTCAGGGCATGAACGTGTAGCTGATCTTGAGGATGAAGACGTTCGTGGGGAAGAGGTCGAACGTATCGCCAACGAGGCCGAACGTGTCCCGCTCGAAGGGAGAGCGGCCGGTCAGGTCGAGCGGATCGATGTCGGTCGTTCCCCGGCGCGCCTGCGACCAGACCAGGAAGACGGTCGAGCCGGGGCGGTATTCCCAGCGCAGGACCAGGTTGGTCTGGAAGCTGCGCACCGAGAAGTCATACCGTTTCGGGAAAGGGGACACGGGGACGAGCGTATCCCGGTCGGCCAGGAGGTGGAAATCGTCGTAGCGTCCACGGGCGACGAAGAGCTGGCCGTAGAACTGAAGCGTGAGGTTCGGCGTGAAGGTGACGGTGCTGCGGAGCGTCAGGTCGGCCGAGCGGGTGTCCCGCCGTCCGAAGACCGGCACGTAGAAGCGGTCTTCGAAGCCCTCGTAGGGGGCGTAGCCGGCCAGAGCCTCATCGAGGGAGACGGGAAGGGGAGCGAACTGCTCGCTCGAAAGGTCATCGGGAGGTCCCGTTTCCGTGCCGATGGCCCAGCCGTCCGAAGCGCGCAGGAACGTTTCATTGGCCACCCAGGCCGTCCGGTTGTCGCTCCGGCGCAGGCTCACGCCGGCTTCCAGGCGCAATCGGCTTCCCGCATTCCATTCGGCGTCCAGCGCGGCCTGGAGGTCGCGGCCCCCGTCCTCCGTAAACTCGGCGCCCAGTTCCGGCGAGAGCTGCCACGCGCGCCGGCTATCGGTCGCGTATTCGAGGTTGACGCCCAGCTGGCGCGGAGGAGCCCAGGAACCGAGGCCCCGCGTCTCGTAGGGATCGTACCCACCGAAGAGGAAGTCGCCGGAGAAACGAAGTTCGATGCGCTGGAAGGCGTTCGTTTCCCAGTCGGAGAAGAGGAAAAAGCCGGCTTCCTGATCTTCGCCGTTCGCATAGGTCCAGCGTTTCCAGCTGAAGAGACGGAGGGAGGCGCGCTGGAAGGGGCCAAAGGGGCGGCTGTCGTTGATCTGGTAGCGTACGCCGGCCAGGAGGCGATAAAAATTGTTCCGACGCAGCCGGCCCATGTCGTTGGGGTTGAAGCGGTCGTCGAACAGGTCGAAGCCCAGGTTATACGTCCATGTGCCGCGCGTGCGTTCGAAGGCCGAGATGAGCGAGAGGCCGGTTTCGGTGATGCCGTCGGCGAGGCCCGGCTCGGTGCGGTGCGTGAGGCTGGTCTGTCCGCGGAACTGATAGACGTTGTCTTTCAGGCGCACGTCCCAGTCGAGGCCGCCGGCCAGGGTGCGGCGGGGGCTATCGGTGTCGGTCGTATGGTCATAGGCGGTGAGCATGGTGCCTGCCGACGAAATCGTGCCGAACTGCTGGCGCAACCGCACGACCCCGTAGTGGTGCTCGGGACTGAAGTTCTCACCGGTCGTGGCGGCCAGGAGGCCGACCGAGAGGCCGGAGGGCGTGCGGCCGGTCAGCTTGGTGGCGCCGATGATGGGGGCCCGGGCCCCGATCCGGCGCGTATACAGGAGGTTGCCTTCCCGTCCGTAGCTGAAGTTGAACAGTTCGGCACCCTCGATGAAGAAGGGGCGTCGTTCGGGAAAAAAGGTCTCGAAGGCGGTCAGGTTCAGTTCGGCCGGGTCGGCTTCCACCTGGCCGAAATCCGGGTTGAGGGTGGCGTCGAGCACCAGGCTGCTGCTCAGGCCGATTTTCAGGTCGGCTCCGACGTCGAGTTCGCGCTCCGTCAGCCCGTGGCCGGGGCGGAGATCGTCTTCCTCGATCTGGAGGCGCGAGAGAGAATAGGGGATGAGCTGTAGGTTGCGCTTCGGGCGGATGCCGCGCAGGCCTTCCAGCATCCCGTAGTGGGCGACGACCCCGCTGCCCCGTTCCGACCGTCGCACGAGGGCCCACTCGGACACCTCCCCCAGACGCGGCGCCATGCGCTGAAAGTTGATGCCCCACGTCTGCTGTTCCGTCGCCGGGAAGCGAAGCATGGCGTAGGGGATCCGCATCTCGACGACCCAGCCCTCGGCCGTCACGCGGGCATGGCCTTCCCAGATGGCATCCCAGGAGGGATCGAGGTCGCGTGTCATGACCCCATCGAGCAGCACACCCGCGGCGTTGATGCCGAACGTGTAGGCCGTCTTGCGGTCCAGATAGGAGTCGATGGACACGATGAACCAGTCGGCCTGGTTGAACTCGTCCCGACGGCCGAGGGTGCGCAGGATCAGGTCGGGCTCCGGGTCGTGCAGGAGGGCTCCCACGTAGAGGGCATCCGGGCCATAGAGGATGCGCACCTCGGTGGGCAGGGTGGCCGGGGCGCCTTCATGGGGCTCGAACTGCCGGAAGTCGGAGGCTACGGGGGCCTGCTGCCAGTCGGCTTCATCGAGCACCCCGTCGACGTGGATCACCCCGGTGACGGGATGGGCCGTCAGCGTTCGCCGGGCCGGCTCGTCGTCGGACTGCCGGGACGTGGCGTGTTCGGCCGGGAGCATCAGCAGAAGCAGAAACAGAAGCAGCATAGAGGGACGGCTACGTCGTGGCGAACGGAAACCCGAGAGGGGGTACGAGAAATCTGCAAACCTGAACTTATACCGGAGCCTTTCCGATTTATTCCGGCTTTCTGCTATCTTCAAACGGAAAATGACATGAGGTGCATGTCCCTGCGGTGAATGGCTCTCCCGGGGGCAGGAAGGGTGTCGAGAAAGGGGTGTGACGATGCAGGCCGATGTGTATCGTGTTCTCCGGCGGCCGGCCCGGGCGGAGATCAAGGTGAAGGGCTCTCGGTTCATTGCGGAGGCGTTCCCGGTGGAGACGGAAGCCGAGGCGACGGAGGCGCTGGCGTCCGTGCGCCGGCGCGAGCACGCCGCCACGCATCACTGTTCGGCGTACCGGGTGGGACGTGACGGCGCGCTGTTCCGGTTCGACGACGACGGCGAGCCGAGCGGGACCGCCGGCCAGCCTATCCTCCGGCAGATCGACGCACGGGGGCTGACGAACACGCTCGTGGTCGTCACGCGGTACTTCGGGGGGACGAAGCTCGGCACGGGCGGCCTGATCCGGGCCTATGGCGATGCGGCATCCGAGGTGCTGGATGCGGCCGGCGTCGAGGAACGGGTGCGCCGGTCCACGGTGTACCTCCGATTCGCCTACCCGGATACGTCCCCGGCCATGCATGTCATCGGACGGTACGATGCGCAGGTGGTGCGTCATCACTATGGCGAGGCCACGGAACTGTGGGTGGCGGTGCGCTGCTCGGAGGTGGAGGCGTTCCGGGCGGCGTTCGTCGAAGCACTGGCCGGGCGCGGTGAGGTACGCCCGGCGGCAGAGGGGTGAGGGTCATCGGGCCTGCTGCATGGCCTCCACGGCCAGCCGGTCGACCCGGTTGTTGAGGGCGTCGTCGGCGTGTCCCTTCACTTTGACGAACGTGACCTGGTGCCGGCGCATGGCCTCGCGCAGCGCTTCCCACAGGTCCCGGTTCTTGACGTCCTGCTTGCCGGCGGTCTTCCAGCCGCGCCGCACCCATCCCTCGAGCCAGCCCTCGTTCACGGCGCTGGCCACATACGCACTGTCGGTGTGGACGGTCACGCGGCAGGGCTCCTTCAGCGCCCGCAGGGCTTCGACGACGGCGCGGAGCTCCATACGGTTGTTCGTCGTGTGGGGCTCGGCTCCCTGCAGGACCCGTTCGTGCCGGCCGTATTGTAGGACGGCCGCCCAGCCGCCGGGGCCGGGGTTGCCGCTACAGGCGCCGTCGGTATAAACGATGACGTGCTTCACGAGGGAATCGGCCGGAGCGTCGCAAGGTACATGAACGGGCCGGGAGGATACGCCGGGCCGGGACGGAATGCCATCGAATCCCGTGCGAAAAACCCGGAAGGGAAAACCCGGGGGCCGGGTTGGTCGTAGGGAGGAACCCAGAAGCCATATGCATGCACCGGGACAGGGCGCGCCATGAAGTTTGTCGATTACGTGACGATTACCGTACGCAGCGGGAAAGGAGGGGCCGGTGCGGTTTCCTTCCGGCGGGCTCGTTTCCAGCCGCGGGGCGGTCCCGACGGCGGTGACGGCGGCGACGGCGGTTCCGTGCTGATCGAAGCGGATCCGCACCTGTACACGCTGCTCGATCTGCGCTACAACCGCCATCACTTCGCGGGAAACGGGCAGCCGGGCAGCGGGGCGAACAAAAAGGGCAAAGACGGCGACGACATCGTGCTCCGCGTGCCGGTGGGCACGGTGGTCAAAGATACGAACACGGGGGAGGTGCTCGGCGAGGTGATGGCGCCGGGCGAGCGCGTGGTGCTGGCCCGGGGCGGTCGCGGCGGCAAGGGCAACGCCTTCTTCAAGAACGCGACCCGCCAGACGCCCCGTTTCGCGCAGCCCGGCGAGCCGGGGGAGGAACGCGAGGTCACCCTCGAACTCAAGCTTCTGGCGGACGTGGGGCTCGTGGGGTTCCCGAACGCCGGGAAAAGCACGCTTCTTTCGGCCCTCTCGGCGGCCCGGCCCAAGGTGGCGGACTATCCATTCACCACGCTGGAGCCCGCCCTCGGAGTCGTCGCCGTCGATGCCTATGCCTCCTTCGTCATGGCCGACCTGCCCGGCCTCATCGAAGGCGCGCACGAGGGGCGCGGGCTGGGCCTGCGCTTCCTCAAGCACATCGAGCGCAACGCCGTCTTGCTGTTCGTCATCCCCATCGACGCCGAGGACCCCGCCGCGGTGTACCGGACGCTGCTCGATGAACTGGAGGCGTTCAACCCGGCTATGCTCCGCAAGCCCCGCATGGTCGCGCTTTCGAAGATGGATCTGGTGGCGCCGGACGAGCAGGAGGCACGGATCGCGGCGGTGCGGGCATCGTTCCCGGAAGATCTCACCCTGCTGCCGATCAGTGCCGTAACCGGAGCCGGCCTCGACGATCTCCGCCGCGCGCTCTGGGAGCGCATCCAGGCCGTGCGAGAGGCGGAAGCCGTCTGACGCGCCGGGGCTTCAGGCCTCGCTGAAGTCGCGGTAGCCGAAGTAGTGGAGGACGTACCGCATTTTCATCGCCTTCAGCTTGCCGAAGCCGGGCAGTGCACGGACGCGCCGTTCGATGGTGGCCGCGTCGGCGCCATCGTTCCAGAGGTTGGCGGCGTTGCCGTCGTACGCTTCGGTGAGCTGGCGTGCCAGGGCATGGGTCCGCTCCGCCATCACGTTCGTGAAGCGATGGACGGCGGGCTTTTCGGCGAAGGCCTCCTGGAGGTCTTTCAGCGGCATGGCGGCAATGCGCTTCATGTCCAGGTGTCCGAGGCGGTCGCGCAGGCGGAGGGGCCCGGTGAACGCATACTCGGCGCGGACGCGCTGGTCGAACAGCAGGCCGAGGAGGGCGGCGTTCGGGTCCCGGCGCAGGTAGGCGTCAGCCTCGGGGTCGCCCGTGAGCGTGCCTTCGGTGTGAAACCGGTTCATCATGCGCACGAGTCCCCCGTCGAGGTGGCTGTAGTCCAGCGGTTTGATGGTCAGCGTCATGGGTGACGATCAGCGGTTGGTACGTTCCGGGTGTCCTGGTTGCCTGCTACGACCGCGAGCGGGAGGGGCGAGCAGGCGGCTCGGGGTCAGAGCGTGATTTTCTTCTTCCACCGTGGCCCCTGCGGGGTGTCCATGACTTCGATGCCCCGCTGGGCCAGGGCCTCGCGGATGGCGTCGGCGCGGGCGAAGTCGCGGGCTTTGCGGGCGGCTTCGCGCTCGGCCAGGAGCGCCTCTACCTCGGCGGCCAGCGGGTCGGCGTCTGTCGGTGCCGGGCGTTCGTGCTCGCGGGCGAGGATGCCCAGCAGGTCGTTCGTGCGGTTCATCCAGGCGCGGGCCGCACGGGCCGAGGCGGCGTTCAGGTTGTCGCCGAAGCCGAGGATCAGGCGGGTGCCCTCGAGGGTCCGGGCGATGGCCTCGGGCGTGTTGAGGTCGTCGCACATCGCCGCCAGGGTCTGCTCGTAGAGGGTCTCCAGCCGCGGGCCGATGCGGTCGTTTCCCTCGCGGCCGGCGGCCTCGGCCGCGTCGATCAGGGCCGCGGCCTCACGGAAGCGCTCGACGTGCTTGAGGCTCGCCTTCAGCGTCTGGAACGTGAAGTTGTACGGCTGCCGGTAGTGCCCCGCGATGAGCGTCATGCGTAGCGCCAGCGGGTCGATGCCACGGCCGCCCTCGTGCTCCGGACGGGTCAGGTCGCGCACGGTGAAGAAGTTGCCGGCGCTCTTGGACATCTTCTCGCCCTCGACCTGCAGGAAGCGCGTGTGGACCCAGTGGCGGGCGAAGGGCTTGCCGGTCAGGCTCTCGGACTGCGCGATCTCGCATTCGTGGTGGGGGAAGATGTTGTCCTCGCCGCCCGTGTGCAGGTCGAGTTCTTCGCCCAGGTAGGTCATGGCCATCACGGAGCACTCGATGTGCCAGCCCGGGAAGCCCCAGCCCCAGGGGCTGTACCATTGCATGAGGTGCTTCTCGTCCTTCTTCCAGAGGGCGAAGTCGCGGGGGTCGCGCTTCTCCGGATCGACGATCACGTCCCGGACGGCCCGGTCGAGGCGGCCGGCCTCACGGTTGCCCGAGAGTTTGCCGTAATCGGGGAACGTAGGGACGTGGAAGTAGACGCCCTGGCGGGTCTCATACGCCTGGCCCTGTGCGATGAGCCGCTCGACGGCGCGGATCTGCTGGGCCACGTGCTCGGTGGCGCGGGGGCGCACGTCCGGCTCGCGCAGGTTGAGCGTGTGCCAGTCTTCGAGCAGGGCCTGCGTGTAGAAGCGGGCCAGGTCCCAGATGTTGGCGAACCGCTGACCTTCCTTCGAGCGGAGGGCCTTCATCATCCGGTCCTCACCCGCGGTGTCGGCCAGGTCGTCTTCGGTCAGGTGCCCCACGTCGGTGATGTTCGTCACGTAGGTCGTGCGCCAGCCCAGCGCCCGGGCCGTCCGCAGGATCAGGTCTGCCGTCAGGAACGAACGGAAGTTGCCGATGTGGGCGTACGAGTAGACCGTCGGGCCGCAGGTGTAGAAACGGAGATGGCCGGCTTCACGCGGAACCACCGGCTCGACCCGGTTCGTGAGGGTGTTGTACAGCCTGAAGACGGGTTCAGAGGACATGGGGATGTCGGGCTTCCGAAAGGAGGTTGTGGGAGGGCAGTATAACCAGTGATCTGCCATGAAGTGCCAGGGTAGGCCCCTGAGCGGCGAACCTTCGAGAGAATTCTACGAGGTGTGCCCGATCCGTCTCCACCTGCAACGTGCCGGCGTGGAAGTCCGTGGCTACGCGGTGCGGCAGGCGCGAAGGGCTGGCCTGTCCTTCTGCACGATGACCGACACGGCAGCAGGGCAGGTTAACCGGTGGTCCGCAACTCGTTCTCCTTACGAGGTGCGGGTAGTGGCATCTTCAGGTACGTGCAATTATATTCGGCCGAATTTCTTGCCTGTGTGCTTTGTCGTGAGAGGGCTGCTTGGTTCGTAGAGGGGCCTCCTGCATGCCACACCTGTGTCGGGCATACCAGGTGCGATGCGGTGACAAAGTGGATGGCAACCCCTTGATCATCGTGTGCTTCACATCAATCGGAGGAGGGTACCCATGCAAACACGCTACACAGTTCTCATCCTGGCCGTCTTGCTGGTCGGCTTTGCGGGTCCGGTCCGGGGACAGATCGTCGAGGATTTTGAAGACCGCAGTGTCGGGGAACAGGATTTTACCGATATGCAGTCTGGCACGCAGTGGAGTTTTGGCAGTCCGTTCGGCGGTGTTATGGCGGATCCAGTCTGTAACGGTACAAAGTGCTATGCAGTTGACATGCCGGGTGATGCCGTCCGTGTGGTGTTCCCCCAGTCGGAAGCCTCGAATATTACGGTGATCTTCCAGCACTTTCCGCATGGAGCGGGCTTCGGCCTATCCTACTCGGACCCGGAGTGCACATTGATCATCGGTGACTTCGTTTCGACCCCGGTAGGAGGCGGGAGCGTTCCGGTGCCCGGCACGAACGTGCGCTGTATCGATTTTGTGAACGACTTCGAATCTGGAAATGGTGTCTTCATCGATGATCTGACCTTCACCGCCACGTCGCTTCCGGTCGAGATCGCTTCGTTCGAGGCGGTGGCCGATGGAGAGGTTGTCCAGTTGGCCTGGCGTACCACGAGCGAGCGCAACAATGCCGGCTTCGAGGTGCAGGTCCGGTCGCAGGGCGACTTCACCCCGGTGGGTTTCGTGGACGGGCAAGGCACGACCAGCACGCCTCAGGCCTACACCTACCGCGTCGACAACCTGATGCCGGGCCGCTATGAGTTCCGCCTCAAGCAGGTGGATCTGGACGGCACGTTCACCTACAGCCCCGTCGTGGCCGTTTCGGTGGAGGTACCCGGCACGTACGCGCTCTCGGACGTGTATCCGAATCCCTTCAACCCGCGTGCGCAGTTCACGCTGGCCGTCGAGCAGGCCCAGCATGTGCGGATCGCGGTCTACAACCTGCTGGGTGAGGAGGTGGCCTTGCTTCACGACGGCACGCTGGCCGGCGAGACGACTCACACGTTTGCCTTCGAGGCGGGCACGCTGCCGAGCGGCCTCTACCTGGTTCGCGTGGCCGGCGAGCGTTTCACGGCGGTGCGGCAGGCGCTGCTGCTCAAGTGAGGTCGCGCACCACACGCTGTCTCGGGGCGGCTTCCTTCGGGGAGCCGCCCTTTTGTGTTTGTCCCGGATGTACTCGGCTCGCCGGGCACAATATCGGCGGACGCGGGACGTTCGGAGAAGCGGATGGAATGCCGGCGGGGGGGCGAACGTCCGGCTCACGCAGGTTGAGCGTGTGCCAGTCTTCGAGCAGGGGCGGCGAACCTTCGAGAGAATTCTACGAGGTGTGCCCGATCCGTCTCCACCTGCAACGTGCCGGCGTGGAAGTCCGTGGCTACGCGGTGCGGCAGGCGCGAAGGGCTGGCCTGTCCTTCTGCACGATGACCGACACGGCAGCAGGGCAGGTTAACCGGTGGTCCGCAACTCGTTCTCCTTACGAGGTGCGGGTAGTGGCATCTTCAGGTACGTGCAATTATATTCGGCCGAATTTCTTGCCTGTGTGCTTTGTCGTGAGAGGGCTGCTTGGTTCGTAGAGGGGCCTCCTGCATGCCACACCTGTGTCGGGCATACCAGGTGCGATGCGGTGACAAAGTGGATGGCAACCCCTTGATCATCGTGTGCTTCACATCAATCGGAGGAGGGTACCCATGCAAACACGCTACACAGTTCTCATCCTGGCCGTCTTGCTGGTCGGCTTTGCGGGTCCGGTCCGGGGACAGATCGTCGAGGATTTTGAAGACCGCAGTGTCGGGGAACAGGATTTTACCGATATGCAGTCTGGCACGCAGTGGAGTTTTGGCAGTCCGTTCGGCGGTGTTATGGCGGATCCAGTCTGTAACGGTACAAAGTGCTATGCAGTTGACATGCCGGGTGATGCCGTCCGTGTGGTGTTCCCCCAGTCGGAAGCCTCGAATATTACGGTGATCTTCCAGCACTTTCCGCATGGAGCGGGCTTCGGCCTATCCTACTCGGACCCGGAGTGCACATTGATCATCGGTGACTTCGTTTCGACCCCGGTAGGAGGCGGGAGCGTTCCGGTGCCCGGCACGAACGTGCGCTGTATCGATTTTGTGAACGACTTCGAATCTGGAAATGGTGTCTTCATCGATGATCTGACCTTCACCGCCACGTCGCTTCCGGTCGAGATCGCTTCGTTCGAGGCGGTGGCCGATGGAGAGGTTGTCCAGTTGGCCTGGCGTACCACGAGCGAGCGCAACAATGCCGGCTTCGAGGTGCAGGTCCGGTCGCAGGGCGACTTCACCCCGGTGGGTTTCGTGGACGGGCAAGGCACGACCAGCACGCCTCAGGCCTACACCTACCGCGTCGACAACCTGATGCCGGGCCGCTATGAGTTCCGCCTCAAGCAGGTGGATCTGGACGGCACGTTCACCTACAGCCCCGTCGTGGCCGTTTCGGTGGAGGTACCCGGCACGTACGCGCTCTCGGACGTGTATCCGAATCCCTTCAACCCGCGTGCGCAGTTCACGCTGGCCGTCGAGCAGGCCCAGCATGTGCGGATCGCGGTCTACAACCTGCTGGGTGAGGAGGTGGCCTTGCTTCACGACGGCACGCTGGCCGGCGAGACGACTCACACGTTTGCCTTCGAGGCGGGCACGCTGCCGAGCGGCCTCTACCTGGTTCGCGTGGCCGGCGAGCGTTTCACGGCGGTGCGGCAGGCGCTGCTGCTCAAGTGAGGTCGCGCACCACACGCTGTCTCGGGGCGGCTTCCTTCGGGGAGCCGCCCTTTTGTGTTTGTCCCGGATGTACTCGGCTCGCCGGGCACAATATCGGCGGACGCGGGACGTTCGGAGAAGCGGATGGAATGCCGGCGGGGGGGCGAACGTCTAGTGATTCCAGAACCCCTGACCGTAACCCTGACGACAACGGAGACGATGATGCGTGTACAACGGATGTGGACCCTGCTGATCGTAGGGCTGCTTGGCCTGGGCATGGCACGAGCCGCCATGGCCCAGCCGCGTACGTTCGACCCCGAACGTATGAAGGAGCGGATGTACGAGCAGGTCGAGGAACTGCTGAAGAAGATGGATCTGGATGAGGCCACGGCCGAGAAGGTGCGGCCCATCCTGCGTGCCGATGTGGATCGCCGTGTGGCGATGATGAAGGAACGACCGAAGCACCGTCCCGAGCCCGGTGCGATGCGGGAGCGGATGGAGGCGATCGGCCGGGAGACGGAGGCCCGGCTGGCCGAGGTGCTGACGGAGGCCCAGTTGGAACGCTACCGCAAGCTGCGCGAGGAACAGCGCCAGGCCGGACGCCGGGGCCGGCCGCGCCGTAACTGACGGCACCGCGGACCTCCTCGATGCCGCGCCCACGGCCCGGGGCCACGCTCGGAAACCGGCGCGGTCCCGGGCTGTTGGATACGCTGTCGTTTCCCGCTCACGAACCTTACGCGGCAGCAACCCTTGTTACCGTCGATTGGATTGTAGTTCTTCGAGACCTTGAGGCCGTGCGTCGTACGACCCGGCGTTACCTGCTGCATGTTGGTTCGTCTGTCATGTTTTCTGCTGCTGATCGTCGGATGGATGCCGGGCCGCCCGGTTCAGGCCCAGGATCTGCCCGGCGGTGATGCGATGGGTCCGCTCTCGGCCTATGAACGGCCGCAGCCGCTCGTTATCACCGACCTCGTGGTCGAGGGCGTGGAGGAGCCGACCGCGTCGTTTGTGCGGCGGGCCAGCGGGTTGCGCCTCGGGCAGACCGTGGAGGTGCCCGGCGACCCGGCGATTGCGGCTGCCGTGCGTGCCCTCTATCGCCTCGGGTTGTTCGAAGACGTGAAGGTGCTGGAGGCCGAGCGAGCAGGGGGCGGCGTGCGCCTGATCCTGAACGTCCGGCCGGTCCCCATCCTGAGCGCTTTCGCCATCGAGGGGGGGCGTGAGCGGGATCGCAGGGCGCTCGAACGGGAGCTGCCGCTGTTTCCGGGCAGCCCGGTGCGGCCGGCCGATCTGGCCCGCGCCGAAGACCTCATCCGCCGTCATTTCCTGGGCCGGGGGTATCCGCTCGTAGCGGTGCAAACCCGCCGGGAAGCGACGGCTGAGGGCGTCGAGGTCACGTTCGTCGTAACGCCGGGGCCGCAGGTGGAGGTGGCGTCCGTGACGATCGACGGGAACCGGGGGCTCTCGGACGAAGCGCTCCGGGACGTCATGCAGACGCGGCCACGCGGTGGCTGGCGCTTCTGGCGAAAAGCCACCTTCGACCCGGAGGTATACCGCGACGACCTGGAGCGTCTCGTGGCCCGCTATCACGAAGCCGGCTACCTCGACGCGCGGATCGTACGCGACACCACCTACCTGCGTACGGTCGAGGGGAAGCCGGAACGGGTCATCGAGATCGAGGTGGAGGAGGGGCCCCGGTACGTCGTGCGTTCCCTGGCATGGCAGGGCCAGAAGACGTTCAGCGCTGAGGCCCTGACCGAGGCGCTGGGGCTCCGGCCCGGTGCAGCGTACGACGGCCGGGCGCTGGAGGAAGGGCTCTATGGACGTCCGGACGGGACCGACGTCACGAGCCGGTACCTGGACCGGGGACACCTGCGCGTGCAGGTGCGACCGACGCTCGTACGTCTTCCGGGCGATTCGCTCGACGTGATCCTGCAGGTCGAGGAGGGACCCGTCTATCGGCTCGGCGCCGTGGAGGTGGCCGGTAACCGGACCGTCCGCGAACACGTCATCCGCCGCGAACTGGCTACCGTTCCGGGAGATACGCTCAGCCGGCGGGCCATCCAGGCCTCGGTGCTCGGGTTGATGCGCCTGGGGTACTTCCGTCCCGAGGCCCTGGCCGCGGGCCCCGAGCTGGCGGTGGATGAGGCGCATCAAACGGTGAACCTGAGGTACCGCGTCGAGGAGGACCCGCGCAACCCGCTCCGCCTGGGGGGCAGCTACAACGGCGACCTGATCCTTCAGGCCGGGCTCGAACTGGATAATTTCTCGCTGCGGGACCTCTTCCACCCCTCGACCTGGCGCCCGCTTCCGGTCGGCGACGGGCAGCGGTTGGCCCTCGGGGTGCAGGCCACGGGTCTGGACTACCAGCAGGTGGAACTGTCCTTCACCGAGCCCTGGCTGGGCGGACGCCCCCATCCCTTCGGCGTCACCTTCTCCTATGCCCGCATTGCCGATGGCTTCCGCTCGAACACGGGCGGAGAGGGGGATCTGCGCACCTGGGGGCTCCGCCTCTGGCACGACCGCCGGCTGCGGCCCGGCCTGACCCTGTCGCTGGGCCTGCGCTACCGCGCCTTCGACAACCGGGAC
Source organism: uncultured Rhodothermaceae bacterium (assembly GCA_964552015.1). GTDB lineage: Bacteria > Bacteroidota > Rhodothermia > Rhodothermales > ISCAR-4553 > Rhodocaloribacter. Next base: position 4,094 of record CAZKFR010000039.1, on the reverse strand, counting down.
TGGACCACGACGCTGCCCGGAGGCCACAGCCAGGAACTGGTGCTGGGGCCGGCACTGACCTGGGACACGACCGACGACCCCGTACTGCCTCACCGGGGAAGCCGGGTCCGCTTCGGCGTCGAACTGGCCCTGCCGCTGGACGAGGTGCAGTACCACAAGTGGCGCTTCCAGGCGGGGCGGCAGGTTTCCCTGGGGCGTCACGTCGGCCTGAACGTCATGGCCGAGATGGGCTTTACCGGCTCCCTCACCGGCGAACCCGTAGACGACCGGCTGTTCCTCGCCGGGGGTTCTCCGTTCGATGCCGGAGGGTTCGACACCTTCTTTGGAGAGGACCTGGTCTATATGCGCGGATATCCCGTTCGTGCCCTCGGCCCCCGGGATGCGGGGGGCCTGCCGGTCGGTGGGCAGTTGATGAACCGGTATGCCGCCGAGGTGCAGTGGTACGCGCTCGAACGGCCCTCCTTCGCGTTGCGTCCCTATCTGTTCCTGGAGGCGGCCAACGTGTGGGCCGGGTTTTCGTCCTACCGCCCGGGCGACCTGTTCCGGTCGGTAGGGGTGGGGCTTCGGATGAAGGTGCCCGTCCTGGGCGTGGTCGACCTCAGTCTGGGCTACAACCTGGACGAGTTTCCGGGGCTGGAAGAAGAAACCGGGGCATCCGGGTGGCGTCTGCAGATCTCCCTCGGACGCACGTTTTCGTTCTGATCCCGGTGGTGTTGCGGATCAGGAAGGTGCGAGGGCGCGTGGTGTGCGTTCAGGCACACGCGGAGATGCGGTGCAGCGGGGTCGTACGGGCCGAGGGGCGGGGCGCGCCGGGTTCGTCGTGGGCCAGCGTCAGGTACCGCTCGATGCGTGCCCGGCACAGGGCTACGGCGCCATAGAGGTGGGTGATCTCGTGCAGCATCCGTCGGTAGGTGGCTTCGCGATCCGGTACGCTGTGGGTGTCCTGCAACCGCTGTATCCGGGTTGCCAGGTCCTTCAGGGCGGCCTGGATCTCCTGATCAAGCATGCTCGGTGTCATCGTTCCGCTCGCAATCGGGTATACGGGGAAGGAGATCTCTATCAGGATATCGACGTGTGAGAAGAATTTTTGAATGGGATCGATGCCCATACGTGCCTGAAAATGGGGGAGATCAAAGGCCGCCCGGCGCAAAGAGGTAGCGGAAGGTAACCTGGAAGAAAGGGAACGTCGTCGATCGGTCGGCGAGGCGGGTACGTTCATGGCCGAGGGTGGCGGTGAAATCGATCCGGGTCTCCGGGGCGAACCGGGCTTCGAGGCGGCGGGTGCGCAGGGTGGGCTGGCTGCCTCCGTAATGTCGCTGGTGCTCGAGGACGCCGGCCACGGAGAGGCGAGGGCCGAGGTGGAGGAGCCCCTGGAGCCGGTACCCGAGCTCGAGGTTCGTACGGGCGTTCCGCGATGCCGGGCCGAGCGGGGCGTAGAGGGCAGAGCCGAGGCGCAGGGTACTCAGGGCGGCCACCCCCACGAGGCGAGGCTCCAGCGCCACCCCGGAGCCTCCCAGCCGCAGCGAGGGCCCCAGGCGCAGGCCCAGCCACCGTGCATGCAGGTCCGTGCGCCCGGTGCGGTTGGCGTCCAGGAGCGTGAATCCGATGGCGAGGGGCGGGCGGTAGAGGTTCAGGTCGAGCAGGCCGGCCCGCCATCGGAGGCGCGCCCGGCGGTCGCGGGCCAGCCGAACGCCGGCGGCCCCGAAGAGCAGGTCAACGTGACTGTCCGTACTTACCTCCGGCAGGAAGAGGGTAACGGGTACGTGCCGCGAAGCCGTCAGAAGCAGCTCATAGGCCTCGGTGTCCGGGAAGGAACTCAGGTGCAGGCCCAACGCCTGCGGGGCCGTGCCGGTGAGGGGGTGCTGACCGGACGAAGCCAGCGGAAGCACGGGACTCAGGAAAAACAGGCACAGGAGACGGGCCAACCGGCGCAGGGGCAAACGAGGCAGCATGGGGTCCGGGGGAGAAGGATGGTAGGAGGGAAGGCCATCGGGCTGTTCACGAGGGCACCGGGCGAGGCCGGGGCCGACGCACGCGCCGGACGATCATGATCCCGCCGATGATCAGCAGGCCACCCAGAAGCTGCGCGGCATTGATCGGCTCGCCCAGAAACAGAAAGCTACAGAGCAGCGCCACGAACGGGGTCAGGTTGCCAAAGACGGTCGTATGGGCTGCCCCGACCCGCTGCACCGAACGGCTCCAGAGCACGGGGGCGAGGCCCGTCGAAAGGCCGCCCGAATAGATCAGCGCGAGCCACGTCCACCCATCGACCCGCTCCCAGTCGATGGCGGGCATATACGGCAGGCCCACGATCAGGAGGAAGGGCAGGGCGACCAGCAGGCCGAAGAAGGTGAGCGCGAGCGGGGCGACGCGCTGCAGCACGGGGCGGTTCAGGGCCGTGTAACTGCCCCAGAGGAAGGCCGCCACGACCATCACCAGGTTGCCGAAAAGGACGCTGGCGCTGAAATCGATCGGCTGCGGGCCGAACCGGACGATCACCGCCGTGCCCACCAGGGTCACGAACAGACCGACCCAGGCGAGGCGCCGCAGGCGCTCGAACCGGAAGACGTGGCCCAGGAGCGCCGACCAGAGGGGCACGCTCGCCATGATGATGCCCGCACTGCCCGCCGCCGTGTGGTCCAGTCCGACAATGAAGGCGACCTGATAGAGAAAATAACCGAGCAGGCCCAACCCCGTGATCGCCAGGGGATAGGCCCGGATCGGTTCGAGCAAGGGCTTCCCCGCCCGCCGCTGTTGGGCCACGTACAAACCTCCCAGCACCAGTGCCGAGATGGCCAGCCGGAGCACGTTCATCGCATGGGGAGGCATCACTGCCAGCACGGCCTTGATCACGGGGAAGTTGAGGCCCCAGATCAGCACCACCAGCAGCAGAATCAGGTCGGCGCTTCGGTCGGGCGAACGGGACATGGGCGAAAAATCGTAGAGGAAAAGATCACCTGTATAGGATGCGGGGTAAAAATGGATCCGGCTGGTTCGTACCTTCTCTAAAATTCCGACGATCCGCCGGGGCCGGCAGGCTCAACCGGCAGACCAGCAACACGTACGGGCATGGAACGAGAAGGGATCAAGAAACTGTATTATTCCATCAGCGAGGTGGCCGAGATGATCGGGGAGAAGCCCCACGTCCTCCGTTACTGGGAGACGGAGTTCGAGGTGTTGCATCCCCGGAAGAGCCGCGCGGGGAAACGGATCTATACGGAGGAAGACATCGCCCTGCTGCGGCGGATCCAGGCCCTGCTGCGGGAGGAGAAATACACCATCGCCGGGGCCCGAAAGGCGCTGATGGAAGAAAAAAACGAGCCCGAAGCGGCGAAAAACGAAGAAAATGACTTTCGCCGGGAACTTATCGAGCTCCGCGTATTTTTATCGAAGCTCTTGAAAAGCCTCTGAGCTTTTCGTTGTTTTCTACCGATCGGGACGTGGCGCAGTCCGGTAGCGCACTTGCATGGGGTGCAAGGGGTCGTGGGTTCAAATCCCGCCGTCCCGACCAACAAAAAAGCCCCGAAATCAGGCTGTAATCGCTGATTTCGGGGCTTTTGCTTTGTGCCGGGCCTTCAAATAGCGTCCAAAGTCATCCAATTTTTTGCCACGTATTTGCCACGGGCACATGTAAAAAGGTATGTGTTTGCCACGTATTTGCCACGGGCTTCAATCACGCACCTGGAGGATGAGTTGATGATACAGGCTGTCCTTGATCTCGGACAGCAAGTCGAGGATGTTCTGGTCGTTGATGATTACCATGTTGTTGCCCTCCTGCCCCCCGGTAAGGGGGCCTGTATGGCGGTGTAAGATCGCCCGGTGCCGTACGGGCACCTAGGCGATAGCCCCCACGCCGGTGATGTAAGAACGAATGAGGTCCATCAGGCTTCGCTCAGCCTCATTGAACTCGACCTCCCGGGACCATTCCCGGAGCAGGTTGTACGAGGCGATTAGCAGGTCCTCGCACCGGTCGGGGGTCACGTCGTACTTGAGCGCCTCACGCCGGGCCATTTCCTTGGCCAGCCAGTCCCGGTAGTACCGGAGCTCTACCTGCTTGGCCGAGAGTGCACGCAGCGCGTTGCGCCGCCAGCGGT
>CAZKFR010000038.1:16321-32033 GCA_964552015.1 uncultured Rhodothermaceae bacterium | reverse complement strand
ACCAACGAAGACGTCCTCGACCAGATCTTCTCCCGCTTCTGCATCGGGAAGTGAGCTCGGGTGAGGAACCCCTTGTGCCGCAGGCCCTCGCGGATCAAGGGCGGAGGACAGCCGTTGTTTGCCACAGAGATTTAAAAGCAGAAAAGCTTATTCCGCGTCGATGGCCGGCGCAACGAAGCGAACCAGCAACACGAGATCTTCCATACCATGTCCGATTACTTTACCTATGACGTCATCGTCGTTGGCGGGGGGCACGCCGGGAGCGAGGCGGCGGCGGCGGCGGCCCGCATGGGCGCGCGCACGCTGCTCGTCACGATGAACCTGGAGGCCATCGGGAAGATGTCGTGCAACCCGGCCATCGGCGGCATCGGGAAGGGGCAGATTGCCCGCGAGATCGACGCCCTGGGCGGGCTGATGGGCCGCGTCACCGACCGCGCCGGGCTCCAGTTCCGCATGCTCAACCGCCGCAAGGGGCCGGCCGTGTGGAGCCCCCGCGCCCAGTGCGACCGCCTGCGCTACGCCGAGGCCGTCCGGCAGGAGCTCGAGGCCATCCCGGGCCTGTTCATGCGGGCGGACATGGTCACCGACGTGCTCGTGGAAGACGGGCGGGTGGCCGGCGTGCGGACGCAGCTCGGCCAGACCTTCCGCGCCCGTGCCGTCATCCTGACGAGCGGCACCTTCATGAACGGCGTCATCCACATCGGCGAGCGGCAGTACGGCGGCGGCCGCATGGGCGAGCGTGCCTCGACGGGCCTCACCGCCTCGCTCGAACGCCTCGGCTTCGAGAGCGGCCGCCTCAAGACCGGCACGCCCCCCCGCGTCGACGGCCGCACCATCGACTACACCGCCCTCGAGGAGCAGCCCGGCGACCCCGACCCCCGCCCCTTCTCGTTCATGACGGACGCCCTGCCGGCCCGGCAGCGGAGTTGCTGGCTCACCTACACCAACTCCGAGGTGCACGCCCTCCTCCGCACCGGCTTCGACCGCAGCCCCATGTTTGCCGGGCGCATTCAGGGGCGCGGCCCGCGCTACTGCCCCTCCATCGAGGACAAGATCGACCGCTTCGCCGAGAAAGAACGCCACCAGATCTTCCTCGAACCCGAGGGCTGGGACACCGAGGAGGTGTACGTCAACGGCTTCTCGACGAGCCTGCCCGAGGAGGTGCAGTTCGCGGCGCTGCGCCGGGTGCCGGGCCTCGAAAAGGTACACCTGCTCCGGCCCGGCTATGCCATCGAATACGACTATTTCCCGCCGTATCAGGTGCGGTACAGCCTGGAGACGAAGCGGGTGGAAGGGCTGTTCTTCGCCGGGCAGATCAACGGCACCACCGGGTACGAGGAGGCGGCGGCACAGGGGCTCATCGCCGGGATCAACGCGGTGCAGCGGCTCCGGGGCGAGGCCCCGCTCGTGCTGAAACGTTCCGAGGCCTACATCGGCGTGCTCATCGACGACCTGGTGGCCAAGGGCACCGACGAGCCGTACCGGATGTTCACCTCGCGGGCCGAGCACCGCATCCTGCTGCGGCAGGACAACGCCGACCTGCGCCTGACCGAGACCGGCTACCGGCTAGGGCTCGTCTCGCGCGAGCGGTACGAGCGGATGCTCCGGAAGCAGGAGGCGCTGGCCGCCACGCGCCGCGCCCTCGAGGCCACCACCGTACGCCCCGAGGAGGTCAACGGCTACCTGGAGCACGTCGGCACCTCACCCATCACCGCGCCGGAGCGGCTCGTCCGGCTGGCCCTCCGCCCCGAGGTCGACCTGGCCGTGCTGATCGCCCACCTGGGCCGCCGCGACGAACTCGTCGTCCCCGCGCCGGGGCTGGAGCCCACCGAGACGCTCGTCGAGATCGACCTCAAGTACGAGGGGTACCTGGAGCGCGAGCGCGAGATGGTCGAGAAGATGAGCCGTCTCGAAGCCTGGTCCATCCCGCCCGGCTTCGACTACCACGCCGTCACGAACATCACGATGGAGGCGCGGGAGAAGCTGAGCAAGATCCAGCCCGAGAACCTGGGACAGGCCTCCCGCATCAGCGGCGTCAGCCCCGCCGACATTTCCGTGCTCATGGTGTTGCTCAAGAGGGCCGGACCGATACCGTCGCGCGAAGAAGCTATAGAGATTTGATGTTTCATATATTTCTTTATTAGTGTATATTTATGTGGGATCCGCGCGACGATCTCGACCCTGACCAGCGGGAGAAACTGGAGGCCTTTGGGGCGTTGCTTGCGGCCTTCAATCGAAAGGTGAACCTCGTTTCACGTGAAACAATCGGCCAGTTCGAGGAGCGGCATCTCGTGCACGCGCTGGCCCTGGCGCACCGAGCCTTCCCCCCGGGGAGTGTGGTGGTGGACTGGGGCACGGGCGGCGGACTTCCGGCGATCCCGCTGGCCATCCGTTTCCCGGACGTGACCTTTCATGCCGTCGATGCCGTCGAAAAGAAGGTTCACGCGGTGCGCACCATGGCCCGGCGCCTCGGCCTGAAAAACCTGACGGTCTGGCATGAAAGGGCTGAAAAATGGTCTGAGAAGGCGCATTACTCGGTTTCCCGGGCGACGGCTCCTCTCGTTGACCTCTGGCGATGGCACCGGGCCGCTCGCCTGCCGCTGAACGTGGATCCGGGCCCCGGTGTGTGGTCCCCGGGCCTCGTGTGCCTCAAGGGGGGCGACCTCAACGAAGAGATCGACGTGCTACGGCAAGCGTTTCCCGGCGTGCGTGTCGATTTGCTCGCTCTGGGGCCGATGCTGGAACGATCCTATTTTGAGGGCAAATATATTGTGTCTGTTGTGGATTGATTAACGGGTGATGTATAAATAATAATTTGTTCACATTATTCTCTATTCCGTGTGTGGAGGATGATGGGGGCGGGGGTGTACAGTCGAAGTGGTTGGTGCACATATGCCCGATCGCGTATTTTTCGGATGAAGGTCGGTACGGTGGCCGGTCACACATACTTTTTCCACCCAATGCACGGGCCGTCATGAGCAACGACGAACGCAGGACCACGCGGACCGAACGGCTTTTTGCCATGATTCTGCTGCTTCAGAATCGCCCGAACATGACCTCGCGTGACCTGGCCGAGCATTTCGGCGTCAGCCGTCGCACGATCTTTCGCGACCTGCGTGCGCTGAGTGAATCGGGCGTGCCGTTGACGTATGCCGAAGGGGGCGGGTATGAGATCCTGGAGGGCTATCAGCTTCCGCCGCTGATGCTCTCGGCCCGAGAGGCCGCGACGTTGCTCGTCGGCACGGAGTTCATGAAGTTGCAGTCCGATGCCTCGCTGCGACGTGATGCCGATCAGGTCGCGCTCAAGATCCGATCCGTTCTTCCGAAAGAGATCCGCGACTTCATCGACCGGCTCAAGGATCGGACGGTGCTCGATCCGTACTGGCTCTACACCCTGCAGGAAGAAGGGCAGGACGAGGGGCGCTGGTACCGGCTCAGCGAGGCCGTCGCCCGCCAGCAGGCCGTCATCATGGAGTACTATGTGGAAAGTCGGGATGAACTGACCCGACGCCGCGTTGACCCGCTGGGGCTTGTCTATTATACGGACCACTGGAACCTCATAGCCTACGATCACCTCCGGGAGGACATCCGTAACTTCCGGCTGGACCGTATCCATTCGATGCACGTGCTGATGGAGCGCTTCGACTGGCCGGAGGGCTTTGATCTGGCGCGGCATCTGGAGGAGCGGGGGCTGGGGGCCACGACCCGGCGCATCGTGCTGCGCTTCACGCGGCGGGTCTACCGGCGGGCCCGGCGGGCCATCCCGGCGCGCATCGAGGAGGAGCGTGAGCAGGGTGATGAGGTGGAGGTGACCTTCTACTTTGAGAACCTGGACTACGTGGCCGGCTGGCTGTTGCGCTTTGGCGCCGAGGCAACCGTCGTGGCGCCGGAGGCCCTGCGGACCCGCGTCCGGGCGCTCATCGACGCGATGGCCGAGCGCTACGCCCCGGCGACCACGTCCGAGTAACGGGTGTTCCGTGAGGGCGCGCCGTTTCGTGCTTGCGCGGCGAGGGCTGTTTTGCGGCTCCCACCCCGTTGGCGTCTTCGAATGTGCTGAATCCGGGGCTGGTGTGTTCATTTTTTGAACACGTGCGGAGCGTTTATCCCGTTCAGGTCGTCGCCGGGGTGGGAAGGGCGGTGGTGAGTTGCTCCATGATCTGCCGGGCCGTGGCGAGGTCGGGCACCTGCTGGATGATGGCGCGGAGCTTCTTGCCCCGGTCGTCGCGGAGCACGTACCGGTGGTCGAGGTGGCTGAGCCGTTCGAGCAGCGGATAGAAGAGGTGTTCGTAGAAGTAGGGGTCCTTCTCCTGCGCGGGGACGTAGAGGAACAGCCGCTCGTTTTTGAAGAGCACGCGGGCCAGCCGTAACCGCTCGGCCAACTGCTTGATCGCGGCGGCCAGGAGGAGGTTGTCCACCTCGGGGGGGACCGGGCCGAAGCGGTCGGCCATCTCCTCGCGGAGCTCGGCCAGCGCGTCGGCGTCGGGAGCTTCGCTGATACGCCGGTAGAGGTTCAGCCGCTCGACGCTGTTGGCGAGGTACGTCTCGGGGATGAGGGCATCGGCCTCGACGTCGAGGGTCGTCTCGCCGGCAGGGGGGGCGGGGGGCTGGTCGAAGAGGTCGCTGAATTCCTCGGCCTGGAGCTCATGGACGGCCTCTTCGAGGATCTTGTGGTACGTCTCGAAGCCGACGTCGGCGATGAAGCCGCTCTGCTCGGCGCCGAGCAGGTTGCCCGCGCCGCGGATGTCGAGGTCGCGCATGGCCAGGCTGAAGCCGCTGCCCAGGTCGCTGAACTCCTCGACGGCCTGGAGGCGCTGCCGGGCCTCGCGCGAAAGGCCGTGGATGGAGGGGACGAGCAGGTAGCAGAAGGCCTTCCGGTCGGCGCGTCCCACCCGCCCCCGCAGCTGATGGAGCTCGGCCAGCCCGAAGCGGTCGGCGTGGTTGATGATGATGGTGTTGGCGTTCGAGATGTCCAGCCCGCTCTCGATGATGTTCGTGCTCACGAGCACCTCGAACTTGCGGTCGATGAAGTCCTTCATCACCCGCTCCAGCTCGCTGCCTTTCATCTGCCCGTGGGCCACGCGGAAGCGGACGTTGGGCAGCAAGGCCCGGAGGGTGTCGGCGATCTCGTCGATGGATTGCACCCGGTTGTGGATGAAGAAGACCTGCCCGCCCCGGCTGGTCTCGTAGAGGATGGCGTCGCGGATGAGGTCCTTGTCGAAGGTGTGGATCTCGGTGACGATGGGCTGGCGGTTGGGCGGTGGGGTGGCGATGATCGAGAGGTCGCGCGCGCCCATCAGGGAGAACTGGAGCGTCCGCGGGATGGGCGTGGCCGTGAGGGTGAGCGTGTCGACGTTGGCGCGGAGCTGGCGCAGCTTCTCCTTGACGGCCACGCCAAAGCGCTGCTCCTCGTCGATGATGAGCAGGCCGAGGTCTTTGAAACGGACGTCCTTCGAGATGAGCCGGTGGGTGCCGATGACGATGTCCACCTCGCCGCGGGCCAGGCGTTCCAGCGCCTCTTTCTGCTGGGCTTTGGAGCGGAAGCGGGAGAGCACCTCGATCTGCACGGGGAACGGCGCGAGGCGCCTGGTGAACGTCTCGTAGTGCTGGGCGGCCAGGATGGTGGTGGGGACGAGGAGGGCCACCTGCTTGCCGTCCTGCACGGCTTTGAAGGCAGCGCGCACGGCGATCTCGGTCTTCCCGAAGCCCACGTCGCCACAGACGAGCCGGTCCATGGGGATGGGAGCCTCCATGTCCGCCTTGACCGCCTCGGCGGCGGCAGCCTGGTCCGGCGTGTCCTCGTACTGGAAGGAAGCCTCCAGCTCGCGCTGCCAGACGGTGTCCGGCGAGAAGGCATGGCCTGGGGCGGCCTTGCGCCGGGCGTACAGCTTGATGAGGTCCCGCGCGATGTCTTTGAGGCGCTTCTTGGTGCGGGCCTTGGTGCGCTCCCACTGGCCCGAGCCGAGCTTGGTCAGCCGGGGCTGGTGCCCTTCCTTGCCCGTGTACTTGTGCAGCTTGTAGAGCGCGTTGACGTTCACGTAGAGCACGTCCCCGCCCTCGTAAAGGAGCCGCACGGACTCCTGCTGCTTGCCCCGTACGGTGATGCGCTCCATGCCGGCGAACTTGCCGATGCCGTAGTCCACGTGGACCACGAAGTCGCCGGGCTTGAGGTTCTGCAACTCGCGGAGGCTCAGCCCGCCGAAGCGTTTCTTCTGGCGGCGGGTGGTGGGCCGGTGGTAGCGGTTGAAGATCTGGTGGTCGGTATAGACGGCCAGCCCGAGGGCAGGTACCTCGAACCCTTCGTGGAGCGATTCGACCTTGAGGGTGACGCGGGCGGACTCGAGCACGTCTTCGAGCAACTCCCGGAGCCGCCCTTCCTGCCCCCGGCTGTCGCACAGGATGAACGTATCCATGCCGCGGGCGGCGTTGGCGGCGAGCTGCTTCCGGAGCAGCCCCATGTTGCTGTTGAAGGCGGGCTGGGGGGCGGCGTCGAACGTGAGCACCTCCTCGGCCTGGTCGCCGGCGAAGGTGCCCAGGAGCAGCCGGGCATGGGTGAGGAGGGCGTGCTCGAAGCGGTCGCCGGAGAGGTAGCGCCCGTCGGGGGGCGGAGGCGGCGTCTCGGCCTTCTCACAGGCAGCGGCGTAGGCTTTCTCGACCTCCGCATAAAAGGCATCGGCCGTGCTGCGGAGGGCGGCCTCGTCGAAGGTGACGAGGACCGTATCGGGGGGGAGGGCGTCGAGGAGGCTGGTGGCCGCCAGGCCGGTGTCGGTGCGGCCCTCCAGGTTGGGGACGATGCGGGTGGTGGTCAGGCGGCTGATGGAGCGTTGCGTGCGTACATCGAACTCGCGGAGGGAGTCGATCTCATCCCCGAAGAGTTCGATGCGGACCGGGTAGTCGCCGGCGAAGGGGAAGACGTCGAGGAGGCCGCCGCGCAGGGCCATGTCGCCGGGTTGCTCGACGAACTCGACGCGTTCGAAGCCCTGTTCGGTGAGGCGGGCCAGCAGGTCGTCGAGGTCGATGCGCTGGCCGACGGCGAGGGTGAGGGTCTCACGGCGGACAACGTCGGGCGGGGGGAGCCGTTCGGCCAGGGCGGGCACGCTGGCCACGAGCGTGCCCGTGAAGCCGTCGATGAGGCGCTGGAGGACCTCGGCCCGCTGGATCAGCGGCGCGAAGTCGGTGATCTGTTCGTTATCATAGGGCTTGTGCCCCGTGGGAGGGAAGAGCAGCAGGGCGTCGGTATCGCCGGCGATCTGCTGGAGGTCGCTGTGGAGGTAGGCGGCCGCCTCCGGCGTGTCGAGCAGGCACAGGAGCGGGCCGTCGTGGCGCAGGTGGTCGAGCAGGAAAGCGGGGAGAGAGCCGGCGAGGCCGCGCACCTGGAGGGTGGCGGGCGGCGCCCCGGGCGTGCGGGTCCGGCGCCAGGCACGGACGGCGTCGAAGAGGGGAGCGGTGGCGAGACGGTCGGCGAGGGGACGGAGGGACACGGCGGTGTGGGGTCGGTCTACGTGCGAAAGGCCGTACCCCCGCCCGGGTGGGGGGTACGGCGACGGCGTGGGGCGGTGAAACGTCGTGCGCGCGGCGAGGTTCTGGCATCGCGCGCCGGCGATGTTTCACGTGAAACGTTGGACGAACGCCGGTCCGCAGCGCGCCGCGCCAGGCGAAGTGTTTCACGTGAAACACCCGCGCGTCGTGCCGCGCAGAGGGGCAGGTTCAGTCGGCCGGGGCGTAAATCTCCCCGGCGATGGCGGGGCGGACGAACCCGCTGGCCCGTTCCAGGCGTCGGCGGGCTTCCGGTGCATCGACGCCGGCCAGGAGCATCACCAGGGCGGTCTTGACGTGCCCGCCGGCGGCCTCCAGCACGCGCGTGGCCTCGTCGTAGTCGACCCCGGTCACCATCATCACGGTCCGCTTGGAACGCTCGACGAGCTTCTGATTGGTCATCTGCAGGTCCACCATCATGTTCTCGTAGACCTTCCCCAGGCGGATCATCGAGGCCGTGGTGAGCATGTTCAGGACGAGCTTCTGGGCGGTGCCGCTCTTCATTCGCGTCGATCCCATGACCACCTCGGGACCGACGACCGGGCAGATGGCCACGTCCACGTCCAGGGTGAACTCGGACCGGGGGGTGCAGGTGATAAACAGGGTCTTGCAGCCGGCCTGCCGGGCGTACTTCACGGCGCCAACAACGTAGGGCGTGCGGCGGCTGGCGGCGATCCCACACACCACATCCTCGGGGCGGAGACCGAAGGCTTCGAGCGCACGGGCGCCGTTCTCTTCGTGGTCCTCGGCGCCTTCCTGAGCGCGGAAGACGGCCTCGGGGCCGCCCGCGATCAGTCCCTGCACCATCTCGGGCGGCGTGCCGTAGGTGGGCGGGCACTCCGAGGCGTCGAGGATCCCCAGCCGTCCGCTCGTGCCGGCTCCCACGTAGATGAGCCGCCCGCCCCGCCGGAAGGCGGCTACGATCAGGTGCACGGCTTCCTCGATGTACGGCAGTTCCCGGCGCACGGCGATCGGGACGAGATGGTCCTCCGTGTTGATGATCTCCAGGATCTCCCGCACCGGGGCGAGGTCGATGTGTCGCGAGTGCGGGTTGCGCTGTTCGGTCGCCAGGGTTTTGAGTTGTTCGAAAAGGGGCGGGGTTTTCATGCTCGGGCTCGTGGTCTCGGGGAGATACGGTGGACGCGGGAGCGCGTGTGCGAAGATAAGAACGATCGCCGCATCGTGGTGCGAAAATCGGCCGAGGAGGAGCGGTGAACGAACGGGGCCCGGAGGCGTTCATCCTGCCGACCCCTCGTCCAATGCCGCCCCGCCATGATCCTCCGCGAGTTGCGTCTGCACGCCTTTCGGGCCCACGCCGAGACGCGCCTGACGTTTGCGCCGAAGGTGAACCTGCTCGTCGGGCCGAATGGAGCGGGTAAGACCAACGTGCTGGAAGCCATTCACTATCTGTGTCTCACGAAGAGTTTCATTGCCTCGAACGACGGGTACGTGTTGCGGCAGGGAGCCCCGTTCTTTGAGGTAGAGGGCCTGTTTGAGGGCGAGCAGCGATCGCATCTCCGGGTGCGGCTCGTCTACATGCCGGAGGAGGGCAAGCGAATGTTTGTCAACGGGGCACCGCTGGAACGGCTGGCCCAGGTGGTGGGAATGCTGCCGGTGGTGGTCTTTTCGCCCCTCGACCAGGCCATTACGGCCGGGGGACCGGAAGAACGCCGGCGGTTTCTCGACAACATCCTCAGTCAGGCCCGTCCCGTCTATCTGGATCATCTGCTCAAGTATCGACGGGCCCTGCGGCAGCGCAACGTGCTGCTGGCCGAGGGGCGTCGTCGGGGCGTGGCGCCCGCGCCGGCCCTGCTGGCTTCCTGGGATGCCGAGCTGGTTACGCTGGGGAGCCGGGTCATTGCCAGCCGGCTGCGCTTCATGCGAGCGTTTGCCGGGTTCCTCGAAGAGGCCTACGCCCGGATCGAGTCGGTGGCGGAGCGGCCCACCATCACGTATGTCACGCTCGACGGCCTCGATCCAGAGGCGGATGAGGAGGAGGTGGCCGAGGTGTTTCGTGCGAGACTGGCCCGGCTGGCCCGGAGGGAGCAGCAGCGAGGACGTACGCTGATAGGGCCGCACCTGGATGAACTGATTTTCTCGCTCAATGGACTCGAAGTGCGGCGGTATGCCTCGCAGGGGCAGCACCGTACCTTCGGGATGGCCCTCAAACTGGCCCAGTTTTTCTATCTTAAGGACCGGCTCGGCGAGACGCCGCTGCTGTTGCTCGACGATATCTTTGACAACCTGGACCCGGCCCGGACGGAGGGCTTTCTTCACCTGTTGCAGTCGGAGGCGATCGGGCAGAGCCTGATTACGGCGGCCCGGTCGGGGCCGTTCGACGCCGTAGTGCCCTTTGAGGCGGCCGGGCATCAGATGGTGCGGGTGGCGGCCGGGGCGGTCTGTGACGTCGTGGCCTGAGACCGATGATCGGTGCGAGAAGAGCCGGGTTGTACCTTTCAAGCATGCATGAGGAGGACGATGTTTCACGTGAAACACCGGATGGGCGCAGGCCGATATGTCATCGGCGTCCTGCTGCTGGCGATGATCGTGGTGAGCGGCTGCGTCGCCACGAGGGACGTTAACCCGATCACGGGCAATAAGCGCCTCTATGGGTATACATGGGAGCAGGAGGTTCAGATCGGGAAGGAGTCGGATCCACAGATCGTCGCGCAGTTTGGCCTGTATGAGGACGAGGAACTGGCGGCGTACGTCCGGCAGGTCGGGGAGAAGGTGCTGGCGCACAGCCACCTGAGGGCGCCGGATGCCGACCCGCGCTTCCGCAACCTGCCCTTCACGTTTCGCGTGCTCGACAGCCCGGTGGTCAACGCGTTCGCCCTGCCCGGCGGGTTCGTTTACGTGACCCGGGGCTTGCTGGCGCACCTGGAGAACGAAGCCCAGTTGGCCGTCGTCCTCGGGCACGAGATCGGGCACGTGGCCGGACGCCATGCCTCGAAGCGGGCCGCTTCACAGTCGCTCCTCCAACTCGGCCTCATCACCGGCGCCGTCGTCGGGCAGGGGGTCTTCGGTGGCGATGCCGCCGAGAAGGTGCTCAACCTCGGAGGCACCGGGCTGCAACTCCTCTTCCTCAGTTACGGGCGCGACGACGAGCGGGAGTCCGACGACGTGGGCGTGGAATACGCGGCGAAGGCGGGCTACAAGGTGGGGGAGGCGGCAGCCTTCTTTCGTACGCTCGACCGGCTCAGCGCACAGAGCAACCAGCGCCTGCCCTCGTTCCTCTCCACGCACCCCGACCCCGGCGAGCGCGAGCAGACGATCCTGCGCTACGCAGCCGAATGGGAAGCCCGTACCACGCTGACCGAGGTGGGGCGTGACGTCTACCTCGACCATATCGATGGCATCGTGCTCGGGGACAACCCGCGCCAGGGGTTCGTCGAGAACGGGCTGTTTTACCACCCCGACCTGCGGTTCCAGTTTCCGGTGCCGGCGGGCTATCAGGTGCTCAACGAGGCCACGCGCGTGGTGATGGTGGAACCCAACCAGCGCGCGGTGCTCTTTTTCACCATCGACGCCGAGGCCCGAACGGCCCGGGAGGCCGCGACCCGCTTCGGCGCCCAGGAAGGACTCGTCGTCGTGGCGAGCGGGCCGACCTCGGTCGCGGCAGGGGTGCCGGCCTATGCCGTCGAAGCCCGGGCACAGACGCAGGACGGGCAACGGCTCCACCTGCTGGCCTATTTCATCGAAGACGGCGGTCGCGTCTACACCTTCCTCGGGTACACCCCGGAGGGGCTCTACGACACGTACGAGACGGTGTTCGTGCAGACGATGCGCGGGTTCGCGCGGCTGACCGATTCGCTCATCCTGAACGTACAACCCGTGCGCCTGGCGGTCGAGACGGCCTCCCGCAGCGCGCCCTTCCGTACGTTCGTCCCGGATCGCCTCCCGCAGGGATGGGACGCCGCACGCCTGGCCATCCTGAACCAGGTGGAACTGGATACGCTCATTCCGGCCGGACGCAAGCTCAAGTTGACCCGCTGAAGGGTACGTCAGGCGTCGTCGCCGGAGGGGGGGATGAGGGTCGCCTCGCCCCCCAGGGCCATCTTGCCGCCGGTGTACACGAAGATGCGCATGCGGACGTGCCGGTGCTTCTCGATCTTCTCGGCCACCTTCACTTCGACGGTAATCTCGGAATCCACGTGGACCGGGCGGAGGAAGCGGCACGAGATGCTCACGGCCACGCTACCGTGCCCGGGAAAGTCGCGCCCGAGCACTTTGGAAACGATGCCGAGCAGATAGACGCCGTGGACGATGGGCCGTCCGAACCGCGTCGTTTGCGCGTACGCCGGGTCGACATGGATGGGGTTGTCGTCGCCGGAGAGGTCGGCGAACTGCCGCACTTCCTCGGCCGAGATGAAGCGGTTGATGGAAAAGGCATCGCCAACCTGGAGCGTCTCGTACGTGTGGGCCATGGGCGGGATCGAAGGGGCGTCGAAAAGGTCGTGGTGGGAGGAAGGTAACGCAACGAGACCGAAAATCTAAAGCGGAAGTTTCGCGAAACCGCGGAGGTCCTGCCGGATGGCCTCGTAGAGCCGGTCTGCGGCGTGATCCCAGGTGAAGGCGGTGACGACGCGCCGGCGGCCGTTGAGGCCCATGCGACGGGCCAGCGGCGGGTTCAGGAGCAGGCCGGTGAGGGCCCGGGCAAGGGCAGCCGGGTCGTCGGGCGGGACGAGCAGGCCGGTCTCGCCATCGACGATGGCGTCCGGGATGCCGCCGGTGTGGGCGCCGACGACCGGTGTGCCACAGGCGTTGGCTTCGAGGAAGACGATGCCGAAGCCCTCGACGTGGGGCGGGTCGAGCCGCGAGGGCATGACAAAGACGTCGGCGGCGCTGTAGTACGTGGGCAGGTCGTCGTCGGGAATGCGACCGCAGAAACGCACGTGGGATGCTACGCCGAGTTCGTGCGCGAGCCGCTCGAGGCGCGGACGGTCCGGCCCGGTGCCCCCGATCAGGTAGACGACCTGCGGCACGGCCTCCGCGACGCGGGGCAGGGCCTGCAGGACGGTGTCGAGGCCTTTGCGGGGGACCAGGCGGCTGATCGTCAGGAGGGTGGGGCGGTCGCCCAGCGCGAGCCGGGCGCGGAGCGGCATCGGGTCCTGCGGGGCGAAACGATCCGGATCGGTGCCGTTGTGGACGACGGTCCGGCGCTCGGGTGGAATGCCGGCGTCTGCCAGCAGATCACTCGTGTACCGGCTGACGGGGAAGAGGTGGTCGGCCCGGGTGAGGGCGAGGCGGCGGAGGCGGTGGTACGCGCCGGCCAGAGGTGCCGGGAGCGGGTTGAACAGCAACTCCCGCCCGTGAGCCGCCACATAGACCCGGCGTAGGCGCCGCAGGCGCCGCGCGGCCAGGCCCGCGAGCGCGGTGGGCCACTGCACGTGCAGCGACGCATCGAACGGCACCCGCGTGTGCCGGAGCAGGGCCGGCAGCGCCTTCACGGACAGGCTGTCGTAGCCGGCACGGACCCGGATCACCCGGAGCGGCAGGGCCGCATCGACCTCTTGCCATCCCTCCACACGCGGGGCGACCACGGCGAAGGCCTCGCACCGTGGAGCCAGCCGCCGGGCCAGTTCGAAGGCGTAGGTCTGGGTGCCGCCGGTATCCGGCGGGAAATCCTGCGTGACGAGGAGAAGGCGCATGAGCGGGAAACGAGCCGGTAGACAGGCTCAGGTGTACCGCAACGCCAGGCTTCGGATCCGTTCGGCCACCGGCACCCGCAGGTGCAAGAGCGCCCGGTCGATGAGGTCGCCCCACGGATAGGCCAGCAGGAGGAGCATCACGTTGTTGGCGGGGAAGTTGATCTGCATCGAGAGCAGGATCCCCACGTGCATACCGAAGAGCAGGGTCCCGATGTAGGGACGGGTGCGACGAAACCACAGCAGGAAGCCGAACAACTCGGTCAGCAGGCCGAACGTCAGGATCAGGGTCGCGATGGGGACGGCGCTCAGCGCCAGTTTCTGCACGAGCGTGTGCTCGATGCGTCCCGTGATCGAGAACGTGTCGACCGTGCGCTCGGCGATCCACATCCACAGGTGTCGCCCGTCGACCCAGGTCGGGCCGGTCGCGATGAGTTTGCACGTGGCCGCCGAGACGTAGCCCAGCCCCACGAAAAAGACACTGAAGCCGAAGATGAAACGCCACCGCGTCCCGGCATCCCGAAAGAACATCGAGCCCAGTGCCATGCCCACCAGCACGATACCGATGATGTTCGAGCCGTGCGAGATCTTGCCGAGGCAGTAACGAGCGGCATACTGGAGGTGAAGCAGCAGGAGGACGGTCAGGTATCCGTAGCGCCAGCGGCGGAAGAAAGCCAGGGCCGTGGCTACCGTGATGAGCCCCGCATTGACCAGCGAGATCCCGTGTTCGAACATGAACGAGACATCCAGGTAGTTCGCTATGCCGAGCGGCAGCACGACGTCGCCGATCTTCTGGATGTAAAACCCCCAGTCCCAGGCGAAATACAGGATCCAGTAGATGACGGCCAGCTCGAAGAGGCGCGAAAAGAGACGTTCCCCCGGGGAAAAGGGGCGCTCGAAGTCGAAAAGGTTTCGAAGCAGGGTGTTCATGGTGCGGGCAGGGGAGCGTGAGCCAGCGATGGATGGAACAACGTCGTATCCGGCGCCAGGAGCAAGAACGGCTGGTACGTGACGACCACCGAGTCCCCGCGTAGGCGGCCTTCGGTGCGATAGAGCAGCAGCGCGCGGTCCGCCAGGGCCGAACCAAACACTTTGCGGAGTCCCTGGATGCGCCGGTCATCCCACCGGCTGGACTTCGAGACGAAGTTGGCAATATCGTTCTGGTTGATGCCGGCCGGGCCGAGCGGATACGGGGTGCCGGCCAGCGCCGAGAGGGACGTGACGACCTGCCACGAAGGCGGTGTCGCATCGGGAGGAAGTTCACGCACGACCGCCCGGACCCAGGGGTGCCCTCCACGCGAGAACATCGGATAGATGCTGAACGGCCAGAATTCTCCCAGATGAGTCGCCGTCAGGAGGATATACACCACCAGGGTGGTCGCGGTGATACGGAAAGCCTTCTGGTAAGGGGTCATCATGAGAAGGACCGGTAGCGAGGAGGTGTTGAAAAAGGTCGTGACGCAGCAGAGCACACGCCTTCCTGTAGTTTCGCATACCGGGTTGGTGTTACCCGATGCCCGGGCGTGTCCTGGAAAAGGTGTAAGGAAGGACAGGGCTGAAAGTTGCGCCTCGGTGCTCCCAATGCTTTTATTGGCAGGAGATACAACCCCGTCGTCGAAGGGAACGGGTGGTTGAGGACGTGGGGGTGATAAGATGACCGTAGGTTGATAGCAGGCCCGGCGAGAAGGTTCCTGATGTGGTGAAAAGTCGTGTGTGCCCTGGGCGTCTTCTCCAGGGGGATGGGGTCTGTATACGGCATCACCGGGATGCCGGGGCAAGGAGGGTACGAGGTGGCTGTGGAGGATCCCCGGGGGGCGGGGCGAACGAGCAGGCTTCGGAGCGCCGTCGGTGAGGCGTTTCCGTGGTGAAGCATAGCCTGATTGACAATCATCAACACGGAGACCTGAACATGCGCAGCATCTACGCTATGGTCCTGATGGGACTACTGGGTTGGCTTATCGTGCCGGTACAGGCGCAACGACTGGAAGAGACGAGCCGCTACGGGCCGGCCCTGGCGGCCATGGGCGATGTCGTGGTCATGGCCTGGACCGGCACCGACGACCATATCAACGTCATGCAGTCCCGGGACGGGGTGGACTGGGGTGGGAAAGTCCGCCTGGAGGAGCGCAGCGAGCACCCACCCGCTCTCGTTGCCAAGGGGGACTATCTGTACATGGCCTGGACGGGCACCGATGGCAAGTTGAACGTGATGCGTTCGCGCGACGGGGTGGACTGGGGCGCCAAGATCCGCCTCGACGAGGAAAGTGATACGGAGCCGGCCCTGGCAGCGCTGAATGACAACCTGTACCTGGTGTGGCGGGGTAAGGGCAACAAACGCCTGAATGTGCTTCGCTCCGAAGACGGTATCGACTGGGGCGACAAGACCCGGCTCGAGGAGGAGGCGCAGGATCGGCCTGCCATCACGGCCCACGACGGCCGCCTGTATCTGGCCTGGACCGGCGTGGGCAATGGCAAGCTGAACGTGATGCGTTCGCGCGACGGGGTGGACTGGGGCGCCAAGATCCGCCTCG
>CAZKFR010000038.1:0-16221 GCA_964552015.1 uncultured Rhodothermaceae bacterium | reverse complement strand
ACGTGATGCGTTCGCGCGACGGGGTGGACTGGGGCGCCAAGATCCGCCTCGACGAAACGTCCAGCAAGTCGCCTACGCTGGTGGCGACCGGATCCTATCTGTTGCTGTCCTGGATTGGCGAACAGGACCGCCGGATCAACGTGGCGCGCTCGGAGGACGGCATCGATTTCTGACAGGTCTTTCCCGCAGGGGGGCGGGGGTGCGTCCTCAGCGAGGACGCACCCCCGCCGTGTCCTGTACGACCGGTTGCGGTCGGGCATGCACCGAAGATTCACCCCTCTCGGGAATCATTCGCGGGCCGTCCGGGTTGCAAGGCCGGGTCTGAACCCGACCCTGGCTAAGGCACCGTAGGCACGTCGTTGAATCGATAGGATCTGGTATGGCCACCCTCCTGGCACAGTGGCAGCGTTTTGCCCGGTCGCGCCCGGGGCGCATCGTGCTGAAGGTGCTGCGGGTGCTGTTTCTGGTGGGCATCCTGGGGTATCTGGGGTACAAGTTGCTGCAGATCGGGTGGGAGGCCGTGTGGCAGGCGCTTCCGACCCATCCGCTGTTCTACCTTCTCTTCCTGGCGCTCTATTTCCTGCTGCCCCTCACCGAGGTGCTCATCTACCGGATCACCTGGCCGTTTAATGTCCGGCGGGGCCTCTCGGCGTTCGTGAAGAAGCGCATCCTGAACAAAGAGGTGATGGGCTATGCGGGCGAGGTCTATTTTTTTACGTGGGCCCGCCGCAACGTGGAGCGGTCGGATGCCGACCTGGCGCGGACCATCCGCGACAACAACATCATCTCGTCGGCTGCCTCGACGCTCATTGCGCTGGTGTTGCTCGGGGTATTCCTCGTTCTGGGGCACGTCCGCATCACGGATCTGCTGGACGACGCTCAGATCGCCTATGTGCTGGGCGGTGGGCTTTTGCTGGTGCTGCTGGTATCCGTGGCGTTGCGCTTCCGGAAATACTTCTTTGCGATGCCGGCGCGGACCGCGCTGGTGATCTTCGCGATACAATGCGGGCGGCTGGTGCTCGGACAGGGGCTTCAGATCGGGCAGTGGGCCGTCGTCATGCCGGAGGTGCCGCTTTCCATCTGGTTCACCTTTGCGGCCGTCTCCATCATCCTGACGCGGATCCCGTTCCTGCCGAGCCAGAACCTGCTGTTCATGGGGGTCGGGGTGGAGTTGTCCGGCAGCCTGGGCATCCCGGAGGCGGCCATGTTCAGTATGCTGGGCGTCCTGGCGGCGCTCGACAAAGTGCTCAGCTTCGTGCTGTACATTCTTCTATCCGTGAAAAAAGAGGCGGCTACGGTGGACGGCGTCTCGCCTGCGGCGCCCTGGCTGGGGCAGGAGGAAACGGATCCGTCCTCCGGGACGCCCGAGAGCGTGCCCGAGCCCGTACGTGCCTGAGGCGCGTCCCGACGATGGTATTGTTCTTGCCCTGCCGGGTTCTCTTGCATCCGTCATCCACGAGCCACTCGTTCCACTGCCTATGCGACGCATCCTGCAGACCTGTTTGATCACCCTCCTGGCGGCCGGGGGGCTGGCCGGCGCGACCCGAGCACAGAACGGGGCGCCGGCGCGCCCTATCGTCATCGATGACTTCGAGAGCTATGAGGACGGTGCGCTGCCGGTGAAGTGGAAGTACCTGCATGACCGGCAGTTGATGCCCCTGGAGCCGCGTTTCATGCGGCCGAAAGAGCGGTTCTACGTGGTCGATGACGGGGGCAACAAGGTGTTGCGCGTCTACACGGAGGGCGAGGCCGTGCATCTGACCATGGCCAACGAGCCTGACGGGTTCGACTGGGACCTGCGTACCCATCCGCGCATCCGGTGGGACTGGCGGGCGCTGCGCCTGCCCGAAGGCGCCCACGAAGACGACGATAAGTACAACGATACCGGCGCCGCCCTCTACGTCTATTTCCGGATCACCGGCTTTGCCATGTTCCGCCGGCCCGAGGGGATCAAGTACACCTACAGCAGCACGCTCCCTGTCGGAACGGTCGTCGACTACGGTAAGCTCAAGGTCGTCGTCGTTTCCAGCGGGGCCGACGGCATCGGGGACTGGCACACCATCGAGCGGGACGTCGTGGCGGACTACCGGCGTCTGTTCGGGGGGGACCCGCCGGACCGGCCCATCTCGATCCGCCTCTGGGGCGATTCCGACAATACGAAGAAGGTGGGCGAGGCCGACTTCGACAACATCATGCTCCTGCCGGCCCGGTAAACGGAGGCCCGGCGACTCATCCTGTTCGTACGGAGAACCATCACCATGAACCGCATCTTTCAGGCCCTGCGACCTTTCATCCGGATGGTGGTGCGGAGAGCCGGGTGGGTGCTGCTCCTGGCCCTGGCCTGCTCGGCGGTGGGCGTCTACTTCGCCCGGCACCTCTCCATCGACACGGACCTGGCCAACCTGGTGCCGGACGACTACCCGAGCGTCCAGGCCCTCGAGCGGCTCAAGGAGACCGTCGGTGCGGAGAGCGAGGCGGCTGTGGCCATCGAGAGCCCTTCCTTCGAGGCCAACCGCGCCTTTGCCGAGGACTTCATCCCCCGGGCGCTGGCCCTCCGGGGCGAGCGATACGACGAGCCCTACTTCAGCCGCGTCGATTACCGGAACGACCCCACCTTCCTCGAAGACAACGCCCTCTACTTTGCCACGCCCGACGAGCTGGACAAGCTCGAAACCTACCTCCGGGACAAGATCGAGGACGCCAAGCTGGAAGCAAACCCCTTCTTTTTCGACCTGGAGGACGAGGAGGAGGCCGAGCCGGACACGGTGGGGCAGGAGCTACAGGCCGTCTATGACGAGATCGTGGCGAAGGAGTATCCGATCTCGGATGACAGCACCACGATGGTCCTGCGGTTCTACCCGACGGGGGCGCAGACGAACATTGGTTTCCTGGAGGACATGTACCGGGATCTGGAGCGGCTCGTCGAGGAGATGAACCCGGCGTCGTACCATCCCGAGATG
The DNA here is from genome assembly GCA_964552015.1 of uncultured Rhodothermaceae bacterium. Taxonomy (GTDB): domain Bacteria; phylum Bacteroidota; class Rhodothermia; order Rhodothermales; family ISCAR-4553; genus Rhodocaloribacter. The sequence continues at coordinate 13,261 of CAZKFR010000038.1, read as the reverse complement.
CGGGTGACGCTGGCCGGCCGGCTGCTGCGCCAGCTGACCGAGGTGCGGGCCATCGAGGACGACGTGACGAAGTCCTTCGGGGCCGGCGTCACGACGGTGCTCCTGCTGGTGATCCTGTATTTCTTCTACAAGGGCTACCGGGCCCGGGCGGGAAGCACGTTCAACGCGCGCATCCTGCTTTCCGAACTGGCCCGCACGCCGGTGATGGCGCTCGTGATCGGCCTGCCGCTGCTGATGAGCCTCTCGTGGACGTTCGGCGTGGCCTACCTGGCCTTCGGGAAACTCAACCTGATGACCTCGATGCTCGGGTTGGTCCTCTTCGGGCTGGGCATCGACTTCGGTATCCATTTCTACGCCCGGTACACCGAGGAGCGGGCGCACGGGCACGGGGTGAGCGAGGCCGCCGAGATCACGTTTACCAGCACCGGGCAGGCCATCACGGCCGGAGCGCTGACCACGGCGATGGGCCTCTATGTGCTCGTCCTGGCCGACTTCAAGGGGTTCAGCGAGTTCGGTTTCATCGCCGGGACGGGCATTCTGCTGGCGCTCGTGGCCATGCTCGTAGTCATGCCGGCGCTGATCGCCGTCTTCGAGCGCGTTCGCCTGCTGAACCTGGAGACGACTGTCGAGGGCGCCGGTGCCCCATCTCAGGCGGAGCGGCGGTTCCCCGGTGCACGCGGGGTCGTGCTGGCCAGCCTGGCCGCCGTCGTCGCGGCGCTCGTCTTCCTGCCGCGTGTCTCGTTCGAGTACGACTTCGGGAAGCTGGAGCCGGAGTACACGGAGTACAACGCCCGCCGCGACATCGTCCGGCGTGTCTACAAGCCGAGCCCGTACCGGAACCCCGCCTACATCGTGCTGGATTCACCCGACGAGGCGCCGGCCGTGGTGGCGGCCCTGCGCGAGAAGATGGTGCAGGATACGCTCTCACCCACCATCGGGCGGGTCGAGAGCCTGCAGGATCGGTTCCCCCTGACGCCCGAGGCGCAGCAGGAGAAACTGGCCCGGATCGCCCGCATCCGGGCCCTGCTGGAGGACCCCTTCCTCCAGGCCCAGGACGACCCCGACCTGGCGCGTCTGCGCCGGGCCGCCCAGACGCGCAGCCCGATCACGCTGGATCAGGTCCCGGACTTCCTCAAGAAACGGTTCAGCTCGAAAACCGGGGAGATCGGGAATTTCGTCATCGTCTACCCCTCGGTGGGGCTGGCCGACGGGCGGAACTCCATCGCCTTTTCGGAGGACGTCGGCACCGTCGTGACGGCCGACGGCAAGGTCTACCACGCCGGCTCGACCTCGCTCGTGGCGGCGGACATGCTGCGGCTCATGCAGGCCGAGGCACCGATCATGGTGGCGGCCACGTTTGCCATCGTCGTGCTCCTGATGATGCTCAACTTCGGCTCGGTAAGCTGGGCCGCGCTGGCCGTCATCCCGCTCGTCGTGGGGGTGCTCTGGATGTTCCTCGTGATGGAGCTGTTTGGGCTCAAGTTGAATTTTTACAACATCATCGTGTTGCCCGCCATCCTGGGGATCGGCAATGACGCGGGGGTGCACATCGTACACCGGTACCGGGAGGAAGGGCCGGGCTCGATCTGGCGGGTGCTGCGCTCGAGCGGTGAGCACGTCGCGATGGCGTCGATCACCACCATGATCGGCTTCGGGGGGCCGTTGCTCAGCTTCCACCCCGGGCTGCACAGCATCGGGCAGCTGGCCGTGGTCGGCATTGGCGCGACGCTGGCGGCGGCGCTCGTCTTCCTGCCGGCGCTCCTGCAATGGCTGGAGGATCGGAAGCGGGTCCCCGAGTTTGCGGGCGACTGAGCGCCCGGCCGATCAGGCGGGCACGACCCGGCGCTCGGTGTGCGGGGTCGGGGTCGGCACGCCGGGGACGAGCGTGTGCAGCACCTCGACGTGGCGCTCGGCGATGGCCGACCAGCAGAAGTTCTCGCGGGTGTAGCGGTAGGCGCGTTGCGAAGCCGCCGCCAGGGCCGTGCGGTTGTGGTAGTAGGCCATGACGGCTTCCGAGAAGCCCCAGGCGTCTCCGCTCTCGATCAGGTGCCCGTTGACGCCTTCCGAGATCACATCCTGGATACCCTCCAGACGCGCGGCGATGGTGGGCAGGCCGCCGCCCAGGGCCGCCTCCAGCATCACCACGCCGAAGCCTTCCAGGTCGTGCGGCACGGGGATGTTGGGCATGATGAACAGGTCCGCACCCCGGTAGAGGATCTCCAGCTGCTCTTCGGTGACACGGCCGAGCAGCCGCACGCGGTGTTCGAGGCCCCGCCGGGCCACCGCCGCACGGATGTTGTCGGCCTCGGGCCCGTCGCCGGCGAGCCAGTAGTGCACGTCGTCGGGCAGGAGCGGCATCACGTGTTCGATGAACCAGGCAAAGCCCTTGCGGGGCACTTGCCGCCCGACGCTGCAGAGCAGCAGCCCGTCCTCGGGCGGAGCCTGGCCGAAGGTCTGGATGAGTTCGTGGCGCATGGTGGCCGCGTCGTCCAGCGGGCGGAAACGCTTCAGGTTGATGCCGTTGGGGACGACGTGAAGCTTGTCGTCCGGCACGCCGCGCTCGCGGCACACCTCGGCGCTGGCCCGGCTGACGGGCAGCACGGCGTCGAGCAAATCGAAGGCGCGGCGCACGGCCCGCTGGTACGGGGCGATGGGCGTCGTCACGTCCCGCCCGTGCACGATGGCCGCTGTGGCGATGCCGCGCTCCCGCAGCAACGCCTTCGGCAAGAACATGAGCGCCGGCGTCACGATGGACGAGAACAGGATGGCATCGATGGCGCCTTCTTCGGCCAGGCGGCGGATGTGCCGGTGGCCCTTTGCCATGAAGAACGGCCCTTTGAGGTGATGCATCACCCACGAACTCTCGAGCAGGTACGAGCGCAGCGAGAGATCCGGGCGCTTGTGGAGCGCGGCATAGAGTTCGGTCGCCACGCGTTGCATCCCGCCGAGGTTGGCCAGCGGCCGCCCGGCCGGCGGGAACGAATGCGAAACATAGAGAAGACGCAAGGTGTCGCGATGCATAAGGGTGGTCAGGGTAGGGCGGCTCAGAGGCTGCCGTGGTACTGCTTGATGCGGCGCCGGACGGCCCGGGGCGACCGGTCGACGGGTTCGGGGGGATTGAGGATTTCGTCGTAGTAGGCGAGCATGCGCCCGAGGATGACGTCCCAGTCGTAGGTGCGGGCGCGCTCCAGGGCGGCGCGACCCATCTGCCGGCGCAGCGCGGCATCCTCCACCAGGTTGGCCGTGAATTCCAGGAAGATGTCGCTCCGGTTCGGCGGCGCCAGGTAGCCCGTCTCGCCGTGGACGACCAGGCTGTTCGAGCCCGGCGCATCGGCACAGACGGCCGGCAGGCCCGAGGCCATCGCTTCCAGCGTCACGTTGCCGAACGTTTCGGTGGCACTCGGGAAGACGAACACGTCCGACGAGGCATAGGCGCGGGCCAGGTCGTGGCCCGCGAGGTAGCCGGTGAAGATCGCATCGGGAAGGCGGGCGGCCAGCTCGGGGCGGGCCGGCCCGTCGCCCACGATGAGGCAGCGGTGGGGCAGGCCGCGGCGTCGCAGGCCTTCGATCACGTCGGCAAAGACGTTCGTTCCCTTCTCGCGGACGAGCCGGCTGACGAACGTGACGACCACCTCGTCGTCGCCGATGCCGTGGGCGCGGCGCCAGGCGAGGTCCCGTTGCCCCGGATGAAAACGGCTCGTATCGACGCCGCGGGGCCAGAGACGGAAGTTGGCCTCGATGCCATGGCTTTTCAGCACGTCGATCATCGTCGGGGTGGGTACGTAGAGGTGCGCGCACCGGCGGTAGTACCACCGCAGCCACATCCAGATCGGCCGCTCCAGAAACTCGATGTTGTAGTAGGAGAGGTACGAACTGAAGTGGGTGTGGTACGACGAGACGATCGGGGTTTTCCAGAGCGTCGCCAGGCGCATGGCGTGCAGCCCCAGCATGTCCGGCGTGGCGACGTGGAACAGGGTGGGCTTGAAGAGGCGGAGTGCCCGGCGGGCCGTCCGCGAGAGCCCGAGGGAGGCCCGGTACTCGCTGCGCCCCGGCAACGGGATGGAAGGGACGGGAATGAGCGTCCCGTTGTGCCGGATGGGCGGGTGATCGACCGTGGGGGCGAAGACTTCCACCTCGGCGTCGTGCCGTTCGAGGTAGGCCACGAGCCGGTTCAGGGTCAGCGAGACCCCATCCGCGATGTGGTTGTAGGCCCCCGTGAACAGGGCGATGCGGCGCGGGGTGAACACGCGCCCGGCTTCGTCAGGCAGGTACATCTCCGGCTTCGTCGCCATGGCGATCGGGGAAGGTGGCTGGGCAGGACCCGCAACGGCGGAGGGCTGAACGGATCAACGTCCTCCAGGTTTACCGTCGCAGGGGGCAAACCCCTGCTGTACAGCCTGTTCTGGTGGGAATTCACCGGATTCTCGCCGGGATCGGGCGGGAGTGAACCGGTGTGAGGACTACATAGCCGCCGCCTCGTACGGAAAAGTAACGGCCTCGCTTCCGTTTTCGTGGGCATCCTGAGAGACCGTGGCGGACCGGTGTATTGGAGGATCGCACCCCCGGGCCGGAGGAGGCACTGCTCGGCTGAAGGGTGCGGGCCGCGTCGCCGGGCGCGTCCCGCCACACCCGCGAGGCGTGTGGCTTTTCGTACGGTGGAGCGGATCTGCGTTACGCGCCGCCCGGCCACGAAGGCACCCGGGGCGGCGTGTAACGGGGCCGACAGGCCGGCGGCGTCAGGATGCCACGGCGGGGCGCTCGCATCCCCGCGCCCACGTCAGGCCGTTGTCGGACCGGATGCGCTGTGTGAAGAAGCGACGATCCAACCGCGGCATCGGTAAAGAGCAGACTCTCCGGGCACTCAAAGCATGACAGCCTGTTGTACTAAGCCAGTTGTACTTTTGAGAAAAGGGATGTAGGATGACAGGAAAGGTGCTGTTGGATTAGCTCTGTTAAAGGGACAGTCTCGTGATGCGCAGCATACAAACAAAACGAGTCTATGAGCCGCAAGAGGAGCATGATGGATTTCGCGTCCTTGTAGATCGGGTGTGGCCTCGAGGGCTGACAAAGGAACAGGTCGGAGCGGATCTGTGGCTAAGAGATGTCGCACCCAGTACTGCCTTAAGAAAATGGTTCGCTCACGACCCGTCAAACTGGGAAGAATTCAAGAGACGTTATTTTGCAGAACTTGATCGAAAACCGAATAGTGTACGTGTACTTCTCAAGAGAGCGGCGGAACGCACCATGACGCTATTGTATTCAGCCCGCGACCCGAAACATAATCAGGCAGTTGCGTTGAGGGAGTATCTACTGGCTCGCTCTGCTCAGCACGAGACATCTGTTGAAGATAATGAGGTGAAATGATGTCTTCGATACAGGGAGTTTGGTGTCATCGTTTCTGGCAATGGAGAAATAGGTCGGTATTTGGCGACCAATGCACACTGCTTTTTCAGGCAAGCTCTGAGCGATGTGCGCAGGCGCAGCAGGTGGGAGGTCTAAGATGAGTTTATGGGAACTCTACGGTGAAGCTTCTAAAACTGCAGTAGGATTCTTCTGGAAGGCTGGTTGGGCCTTTGTGTTGGGTTACTGGGTCAGCGCGATGATTCAAGCGTTCGTCCCAAAGGGGCGGCTAACCCCTTATATGGGTAAAGCTGACTTTAAGAGTGTGTCGCTGGCGACGGTTTTTGGCGCGGCCTCCTCATCCTGTTCCTTTGCAGCGCTTGCTGCAGCCCGTGCCTTGGTTCTGAAAGGCGCCCATTTTGTGGCAGCCGTTGCTTTTATGTTCGCTTCTACCAATCTGGTGGTTGAGCTTGGAATTCTCATTCTCATCTTCCTTGGATGGCAGTTCCTGGCTGCGGAAATCGTTGGTGGCCTGTTTCTGATCGGTATCAGCAGCGTCTTGATCAAACTGACCTACCCGAAACGCTGGATCGAGGACGCTCGTGAAGCGCTGGAGAAGCGGGTTGGCAACGAGGATGAAGATTTCAACTGGAAGCAACGGGTTCTCAGCCGTGAAGGATGGGAGCTCGTCGGCCACCACTTTGTCTCGGACTGGAAGATGGTTTGGGAAGAAATCGTGATTGGTTTCACCATCGCTGGATTCATGGCCGTAGTGGTTCCACCTTCACTGTGGGAAAAAATCTTTCTGATGGGAGAAGAGGGTAACCTCCCGGAATGGTTGATTGTACTCGAGAACACCGTCGTTGCGCCGTTCGTGGCAGCGGCGACATTTATTGGTTCGATGGGTAATATCCCACTCGCTACTGTGTTGAACACAAACGGAGTAATGTTTGCTGGGATTATGGGGTTCATCTATTCTGATCTGATGGTACCACCACTGGTCATGATCAATGCCAAATATTATGGTTGGCGAGTGGCGCTCTATATCGCAGCAGTAATGTTTTGTAGTATTGTATTGACAGCTATTACCATGCATTATGTCTTCTCAATACTCAACATCATGCCAAAAAGCAGTCGTCGTGTAGAAGACATAGCGCAATTTGCTTTGGATTACACTTTTTACTTGAATGTCATATTTGTATTTGTGGCGGCGTGGCTTGTCTGGTTGCACAAGAGGTACAGTCGCAAAGCGGAGGACAGGATGCAGCACGGAGCAAGTGAAAGGATAGGACTTGAAAAGATTATTGCTCTACTCTGCCTTGTAATATTAATGGTTGGACTGCTGGCGTTCTTGTTGAGGAATTTATAAACATGTGTCGCATTCTCATTCGTGACACAGTGTAAAGATGTGTCATGTTTCACATACTATTTAAAACAGGCCTGACAACAGGGTGTCTGCTATGCATAGTGCAAAGAGCAAGCTTGGTTTTAACGCCACCTGGTCAATGGCGGTTGGTGGGATGGTCGGTGGTGGCATTTTTTCGACCCTCGGGGTCGTGATTGGAATCGCGGGAGCTTGGGCGTGGTTGAGCTTTATCGTTGCTGGCGTGGTTGCCTGTTGTGCCGGCTACAGCTACGTTAAACTGGCGGAACACTATGGCGAAGGGGGCGGAGCGTTCACCTTTCTTCGTGAGATCGATGCGGAGGGGTTTGCTGGAAGCCTATCGTGGGTGCTCATTGTTGGGTACGTGCTAACCAATTCGGTCTACGCCTTTACGTTCGGGCAATACCTTGGGCACGTTGCAGGGCTCGGACCATGGTTCCCACGCGTAGCAGCTATTGCCATTATTGTGCTCTTCATCGGATTGAACCTCCGGGGCGTGGGTGAGGCCGGCGGCGTTGAAGTGTTCCTCGTATGGTTCAAGCTTGCCGTGCTCGTCGGACTAGCCGGATGGGGGCTGGCTCAATGGAATCCCCCAATGCTTTCACAGGGTGTGCCAGATGCGGGGATTGGCGTCGCCCTCTTCGGCGCCGCCTCCGTATTTATGGCGTACGAAGGCTTTCAATTGCTGGCATACGATTACGAAGATATCGCTTCCCCAAAGAAGACGTTACCTCGCGCCGTGCTCTCGGCAATTATTGTCGTCATCGTGGTATACGTCATGGTCACACTTGGTACGGCAATGCTGATCGGAGCCGATCAGATCATTGAGCACAAGGAGGTTGCGCTGGCCATAGCGGGTCAAAAAGCCCTGGGCACGCTGGGGCTCGTCGTCGTTACCATTGCGGCCGCTTTCTCGACGGGTTCTGCGATAAATTCAACACTGTTTGCGACGGCGCGGCTTGTGCACGAGGTGGCCTCCGACGGCGAGTTGCCCGCCTGGCTCGACCACAGAAACGACGCCGGAGTGCCGGATCGCGCGGTGATTGGTTTAGGGGCGTTTGCCGCGCTCCTGGCCGTAGTCGGGACGCTCGCTACGTTGGTGGAAGCCGCGAGCCTGGCGTTCTTGTTCACGTTTGCGGTCGTTTGTAGCCTGGCCTTCCGGGCGCGAGTCGGAAGTCGCGTTGTTACGGGTCTCGGTGTCCTCCTCGGCGCGGGTGCTACGGTTGCATTGATCGTGCAGCTGATCGGTAAAGATCCGCTTGCACTCGCGTTTCTGGCTGTGCTCGTCGCTCTTGCCATCTTCGTCCGGCCGCTGGTGTTGCGCTGGGTCCGAACGGAGTCATAGGGATCGGGTAGCGGCTGTTTCATGGCTCACCCGCGAAGGCGATAACGTTGTATAGTATCAACTGGCTCGGCCCTACCCGCGCTACAGCACCTCGCGCAGGAACCGCCCGGTGTGGCTCTCGGAGTGGGCGGCCAGGTCCTCGGGGGTGCCCTCGGCCACGACGAAGCATCAGGTCGTCCGGGGCAACCGGACGAAGCCGGCCTGCTCGAAATGCTGATCGAAGGCCAGCGCCTCCGGGATTCCGTACTCCTCCATCACCACGAATGAGATGCAGTCCGTCAGCGAATAGCGCTTGTCGTGGTGGTCTTGAAAATAGCGCCAGCCGGCATAAAACAGTACGGCATCGACGTGGATCAACTGGACACGCTGGCTGCTCAGCAGGCGCGTACCTACCTCGACGGCCTTGGCATGATGGCCACGGCGGTTGAAAAAGGTCACGACCTCGTCGAACACGTACGAGGTCGTGATGAGGTGAACGACATCGTTTCGAAGGGTTTGCCAGTGACGTTGTGCCGCGTGATGGTGCTGGTCATCCGACAGTTCCAACGCGAGAAGATACCCCGTATCCAGAAACAGTCGCTTCATCCGGCATCGTCGTATAGATAGCGGTCGTGCGCCGCAGACGCGTCGGGGAGGTCGGCGGAGACGGGTCGGCTGCCCAGGCCCAGGATGGGATCATCGGCAGGCAGCGGGATCACCACCACGATGCCGTTCTCTTTGCGAATCTCGACTTCGGCCGCACCGCCGAGGAGATGACGTGGGATCACGACGCCGTCGTCGTTGACGCGGACTTTCATGGGATCGGGAGGCTGGATTACATCTGATCTGAAAATACGCCCGGGCGCCTCCCGGGTTCGTGGGATGCTCACAGCACCTCGCGCAGGAACCGCCCGGTGTGGCTCTCGGGGTGGGCGGCCAGGTCCTCGGGGGTGCCCTCGGCCACCACGAAGCCGCCGCGCCGCCCGCCTTCCGGCCCCAGGTCGATCACCCAGTCGGCGCTCTTGATCACGTCCAGGTTGTGCTCCACGATGAGCACCGAGTGGCCGGCGTCGACGAGGCGGTGGAAGACGGCCAGCAGCTTGCGGATGTCGTCGAAGTGCAGGCCGGTGGTGGGCTCGTCGAAGACGAAGAGGGTGCGGTCTTTGGCCGTCTTGCCCAGGTGCGCGGCCAGCTTGATGCGCTGGGCCTCCCCGCCGGAGAGGGTGTTCGACGGCTGCCCGAGCGTCAGGTAGCCGAGGCCGATGTCCTGGAGCACCTGCAGCTTGTTCACCACCGGCCCCACGTCCTCGAAGAACGCCACGGCCTCATCGACGGTCATGTTCAGGATGTCGTCGATGTTCTTGCCGCGGTACCGGACCTCGAGCACGTCCTGCTTGTAGCGTTTGCCCTTGCACGCCTCGCACTCCAGGTAGAGGTCGGCCAGAAACTGCATCTCGACGCGGACGAAGCCCTCGCCCTGGCACACCTCGCACCGGCCGCCGGGCACGTTGAAGGAGAAGTAGCCGGGCTTGTAGCCGCGGAGGCGGGCCAGGTGGGTATCCGCCATCAGGGTGCGGATGGCGTCGAACGCCTTGATGTAGGTGACCGGGTTGGAGCGCGGCGTCTGCCCGATGGGGCTCTGGTCCACCATCTCCACCTGGTCGACGTATTGATGCCCGCGCAGGGCGTCGTGCGCTCCGACCTTCGACTGTCCGTCGTGCTGGCCCTTGAGGCGGCGCAGCGCCTGGTAGAGGGTGTCGTGCACCAGGGTGGACTTGCCCGAGCCGCTGACGCCGGTGACGCAGCAGAGCACACCCAGCGGGAAGCGCACGTCGAGCCGCTTCAGGTTGTGCTGGCGGGCGCCTTCGAGGACGAGGGCATGGTCCGGGTCCACCGGCCGGCGTCGTTCCGGCACCGGGATGGACTTGCGGCCGGCCAGGTAGGCGCCGGTGAGGGAACGCGTGTCGCGGAGGAGTTCGTCGTACGTGCCCTGGAAGACGACCTCTCCGCCGAGACGGCCGGCCCCCGGCCCCAGGTCCACGATCTGGTCGGCCCGGCGCATCATGGCTGCCTCGTGCTCGACGACGAGGACCGTGTTGCCGATGTCGCGCAGGTGTTCGAGGATGCGGATGAGGCGGTCCGTGTCGCGGGGATGCAGGCCGATGGACGGCTCGTCGAGCACGTAGAGCGAGCCCACGAGCGAGGAGCCGAGCGAGGTGGCCAGGTTGATGCGCTGGCTCTCGCCGCCGGAGAGGGTCTGCGAGAGGCGGTCGAGCGTGAGGTAGTCCAGCCCGACCTCGACCAGGTAGCGGAGGCGCTTGCGGATCTCCGCGAGCACCCGCCCGGCGACGGCCTCCTGATGCGGCGTCAGCGTCAGCTGTTCGAAGAAGTCCCACGCGTCCTTCGTCGTCAGCTCGCACACCTCGCCGATGTGCAGGCCGCCCACCTTCACGTAGAGGGCCTCTTTGCGCAGCCGGAACCCCTCGCAGTCCGGGCACCGCGAGTAGCCCCGGAAGCGGGCGTGGTAGATGCGGTAGTGCATCTTGTAGCTGTGCTTCTCCAGGAAGCGGAAGAAGCCGAGGATGCCCGCGTAGTCGTCCTTGCCGTGCCAGACGATCTCCTTTTCGCGGTCGGAGAGCCGGCGGTAGGGGGCGTCGATGTCGATGCGCTCGCGGGCGGCGATGCGGATGAGGTCGCGGAAGTAGGCGTTCCACTGCTCGGTGCGGAACGGGGCGATGGCGCCCTGCCGGATGGAGAGGTCCGGGTTGGGGATGATGAGGTCCTCGTCGAGGCCGGGGACGCGGCCGAAGCCCTGGCAGGTGGGGCAGGCGCCGAGGGGGCTGTTGAAGGAGAAGAGGTGGGGTGTCGGCTCTTCGAAGCGCATCCCGTCGCGCTCGAAGAAGGTGCTGAAGTCGAAGCGGGGGCCGCCGCGGGCGACGAGGGCCACGCAGCGCCCGCCGCCCTCGCGGAAGGCCTGCTCCACCGAGTCGGCGATGCGTGAGAGCGTCGCCTCGTCGCCCTTCTTGACGGCCAGGCGGTCCACCAGCACGAGCAGCCGCTCGCGGGCCACGCGCACCTTCTCCGGGGGCGTCTCGTTCAGGTCCAGCACCGACTCCGTCGTCCCCTTCTCGACCTGCTTCTCGGTGGGCAGCACCACCAGGCGGAAGAAGCCGCGCTGCCGCAGCACCTCCAGCTCCTGCCGGACCGAGCTTTTGCCGTGGGCGGGCAGGGGGAAGCACAGGTAGAAGCGCGTGCGGTCATCCAGCCGCTCGGTGAGCGTCTCGGCGACGGAGCGGGGGCTGTCCTTCGTGACGGGTTCGCCGCTGACGGGCGAGTACGTCGTGCCGATGCGAGCGAAGAGCAGGCGCAGGTGGTCGTAGATCTCCGTCTGCGTCGCCACCGTCGAGCGCGGGTTCTTCGAGGTGGTCTTCTGCTCGATGGCGATGGCCGGGGCCAGCCCCGTGATCAGGTCCGCGTCCGGCTTGTCCATGCGTTCGAGGAACTGCCGGGCGTAGGCCGAAAGGCTCTCCACGTAGCGCCGTTGTCCCTCGGCATAGATCGTGTCGAAGGCCAGGCTGCTCTTGCCCGAGCCGGACGGGCCGGTGAAGACGATCAGCTTGCCCTTGGGCAGGTCCAGGTCGATGTTCTTCAGGTTGTGCTGCCGGGCGCCCCGGATGACGATGTGGCGGCGGGCGATCTGGCGGAGGTCGGCGCCGTTGGTGGCAGCGGGCGTCTCGACGGCAGGCGTGTCGGGCATTGCGGGCGGGATCCGTTCGTGGAAAGTCCGTCGCACGTATACGTTCATGTGCGAGGCATGTGCCGGCCCGTTTGCGAAAAAGCGAGGGATGGACGGGGGGTCCGGCGTTCATCCCGAAGCGAGCCGTGGAGGACCTTTGGAACACCGGGGGATACGGGGGCAACCCGCCTCAATGCGGTGGATCGGGCCGGTAACGCCTCATGGCAAGATGCCGATGGTCCGTGAGCTATTGCTGGGTGGGGCGTCGTCATTTTTTGGAAAGCCATGATCCCTCACACCCTCGTTCTGCGTGATGCTGCATACAAGGGGCCTGTGCACCGGCCAGGTCTAGCCGAGTTCTTCGCGGCATTCCCCTGGCCCGCCCCGGGCGGTTACGAACGTACAGGAGGCACGGAGGAACGCCATGCGCACGCACACAGGGTACCTGCTCTTGGTCATGCTGCTCACGTCCGGTGCGGTCCGGGCGCAGCAAAGCACGTACACGCTCACGGGCATCATCGCGAACGAGGAAGGGGCTCCGCTCTATGAGGCCCAGGTTGCCGTCTTCGCGCCCGGCGAGGGGGCGCTCCTGGCCTATGCCTACACGGATTCCTCCGGCCAGTACACGCTCGACTTTTCCACCGGCGTGTCCACGGGGGTCGAGGCTCCGGAGGCCGGGCAGGGCTTTGCGCTGGGGCCGGCCTACCCCAACCCGGCCACCGCAGCGCAGGCACGCGTGCGCATCCCCTACAGCCAGCCGGACCACCTCCGCACGCCGCCCGAACTGCACCTGTTCGACGTCCTCGGCCGCCGTGTCAACCCCGGCGAGGTGCTGGCCGCAGGCGTGTACTTCTACCGTGTGCGGTTTGCCGGGGGGCCGCTCAGTGCCGCCCGCCGGTTCGTGTTCGAGGGCGGTCGTCTGTCGGTGGAGCTAGAGCGCGTCGAGGGCCGGGCAACCCCCCTTCGCGCCGCGTTGTCGGCGCAGGCGGCCTTCCCGGTCGTCATCGCGTATCCGGGGTATTACGAGCACCGCGAGGAGGTCCTGCTGGAGGCGGGGGCGGCGAACCGGCTGGACGTGAGCCTGGCGCCGGTCCGGATATTCGGGCAGGCCACCATCGGGCCGGAGGGCGGTACGCTGGCCGACACCACGGGCCGGGTGATCCTGGAGATCCCGCCGGGGGCGCTCGCGGCTCCCACCGACCTTGTGGTGCGCTCGGCCGTCGACACCACCGATAATCCCTGGCTGTTCAAGGGCACGGTCATCGACCTCGAGCCGGATGGCCTGACCTTCGCCACGCCGGCCACGCTCACCTTCCACTACGATTCGCTGGCGGTGCCCTACCTGGCCGCGGACAAGCCGTTCGCCATCCTGACGGAAGACTCCACCGGCTGGCGACCCCTGGACGGTGAGGTAACCGTCTCCGAACCCGGCACCCTGAGCGGACCCATCGAGCACTTCAGCCGAAAAGCCGCGGGC
>CAZKFR010000037.1:4406-32665 GCA_964552015.1 uncultured Rhodothermaceae bacterium | reverse complement strand
ACAACGGCGACGACCACGGCGACGACAACGGCGACCACGGCGACCACAACGAAACCGAACTCGAAGTGCGCCTGCAGACGACCGGGGCCGACCCGCTCGCTTCTGGAAAAGCCAAATACGAGGCCGAGCATGGCTACGTCCGCTTCAGCACCGAGGTCGAAGACGTCGCCACCGACGGCACCGGCCAGGTCGTCGTCTCCCGCGACGGAGGCGAGTTGCTGCGCGCCGACATCCCCATCGCCGGCGGCTTCGGCGACCTCAACCTGGATTCCCGCCGCGGCGACACCCTTCCCGAGCTGGCCGCCGGCGACCTCGTCGAGGTCTATAACGCCGACGGCGTGCTCATCCTCCAGGGCACCCTGCAGGTAGACGATTGAGCCAGCCGCCCTGCTCGCCGATGCCATCAAAGATTCGTTCCGTGCCCTGAGTGTGGACGACTGAGGGAAGGACACGGGAACGGAACGAAAGGAGGCCGCGCCGCCCGTACGGGGCGCGGCCTCCTGCATTTCGGCGATGGCGGAGGGGGCAACCCGCAATGCCCCCGTCGTCAGTACTTCGGCACGCCCGGGTCGACCTCGTCGCTCCAGGCCAGGATGCCCCCCTTCAGGTTGACGGCCCCGTGGAAGCCGTGCTCACGCAGCAGCTTCACGGCCCGGGCCGAGCGGGCGCCGGAGCGACAGTGCACGATGATCTCCTGATCCCGGTACGGGGCGAGTTCGTCCAGGCGGTCGGCCAGTTCATCGAGGGGGATGAGCGGCGCGCCCAGGTTGGCGATCTCGTACTCGTGCGGCTTCCGGACGTCGAGGATGAAGGGACGCTCGCCGCGGTCGAGGCGGGCCTTCAGCTCGGTGACGGTGATCTCGGGCACCGCCGCCGCTTCGGCCGACGCGGCAGCACGGGCCTGCGGGATGCCGCAGAACGCCTCGTAGTCGATCAACGCCGTGACGGTCGGGTGCGTGCCGCAGACCGGGCAGTCCGGGTTCTTGCGCACCTTGAGCGTGCGGAACGTCATCGTGAGGGCGTCGAAGAGGAGTAGCCGCCCCACGAGCGGCTCCCCGGCGCCCACGATCCACTTGATGACCTCGGTGGCCTGCAGCGCCCCGACGATACCCGGCAACACGCCCAGCACCCCCCCCTCGGCGCACGAGGGCACCAGCCCCGGCGGCGGCGGCTCGGGGTAGAGGCAGCGGTAGCACGGCCCGTCCGGCGCGCCAAACACCGACACCTGCCCCTCGAAGCGAAAGATGGAGGCGTACATGTTCGGCGTGCCGGTGAGCACCGAGGCGTCGTTGACCAGGTAGCGCGTGGGGAAATTGTCCGTGCCGTCAGCCACCAGGTCGTAGGCCCCGATGAGGTCGAGCGCGTTCTCGCTGGTGAGGCGCGTCTCGTACGTCTCCACCTCCACGTGCGGGTTGATGTCGAGGATGCGCTCGCGGGCGGAGGCGAGCTTCGGGCGGCCGACATCCTTCGTGCCGTGGAGCACCTGCCGTTGCAGGTTCGATTCGTCGACCACGTCGAAGTCGACCAGGCCGAGGCGGCCCACGCCGGCGGCGGCCAGGTAGAGCGCCAGCGGCGAGCCGAGGCCGCCCGCACCGATGAGCAGCACCGAGGCGGCCTTGAGTTTCTTCTGCCCCTCCAGCCCCACCTCGGGCAGGATCAGATGGCGGCTGTAGCGCCGCACCTCCTCGGGCGAGAGCGTCACGTTCGGAGCGGAGATGGTTTCCATGGTTTTGAAAGATACGGTGGTTCGAGACGGATTGCCGGGGTGCTCACCCGCGCCCCCCGGCGATGGACGGGACGATGGAGAGCGTGTCGCCGGGCTTGAGGGCGGTCGCCGGGCCGTCGAGGTAGCGGATGTCCTCGTCGCCGACGTACACGTTGACGAACGAGCGGAGCCGGCCCGCCTCGTCGAACAGGTGGTGCTTCAGCGCCGGGTGCCGGGCGACGAGGTCGGCCAGCGCCTCACGTACGGTCTCGCCGGCCACCTCCACGGTCGCCTGGTTGCCGGTGAACGCCCGCAGCGGCGTCGGGATGTGGATCGCGGTCAGGGTCTGCGTCGTGCTCATGTCGGTCGGTTCGTCTGGGATGGTGAGTGCAGGTTGGTTTGCAGGGTTCGCCGGACTTCATCCTTCGGCCCGAGCCGCACGCAGGGCTTCGTCGTCGACGGTGATCGCCTCGGGGAGGAACCGGGAGCGGTCCGGGGCGAGGGACCAGGCCGTCAGGTCGGCGGGGACGCCATCGCGGACGGCGACGATCACGTACGTATAGCCGGGGAAGGTGGCTTCGGCCAGGTCGGTGGCCGAGGGCCGGGCAGGGTGGTCCGGGTGGGAATGGTAGAAGCCGACGACGTCGAGGTCCAGGCCCCGGGCGGCCCGCTCGGCGTGGCGGTAGTCCTCCGGCGCGAGGGTATAGCGGCGCTCGCGGTGCTCGGCCCGCCGGTTGGGCACGCGCTGCACGGCCACCACCCGGTTGCCCTCCGGCGCGAAGGTGCCCAGCAGGAAGCCGCAGCATTCCTCCGGGTACGTGTCGCGCCCGTGCTCCCGGATCGCGTCGAGGACGGCGGTATGGGTCAGCATGGATGGCCTCACGAAGTTTCGTTCCAGAATGGATCGCTCAGGTACCGGGTACCGGTGTCGCACAGGATCGTCACGACGACGCCCTCGCGGAGCGTCTCGGCCACGCGGAGGGCCGCCGCCACGTTGGCCCCGGAGGAGATGCCCACCAGCAGCCCTTCCTCCCGGGCCAGGCGACGCGTCATGGCATAGGCCTCCTCCGTCTGCACCCGCAGGTCGTCGTCGGCCAGTGCCGGGTCGTAGATGCCCGGCACGAGAGCCGTCTCCATGTGCTTGAGCCCTTCCATGCCGTGCAGCGGGCTATCCGGCTGGACGGAGAAGCACCGGATGGCAGGGTCGAACGCCTTGAGGCGCCGCGTGACGCCGGTGAAGGTGCCCGTCGTGCCCAGCCCGGCGACGAAGTGGGTGATGCGGTGGCGCGTCTGCTTGAGGATCTCGGCCCCGGTGGTGCGCGCGTGCGCCCGCCAGTTGGCGTCGTTGTTGTACTGGTCGGGGTAGAAGTAGCGGTCGGGCTCGGCGGCGACGCGCTCGCGCACGTAACGCTGTGCCCCGTCGGTGCCCTCCAGCGGATCGGTCAGGATCAGGTCCACACCATAGGCGGCCAGGATCCGCTTCCGTTCCGCGGAGGCGTTGGCGGGCAGCGCCAGCATCACCGGGATCCCCAGGGCCGCCCCGATCATGGCGTAGGCGATGCCGGTGTTGCCGCTCGTGGCGTCGATGAGCGTTTTGCCCGGCGTGAGAGCTCCGCGGCGCAGCCCGTCCCGGATCATGCCCAGCGCCGCCCGGTCCTTGACCGAGCCGCCCGGGTTGAGGTGCTCGGCCTTCGCATAGACGGCCACCGTCTCGGGCAAGTGCGCCGTCACCCGCCGCAGCCGGACGAGCGGCGTCCGCCCGATGCGGCGCAGCACGCCAGCCCGCAGGGAAAGCGCTGCGGCCCGCTCCTGTTCCGGCTTGGCAAGCAATCGCTCCATGGGTCTGATGGCATCGATAAAAAAAGCCCCTCGCGGTCGGACCGGAGGGGCGAAGGCGGTATCGTAAAGGTGACGTCGGGACTCAGCGCCATCCCGATCGTGCACACGTCGCCGGGCCTCCCCTCCGGGCGGGGGGACAACAACACATGATGCCGCAACAGGCAAGCATGGTCCGGAGGAAAGGCATGGCGAAAAACGGAGGAATGCTCAGGTTTCGGCTCGAATATACCGGGGTCCACCCGAAAAGTTCTACGTACGAACGATGCGTTTCACCCTCGGAAACGCTTTCATTCGGGGCGCTCTGCATTTTTTGCCGGCATGCCCCCACGCCGAACCGTTCGCGTTCAGGACGTTCTCGGCATGACGTACGCGTCCACGTCCGGCCGGCGCTTTCGAGATGCACTCGTGTGCTCGCGGCGCGAAGCCGCGTCGTCGGGGACCGAACCGCCACCGTCGCCACGCGCGGGACGGAAGGCCGGCGGGATGGTCGGCACCTGCGTCAGACGTCCCCGCTCATCGATGGGCACCCATTGCGAGGGCAGGTCGTAGAGATACCGCCCGATGCCCCACTGCACGGCCGCCCGCCGCATGCTCGACGAGAGGCCGCCCTTGACCGGCTCCACGTCCGTATTCTCGGCGCCGTCCCACTTCGTCACCCATTCGGCCGTGCCGTCCTCCCGCACCACCCGGATCGAGAGGCCGCACAGCACCCCGCCCTCCGGCCCCGAGACGAACTCGTTGCGCCAGTTCTCCGGCCCCACAACCTGGTCGAGCCGGTCCATGATGGCCCGGTTCGTCACATAGGCCGCCGCCAGCGCTTTCCCCGTCTTCTTCGAGACGGCAATGGGCTTCCAGGCAATGTCGTCCGGATGGAAAAAGTCTTGCAGGCGCTTCAGGTCGATCGTTCGTGGCATGGCTCGTTCCTCCTCGAAAGGTTCGTTTTCCCCAAGGTATGCCGCCGGTGTGACACGTATCCGTCATAGGCCTTCCCGAAGACGCATCCTCTCGAATGCTATACACATTTTTTAATTCCCCACACCGAAAGTGCTTTTTATTTCATATCCAAAGATTATTTCACCTAAATAATTTTGACAAATCATTTTTTCAGCATTATTATTCGACCATTCGATGGTTGTCCTTTTCAATTTTTTAGGAACGACATGATGCGACGTATGCTCTGGCTCCCGGTCCTGCTCTTTGCCGGTGTTCCGTCGGCTCATGCCCAGGACGCGGCGGTGACTTCGATCTCGGGGTCGGACACGGCATGGCTGCTCGTCTCGACGGCCCTGGTGCTGCTGATGACCCCGGCGCTGGCTTTTTTCTACGGCGGGCTGGTACGGGCGAAGAACGCCCTGAACACGATGATGATGAGCTTCATCGCGCTCGGCGTGGCGGGGGTGCTGTGGGCCCTGCTCGGCTATTCGCTGGCCTTCGGTCCCGGCAACCTGTGGGTAGGAGACACCTCGATGGCGTTGTTGGCCGGCGTCGGCGTCGAACCCAGCGGTTCGATCCCGCACCTGCTCTTCATGGCGTTCCAGGGCACCTTTGCCATCATCACCGTGGCACTGATCTCGGGGGCCGTCGTGGAACGGATGCGGTTCCCGGCCTATGTGGCCTTCATCGGGCTCTGGGTGCTGCTCGTTTATGCACCGGTATGTCACTGGGTGTGGGGCGGCGGCTGGCTCGGTGAACTGGGTGCGCTGGACTTTGCCGGCGGCGCCGTGGTGCACGTCAACGCCGGAGCGGCGGCAGTAGTGGCCGCCCTCTTCCTGGGGCCGCGCAAGGACTACGGCCGGCAGGCGCTCCTGCCGCACCACGTTCCGTTCGTGCTGCTGGGCGCCGGGTTGCTCTGGTTCGGCTGGTTCGGCTTCAACGGCGGCAGTGCCCTGGCCTCGAACGGCACCGCCGGCCTGGCCTTCGTCAACACGTTGCTGGCTCCGGCGGCCACGCTGGTGGTGTGGACGGCCCTGGACCACCTCCGCACGGGCAAGATCACGGCGGTCGGCGTGGCGACGGCCATCGTGGTGGGGCTCGTGGCCGTGACCCCGGCCGCCGGGTTCGTCTCGCCGCTTTCGGCGCTGGCGCTCGGGGCTCTGGCCGCCCTCCCCAGCTACTTCGCCATCCAGTGGCGCGCCCGCACCCGCTTCGACGATTCGCTCGACGTCTTTGCCGCCCACGGCCTCGGCGGTATCACCGGCGCATTGCTCACCGGCGTCTTCGCCAGCGCCGCCTGGAACGGGGCCACCGACGGCCTGCTCTTCGGCAACGTCGCCCAGTTCGGCATCCAGGCCCTCTCGGTCGTGGCCGTCTTCGCCTACAGCGGCGCGCTGACCTTTGCCATCCTGAAGGGCCTCAGCCTCGTGATGCCCGTCCGCGCCGACGAGAAGGCGGAGCGCCTCGGCCTCGACATCGTCCACCACGGCGAAGAGGCCTACACCGACGGCGAGGGCGCCGTGCTCATCCTCGACGAGGAGCGCCGTCCGGCGACGCAGCCGGCCCCGGCTCCCCGCCCCGCCCTTACCTGAACCGCGCTTCAACCGGACCGACCCATGAAACTCATCAAAGCCATCATTCGCCCGGAGCGGCTCAATGACGTGCTCATGGCCCTCTTTCAGGCCGACGTACGCGGCCTCACCGTCACCCGCGTGCGGGGACACGGCGGCGAACTCGAACCCGAGGAAACCTACCGGGGTACGACCGTCCGCATGGAACTGACGGACAAGGTGATGCTCGACATCGGCGTCTCGGAGCCGTTCGTCGAGCCGACGATCGAAGCCATCCTCACCGCCGCCCACACCGGCGAGGTCGGCGACGGCAAGATCTTCGTGTTGCCCGTCGAAAAGGTCTATCGCATCCGCACCGGCGAGCAGGACCGGGCCGCCGTCACGCCCGTGGTGCCTGCCTGAGCCGCCTCCTTCCGAGGCTACCGGAGCCGCCTCCCCCGTCGAAGGCGGCTCCTTCATGTTGAGGCCGCTTCACGCCGCGTTTGACGATGGCCCCGCCGGCGCGTATCATACCGTCGCAACCCCGCCTGCCGGTGGGCGTACGTCTTGCAGGAACGCGGCCCGAAGCGCTCATGGATACGGTCTATCTCATCTGCCTGATCGTCGGCGGCTTCTTCGTCCTGCTCTCGATCTTCGGCGGCGACGCCACGGACGCCGACACGGACGTCGATCTCGATGCCGACGTCGACGCCGACTTCGACCTCGACGCCGATACGGACGTCGATGCCGGCACCGGGCTGGTCGACCTCCTCTCGCTACGGGCCCTGTTTCTCTTTGCCGCCTTCTTCGGCCTGACCGGCACCGTGCTGACGTGGCTCGGCTCCGGCGAACCGACCACGCTCGTGCTGGCGCTGCTCACCGGGCTGGTCGTCGGGCTGGGCGGCAACTACCTCATCAAGCGGTTCGCCTACGAACACGTCTCCAGCGAGATCACGCAGCAGGACCTGCAGGGTAAGACGGCCCGGGTCCTGTTGCCCTTCACGGGCGGCGAGAAGGGCAAGATCACGCTGGTGGCCCGGGGCCACCGGCTCCAGCTCGTCGCCCGCCCGCTCGACGACGAGGACCGCGAAACGTTTCAGCGCGGCGACGAGGTCGTGGTCGTCCGCCTGCGCGACAACGTCGCCGAAGTCGTCAAACCCGATTGAGCCCCCTCACCCCCTAACGGAAGGCGCCGAGCGTGCCTCCAGGAGCCCCTGCCATGGAACTCTTCGTCATCCCCGCCATCCTGATCCTCGGCTTTCTGGCCGTGCTGGGCATCATCCGGGCCAACCTCAAGATCTGCCAGCCGAACGAGGTGCTCATCTTCAGCGGGCGCCAGCGCAAACTGCCCGACGGTTCCGCCGTCGGCTACCGGGTCATCCGGGGCGGGCGCGGCTTCCGCATTCCCATCATCGAGAAGGTGGATCGCCTCCCGCTCAACACCATCCCCATCGACCTGACCGTCAAGAACGCCTACTCGAAGGGCGGCATCCCGCTGACGGTCCGCGCCATCGCCAACGTCAAGATCGCCTCCAGCGAGCCCGAGCTCAACAATGCCGTGGAACGCCTGCTCGGTAAGACCCTCGACGAGATCCAGTCGATCGCCAAGGAGACGCTCGAGGGCAACCTGCGGGGCGTGCTGGCTTCGCTGACCCCCGAGGAAGTCAACGAGGACCGCCTCAAGTTTGCCAAAGAACTGCTCGAAGAAGCCGACAACGACCTGAGCGCCCTGGGGCTGCAACTCGATACGCTCAAGATCCAGAGCGTCGAAGACGATGCCGGCTACCTGGACGCGATCGGACGGCAGAGTACGGCCAGCATCATCGCGGCGGCCGAGGTGGTCGAGGCCGACAAGCGGGAACAGGCCAAGCTGGCCGAGGCCAAGGCCGACCGGGCCATCGTGCAGGCCCAGAACGAGGTACGCATCCTGAAGGCGCAGCTCGCCGCCGAGGCCGAGGCCGAAGAGGCCAAGGTGGCCGTGGCCGCCCAGGTGGCGCGCGCCCGGGCCGAGCAGGAACTGGCCGAACAGGAGATCCTCCTGGCCGAAAAGCGCCAGCGCGCCGAGGTGATCGTCGCCGCCGAGGCCGAACGCCGCGCCAAGGAGGAGATCGCCAAGGGCAACGCCGCCCGCATCCTCGAAGACGGACGGGCCGAGGTGGACGTGCTCCGGCAGAAGCTCGAACTCTGGAAACAGGCCGGCCCCGACGCCGAGCGCCTCTTCCTCCTTCAGATGCTGCCGGACATCCTGAAGGAAGTCATCAAGACCGTCGACCACCTCAAGATCGACCGGATCACGGTGGTGGACAGCGGCACGGGCCACTCGGGCGTGCCGGCCGTCTTCAACCAGATCGCCGGAGCCACGCCCGCCCTGCTCGAAAGCCTCAAGGCCACCACCGGCATCGACATTGCCGGCATGCTCGGCCGCGCCGCCCACGACGACGCCGCGGCGGCGGTACCCGCCCGCCCCGAAGGCGACGGCGCCTCCTGAGCCGGACGCCGGAAAGCACACCCCACCGGCACCGACCCGGGGCGCATCGGTATCAGCGCTCGACGCGCCCCGACCCGCCGCCGGCGGCGAGCTTCTCGACCTCCTCGCGGCTGACCAGGTTGAAGTCGCCCGGGATCGTCTGCTTCAGGCAGGACGCGGCCACGGCGAACTCGAGCGCCTGGCGGGTGTCCTCCTTCTGCAACAGCCCCGCGATCAGCCCGCCGGCAAACGCATCGCCTCCGCCGACGCGGTCGACCAGCTGAATCTCGTACCGGCGCGAGCGGTACGGCTCGCGGCAGTCCCGGTCGTCGTGCAGCAGCGCGCTCCAGCCGTTGACCGACGCCGAAAAGCTCTCGCGCAGCGTGATGGCGACGGCCTCGAAACCAAAGGTTTCCTTGAGCCGGCGCGCCAGTTCCACGTAGGCTTCCTCCTCCAGGTGCGCCGCCTCCACGTCGGTCCCGCCCGCCTTCATGCCCAGGCTCTTCTCGGCGTCCTCCTCGTTGGCGATGCACACGTCCACGTACTCCATCAGCGGACGCATCGTGGCCCGGGCCTCCTCGACCGTCCAGAGCTTCTTGCGGTAGTTGAGGTCACACGAGACGGTCACACCCGCCGCCTTTGCCGCGCGGGCCGCCGCCGTCACCGTCCGCCGCGGGATCTCGCCGAGGGCCGGCGTGATGCCGGTGAAGTGGAACCATCGCGCCCCCTCGAAGAGCGCATCGAAGTCCAGCTCCTCCGGCGTGAGCGTGGTGACGGCGGCGCCGGCCCGGTCGTAGACGACCTTCGAGGCCCGCTGGCTGGCCCCCGTCTCCAGGAAATAGATGCCCACGCGGTCGCCGCCGCGGACGATGAAGCGATCCGACACGCCGAAGCGGCGCAGGTGGTTGACGGCCGCCTGCCCGATCTCGTGGCGGGGTAGCTTGGTCACGAAGTAGCTCTCGAGCCCGTAGTTCGCCAGCGACACGGCCACGTTGGCCTCACCGCCCCCGAAGGTGACATCGAACGACGAAGCCTGCACGAACCGCTGGAAGCCCGGCGTCGAGAGCCGGAGCATGATCTCGCCAAGGGTAACGACTTTCATACGGCCAGAGGGAACAGGTGAAACGGATCATTCAGCCCGTGCGGCCTCGACACTGCGGTGCAATTTCCGGGCGTTTTCGGTGAGAACGGCATAGTCACCCGCGGCGATGGCGGCCTTGTCCAGCAGGGCGCTGCCGACGCCGACGGCCACGGCGCCGGCGCGGATCCAGTCGCCCGCGTTCTCGAGCGTGACGCCGCCGGTGGGCATCAGGCGCAGGTGTGGCATCGGGGCCAGCACCGCCTTGAAGAAGGCCATCCCCAGAACATCGGCCGGGAACACCTTGACGAGGTCGGCGCCGGCCTCGGTGGCCGCCAGGATCTCCGTGGGGGTGAAGCAGCCCGGCATGGCGGGTACGTCGTGGCGGTGCGCCTCGGCCACGATCTCGGGCTTGAAGACGGGGCTGACGACGTAGCGGGCGCCGGCGTCGATGGCCTGGCGGGCCACCTCGGCCGAGAGCACCGACCCCACGCCGACCTGCACCGCGTCACCCATCACGCCGGCGACTTCCTCGATCACCGCCAGCGCGTTGGGTGTGGTCATCGTGATCTCGATGGCCGTGATGCCGCCTTCGTGAAGGGCCTCGGCCACACGAAGCAGACGCTGCGCATCCGCCATCCGCACCACCGCCACGGCCCCGCTCGCGATGATGCGCTGCAGGATCTCCTTCCGGACGTTCATACGACACGGGGGTGTGAGCATAGAAACAACGAACCCCTGCCGGGGTGACCTCGGGCCAAAAGATAAGGGCGCCAGGTCCTTACAACGAACCCCTGCCGGGGCAACCTCGGGCCAAAAGATAAGGGCGCCAGGTCCTTTCACAAGACCTGGCGCCCTCGTACACCCGACTAGCGAAGCAGGGTGACCTTTCGGGTCGCCGTGAAGGTGTCAGTCTCTACCCGGATGAAGTACAGACTGGCCGGGGCCTGTGCTCCATCCCACCGGAAGGTGTGGCTGCCGGGCGTCAGGTAGCCGTCTGCCAGGGTGGCTACCTCGCGCCCGAGCAGGTCATAAACCTGTACCCGCGCCTCCACCGGCCGCGGCACTTCGAGTGAAAGGGCGGCAGTGCCGCGGAAGGGGTTCGGATAGACGGCGCTGATGACGAACCCTTCGGGCAGCGTCGTTTCTTCGGTGGAGGTCACGAACGCCTCGGTCGTCCCGATGGCTTGCTTCCCCGATGGCGACGGCGCCTCCTGAGCCGGGCACCCAGCCCCCCCTTTACGCCCCAGGTGCCGGCGATGACTTCGGAAGCGTGAAGTAGAACGTGCTCCCCCGGCCCATGCCTTCCGACTCGACCCAGATTCGGCCGCCGTGAAACTCGACGATGCGCTTCACGAGTGCCAGCCCCACGCCGGTCCCCTCTGTGTCGGTCCCCAATCGCTCGAAAAGCTCGAACACCTTCTCATGGTAGGCCGGCGGGATGCCGACTCCGTTGTCCCGAACGTAAAAACAGACCTCGTCTCCCAGCGGCTTGCACCCGATCTCGATCCGCGGCGACGGTTGCTCCCCCATGTACTTGGCCGCATTGCTGATCAGGTTCTGCCACACCTCCAGGAGACGCATCCGATCGCCGTCGACGGCCGGCAGGTCCGGCTGCACCTCCACCTCGACCCCGCGCCGGCTCAATTCGCCCTCCACGAGCGTCAGGGCTTCCTCCACCAGTTCGGCCATGGACAGCCTCTCGATGGGATTGGTTTTACGCCCAACCCGGGAGAGGTTCAGCAGGTCCTCGAGCAGATGCTGCATCGTCGAGGCAGCCTTGCCGATATAGGCCAGATCCTGCTCGATGTCCTCCGGAGAACCGGCCTCCAGATCTTCTCGCAGTACCCCGAGGAATCCCTGAATGGTCACCAGCGGGCTCTTGAGGTCGTGCGAGACGGTATACGTGAAACGCTCCAGCTCGGCATTGCGGGCCTCCAGTTCGGCAATGAGCCGCTCGCGTTCCTCCTGCGCCCGCTTCTGCTCGGTGATGTCCCGCACGAAGGCGGCCACGAGCGGGCGATCCTCCGGCTGGATGATGGTGATACTCACCTCCAGATCGATTGGATGACCGTCCCGGTGGCGGTGCTTCGTCCGGAAACGTGCCCGGCCGTCGCGCACCATGACTTCGATACGCGCCGCGATCTCTTCCGGGGTAAGCTGGGCCTCCATGTCCCGGATGTTCATCGCCAGCAGCTCTTCCCGCGTGTACCCCACCATGCGGCAATACGACGGGTTGACGTCCATGATCTGCCCCTCGGTGTCGGCCAGGATATAGCCGTCGAGCGTGGCTTCCAGATGCTGCTGGTTGATGGCGAGAGCACGCTGCAGACGGGACTCGGCCTGTTTTCGATCCGTAACGTCCAGCAACGTGCCGATGACGGCCGGACGTCCCCGGTAGATGGAGCGCCGGCCATGCACCTCCACCTCGATCAGCCGCCCATCTTTGCGCCGCCCGCGAAAACCGTAGTGGATGGCGTCTTCCTCACCCTCGACCTGCTGGCGGAGCGTCTCAGCAACGAGGGCGCGATCTTCCTCGGCCACCAGGTCCATCACGCTACAGCGGGTAACGATCTCTTCGGGCGCATAGCCGAAGATCTCCGCCAGCATGGGATTGACGTAAGCAAATCGGCCATCCTGGATGATGTAGACGCCGATGAGAGACTGTTCGACCAGGGCACGAAACCGGGCCTCGGCCTCCCGCAACCACTCCGCTTCCCGTTGCCGGGCGATCTCGGCCCCCAACCACGCCGTGACGACCTCGACGAACGCCCGGTCTTCATCGTCCAGCTCCAGGTGCGCCGTGCGGAAAAGGAACGCTACCGTGCCCTGGCGCCGCCCCTCGACCCGAAGCGGCACGCCCAGATAGGTCCGTGCGCCGAACCGGGCCAGGAGCGGGGGCACACGTGCCTCCCGAGCGAAGTTCCGTACGATCAGGGCGTCTTCGCCCAGTTCAAGGACCTCGTCCCCTTCCGCCAGCCGGATACGCCTGCCGGCACACAGATCCGTTCCGGGAGCCCAGGCCTGGTCAACCACCAGCGCATCGCCTTCCACCCGCCCGATCAGCCCCGCCTCGGCCCCGAAAGCTTCCACGATCTGACGAAGACCCCGGTACAGCCGTGCCTCCCCGGACGCCTCGGGCCTATCCATGAGGTCGCGCAGGAACTTCCATCGCTTCTCCCGGTGCCGACCCTCTCCCCGGGCATCCAGAAGGGAACGCTGGTTCGGAGAGAAACGGTGCATGATGGGGCCGGTCGAAGCAATCAGAAAAAAACCCCGCCCCGGCGCCGGTCCGTCGACCTGACACGGGTACCGGATGTTCAGCGCTGCAACGTAACCCCTCCCTCTGAAGAGGTCTATGGGACTTTTTCCCTTGCGCTGATCTCCCGCTCCAGGGTGAGAGTACTCAGGTTGAAACCCTCAACTCTACCCCTTCTCCCCGGCTCCAACCCTCGAGGTAAGCACAGAAGCCCTCCGTGTTCCCGGACCAGCAAGTTTCAAGTATAAATAAAATCAAGCCGTACGGGCCATGGGAAGGGTCGCACCGTATTCAGCCAGCGCTTCGTCATGATCCCGGACCCAGTCCGTGGCGCATTTCAGACGCAGCCGCTTTACCCGCACACAGGCCCGCGCCGGGTCGGTTTCGTCCTCATACCGGAGGGTGATCTCGGTTCCGCGTCCGGGCCGTTCAACCGCTCTCGCCTCCGGCGAGGCCAGCCGCTCCAGGTTGATATGCGCCCGCTCGGTAAAGAGCGCCGGGTGCGCTCTGGACAGCAGATAGATCAGGTCTTCCATGTGATGGAACAGGTCCTGCCCGCGAAAGCGATAGAGGGCCTCGAAGGCGCCCGTCCCCATGATGAGAGCATCGCGGTAGCGCTGTTGCCGCTCGTCGACCTCCTCGTCAAGCGCCCCGCACTCGATGGCTACGTAGCGCCCGTTGTGCTCGAGCACGAAGTCGACCCAGAACACGCCACATGGCGTCGGCACCCGCACCTGGCTGTGCAGCCGCACCGAACGCCGCAGGTACTTGACCAGGTGCCAGGCCAGTTCGTCTTCCAGCGGCGCTTCGTACGGGGGGGCGTATACGGGCCCACCCACACTCAGCATGGGGGCCGGCGTCACCTCGGCGACGCGCTGGGGATACCCTGCCGCTTCGTGCTCCTTGTACGCGATCATGATGTTCACCGGGTAAGGGTGGTTGAAACCTGTCTTACCGGCAAACTAGATCACGGGGGTGACACCTATCTGTCACAGGCTTTATAACCACCGCAGCCCCTCGGAAAAACATAACTCCGTCGGCCAGCCCCGTGCCGGACCACCCGATCCGTACGCCCCCTCAACCCGCTGGCGCGCCCGCCTCGATCCACGCGCGGATCAGGTCGATCTGAGCCTGGGGAAGCGGATCCCGCCCCAGTGGCATCCGTCCCCCGCGGATCCCCGGCGCCCCGGTGATCTTCAGGTAGAGATAGCTGCGGTCCGGGTCGCCCGGCTCCACACGGTTGAGCGAAGGATCTTCCTGGCTGGGCACGCCGACCAGGTTGCCATAGGCCTGCCCGGCGCTCAGGTTCAGGCCCTGCGGCGGAAACGTCCCCGTATGGCATCCCGAGAGAGCACAGCTGGCGGTGAATATATTCTGCACGTCGGCAAAGGAGACTTCGGACGGCGGCGGGGTGTTCTCGCCCAGCGGATCGGCATGCTCGCATCCGGCAAGCAAACCAACAAGCACCCCGAACAGGATCACCTGCCCGGTATAGAGGCGACAAGAAAGAAGGTTCTTCATGGATGTTCAGGATCAGAAGGTCAGGATGCGATAGATGTTGAACCCGAGGCGCAGGTCGCCGTCGCGAATGTCGAGGTCGCCCCCGTTGAGGTACTGGTCCGTGGCCAGTCCTACCGAGTTCGTCACGACGATCTGGAAGATGTGGCCGGCCGTGGCGATCTCGATACCGCCGCCCCAGCTGTCGAACCGGTTGGCATTGCCGAAGGTCGTCGTGCGCGTGTAGCCCGAGAGGATGGGCGTCCACTCGGCCAGCAGCGAGACGTTGCCGTGGAAGCGCCACCGCCCGGCCAGGCCAAGCGTCCATAGCACATCGTCGGCATTCGACTCGTGGGACGGGTTGACGGTCAGCCCCGGCGCCACGGCCAGCCCCAGGCCCGGCGCGGGTTCGCTGGCCAGGATGAGCTGCCCGGTGCCCTTGAAGGCGGCCTTCGTGAACCGCCCCTCGCCGGGCACGTCCTCCGAGATCCAGTTCAGCGTCGTGCGGGCGGCAACTTCGAGCGGCATCCCCTCCGAGCGCTGCCGCCGCAATCGGTAATGCGCCTGCACTTCGACGTCGTCGGCGGCGTTGCTCCGGCCGAGCGTCACGAACAGGTCGTCGCTGAAGGCATAGCCCAGGCTCAGCAGGATGATGCCGCTGCCGTCGAGGCCGAAGAAGGTGTCGTACCCGGTATCGAGCGGCGGGTTGAAGCGGTGCTGAATACCGAAGAGCACGCTCCCGGCCGGGACGCCCCGCGTGGTGGGCACGTTGACGACCCGCCAGCCGGCAAACGGCAGCGGATCGGGCGGAGGTGCCGCGGCCCGACGCGCCGGATCCACCCCCTCCATCCGCCGCACCCAGGTCTCGAGCAGCGCAATCTCTTCGGCGGTGAGCTTGTCGCCCGTCAGTGGCATCTGCATGCCCGTGATCGTCGGATCACCCTTGACCTTCCGGATGAGGTAGCTGTGCTCGGGATCCCCCGGCTTCACACGAAGCAACTCCGGCTGCTCCTTGCTGGGCACCCCCACCACGCTGGCATAGAAGCGTTCGCGGGTAAGATCCATCTCCTGCTGAGGAATCGGCGCGGCGTGACAGCCGGCCTGGGCGCAGCTTCGCGCGAACAGATCCGCCACGCGGGCTTCGAGCTGGGCTTCCGTGAGCCCGTCCAGGTTCTGGGCGAGGGCGGCGCCAGCCAGCCAGCCCAGACAGATGATACCCCCCATTCTCCGCAGCCACCCGCCGTGCGTTGCGTGCCGTATGTATCCCTGCATAGCAACCGTTCCTCCCTGAAGATCATCCGATAACGATTCCCGGCCTTTTGCCGAGTGCCCCCATCACAGGGCATGGTTACCCTCAGTAGTCCATCACGGATCGGGATTACCTACCGGCGATACACAGATACCGCCGTCTTTGTCTACTGACACGTCCTCGGCCCCTCGTTCCCCCTGCAAAACGAAGACCTCGCCTCGCCTGAACAATTACACCAATAGCTCCTTTTCGCCCATTACGCCGGGAGCCTGTTCAGGACTTCTTTTCGATCTGCGTCCCTCTCCAAGAGAACTCAACTCCCACCATCACTTCACGCGTACACTCGCCCCGTACCACCTCGCTCACCTTGAAAAAAATCGCCTCATCTGGATCCATCGTTCATCTCGGGGACCATCCTCGGATTTCATCATCGAATCAACTGAACGGGCCGGACGAAGACGCGGTGCCGGCTCCCCTGCCGCACGGTCAGACGCACGAAATAGGTGCCGGGCGCCTGGTGCAGCACATGATCCAGATACCCGGCCCCGGCGGAAAATGCCCGCCAGGGCGTGCGTGCCACCTGCCGGCCCAGCATGTCGAAGACCTCCAGGCGGGCCTGCGCGGCCGCGGGGACCTCGAAGCGCACGACCATGTCGCCCCGCGTCGGGTTCGGCGCGACGCCGAGCAGGCGCGTCTCCCCCGGCCCGTCCTCCCGCTCCACCGGCGTGGGCTCGAGCAGGGTAAACGTCATCCGGTTGACGTTGAACCCGCCCGGTGCGAAGGACAGCCGCAGCTCATGGGTGCCCTGCGGCAGCTCGACCTCCGGGAGGGTCAGCGTCGTCCACGTCTGCCAGCCCCCGGTCTTTGGCACGGGCACGCTGTCCACGATGCGCTCGCCATCGAGGAGCAGGGCCAGCTTGCCGCCACCGTTGAGCGAGGCCACACGGATCGCCACCTCATACCGCCCGGCCGTCTGGACCTCCACCGTGTACGCCAGCCATTCCCGCGTCTCGATCCACCCCACGTTGTACGGCCCGCCCAGCGGGTCCGTCGACGACTCGATGTCCACCCCGTCGTTGCGGTACTTGCCCCCCGTGTTGCCCCCGCCCGGCGCCCCGGAGACGGCCTTGTAGTCCACGTCGAAATAGGCCTTCCCCTGCCCGCCCAGGTTGTAGTCCACGGCGTCGATGACACCGGGCAGCACCAGCGTTTTGAACGGCTCGTTCAGCGCGGCGAAGTCCGGGTCGAAGAGCGCCCGGAGCACGCCCGGTTGCAGCCGGCACCGTTCGTAGAGCAGGTTGGCGGCCTGCTCGAACAGGGCATTTTTGGCCGAGATGGGGTCGGGACGCGGCCCCTGCCCGTTCCAGTAGTCCAGCAGCGTCTGGTAGTTCGGCGAGAGGGGGGCCGAGAGCGGGCTCGTCACCGCCTCGACTTTCTTGTGCGTCCAGAAATTCCAGCCGATGCCGTGGCCCTCCACCAGCCGGATGGTCTCGTGAATCCAGGGGTTCGAGTTTTCCCCCGTCTCGCCCAGCCACAGCGGCACCTGGTACGTATCGCGGAGGTCGAGCAGGTACTGGATGGTGCCCTGGTTCGTCTCGTTCCAGTATTTGTGGAAGGCGTACACCATGTTGTCGTCGAAGGGCGGGAAGAGCTTGTCGAACGTCGTCGCGTAGTAGTTCCCTTCGATGAACAGGATGTGGTTCGGGTCGACGGTGCGGATGGCCCCGGCCAGCCGTTCGTAGAGATCGCGCAGGGCCTGCGCGCCGTCGGCGATCTCGTCGGGCGTGACGGGCTCGTTGATCAGGTCATAGCCGATAATCTGCGTCTCATTGGCATAGCGGCGGGCGATCTCCGTCCAGATCGCGACGGTGAGGTCCTGGTACGGGTCAGGCTCGGTCCACAGCCGCGCCACGCCGTCGCTGTCGGCGATGTTGCCCTCGCTCTGCGCCCCCGGCGCGGCGTGCATGTCGAGGATGACGTAGAGGCCGTACGTCTTGCACCAGGCCAGGAACTGATCGAGCAGCGCAAAACCTTCTTCCCGGAAGGTGTCCGTGTCCGGATCGTAGAACACCCTGTAGTGGAACGGCAGGCGGATATGGTCGAACCCCCAGTCGGCGATTGCGGCGACGTCGGCCTCGGCCACATAGTTGGCCTCATAGATTTCAAAGAAGCGATCGGTATCTTCGGGACCGATGAGGTCCTCGATTTTGGCGCGGATGTCGGAGGGCGAGCCGAAGCCGGGGATGTGAAGCATGTAGCCTTCGGGCATCAGCCAGCCGCCCAGCCCCACGCCCCGGAGCACCACCGGCTGGCCGTCCGGGTCGAGGATCTCCGTCCCCGCGGCACGGAAGAAGCCGCCGGCCTGCCGGGCCACGGCCGTGCCCGCCCACCCCTGCCACAGCAACAGCCCACACAGCAGCCCGCAAACCACGGCACCGTGTCGTTGCCAGACAGGCAAAAAAAGAGAGGAATACCCGCTTCTCATGGCCCGCGCCCTCGTGGATGAGACAAAACTGAAAACCTTTTCATGATAACCATTTTCATCCGAAGAATCACCGCTTCGATGCGGGGGCGCTCTTTTTCCCTGCCGGGCCGGTCGGGCTGGTGCCTCCTGGCGCTGCTGGCGCTGGCGGCGCTCCCGGCCCGGGGGCAGGGTTTCAACACGGTCAACGGGCGCAACCACCCGGAGCTGGTCTGGCGCGAGGCCGAGACGCCCCACTTCCGGATCATGTACCCGGCCCACCTGGCGGGCATCGAGGAGGAGGCCGCCGCCGTGGCCGAGGCGGCGTACGCGGCGCTGTCGGCCAACCTGGGGGTGTCGTTCGGCCCGGAGCCCGGGGACAAGCCCCGGATCTACCTCTCGGACGAGGACGAGATCGCCAACGGCTTCGCCACCCCCATCGGGGCGGGCTACACGGCCATCTGGGTGCACGTGAACGAGGCCGCCACGGCGTGGACCGGGCGGGAGAAATGGCTGCGCAAGGTCATCGCGCACGAGCTGGCCCACCTGTTCCACTACCGCGCCGTGCGCTCGTCACTCGGCCCCTTCGCCTTCCTCTTCGCCGACCCGCTGCCGCGCTTCTGGACGGAGGGCCTGGCCCAGTATCAGACCGAACAGTGGGACGCCTTCCGCGGCGACCGCTGGCTCCGCACCGCCGTCCTCGACGACCGCCTCGCCTACGACGACGGGCGCTCCCTCTGGAACGGCCGCCTGCTCTACGCCGTCGGGCACAGCCAGGCGCGCTTCTTCGCCACGCAGTACGGCGACTCGACGCTCGCCCGCCTCCTGCGCCACCGCCGGCCCGTGGCCCTCGGCCTGGCCCGCGTGCACGACTTCTACGCCGCCTTCCGGTCCGTCACCGGGCACCCCTACCGCGCCTTCTACGACGCCTGGCGGCGGCACGTGAACGTCTACTACAACACGCTGGCGGCGCGGATGGAGACACCCGACTCGCTCGGCACGCCCCTCGACGGCGTGCCCGGGCAGTACGTGGAGGCCGTCGTGGCCGCCCCGGACACGGCGCGGTGGGCCGTCCTCTCGGTCGTCTCGGCCGAGCGGCCCGTGCGCCGCCTCACCGTCGTCGACCGGGCCACGGGGCGGCGGCGGGGGGTGGCCGAGGGCGACCTCGCCGCCGTGGCCTGGCACCCGGACGGCCGCCGGCTGGCCTATGCCCGTCGCACGCGCGGCCGCCACGGGTCGCTCCTCTATGACCTGTACCTCGTCGACGCCGACGGCCGGCACCGCCGCCGCCTCACCCACAGCCGCCGCGCCACGTCACCGGCCTTCGCCCCGGACGGCCGGCGGCTGGCCTTCATCGCCTCCGAAGGCGGCACGACCAACCTCTACGTGCTCGACCTCGCCACGGGCGAGGAGCGACGCCTGACGGCCTTCACCGGGGACGTGCAGCTTGCCGGGGCCCGCTGGCACCCTTCGGGCGAGCAGATCGCCTTCGCCCGCTTCGCCGCCGACGGCACGCGCGACGTGGCCGTGCTCGACCTGGCGACCGGCGCCGTCACGCCCGTCACCAACGGCACGGCCGACGACCGGGGGCCCGTCTGGAGCCCCGACGGCACCCGGCTGGCCTATACCTCCCTCCGCGACGGCGTGCCCAACGTCTTCGTGGCCGACCTCGCCCGGGGCACCCACCGGCGCGTCACCTACGTGGTCACCGGCGCCACCGTCTTCGACTGGCTCCCGCCCGACAGCCTGCACGCCGGCGGCACCCTGCTGGTGGGCGTGACCGCCACGAAAGAGCAGGACCGTGTCTTCCGCCTCGACGCCGCCCGCACCGCCGCGAACCACCCACCGGAGGTGCCCCCCGCCTATGCCGCCTGGACCCGGCACCGCCCCCCGCATACCGTCCCCCCGGCGCCCGCGCCCGACCCCGCCCTCGTCCTCGCCCGCCGCCCGTACCGCCCGCTCCACCACCTGACCCACGTGGCCTCGCTGGCCTTCCCCTACTTCAACGACCCCGGCGACTGGGGCGTGGGCGGCTTCACGGCCTGGCTGGAGCCGCTGGGCAAGCATGCCCTCTTCGCCCTGGGTACCCTCTCGCTGGCCGACCCCGGCGGCGAGAGCTTCTTCGTCGGCTCGTACGTCAACAACACCGCCACCCCGTCGCTGGCCTTCAACCTCTACCGCTTCCCCGGCGCGGCCCGGTACTACGGCAACGGGATCCTCGCCGAGCAGTTCACCGGCGGCGACATCACGGCCGGCTGGCCGCTGGACCTCATCGACCGGCCCTATGCCGCGCTGCACTTCGACGCCCGCGCCCGCCTGGCCCGCATCGAACCCCTCAACCCGGACGACTTCGAGCAGACCGTGGACGCGCTGCCGCGCCCCGAGGCCGGCACCCAGTTCGACGTGCGGCTCGCGCTCACGTACCGGTGGCTGCGGCCCTACCGCCACAACGTCGTCCACCCGCTCGACGGCGCGGGGGTGCGCCTGCGCCTGACCCTCTCGCCCCGCCTTCCCGGCACCGACACCCGCTTCGCCCGCGCCGACCTGGCGGCCTATGGCGTGCTGCCCGTCGTGGCCGCCCACCGGCTGTTCGTCTACGGCCGCCTCGAAGCCCAGACCGGCACCCCGCTGGCCCAGGACGTGCTGGGGCTGGCCCGGCAGGACTACCTCCAGGTGGCGCTGCCCGGCCCGCTGGCCCTCCAGCTGGGCGAGGCCGAGCGCGTGCGCGGCTACCGGCGCTACGTGCTGGGCAACCGCGTCGCCTTCGGCACGGCCGAGTACCGCGTGCCGCTGCTGCCCGACCTCCGGACGCGCCTCCTCGGCGTCGTCTCGCTCGGCGCCACGGCCGCCGCCGTCTTCGCCGACGCCGGGGCCGTCTGGACCGGCGGCGCCTTCGACCGGGCCGTGACGCGCCTCGGCCTGGGCGTGGAGGTGAAGAACGCCCTCGACGTCGGCGGTGTCTTCCGCCTCATGCACGCCGTGGGGGTAGCCCGCCCCGCGTCCGACCTCTTCGCCCGCCACGGCTACGACCTCTACTACCGCCTCCGCGCCGCCGTGCCGTTCTGAGGCGGCGGCAGGCCGGTTCTGCACGGAATCGCCGGCCTGCCATGAGGGGGTTGCAGAGCAAAAGGGAGGAGGATGAGCATAACCCTTGCGCCTTCGGGGCGGCAAAACCGGACCACGCCCTCCATCACTCCGGCAACACCTCGGGCAGCAATATCCGAACGCGCTCGACGAAAGCCTGCGCCTGTATCAGGGTGTCTTCCGCCTCATCCAGAGAAAACGTGACCAGTTCCGCATAGTCGGCTTCGAGGCGGCGATCGAAGGCCCGACGGGCCAGCCTGGCCATCTCCGGGGGCAATAGCCCCTTCTTGACGAACTCTCGGCTGAAAAGGGTGAGGGCCCCGCTGTGCTTCGAGGTGCCGAGACGGCGGGTCACGAGCAAGGCCAGGACCCCGTAGAAAATGGCATAGTAGGCCCGGTTGACGGCATCACGGGGCAAACCGGCATCGATGAGGGTGCGGGCGGCCTGAAGCGCATCCGTCGCTTGCTCCATGCGATAGGCAGCAAGCACCCGAATCTTCTCGGCCTCCGTCATGCCGCCACCCCCTCTCGCAGCATGTGGGCGACCAGCGGGCTGACCGAAAGCGGGCCTTCTTCAATGGTCCGACGCTCGAATACAAGCGTGTTCAGAATCCGGTTTGCCGAAAAGCCTACTTCCCAGGCGACATCGCCAATCCAGTCCTTCACTTCACGCGTCGCGGGCTGATCCAGGATGACGCACACATCCAGATCCGACGCCCACGTGGCGTCGCCCCGGACCCGGGAGCCGAAGGCCCGGACCCGCGCCCCCGGAAAACGCACACGCACCCGGGCGGCAAAGTCCTCGAGGATATGTCGATCGACCGGATCCATGACGGTTCCTCTTACGCGCCGTGGTTTTATTGTATCCCGGCGCTCCGGTCGTTCCATCTCCTGGCCCGCCCCGCGTCCGACCTCTTCGCCCGCCACGGCTACGACCTCTACTACCGCCTCCGCGCCGCCGTGCCGTGCTGAGGCGGCGGCACCCTTCCATCAATCGACGTCCCGCATTCGATACACGACGGCCGTTGTGTCCCGAAGCGCGTAGATATAGTTGCCCGCAACGGATACACACATGAAAAAGTCAGGTAACTTTAGTGAGTACTCATACTTTCCGTTTTTTACACTGAAAACATCAAGAACAGATGCACCTGTCTCTTTTGATAGCGAGTGGGCATGTATATATAACTTGTCATTTTTAATAGACGGACAGTTATAAATTGTTTTTCTATTTACAACTCGCTGCACGACACTCTCTCCCACTTCACTGGTTTCAACACGAGGCATCTCTATTTTTTCCATACCCTTCACTGCATATACAATATTACCGTCTTCTGAAAACCTCAATATTACACCATAGTTAGAAGAAACAAATATTAGATCTCCCCTATCAACCACAATGTCACCATTCAATGAAATCAAAAGTTCTTGATGATTTTTTACCAATTTGCCAAAACTAATAATTAACGAATCTTTTCGGTCGTATTTATGAAACAAATTTGGATTTGCAGGTGAAATACGCATGAGATAATAGCCACCTCCATTAAGTGGAGCAACTCGTAAGACACCTTCATCAAAGGTTATCCTTCTGATAAAACCCCCATCGCTTGCAAACCAACTAAGGGTGCGGGCCGCACCATCTGGAACCCATATCATGCCACTTTCATCAATCGCAATTCCCGTTGGATTAAAAAATTCGCCAGGCCCTTCCCCGCGCCCCAGACCGTAGGTAGCAATCAGTTCTCCTTTAATCCCAAACTTCTTAATCTTTAAATCTCCATAATCTATTACAAAAAAATCATTTGTCGTTCCCTTGACGTAACCCGGCTTGAAAAGAATTTCTTCTCCAATTGATGCAATTGAATTAACATCAATACTATGCCAAACACGACCTTCTCTATCTTGATCCGCTAAATCAAATACAAAAGAATCATAACTCGACTCACTTATCGCACTCTGCCTCTCATCTCCCGAACAATAACCAAATATCGCAAAAACACATACAATGGATATTATATAAATAAAATTTCTCATACCACATTTCCTATGGCATAGTGTTACATATAATCAGAATTCCACTCTTGCAATAGTACGCCGCACACAGTTCATTTCCACCTGTACATCCCAATTCGTAGCACCACTCACGGCACTCTGGCACAGCAGCGCTAGAGCTATTATCGTAACCCGAAAACACTAACAAAAGCAACAGAGCAATAGTTATCAAAAATATGCCTATTGATTTTAACATTTTTTATCGAATAAATATTCGATTTGAGCAAGAATCATGGATACGATCCCTATCGTACATAAAAGAGCCGCTTGGCCTAATAAAAACCAAGACAGGTTATATGTTCATCCAAAGGAATCATAACAAAGTATCACATCTGCCTCTTCTTCAGTACAAGGAATGCTTTCACAACACCAAACAATATTACACGGTTCAAATCCCCCACCACAGCCAAAGTCAGGACATGTCCCAGAACAACCTCCTCCTGGCACCTCCGCCTTCGAGCTACCCGTGAACATGGAAGCAGACAGCGCCGCCACCAAGGCAACAACCAGAGACAAAAGCAGTTGCTTCATGATACACCTCCGCATTGTTTCCTAAGTTTGCAGTTTTAATTTACCCCCCCCCCTCCTTTTTCTTGTCAATACCACAAAACCATCTTAACTATTTTTTCAAATTACTTTGTCCGTTCAAGCCTTACTCGCCGGCCAGCGCCCGCAACCGCGCCCGCGTCTGCTCCACATCCAGGGGGTGATACCCGCCGTCCACGTCCCGGACAATGGGCGGCCAGCCGTCGTCGTCCACGGGGAAGCCCGACCGCACGGCCAGGGCCCGCTCTTCCGCTGCCCACCGCGCCATCAGGTCGAGGTTGATCAGCGCCTTCCGCGCCAGCAGGCGCACCTCCGCGGGGTGCCCGTCGAGCCGCTCCAGCGTGGCGAGCAGGGTCGGGAACGCCGGGCTGGCCGTGTCCACCAGCCCCCGGGCGTAGCGAAGCAGCATCGCCGGGTGCCGTCCGGCGGCCGGGTCGTCGAGCACGTGGCGGAGCACGATCTCGCTGACGAGCCACTCGGCCAGCCCCGCCAGCGGGTCGCCTTCGAACCTCGCCAGCACCGCCTGCGCCCGCTCATCCAGGGCCGGCAGCGACACCT
Organism: uncultured Rhodothermaceae bacterium; assembly: GCA_964552015.1. Taxonomy (GTDB): domain Bacteria; phylum Bacteroidota; class Rhodothermia; order Rhodothermales; family ISCAR-4553; genus Rhodocaloribacter. The sequence continues at coordinate 8,390 of CAZKFR010000037.1, read as the reverse complement.
TCGCCCCCGGCGGAGCGTCTTCATAGTCCCACATCAGCTCGCCATAGAACGACAGCACGGGGCCGGCGACGCGGGCGAAGTGCTCGCGCGCCTCGTTCCCCAGCACACCCCGCAGCCGCTCCACCCGCGCGACGTGCGCCGCCATCTCCGGGTCGGCGGGGTCGGGGCCATCCACGGCGCCGGGCGCGGGCCCGTCCGCACAGGCGGCCAGCAGCAGCGAAAGCATCAACAGGGCAGGTCGGATCGTCATGACATCGGCTCCCATCCGGTTGATTTCTCTTCGTTATCGGGATGGATAGTGCCGGCTCAAACGACCGTGACCTTCCGTTCGGGCCTGGCATCAACGTTTCCGGCACAGCGTGTATTTACAGGTTTTTCAGGAAGGGTTTCATCCGGAACCGGCTTCCCGGCGTCGTCTGGCGCGGCTCAGCAGGGCGACGGTGGCGAGGGGGGCCAGCAGGGTGGCCGCCAGCAACCCGCCCGTGACGGTCACGGCCATGCCCTGCCAGAAGCCGGCCTCGTCGGGGAAGACGAGCAGCGGCAGCAGCGCCACGACGGACGAGAGCGTGGTGGTCCACATCGGCCGGAGGCGCTCGCGCACGGCCAGGCGGATCAGGGAGGCGGGCCGGCCGTGCGGGCGCCGCGCCCGGAGCTGCCGGTACCGGTCGAGGAGCAGCAGGCTGTCGTTGACGGCGATGCCGGCCAGCAGCACCACCCCGATGAAGGCACCCTCGGCAAAGTTCGCCCCGCTCCAGAGGAACCCCACGGCCACCCCGATCGCCGCCGCCGGCAGGCTCAGCAGCATCACCAGCGGCAGCCACCACGACTCGAACACCACGGCCGCGATCAGGAAGACGAGCGCGGTGGTGACGGGCAGCGCCCAGCCGGCGGACCGCTTCAACTCCTCCTCCCCGAAGAAGCGGAAAGTGGGGTACTTGAGCCGGTAGCCGGGCGGCAGCGGCATCGACGCGACCACGCCGCCGATGAGCCGGTGGCCCATCTGGTACGGCCCCCGAAAGTCGACGCTGACGTAGCGGCGGTATTGCTGGTCGATGCGTTCGACGGCCGAGGGGGTGCGCACCACGCGCATCGGCGCCAGAGCGGCCAGCTGCACCTGCACGCTGTCGGCCAGGGGGAAGGGGCGGGCGGCCAGACGGGCGACGTCGATCGTCTCGGCGCCGGCCACCTCCACGCGCACGGGCAGGTACGGCTCGCCCGCGATGGGGGCGAAGAAGACGGGGAAGCGAGTGGCGAAGACGGGGCGGAGGGCGGCCGCCACCGCGCCGGCAGGCAGGCCGGTGCGGAGCTGGGCCTCGTCCGTCCAGTCGAACCGCAGCACCTCGCGGGCGTCGGGGCGGCCGAAGCGGTCGACGTCGCAGTTGACGTCCACCACGCGGCGGCTGGCACGGCGGAGGCGGGCGGCCAGGCGCTCGCAGACAGCTTCGAGCCCCTCGTAGTCGGGGCCGTAGGCTTCGATGCGGAAGCCCGAGATGCCGGCGCCGCTGCCGCTGTAGTAGCCTTCGGGCAGCAGCCCGCCCACGTAGAGGTAGGTCATCCCCGCGATGTGGACGGCCTGCTGGATGAGCCGCTCGCGCACCAGGTAGGGCTCGGCGGTGCGGAGGCTGGCCTCCGTGAAGCGCACGCGCAGCATCGCGCTGTGCTCGGTCACCTGGGCCACCGTGCGGGCGACGGACGGAGAGGCCAGCGCCGTGGCTTCGAAGCGTTGCAGGAGCGTGTCGGCCCGCCCGATGGGGGTGCCGGGAGGGAAGCCGATGCTCACCCGCACCTCGGGCGCCGCCTCGAAGTTCCAGCGCCGCCCGAAGGTGGTCTTGCGGAAGAAGGGCCGGCCGACGCCGCCGAGCACCGCTTCGACGGTGGGGCGCACGGCCTGCACGGCCTCATGGCCGAGCGTCGCGTTGTAGAGGGCGGCCAGCCGGCGGGCGGGGGTGGACCAGTCGTCCTCCGGCGCCAGGCGGGCCGGCAGCCACCACAGCGGCAGGCCGAGGGTCAGCACGAGGGCCGCCAGCGTCAGCCGGGGGAAGCGGGCCGCCAGCCGGTAGGGCAGGGCGGCCAGGCGCGTCGCCCACCGCCGGCGAGGGCGCGGCGGCGGCACCGGCAGAAACCGCCCGGCGACGGGCACGAGGAGCACCGAGGCTGCCAGCGAGGTGCCCAGCGTCAGGGCCACCAGCACGCCGAAGGGCAGGAAGAGGGCCTGCAGCTCGCCGCTCAGGTAGACCAGCGGCAGGGCCACCACCATCGTAGTGAGGGTGCCGCCGAGCAGGGGGAGCCAGACGGTGCGGAGCGCCGCGCGCGTGGCGGCGGCGTCGAGGGCCAGCCCGGCGAGCCCCTGCAGGCGCAGGCGCCGCCGCTGCACCAGCAGCTGCTCGACGACCACCACGCTGTTGTCTACCAGCAGCCCGGCCACCAGGGCCATGCCCGCCAGCGTGATCAGGTTGAGCGTCAGCCCGAGGGGGTGGAACAGCAGCAGGGCCACGGCCACGGCCACCGCCACGCTGAACAGGACCACCAGGCAGGCGCGCACGCTCTGCAAGAGCGCCAGCAGGACGAGCACCAGCAGCGCCAGGCCCAGCCCGCCCCGCACCGCCAGGTCGCGCAGCTCCTTGCGCACGTCTTCGCTGCGGTCCAGCACCACCAGCAGGCGCACGTCGCCGGGCAGGCGCGCCCGCAGGCGCTCGACCTCGGCGTGCACCGCCCCGGCGACGGTGAGCAGGTGGCTGCCGGGCTTACGGTCGAGCGTGAGGGTGACCACGGGCTGGCCGTCCACCCGGCTGATGGAGCGTACGGGTGCGGGCCCCAGCGTCACCTCGGCCACGTCGGCCAGGCGCACCGGGGGGGCGTCGGGAGCCGCCTGCGCCAGCACCAGCTGCCGGAGGGCCGCTACGTCGGTCAGCGGCGGCGTGAACAGGAGCAGCGCCCGGGTGCCGGTGTGGCGGCTGCCGTAGCTGTGAGCGGCCATCGCCCCGGCGAGGGATCCGGCCACCTCGGCCGGAGCCAGGCCGTAGGCCGCCATGCGGGCAGGGTCCAGCACCACGCGCAGCTCGCGCTGCCGCCCGCCCTCGACCCGCACCTCGGCCATCCCCGGCAGGCTCCGCAGGCGCGGCGCCACGTCCTCCTCGGCCAGCCGCCGCAGCGCCTCGGGCGCGAGCGGCCCCACCAGCTGGAGCGTCATGAAGCCCTGCTGGTCGCGCAGCTGCTCCGGCACGGTGCGCGTCAACTGCGGGCGCACGCGGTCCGGCAGGACGGACCGCAGCCGCGCCAGCTCCTCGCGTACCTGCACCGTGTACGGCCCCGGCGCCGTCTCCCGGGCCAGCTGGAGGATGATCGTCGCCCGCCCCTCCTCGGACAGGCTCTCGACGTGGGCCGTGCCGGGCACCCGCTGCACCGCCCGCTCGATGGGGGCCGTCACGTACTGCTCCACCTGCCGGGGCGGTGCGCCGGGCCACACGGCCGTCACCCGCACCTCCGGCAGTTCCACGCGCGGCACCCACTCCACCGGCACCTCCCCCCCCACCCACAGGCCCGCCAGCAACAGGGCCGTCGCCCACGAGAGCACCGCCACGGGCCGGCCCAGCCAGCCCGCCCACCCGGCTCCGGGCCGGCGTCCCTCAGGTTGACCGGAAGAAGAAGGCCGTGTCATCGAAGGCTCTGGTTCAGGATGGTGCGGGAGACGAGGGAGGTACCCGTCACATCATTTCATGCCTCCCCTCGAAGACGCAATTCGGTTGCTGGCGACAACGTGAGCCGTACCGACCACGTAGCCGCGGGCTTCAGCCCGGGCCACCCGGCGACCGGTGCGGCGCACCCATGAAGGGTGCGGCTACATTGCTCTGCGCAACGACACGCCTCATTCATTTATGCCTCCCATCGAAGACGCAATTCGGTTGCTGGCGACAACGTGAGCCGTACCGACCACGTAGCCGCGGGCTTCAGCCCGGGCCACCCGGCGACCGGTGCGGCGCACCC
>CAZKFR010000037.1:1618-4306 GCA_964552015.1 uncultured Rhodothermaceae bacterium | reverse complement strand
GAGCGTGCTGCCGGGAACCGCCCGGCCGCGTCCCCGTCCGTTGCGCCGGCCGGCCCGTCGACGCCTCCTGTCTGTCCCCTGATGAAAAACCCTTCATGGCCTACCCCCTGCCTGTCCCGTGGTCTTTGCCTGCCACGAACGTATAGAGTACCGGCACCACGACGAGCGTCAGGAGGGTGGCGCTGAGCAGTCCGCCGATGACGGCCAGCGCCAGCGGCTGCTGGAGCGCCCCGCCGGCGCCCAGGCCCAGCGCCAGCGGCAGCAGACCCAGCACCGTGGTGAGGGTGGTCATGAGGATGGGGCGTACGCGGTCGCGCCCCGCCGCCTCGATGGCCGCGTGCAGCGCCATTCCCTCGGCCCGCCGCCGGTTGATGAAGTCCACCTTGATGATGGCGTCGTTGACCACGATGCCCACCAGCACCACCAGCCCGGTGAGACTCATCAGGTTGACGGACTGCCCCGTCAGGGCCAGCGTCAGCGCCACGCCGGCGGCGGCCAGCGGCACCGATGCCAGGATCACCAGCGGCTGCACGAGGCTCTCGAACTGGGCCGCCAGGATCAGGTAGACGAGGAAGAGGCTCAGCAGCAGGCTCCAGACGGCGGCGCGAAGCCCCTCGCGGAAGGCGTCGGTGGCGCCGCCCACCGTGGCCCGCACGCCCGGCGGCAGGGTCCCGGCCACGGCGTCTTCGAGGGCCGCACGGGCGGCCTGCAGGTCGGCGTCCGGCGCCACGTCGGCCAGCAGGCGCACCACCGGCGCCTGGCCCGCCCGGAGCAACGACGCCGGCAACGACACCGGCTCGGCTTCGACGAACAGGCCGAGCGGCATCAGACCCTCGCCCGTGGGGATCTCGGTCTGCAGGAGGGCCTGGAGGGAGGTGGCCTCCGGCAGCCGCAGCCGGATGGGGATGTCTTCGCTGACCCGCTGGAGGGCCGTCGCCTCGACGCCCCGGGCGGCGGCCGTCAGTATCTCGGCCAGGCGGGAGGCCGGCAGACCGAAGCGGGCCAGCTGGTCGCGGCGGAAGTGGAGGGCATAGGCGGGCACCTCACGGGCATAGGCACGCCGGACGTTCGCGAGCGCCGGGGCCTGCCGGAGGCGGGCCAGCACGGCGTCGGCGGCCTGCTCGGCCTCGTCGCGCCGGTCGGCGTGGAGGTCCAGCCACAGCTCCGCCTCGCCGGGGGCCAGCAGCGTCTCCAGCTGGGTGCGTTCCGGCCGCACCTCCACGGCCAGCGCCGGCGGCACGGGGGCCGCGGCCAGCGCCGTCCGCACCGCCTCCACCGGGGCATCCTCCGCCGTCACCACCGTCAGGGTGCCCTCGTAGGGCGGGCGGGGGTCGAGGTCGAGGCGAGCCTCGTCGCGCTCGCCCAGGTCGGCCAGCACGTGGGCCACGCCGGGCGTCCGGCGGGCCGCCGTCTCGAGCGGGGCCACCCACCGGGCAAGCTGCGGCAGGTCCACCCCGGGCGGCGCGGCGACGTGCATCGTCAGGCGGCCCTGGTCCGAGCGGGGCACCACCTGGCGCGGCAGCCGCCAGGCGACGGCCGCCGCTACGGCCAGCAGCAGCGCCGCCAGCAGCACCACCCGCCCCCGCCGCCGCAGGCCCCACCGGAGCAGACGCTCGTAGGCCGCCAGCCAGCGCCCTCCGCCCGGCGGGCGCACCCGCCCCGGCCGCGCATCGCGCCCGGCCAGCACCGGCACCACCGCCAGCGCCACCACCAGCGACGCCAGCAGGGCGAAGACGACGGCCAGCGCCTGATCCCGGAAGAGGCGCCCGGCCAGCCCCTCCACGAACGCCAGCGGCCCGAAGACGGCCAGCGTCGTCAGCGTGCTGGCGGTGATGGCGGCGGCCACCTCGGCCGTCCCCTCGCGGGCCGCCTCCAGCGCCGGCCGTCCCTGCTCCCGCAGCCGTGCGATGTTTTCCGTGACCACGATGGCATTGTCCACCAGCATCCCCACGCCCAGGGCCAGCCCGCTCAGCGAGATCAGGTTGAACGAGAGGCCCGCCAGCTCGAAGCCCACCAGCGCCAGGGCCAGCGACAGGGGCACGGCCACCGCCACGGCCAGCAGCACGCGGGGTCGCCGGAGGAACACCAGCAGCACGAGCAGGGCCAGCACCCCGCCCAGCAACACCGCCTGCCGCACCCCGGCGATGGCCTGCCGGATGAAGCGGCTCTCGTCCACCACCACCTCCAGCCGGATGCCGGGCACCTCGGCTTCGAGGGAGGCCAGCGCCGCGCGCACCTCTTCGGCCGTAGCGACCGTGTTGGCGTCGGCGGTGCGCTCCACCAGCAGCAGCAGCGCCTCGTCGCCCTGGAACCGGACGAGGCCCCGCCGTTCGGCCACCCCGGGCCGCACCGTCGCCACGTCGGCCAGGCGGAGGGGGGTGAGGCCGGCACGCCCCACCAGGGTCTGCCGCACGTCTGCCTCGGTGGTGAAGGCGCCGCGCACCTCCACGGCGTAGCGGAACGGACCCCGCCGGATCAGCCCCCCCGGCAACGTGACGTTGGCCGCCCGCAGGGCCTGCTCCACCTGCCCGACCGAGAGGCCGTAGCGGGCCAGCCGCTCGGCGTCGAGGCGCACCTCCACCTCGGGGTCGAAGCCGCCCGTGACGCGCACGCGGGCCACGCCGTCGAGCTGTTCGAGCCGCCGGGCGACGACGTCGCGGGCGAGCCGCTTGAGGGCCACCAGGTCCT
>CAZKFR010000037.1:0-1518 GCA_964552015.1 uncultured Rhodothermaceae bacterium | reverse complement strand
ACCACCCATTTCGTCAAGATGATGACCGCGGGCCGTTGTTGATTGCACGCACACGTCCCTCTCCATGTCCATACCTCTGCATTCACTCACGGAAGGCCGGTCGGACGGCGGCCACCTCGACGGGCGCATCGTGGGCCAGGGCGTGATGCCCCGCCACCGCCACCGTATCCCCCGGCGCGACGCCTTCGACCAGCACCACGTAGTCGCCCGACTGCGGGCCGGGGGTCACGTACTGCCATTGTGCCCGCCCGCCCCGCACGACGAACACCAGGTCCCGCCCCTGCCGCACGAGCACGGCTTCGGCAGGCACCACCAGCCGGTCGGGAAGGCGCCGGGTTTCCAGGGCCACATAGGCGAAGAGCCCGCTGAGCAGGCGGCCGCCGGGGTTGGGCACGGCCACCGTCACCCGCCCCGCCCCCGTCTTCGTATCGACGCGGGGGTTGATGGAGTGGATGGTGCCGGTGACGACGGTGTCCGCCAGGGCGGGCAGGCGCACCTGCGCCGTGGCGCCGCGCCGCAGGTGGACGATATCCGATTCCAGGGCGTCCACCTCCACCTTCATGCGCCGGTCGTCGAGCAGGGTGAGCAGGGCCTGGCCGGGGGCGACGTGCTGCCCCACCTCGGCCTGCAGGTCCGCCACGCGCCCGGCGAACGGCGCGGTGATGCGGGTCCGGCTCAGCTGGAGGCGAGCCTGGGCCACCCGCTGCTCGGCCTCGGCCAGGCCGGTCACGGCACGCTGCACGGCCTCGCGCATCGTCCCGCCCAGCAGCAGGGCCGCCTCATAGCGTCGCCGTGCGGCCTCCAGCTCGTCGTCCGAGAGGGCGCCCTCGGCATGGGCGGCCTGGGCCGCGGCCCACGCCCGGCGCGCCTCGGCCAGCCGCGTCGTGTCGACGGCGGGGACCCCGTCGCGGCTGAGCTGGACGGCGTACTCGCTCCGGGCCTTGAGCAGCGCCGCCTCGGCCTCCTCCAGCCGGAGTCGGGCCTCCCGCTCGTCCAGGCGAAGGAGTTCCTGGCCCGCCTTCACGTAGTCCCCTTCCTCGACCTGCCGCGCCACCACCCGGCCGCTCGTCTCGGCGCTGAGCACCGCCTGCCGCCAGGGGGCCAGCCGGCCCGTGGCCTCGGCCCGCAACGGAAAGGTCACGGGCGCGACGACCACCGCCTCGACGGCCACCGGCGGCGCGGCGGCATGGGCGTCTTCCGGGCGCCCCGCCTCCTCCCCCTGCCCCGTCAACACCGGCCAGAAGGCGTACGCCAGCAGCCCGCCCACCGACAGCACCAGCAGCCCCGCCGCCACGTGCCAGCCCCGCACCCGCCCGGTCGGCTCATCCGTCGATGCGACCGAAGCCGTTCGTTTCATGATGCGCCACCTCTACGATAACTTTGAAATCAAATGTTATGCGTGGCTTTTTCCAGACACCCGGCCCCGGCGAAGGTTTCCCCACCGGCTCAGGCCGCCCCACGCAGCGCCTCGGGCAGCCGGTAGACGACGACCTGGGCCTGCCCCCGATTGACCCCGAC
>CAZKFR010000036.1:28728-32896 GCA_964552015.1 uncultured Rhodothermaceae bacterium | reverse complement strand
GTGGCCCGGAGACGCCGTCGTTGGCGCCCGAGGCCGCCCTGGCGGACTACGAGCGGGCCCACCACCTCAACGCCGAGCAGTCCGGCCCGCTCCTCCGCATGGCCGCCGCCCACCTCATCCTGGGGCAGTTCGATGCCGCCCGCCCCCTCCTCGACGACGTCCTGGCGCTGCTTCACGACAACCCGGAGGCGCACCTCCTCCGCGGGTACGTCGCCTGGAAGACCGGCCGGCGGGACCTGGCCCTCCGTCACCTCGAAGCGGCCCGCCAGGGAGCCGCCCCGCGCAACCAGGAGACGGGTCGTTCGAACGAGGGCGACACCCGGTCCGGCGCCTCGCCCCTGGCCCGCTCCGAAGCCTGCCACCCCTTCGCTCCCTTCGTGCGGCGCCTCACCGAAGGCTCTCCAACAGCGTCGATCTACGAGGACCTCGACGCCTACCTGGGCCGGTTCGGGCGGGCGTCATGACAAACAAAAGGGCGTGACCCGCTACAGCCACGCCCCTTAAATGGTTCTCCGGAAGAAGCGACTCAGACCGCCTCGCCCACCTCTTCGAGGCGGACGCCGAGCAGGCCCATGGCCTCGTACGTGGCGCCGGCGAAGGCCGGGTTGGCCTCGGCCAGTTCAGCCATCACCTGTTTCGGCCCCCGGTACTTCATCTCGACGCCCAGGCGGGTAGCCACCTCGGGCAGGCTCACCCATCCCGGCTGGCAGTCGACCTGGTTGCCCTCGTTGTACCACCGGTCGAACGGCGTGCCGTGGCGGTCCGGACGGCCCAGCTTGAGCTCGGTCACAAGCGCCCGATGGACGGTCCGGATGGCTTTGGCCGGGCGCACGCGCTGGGCGTGCCCGTCGCAGTTGACGTATGTCCCCACCGTCTCGACGACCATCGCCGCCGGCAGGGCCACGTCGGCCACCGGGAGCGTCTGGTTCGTGGTGTGATAATGGTGCAGGATGACCGGGATGCCGGCCAGGGCGTCGGCGGAGAAGAGGCCTGCGGCCACCGGGTCGTCCTCGAGGACGTAGACGGCCTGGATCTCCCCGGTTTCCATCTTCGCGCGGAGGGCTTCCTCGTCGACGGGCCGGATGCCCAGCCGCTCACACCCCTGGGCGTTGGGCGTGCGGTCGTCCGTCCGCAGCCAGCCGTCGCCGTGGCCGGGCTCGAAGTGGGGGATGTAGACCGGCGCGTCGGCGCCGAGGGCCTCGGCCAGCTTCGCCAGCAGATAGTTGTCCTCCACGGTGGCATAGGCCGAGCCGAGGAACAGGATGCCCTTGCCGTCGACGCCGCGCAGCAGCTCGGCGGCGCGGTCGTAGGCGGCCTCCCAGCTCGCCGGCGTACCGCCCACCGTCGGCCCCTCCGGACGGTTTTCGTTGAACTTCTGGTAGTCGAGCCGGTCCTCGTCGGGCAGCCAGTACTCGTTCACGGCCGCGTTCTCCCGGGCCGTGATGCGCATGACCAGGTTATCCTTCACCCAGTAGTAGCAGTTCGACCCCTTGGCGTTCGTCGTCGTGATCGACGGGGCGCTGCTCATCTCCCAGATACGGGCCTTGAACCGGAAGTCGATGGAGGTGAGCGCGCCGACCGGGCAGATGTCGATCACGTTCATCGAGTACGGCTCGTCGAAGACGACGCCCGGCGGCGTGATCGGGTAGTTACGCACGCCGCGCTCGATGATGGTAAGCTGGTGGCTCTTCGAGATCTCGTCGGTGAAGCGGACGCACCGGGTGCAGTTGATGCATCGCTCGGCGTCGAGCATGACGCGGGGGCCGAGCGGCACGTGCTTGGGCTTGTGCACCTTACGGAACTCGAAGCGCGAGCCCTCGGGGCCGTACTTGTAGGCCTGGATCTGGAGCGGGCAATGCCCGGCCTGGTCGCAGATGGGGCAGTCGAGCGGGTGGTTGATCAGGAGGAACTCCAGCGTGTCCTTCTGCGCCCGCGCCACCTTCTCGCTGGTGCGGTGGGTGCGGATGACCATCCCATCGGTGATGTCCTGCGAGCAGCTCGTCATGAGCTTGGGCATGAACTGGATCACCGGGTTGCCGTCCTTGTCCAGCTTCGGCTGCCGCGTCTCCCGGTCGATGACGGGCGTGCCCACCTCCACCAGGCACTGCCGGCAGTTGGCCGGGATGGACATGGCCGGATGGTAGCAGAAGTGCGGCAGTTCGATGCCGTGGTCGAGGCAGAACTGGAGCACCTTCGGGCGCCCTTCGAACTCGAAAACCTGATCGTCTATCGTGACTTTCGGCATGGCGTATCCTCGGTCGTGCGGACGGACGGGGCGCTCAGGCGCCGGCCGCCGTCTCTCCTTTTTCCACCAGCACCCCGCTGGCAATCATCTGCAATTCGGTACGCGGCGCTTCGCCGGCCTCGGCATGGTGCCCCTCGCCCTCGTGCATGGCGTGGCCGGCGTCGGCGTCGTGCCCTTCGCCTTCGTGCATGGCGTGGCCGGCATCCTCCTCGTCATGGTCGTGCATCGCCTCCGTGACCTCCTCCGTGGTCAGCTCGCCGTAGACGACGACCCGCTTGCCGCTCAGGTCGGTCGGCACCGTAAAGACGTAGGCGCCCTCCTCGTCCCGCGGCACGTGGATGCGGATGTTTCCGTCCTCGGCCTGGAGGGTCAGCCAGCAGCCGGCGGCCTGGCAGACTTCGGCCACACGGCCCTCGACCTTCACGGGGCGCCCCACGTAGGCGTCCCGCTCGGCGAGTACGGCTTCGACGGGTACGGCATCGTCCGGGGCGAAGGCCTCGCCATAGAGGTCGTACACGTCATAGGCCGCCGCCGAGTCGGCGGCTTCGGGCCGTTCGCCGCCACAGGCAGCGAGCACGAACACCAGGGTGGAAAGCACAATCGAACGCATGGGCTACAGTCTCTCTTCAGGTTCAGGAAACATCAGGCGGGTACGCCGCCGGCGGGCACCAGGCTCGGGCGGCACTTGGCCTCAAACTCTTCGCGGAAGCGCGTGACCGTGTAGCGGACAGGCCAGGCGGCGGCGTCGGCCAGGGCACAGACCGTCCGGCCCTCCATCTGCGAGCACAGGTCCAGCAGCAGGTCCAGGTCGCGCAGGTTGCCCTCGCCCTCGTCGATGCGCGTGACGATGTTCTCCAGCCAGCCGGTGCCTTCGCGGCAGGGCGTGCACTGGCCGCAGCTCTCGTGGTGGTAGAAATGCGTCACGCGGCGGAGCCAGGCCACCATGTCCGTGTCCTCGTCCATGACGAGCAGGCCCGCCGTGCCCATCATCGAGCCGGCCTCGCGGAGCGACTCGGCATCCATCGTCACGCCGTCGATCATGTCGGCACGAAGGACGGGCGTGGAGCTGCCGCCGGGCACGACGGCCTTGAGCTTCTTGCCGCCCCGGATGCCCCCGGCCACTTCGTAGATCAGGTCGGTCATGAGCATCCCCGTCGGGTACTCGTAGACGCCGGGCCGGTTGACGTGGCCCGAGATGCCGTAGAGCACCGGCCCCGGGTGCTTCTCCGCCCCGATCTTGGCGTACCATTCGCCGCCCCGGTTCAGGATGAGCGGCACGCACGCCAGCGTCTCGACGTTGTTGATGGTGGTCGGGTAGCCCCAGATGCCTCGCTGCGCCGGGAACGGCGGCTTGATGCGCGGGTAGGCCCGCTTGCCCTCCAGGCTCTCCATCAGGCTCGACTCCTCGCCGCAGATGTAGGCGCCGGCGCCCTTGTGGATGACGATGTCGCAGGAGAAGTCGGACCCCATGATATTCTTGCCGACGTAGCCCTTCGCGTAGGCCTTCTCCAGCTCCCGCTCCATGTGGGTGATCCAGTCGGCGTACTCCCCGCGGACGTAGAGGTAGCCGGCCTTGGCCGAGATGGCATAGCAAGCCAGGAGCATCCCCTCGAAGACGAGGTGGGGGTTGTACTCCATGAGCTGCCGGTCCTTGAAGGTGCCGGGCTCGCTCTCGTCGCCGTTGCAGCAGAGGAAGCGCGGGACGTCCGGGTCGACGGGGGGCATGAAGCTCCACTTCAGGCCGGTGGGGAAGCCGGCCCCGCCCCGCCCGCGCAGGCCGCTCGTCTTCACCTCCTCGATAATCGTCTGCGGCGTCCACCGGTCGGTCGTGAGCGCCTCGCGTAGCGCCTTGTAGCCGTCGTGCTGCTCGTAGACCTCCAGGCGGTGGAGGTCCTTGATCGGCGGCAGGAGCACGCGCTGGTA
>CAZKFR010000036.1:18244-28628 GCA_964552015.1 uncultured Rhodothermaceae bacterium | reverse complement strand
CGTAGACCTCCAGGCGGTGGAGGTCCTTGATCGGCGGCAGGAGCACGCGCTGGTAGTTGCGCCAGTCACCCGCTTTCGTCTTGCTGGAGTTTGCTTCCATGAGGCTGTATACGGCTAACAATCGTTCACGATCAGGGTAGCAGGTCGGCCACGGGCACGGTGGCCTCGGGTCGGGAGGCGGGTGCCACGGCCTCGCCAGGCCCCAGCTTGCTCTTGGCGCGGTACGTCTCGCCCGAAGGCTCGCGGTAGACTTCGAGCGTCCCCTCGCTCAGGTTGACGATCCAGTACTCGGGGATGCCGGCGCGGGCATACACCGCCAGCTTGCGCCCTCGGTCGAGTTCGAGCGACGTGTCGGCCACTTCCACCACGAGCAGGGCGCGCTCGGGGTGGGCCTCCACGTAGTCGCGCGGCCCACCCGGCACCACGGCGACGTCCGGCTCGGGCTCGCTGAAGGCGTCGAGCGCCAGCGGCAACTGCGAGCGCACGTCGTATCCTTCCGTAAAAACGGAACGCAAGGCATTCTCAACCAGGCGAATAGCCGTAGCATGACGGCTTCCCTGCGGGCTCATCTCAATGATGTCTCCATCGATCAGCTGGACGCGGTCCTCCGGCTGGAACACCCCCGCCTCGATCATGCGGTCGTAGGCCGCCCGGGTCCACCGGTGAGGGCGGACGGACGGACCATCGCCGCCCGCCGCTCGCTTCGCCCTCGATGGTATGTTTCCGCCGGCAATGCCCATGGATGTTCTCTGCACAGGTGGGTTCACACGTGATGGCCGGGACCCGTCGTTCCTTCGCGCTCCTTTACCCCCGCCAGCACCGCCAGCGCGGCGTAGATCGTCCGACGGCGCCGAATCCGCTCGCGTTCGATCCACAGGTAGAAAAACCAGCCCGTCAAACCAAGCAACGGCAGGACGCTCGATTCTACCCGCACGCTCACATCGGGCAGGACCAGCACGGCCAGGAACAGCAGCGAGACGGTCACGCCTGCGATCCAGATGAGCCGTCGCACCCACCGTTCCCCCCGTTCCAGTTCATCCAGCGTTTTCAGGATGAAGTGCGGATCGAGCGTTTCGCCCAGGTGCTTCTTCTCGGCGTAGGAGAGCTGGAGCGGCTGGTTCAGGCGTGCGAGTTCGTCCAGCAGCAGGTCGCGCAGACGCCGCTCCCGGTCCGTGAAGGCCGGTGCGCCCGGCTCCCCGGCCGGGGCAGCCTGCCCGGCCCGTGCGATGGCCTCGCGCGCACGGCGTTCGGCGGTATGGTGGAGCGCACGCACCATGCCGTCATTCGAGCGTCTTTGCGACAGGCGGAGTCACGTACGTGGCCGTCTGCGGCGCGTCGGTGCGGCGGTTGCCGCCCATCTCGTCCTCGTCCTGCGGGAGCGTCACCGACGTGAAGGCCGGCATCTTCCCCGCCCGCAGGTCCTCGAGGAGCCGGTCGATCTTCTCCTCGGTCAGGTTGAAGACGTACGGCCCGTTCGTCACCTGGAGCACCGGCGCCGAACCGCAGGCGCCCAGGCACTCGACCTCCTGGATCGTGAAGAGCCCGTCCTCGGTCGTCTCCCCCTTCTTGATGCCCAGCTTTTCTTCCAGGTAGTGCAGCACATCGTAGCCGCCGCAGACCTGGCAGGAGAAGCACGTGCACACGTCGAGCACGTACTTGCCCATCTTTTTCTTGTAGTACTGCGTGTAGAAGGTCGCCACGCCGTAGACCTGGGCATAGGGCAGGCCGAGCGTATCCGCCACGAGACGGATGACCTCCGGCGGCAGGTAGCCGAACTTCTCCTGCGCCAGCCAGAGCGTACGCATCACCGCGCCGTCGGCCGTGGGATAGCGCGCCACGTAGGCTTCGATCTGGCGCTTCTCCTCGTCGGTGAAGACCAGCTCCTCCGCCGAGAACGCCGGCTCGGGATCGCGCTCCGGCAGCGGCACCACCGGGTGTTTGATGAAATCAGCCATGTCTCCGTGTCGACGTGTGGGTGGGGGGAAACCCGGTCGTCCGGGCGCCGAGCTTCCCCACGTGCACACCGTTATGCATTATTTGTCCGCTTCGCCCATGACGGGGTCGATCGTGCCGATGAGGATGACCATGTCGCCCATCATGGCGCCTTCCATCATGTACTCGAGGCCCTGCAGGTTGGTGAAGCTCGGCGCGTTGATCCGCACGCGCCAGGGGTTGCCGGTGCCGTCGGACTGCAGGTAGAAGCCCAGCTCGCCCTTGGGCGCCTCGATGGCGTGGTAGCTCCAGACCCCTTTCGGCGGGCAGACACCCGTGTCCGTGTAGAGGAAGTCGTGGATCATCCCCTCCATCGAGTAATAGACCTCGTTCTTCGACGGGTAGGCCTTCTTCGCATTGTCGTTGCGGATGGGGCCGTAGACGTGGGGGATGCGCTCGAGGCACTGCCGGATGATGCGGGCGCTCTCCTTCATCTCATCCACGCGCACGAAGTACCGGGCCAGCGAGTCGCCCTCGGTGCGGATGGGGATGTTGAAGTCCACCTCGTCGTACTTGAGGTAGGGCTCGAAGCGCCGGATGTCGTAGGCGACGCCGGAGCCGCGCAGGTTCGGGCCGGTCATGCCCAATTCGATGACCTCCTCGGCCGTGAGCACGCCGATGCCTTCGTTCCGGTCGATCCAGATCCGGTTGCGGTTGAGCAGCTTCTCCCAGCCGGCAACCGAGTTCTCGAACTTGTCGATGAAGGCGCGGATCATGGCCAGGTGCTCGTCCGTCACGTCGGAGGCAAGTCCCCCGATGCGGCTGTGCGAGACGGTCAGCCGGGCCCCGGCCACGTGGTCGAAGATGTTGTAGATGTCCTCGCGGTGCTCGAAGCACCAGAGGAAGACCGAGACGGCGCCGGCGTCCATCAGGCCCACGCCCATCCAGAGCAGGTGCGCCGAGATGCGGGCCAGCTCGCACATCATCATGCGGATCCACTGGGCCCGCTCCGGCACCTCGATGCCCGCCAGCTTCTCGACGGCCAGGCACCAGGCGACGTTGTTCGAGTAGGGCGAGAGGTAGTCCATGCGGTCCGTGTAGGGCATGAACTCCTGGTACGTCTTGGCCTCGGCCAGCTTCTCGATGCCGCGGTGCAGGTAGCCGATGTCGAGGACGCACTTCTCGATGGTCTCGCCGTCGAGCTTGACGGCGCAGCGGAGCACGCCGTGCGTGGCGGGGTGCTGCGGCCCGATGTTGAGCACCATCTCGTTGTCGAGCGGGTCCGGCTCCAGCGCCTCCGGGCTCTGATGCCGCTCTTCGAGCCAGGCATGCTTCGTCTCGAGACGCCGATAGAGGGCCGCGTTGTGGCGGGGCCAGAAGCGGAACTGCTCTTTGAAATCCAGCGGGGTAATGACGCTCATGGCTTCAGGGTCGAGACCCGGGCACCGGACGGGTGCCGGCGTGTTCGTCAGTCTTCTTCTTCGTAAAAGGTCGAGGGCGGCTCCTCGTAGCTCTTGGGCGGCTTCGAGCCATGCGCCGCCGGGAACGGATCCAGCGTCAGCTCCCCTTCGGGAACCTGCGGCGGCAGCGGGAGCGAACCCGGAATGCCCAGCAGCGGAAATTCCTTGCGGAGCGGGTGGTACTCGAAGTCCTCCGGCATGTACATCCGCCGCAGGTCCGGGTGCCTTTCGAAGCGGATGCCGAACATGTCCCAGCACTCCCGCTCGTTCCAGTTGGCCGCCCGCCAGACGCCCGTGAGCGAGGGCACGGTCATGTCGTCCTCATCGACGCGCACCTTCAGGCGGATGCGCTTGCCGGCGTCGATGTTGACCAGGTTGTAGAAGACCTCGTAGCGGTCTTCCTCCGTAAACCGGTCGATCCCGCCGCAGTCGACGAAATAGGTGAAGCCCTGCTCCTCGCGCAGAAAGCGGGCGATCTCGACGAGCCGCGCCTTGTCCACCCGCACGGTGTGCTCGTTGGCGTAGAGCGTCACCTCCTGGACGGCGTCACCGAAGCGTTCGCGCAGGGCCTCGACCACCTCCGGTACGAAGGTCGTCTTTTTCGCGTGCGGATTGCTCAGATCGGCGCCCGGCTTCGGGGGGTCGACGGGGGTAAAATGGAACTTCAGCGTTTCGTGCTGCGGAGGACGGCTCTTCGAGTCAGGCATGGCGGGTCCGTGCTTCACGTTTCGCGTTCCACGCCGGCCGGGGGCGGCCCCCGGAGGCGCGGATGCGGCTACCGAACACTATTCCGGATGATAGAGGATCGCAGGCGAGACCTCTTCCTCGCCCACCGGGGCCAGGAGGCGTGGACGGGCCGGCGGCGGAGCGGGGCGCGGCGTACCCTGCACGAAGTCGTCCGCCACGGAGTATTCGTTGCGGATCTTCTCCTGGATATCCATCAGCGCGTGGATGACGGCTTCGGGGCGCGGCGGGCAGCCGGCGATGTAGACGTCCACGGGCAGGAAGTTGTCACAGCCCTGGACCACGCCGTAGCAGCGGTGCATGCCCCCGGTAGACGCACAGGCCCCCATGGCGATGCACCACTTCGGGTCGGCCATCTGGTCCCAGACGCGGCGGATGGCGTGAGCCATTTTGTAGCTGACCCAGCCGGCCACGATCATCAGGTCGGCCTGGCGCGGCGAGAAGCGCATGGCCTCGGCCCCGAACCGGGCCACGTCGTATTTCGGTGCGGCGAAGGCCATCATCTCGATGGCGCAGCAGGCCAGGCCCATCGGCATTGGCATGAGCGAGTTCGACCGCGCCCAGTTGAGCACCGCGTCGACGCGCGTCGTGAGAAAGCCGTCTTTGGTGAGGATGGAGTCGAGTCCCATGGCACTTCGGAATCAGGATCGCAAGGCAGGCGCTCGCTTGTATGTGCCAGCCCCTGGCGGGTTTCACCGCGGTACCGCCGGAACGGCGCCCGGCGAGGCCGCACCGATCAGTCGAATTCGAGGCCGCCCTTCTTGATGTCGTAGAGCAGTCCGATGGCGAGGATGAGGATGAACACGATGACGACGGCGAGCACCCCGCCCCCCAGCCCGGCCGCCAGGAAGTCGCGGTAGCTGACGGCCCAGGGATAGAGGAAGACGACCTCCACGTCGAAGACGATGAAGATCATCGCCACCAGGTAGAACTTGACGGAGTAGCGATCCCGGGCCGAGCCGACGGGATCCATGCCGCTTTCGTAGGCCCGCTGCTTGATGTAGTTGGGCCGGCGCGGTCCCAGCAGTTCGGCCGCCTTGATCAGCGTAAAGGCCAGCCCACCGGCCAGCACCATCGTCAGCAGCAGCGGAATGAAATCGGTAAGCATAAGCCTGTTCGGGCGTAAACGAACGTTTTCCACCGCCGTCGCGGCGGTCCGTCGCGGGATACGGGGGGACAGGGACAGCGATCGAAGCTACCGAATCGCCCCCTGGTAGTCAACGCGAAAGGGCTTGAAGAATGGACAAATACAGACCCCCGGAGCCTCCCGTGGCCCCGGGGGTCGGTACGGCACAGAGACCGTCGAGCCGTCGTGGCGCGGTCAGATCGAGTAGGTCAGGCGCGCCATGACCATGCGCCCGAGTTTCGGCGCCCCGATGAACTCGCGATGCACGTCGTTGAACAGGTTGTTGATGCCCACGTCGAGGCGCAGCCCTTTGATGGCATCCTCGAAGGCCACGCCCATGTTCACGTCGACGAGGAAGTAGCTGTCGACGAACCCGGCGTAGGGGCCCGAGCGGACGGGGAAGCCGTCGTTGTAGCGGCCGGCCACCCCCAGCGTCAGGCCCGACGGCCCTTCATAGTTGACGCCGAACTTGGTCTTGAACTTGGGCGCGTTGAGCGCCACCGAGAGCGCCGGGTTCGCCTCGTCGAGTTCCTCGTTGTCGAAGAAGTCGTCGCTGACGAAGGAGGCGTTGCCAAAGACGCTGAGTGCCGGCGTGACCATCACCTGCAGCGAGACGTCGACGCCCCAGTAGGACAGCTTACCGAAGTTACGGTAGGAGAGCATCAGCTCGGGGGTCTGCCCCACGCCCGGGTTGTTCTCTTTCGGCTGCACGATGGCCACCGGGGTCTGGGCATCCGGCAGCTGGCCGCCGGCCAGGCCCACGATGAGGGCCGCCGTCTGCTCGGGCGTCAGCCCCAGCCCGGCCAGCGCCCCCGCCAGCACAGCGTTGTTCTGGATGCCGCCGGCCAGCGCCGCGGTCAGGTCACTCGCCAGCGTGGGCACGAAGACGAACGGCGTCTCCATCGCCAGCGGGCCGACGAAGTCTTTCTTCTGGGCCCAGTAGCCGTCCACGGCGAAGAGCACCCGGTCGGCAAAGATGCCTTTGTACCCGAGCTCGACCGTCTGCGTGATGGTCTGGTCGAGCGGCGCGATGTCGGTCAGATCACTGACGGGTTCGAAACCGAGGGTGCTCAGGTTGAGCTTGGCCATGGCCCCGCGCGAGAAGCCCTGTACCTGGGTCATTTGTGGATCCAGCAGCGCCACGAGCTGGGCCACGGTGGCGGCATCGACCGGCAGCCCCTGCGCCTGCAGCATCGCCGCCAGCTGGCTCGCCGGAATGGCGGACAGCCCCTGGTAGAGGGCCGCATACGTGGCATCGAGGGGCAGCCCGACCGGCTGCGGAGCCCCCAGGGCCGCCGGGTTCAGGCTGGAGGCCACCAGGTCCGTACCGGCCAGCGGGGCAAAGGCCGCATTCCGCTCCCAGGTGAAGCCGTTGGCCGCCCCGCGCCCCCGGATGATGATGTCGGTGCCGGGCAGGCGGCCGGCAACGATGTCCAGGAAGAGCGAGTTGACGCCGGGCGAGGAGAAGGCCCGGTTGTACGTGGCCCGGACGGTATGCGCCGGGGTGGGCTTGAACACGAGCCCCGCTCGCGGCGACACCTGGAAGGTCTCGACGACGTTGTTGTAGTCGCCGCGGGCCGCCAGGACGAGATCAAACTTGGGCGAGAGCGCCGTCGTGGACTGCGCGTAGACGCCGTACTCGTCGATGTCGTCGTTGGCGTCGTTACGGCCCAGGATCGTGCCGTCCGTATCGGGCCGCGTCAGTTCCAGGTCGGCCCCCACGATCAGCTGCTCCCGTCCGTCGAGCAGTTCGAAGTCGTACTGCACCTGGGCATTGATCAGCATGCCCTTGTCCACCACCCGGGTGCCGACGTTGCCCGGCGCCGTGGCGTCATAGACGAACGAGTCGCCGGCGCTGTTCTTGTTGAAATAAGCCTGGGCAAAGAGGCCGCCGCTCTGGAAGCGGAGCTGCCCGTAGGTGTAGCCGAAGTTGTCCGCCTGCACGGTGCCGATGCCCGAAAGCACCGTGGCCGTCAGCGCCGAGTATCCCCCGTTGGCAATGATCGAGGTCGACTCGCTCAGGCGGTATTCGAGCGTACCGTTGATGTTGACCTTCTCGAAGTCGTTGTCCCGGACACCATCGGTCTCGATCTGTACCCGGTCCAGGGGGTCGTTGGGATCCAGCTTCCAGTCCTGGCCTTCGCCGTACATGCCGGTGATCTTGTAGCCGAGCCGTCCCCCGGCCAGCACGCCGGCATGCCGCCCCTCGATGCCGTTGAAATACGTATCACCGCCGCGGGCGCCCCCCCGGCTGATGGCAATGGTCGTCCCCGGATGGCTGAACGGGTCCTTCGTGATGAAGTGCACCACGCCGGCATCGACGCCGGCGCCGTAGAGGGCCGACCCCGGGCCGCGCACGACCTCGACCCGGTCGATGTCCACGCTCATGTTGGGCATGATGCTGTAGATGTTGACCCCGAGCGAGGGCACGGCGGCCTGCCGGTAGTCGGTCAGCACGTAGGTCGCCCCCGAGAAGGCGTTGTTGAAGCCGCGCAGCACCAGCTCGCGGCGGTCGATACCGGTCTGGGCCATGTCCACGCCCGTCGTCGTCTTGAGCGCCTCGACCGACGAGGGGCCGACGGACTGTTCCACCTCGCGAGCCGTCAAGACGGAGATCGACGCCGGCGCGTCGAGCACCTTCTCTGCACGGCGCGAGGCCGTCACGACCACCGTGTTCAACTCGAACCCGCCCTGCATCAGGCTGACGTCTACCGTCGCCTGCTCGCCGGGCGCAAGCGTAATCGGCTGCGCGTATTCCTGGTAACCCACGAACCGCACCTGCAGCGTGTAGCTGCCCGGCGGCACGTTCGTGATCCGGAACCGGCCCTCGACGTCCGTAGCGGCGCCGGCCACCATGCTGGTCTCCTGCATCAGCAGCACGTTGGCCCCGGCGAGGGGCTCGCCATCGGTGGCGTCCGTAACGGTGCCCGATACGGACGCGGTCTGCGCCAGGCTTCCCGCGATCCCCAGGCACCCCATCAGCGCCATGGCGGCGCACATACGTAGCATTCGGTACATACTTCCTTCCCGGTCTGGTGAGATGAGCAAAAGGGCTTTTCCTTCACCCGCGGCAAAAAATAGCACGATGAGCCAAAAAAGTCATCTCCCCTCCCATTTTTGCCCGGATGCCCCGTCTACGCGCCTTTTCCGAGTCCCACGCGCTCGAAGATCAGGTCGACGTGGCGCAGGTGGTAGGTTGGATCGAAGGCCTCCTCGATCTCCGCTTCGCTCAGGTGCGCCCGGATCTCGGGATCGGCCAGGACGATCTCCTTGAAGGACCGTTCCTCTTCCCAGGCCCGCATGGCCCGCGGCTGCACCAGGTCGTAGGCCGCTTCCCGGCTGAGCCCTTTGTCGATGAGCTTGAGCAGGAGACGCTGGCTGTTGTACAGCCCGAACGTCCGCTCCATGTTACGCCGCATGTTCTCGGGGTAGACGACGAGCGTCTCCAGGATGGAGGCGAAGCGATGGAGCGCATAGTGCAGGATCGTCGTGGCGTCGGGCAGGATGACACGCTCGACGGACGAATGCGAGATGTCGCGCTCGTGCCAGAGGGCCACGTTCTCGTAGGCCGAGACCATGTAGCCGCGCAGCAGCCGCGCACAGCCGGTGATGTTTTCCGACCCGATCGGGTTGCGCTTGTGCGGCATGGCCGACGAACCCTTCTGCCCCTTCCCGAAGGCCTCCTCCACCTCGCGGACCTCGCTCTTCTGCAGGCCGCGTACCTCCACGGCCATCTTCTCGAGCGTGGCGCCGATGAGGGCCAGCACGGCCAGGTAGTGGGCGTGGCGGTCGCGCTGAAGCACCTGCGTGGAGATGGGGGCCGGTTCGAGCCCCAGCCGCTCGCACGTGAGCCGCTCCACCTCGGGCGGCAGGTGCGCAAACGTCCCCACCGCCCCGGAGATTTTCCCGACGCGCATCCCCTCGGCCGCCGCCACGAACCGTTCCCGGTTCCGGTTCATCTCGGCATAATAGAGGGCCAGTTTGAGGCCGAACGTCGTCGGCTCGGCATGGACGCCGTGCGTGCGGCCCATCATCAGCGTGTACCGGTGCTCGCGGGCCCGCCGGGCCAGCACCTCGCGCAGCCGGTCGATGGCCTCCAGGAGCAGGGCGTTGGCCTTCTTGAGGCGTAGCGAAAGGGCCGTATCGACCACGTCGGACGAGGTCAGCCCGTAATGCACCCACTTCTTCTCCGGCCCCAGCGTCTCACTGACGGCCCGCGTGAAGGCCACCACGTCGTGCCGGGTCTCCTGCTCGATCGCATGGATCCGCTGCACGTCGAAACGGGCGTTCGCGTAGAGCTTCTCGACGTCCTCCTTCGGGATCACGCCCAGTTCGGCCCAGGCGGCGCAGGCCGCCAGCTCGACCTCGAGCCAGGACTGGTACTGGGCTTCTTCACTCCAGAGCGCCGCCATCTCGGGGCGGGTATAGCGATCGATCATCGTTCGGGATTGCGGATTGGGCTTGACGGTTCAGGAAGGCCCGGGATCCGGGAAGGATCGGGCCGGCGAGATCCCGGATCCGGGAACGGGAACCCGGCCCGCCCGCTACAGCGACTGGCGCTTGTCGCGGAGGTACTTGTAGAGCAGGGCCCGGGCGCGGAAAATGTGGGCTTTGACGGTGCCCAGCGGCAGGTCGAGCTCGCGAGCGATCTCCTCGTAGGATTTCTCCTGCTGGTGCCGCATCACGATGACCCGGTGGTACTTCGGCGGCAGGGCATCGATGGCTTCCTGGATCAGTTCCCGGCGCTGATCCTCGACGATGTGGCGGTCCGGCCGGTAGGTCGTATCCGGCAGTTCGTATTCGAGTTCGCCGTCCTTCGTCTGCAGCGGCCGGTCGATGGAAAAGGTAGGCAGCTTTTTCTTGCGCAGGTAGTCGATGGTGTGGTTCGTGGCGATCTTGTAGAGCCAGGTCGAAAAGGCGTACTCGGTCGAATAGGATCCCAGGGCCGAGAAGGCCTTGATGAAGCATTCCTGCACCAGATCATCCACCTCGGCGGCACTGCGCACCATGCGCTGGATGTGCCGGTGGAGCGCACCCCGGTACTTCTCCATCAACGCCTGGTAGGCCGCCTCCTGCCCGGCGAGCGCCTGCTCGACGAGCATCCGATCCTGCTCACTGGAAG
>CAZKFR010000036.1:11689-18144 GCA_964552015.1 uncultured Rhodothermaceae bacterium | reverse complement strand
GCCTCCTGCCCGGCGAGCGCCTGCTCGACGAGCATCCGATCCTGCTCACTGGAAGCCGAAGGCGTGCCGGTACGCTGGTCCATGCGTCCTGTCTCGCTACGAAATAAGGGCCGAGCCCGACGAACAGAAGGGGAAGATAGAAAAAAGCGGAAAGGCAACCCACCCCTCGCGGCGAACACCCCGTGGAATCCCCGCCGGCCCGCCGTCAACGACACGCCTGCGCGAAACGACCGTGGTGGTTTGGATCACGCCGTCCCAGCACGTAGATTTCAGGGCAGAACGCCGGTCCGGTAGGCAAACCTCCTCATCTGCGTGTCTCGGCCGCACCGGGGCACGTAGGACCATTCCTGCATGCGAATACCCGGTTATCCTACGGGTTTCGCCGGCTCGAAATGCGTAGTGTGAGGCGGGGTTCCCCCTGTTGTCCCGCGCCGAGGCCGACCCGCACGTCCCCACCGTGACGTCTGGCCCGCTGGTACGAAATAGTTCTCTGCGACATGCCCCTACGCGACAATCCGTTCATCCTGAGCGACCCGTTGCACGACCGGGTCGTCCGCATCCTGCTGGCCGATGGCGTCGTCACGCGGGAGGAGGTCGAGCATGCCTGGATGCGCTGGCTGCGCCGCCTCCGGGACGGCGAGGAGTACCCGCTCTGGCGCGAGTTGCTCAACACGCCCGACGTGGACATCGATGCGATCTTCGAGATCGTGGCGCTGACCTATGCGTTCCGCCGGGTCCACATCAGCGTGCCCGGCACGATGGCGCTGGCCACCCACCTCGGCCCCCGCATCACGGAGGCGCAGTGGAACACGCTCATCGAAAACCTGGTCGTGCCGGTGCTCGAACCGGGGCAACGCCTGGAAGCGATCCGCCGCGTCCCCTTCGCCACGTTCGACCCGACCAACCCCGACGTGCGCCGCCTCGTCGCCTCCCTGAACCTGCCCGGCATCGAGCTGTGCTACGCCCCGGCCGCCGACATCATCCAGGTGATCACCGAGGCGTTTCCGGAGAAGAAGTACCTCCTGGGCCCGCTCTGAGCGGCGGTCTCCCCGGCCGGAAGCGGCGAGGGCCCGCCCGGATCGTCGTTCCGGACGGGCCCTCGCCGGACGGCCACGCAGCGCCTGCGGTTACTTGACGAAGAGGATCTCGCGGTAGGTTGGCAGCGGCCAGCGTTCGTGGTCGACGAGACGCTCCAGGTGGTCGGCCGCGGCGCGCACGGCGTTCATGGCCGGGATCACGTTGTCCCGCATGTGGACGGCCTTCTCGTGTACGGTGTCGCCGCCGAGGTCCCGGTTCTGGCGGCTCAGCTCCACCAGGGCCTCGCGCAGCCGGTCGATGCCGGCCCCCACCTCCTCGGCCGTCTCACGCACGCCGGCGCTGGGCAGGCCGAGCCGCTCGGCCTCGGCCAGCAGGCCGGTCAGTTCGCCCAGGTAGCCCACGGCCGCCGGCAGGATCATCGTCCGCACGATGGTCTCGGTCGTCTCGGCCTCGATGTTGATCCGCTTGAAGTACTGTTCGACCCATATCTCGTGGCGGCTCCGCAGCTCCTTCTCGCTGAGGACCCCGTACTGCTCGAAGAGGCGTACGTTCTTCTCATCGGTAAGCCGGTCCAGGGCATCCAGCGTCGTGCGCAGGTTGAGCAGGCCGCGCCGCTCGGCTTCCCGATGCCATGCCTCGGAGTAGTTGTCGCCGCCGAACAGGATGGCTTTGGCCGTGTGGAGCACCTCGCTGATGACCTCGGCCACGGCCTCCTCGAACGCCTTGCCGGCACCGAGCTTTTCTTCCAGCATCGTAGCCATGACGTCGAGCGACTCGGCCACGGCCGTGTTGAGCACCACGTTCGGGAAGGAGATGCTCTGGCTGCTGCCCACGGCCCGGAACTCGAACTTGTTGCCCGTGAAGGCGAACGGGGAGGTCCGGTTACGGTCGCCGGCGTGCCGGGGCAGGTGCGGCAACACGGGCACGCCGAGCCCCAGCAGCCCCCCCTGCTTGCTCGAGCGGGCCGGTCCCTTCTCGAGCTGGGTGAAGACGTCCTCGAGCTGCTCGCCCAGGAAGACGCTCATGATGGCCGGCGGGGCTTCGTTGGCGCCGAGACGGTGGTCGTTGCCGGCCGAGGCCACCGCAATGCGCAACAGATCCTGATGCCGGTGCACCGCCCGCACCACCGCCGTGCAGAAAAACAGGAACTGCATGTTGTCGTGCGGATTGTCGCCCGGGTCGAGCAGGTTCATGCCCGTGTCGGTGGCCATCGACCAGTTGTTGTGCTTGCCCGAGCCGTTGACGCCGGCGAACGGCTTCTCGTGCAGCAGGCACACCATGCCGTACTTGCGGGCCACACGCTGCAGCGTGAGCATGACGAGCTGCTGATGGTCCGCCGCGATGTTGGCGTTCTCGAAGAGCGGGGCAATCTCATACTGGCTCGGGGCCACCTCGTTGTGCCGCGTCTTCACCGGCACGCCCAGCCGGTAGAGCTCCTTCTCCACCTCCAGCATGTAGGAGAGTACGCGATCCGGGATGGAGCCGAAGTAGTGGTCCTCCAGTTCCTGCCCCTTCGGCGGCTTGGCCCCGAAGAGCGTGCGCCCGCTGCTGATGAGGTCGGGACGGCGGAAGTAAAACTCCTCGTCGATCAGGAAATACTCCTGTTCGCTGCCGACGGTGGCGTAGACCTTGTGCACGTCGCGGACGCCGAAGAGCGCCAGCACACGCCGTGCCTGCTCGTCGAGGGCGTGCATCGAGCGCAGCAGCGGGGTCTTGTGGTCGAGCGCCTCACCCGTCCAGGAAGCGAAGGCCGTCGGGATGGCCAGGTAGGCGCCGCGGTCGTTCTCGACGATGAACGCCGGCGACGTCGGGTCCCAGGCCGTATAGCCACGCGCCTCGAAGGTGGCGCGGAGACCGCCGCTCGGAAAGCTGGAGGCGTCCGGCTCGCCCTGGATCAGGTCTTTCCCCGAGAACTGGGCGATGGCTCCACCGCCCTTATTCGGGGTGATGAAGCTGTCGTGCTTCTCGGCCGTGAGACCCGTCAGCGGCTGGAACCAGTGCGTGAAGTGGGTCGCGCCCCGCTCGACGGCCCACTCCTTCATGGCCAGCGCCACCGTGTCGGCGATGCCGGGATCGAGCGGCTCCCCCTTCTCGATGGTGGCCAGGATGCTGTTGAAAACGGCCTTCGGGAGCCGGCTCTTCATCTCGTCGAGCCCGAAGGTGTTCTCCCCGAAAATTTTCTCGATGTCCATCGGCTGGAGCGTGTGTCCGTTGCCGTTGAGGCGGTACTTGGTCGCCGCCCGGATGGTGTAGTCTTTGAGGTTCTTGCTCATGGCAATACGGGATAGGAAAACGATGGCATGGAAGGGATGGCAGGGAAAAAGCCCGAGCTCAGACTAACTCCTCCTCGGGATAAAAGAGTTCGGTGGGCTGGACGGCCAGCGCTCGCGTCTCTTTGTAGGTGCTCAGCACGATGCTCGTGGAAGTACCATGCACGCCGGGCCATGACTGGATCGTCGAGAGCAGACGCTCCAGCGTGGTCGTGTTCTTCGTGCGCACCTTGAGGATGTGCGACCCCTCGCCTGTGACCGAGTGCACCTCCAGCACCTCGTCCAGCTGGCATGCCCGCTCCACAAAGGCCGGGTAGTTCGAGGATCCGTCCACCGTCACGCGGATGAACGCCGTGATGTCGATATGCAGGCGCTTCGGGTCCACCACGGCGTGGTAGCCCTGGATGACCCCCCGCTCTTCGAGCTTGCGCATCCGCTCGCTCACCGAGGGCACGGACAGGCCCACCTCCTCGGCAATGCGGTTGCGCTTCATGCGCCCGCGTGCCTGCAACAACGTCAGAATCTTGACATCGATCTCATCGATCCGATCCATACGAGCCTCCGGAATGGCTTCCTAAAAATTTTAGGTCAAACTACAAAATCGATCCCCTTGATGTCAATATGATCGGCGTGCAAATTAATTATCTTAACACATCCTGCGTATTTTCCAGCGATATGCCGTTGCTCCCTCCCACCCGATCCAGCGTTGACTTCGACCCCGGTCCGACCTACCTTTTCGTCCCGGAACGCGCTTCCCCCGCGTTGCGTTATGTAGCGCGTTGCGCCCTTAGCTCAGCGGTTAGAGCTGCGGACTCATCAAGGGCAAGAAGGAGATCGTTGGCGGAAGCGAACATCGATCACGTTCTTGCCGAGGTGCGCCACAGCGGAAACGTTGTGGATGAAGGGGGTTAATTCAGGGAAACCTACGTCCTTTGAGGATAGGGCAACCCTGAGCCAAGCCTGATGAATGGCGAGTTCGAGTAATCAGGAAGGTGCAGAGACTAGGGAGTGAGGAATCGCCAACCAATAAACTCCCCCCGAACGCCCCCCGCCTACGTTCTAAAATACCCTTTTAGAATACGGCGATGAGATAGTCCTACCCCATGACGAAAGTCATGGAAGGTGAATCCGTAGGTCGCAGGTTCGAATCCTGCAGGGCGCACCCTGGCCGCCTTCGGGCGGCTTTCTTTTTGCCCGCCGGGGTGGTAGCGTCGCCGGGGACGCGGTCGTATTTTTTGCCCTTTCGATTCCGACCGCCATGCCCTATCTAGGGGCGATTTCGACCTCACCGATGACCCGACCGCCCGACATGGCTCTACCGACCAGCATGGTCCGTCTGCGTACCTCCTTCCCCCGGTGCCGGCCGGGGCTCCTCCTGCTCGTCTTCCTGGCGGTGGCCGGCGCCTACCGGCCGGTGGCGGCCCAGCCGGTTACCCAGCCGTTCACGTTCAGCCTCGTCCCCCACACGCTGCCCCATGCCCAGCACGGTACGGCCGTCTGGGGCGACGTCGACGGCGACGGTGACCTGGACGTGCTGCTCACCGGGCTCGTCGAGGGCGCCCCCGCCACCCACGTCTACCGCAACGACGGACGGACGGACCCTGCCAGCCCGGACGCTCCGGTCCTCTTCACCCGGCTGGCCACGCTGGAGCCGCTCGTCTACAGCACCGGGGCCTGGGCCGACTATGACCGCGACGGCGACCTCGACCTGGCGATCACGGGCAGCCGCTCGGTGGAACCTCCCTACCAGCCCGCCGCCTTCCTCTATCGCAACGACGGCGGCACCCTGACGGCCGTCCCCGACGCCGGCCTGCCCCCGGTCCTGGGTGGCAGCCTGGCCTGGGGCGACTACGACAACGACGGCGACCTTGACCTGGCCCTGGCCGGGCTCACGGCCTCCGAAACACCGATGGCGGCCCTGCTCCGCAACGACGGCGGCACCCTGACGGCCGTCCCCGACGCCGGCCTGCCCCCCCTGGCCCTGGGCAGCCTGGCCTGGGGCGACGTCGACGGCGACGGCCGCCTCGACCTCATCGCAGCCGGCCTCGGGCCCGACGGCTTCGAGGCACGGCTCCTGCACAACGACGGCGGTACGTTCACCGACGCGGGCGCCGACCTGGCCGCCCTGGGCTTCGCGTCGATCCGCCCGGCGGACTACGACGGCGACGGCCGCCTCGACCTGTTGCTGACCGGTGCCCGCCTCGCCCCCTCGGTCCTGGAAGGCCGGACCTTCCTCTACCGGAACGTGGACGGACGCCTCGAAGTGCAGAACACGGAGCTGGAGGGCCTCCTGGCCGGCGCCGGCGCCTGGGGCGACTACGACCACGACGGCGACCCCGACCTTCTGCTCATCGGCGGCCGGGCGGCCCTGGGTGCCCGCGCGGCGACCCTCCTGCGCAACGACGGCGGCGCCTTCACGCCGGCCACCCTGCTCGTCGGCGCCCTCTTTGCCAGTGCCGACTGGGGCGACTTCGACGGCGACGGTGACCTCGACCTGATCACGACCGGCCTCACCTCGACCGGTGGTCCCGTCACGAACCTGTACGAGAACCGGCGGCAGGTCATCCCCCCGCCGCCCGCACCGCCGAAGGCCGAATCCGCCCGTGCGGAAGGCACCTCGGTCGTGTTGGCCTGGCAGCCGGCGGGGCGGCCCGGCCTCTCGTACAACCTGCGCGTGGGCACCACGCCGGGGGGCCAGGACGTCGTCGCCCCGCAGGCGGACCCGGCCACCGGGCGGCGCCTGCTGGCCGCACCCGGCAACGCCGGCACCGGCACCTCGTGGCGGCTCGATGGCCTTCCGCCGGGTACCTACTACTGGAGCGTACAGGCCATCGACGCGGCCTATGCAGGCTCTGCGTTCGCCGCCGAGCAGGCGTTCACCGTCGGGGCGGATGCGGTCGTCGAGGACGACCCCGCCCAGCCGCTGCCGGAACGCTTTGCGCTCCATCCCGGCTATCCGAACCCCTTCAGCGAGCGCGTCACGCTCCGGTACGACCTGCCGGAGGCCGCCGCGGTCCGCCTCGTCGCCTTCAACATCCTGGGCGAACGGGTGGCCACGCTGGTCGACGCCGAGCAGGCGGCCGGCTCCCATGAGCTGACGTGGGACGGCACCGGCCACGCCGGTCGAACCCTCCCGCCCGGCCTCTA
>CAZKFR010000036.1:0-11589 GCA_964552015.1 uncultured Rhodothermaceae bacterium | reverse complement strand
CTGGGCGACTACGACGGTGACGGCGACCTCGACCTGCTGCTGACCGGCCACAACGGCCAGCGCCCCGAATCCCGCGTCTTCGTCGCCGAGGATACCCTGTTCACCCTCACCGTCGGCGAGCAGACGACCGTCCACACCTTCAAGCGCTACCGGCCCATCGTGGCGATCATCGACCCGGTCTACCGCGGCATGTCGCGCTGGGGCGACTACGACGGCGACGGCGACGGCGACCTGCTCATCGCCGGCATCGCCCTCGTGGAGGTGAGCGTCGACCGGACGGAGGAGCAGGTCATCACGCGTCTGTACCGGAACCAGAACGGCGTTTTCGTGGAGGACACCCGCCCCACGTTCGTGCCCGTGTACGGAGGTCAGGCCGCCTGGGGCGACTACGACGGCGACGGCGACCTCGACCTGGTGCTGGCCGGGGCCACGCGCCTCACCCCGCCCTTCGAACCCCGCACCCGCCTCTACCGCAACGACGACGGCCTCCTCACCGACACGGGCCTCGACCTCCCGGGCCTCGCCTTCGGGGACCTGGCCTGGGGCGACTACGACGGCGACGGCGACCTCGACCTGGCCCTCCTCGGTGCCACCGACCGGGCCTACCGCACCGTGATCCTCCGGAACGACGGCGACACCTTTACCGACATCGGTGCCGGCCTGCCCGGCCTGGCCCACGGCGACCTCGACTGGGGCGACTACGACGGCGACGGCGACCTCGACCTGCTCGTCGTGGCCGGGCGCCTGGCTCCCGGCCTGCTGCGCGGCTTCACCCGCATCTACCGCAACGACAGCGGCACGTTCTCCGCCGTCGACCCCGGCCTCCCCGACCTCGCCCCCGCCCTCGCCCGCTGGATCGACCTCGACCTCGACGGCGACCTCGACCTGCTCATGAGCGGCCGCCACGGCCTCCTCGGCGACCCCGTCGGCGCCATCTACCGCAACGACAACGGCACCTACCTGCTCGACCGCACCCTCCCCGGCCTCCTCTTCGGCGACATCGCCGTGGGCGACTACAACGGCGACGGCGACCCCGACTACGTCCTCGCCGGCCTCAGCATCGCCTCCGACCGGCCCGCGCTCCTGTTCTACATGAACCGGACGATCCCCGAACCGCTCCTGCCCTGCCTCACCAATGCCATGGAGGTCTGCACCGGCCTCTGAGGCGACGACGCCCGGACGCAGCCTCCGCCCGGCGCGCGCCGAGGACCTGGCCCACGCCCGGCTCGTCGCGCTGCCTGGTCATTCCGGGTACTGATAGCCCAGCCGCTCCACCACCTCGCGGTCCAGCACCCACTCGACGACGTACTGGTTGACCGAGCCGAAGAAGCCGAAGCCGTTCTCCACGTTCGAGAAGATGCCCGGCTGCACCAGCAGTTCGGGGTCGAAGACGCCGCCCGGCGGCCGCCACTGCTCGTCCGACATCGTCAGGCGCATCCCCATCCCCAGCAGCACCAGCGCCGCGTCCTCCGAGACGCCGAGCGCTTCGAGCACGTCGTCCCGGTCCTGCGACGGCGTCACCTGCACGACCCACGTGTCCCCGTCCTGCCGTCCGACGTCCGGGTACGTGACGACGGCTTCGAGGAAAGGATCGAACGGCCGGGCGTTCATGAAGCGGTACCACACCTCCACCCGGAACGGTGGAAAGTCGATGTCCTCCCACCGCACCTCCTGCACGATCCGCTGGCTGCCCACGGGCGAGCCGACATGGGCCTGCGTGGCCAGCGGCACGGTCGTCTCGGCGACGGAGGCGTTGCCGTCCGAGCGGGTCACCTCCAGGCGGTAGGTCCAGCCGGGGATGGGCCGGAACGGCACGAGGAAGACGTGGCCGGTGCTGCCGTCGCGGAAGTGCACGAGGGAATCGCGCCCGGCGTACTGGACGCCCTGCTCCAGCGCCGTGATCGTCAGCCGGGCGTCGAGCGTGTCGGCCGCCTCGTCCAGGCGCTGGCGCAGGGGGATGACGCGGATGACCTGCACGTCGGTGGCCGTGTCGAGGTAGCCGTAGACGGTGAAGGGCCGCCCCGACTCGATGAACGGATCGACGGAGACCTCGCACCCGGCCCCGACCAGGAGCACGAGGCACAGCATCAGCCGGCCCGTGCCGGCGGAAAGGTGTTCGACGATCGTGGGCATCATATCTCCAGTTTGATCCCCAGCGTGGGGATGAGCGGGAGCTGGTCGACCCGCCGCAGCGTGAATAGATCCAGATAAAACAGATTGGGCCGGTCGTATGCGTTGATGAGGCCGCCCTGGAACGTGAGGCGAGCGCTTCCGCCGAGTTCAAAGGCCCGTTCCAGCGACACATCGAGCCGGTGGTAGGTGGGCAGACGGCCCGTGTAGGGGCGTTCATACAGCACGCGCTCGTCGCCCGGCACCTCGAGCAGGTTGCGCAGGCTGTCGAGCAGGATGAACCGGTCGAAGCCCATCGACTTGTTGAACGGCAGGCCCGAGCCGAACTGCCAGCGCACGTTCAGGTCGAAGCCAAACTGCGAGACGGCCACGAGAGCATTGACCTGATGGCGCCGGTCGTGAGGCGGGGCATACGACGTCTCCTCTTCGCCGTAGAGCAGGGCCACGGCCGGGATCTCGGCGTCATACGTCACCTCCGAGAGGCCGTAGGAGAGCAGGCTGTAGAAGAACCCGGCCTTCAGTTCGAGCCGCAGGTCCAGCCCCCGCACCCGCCCGTCGGCCTGCTGCAGGTTCGTCGTGAACCGGGGGAACGCCGTCCACTCGGGGATGAAGATGTTGGATAGCTTCTTGTAGAACCCTTCGACCGAGAGGTCGAGCCAGGGGGTGGGCTGCACGCGCCAGCCGGCGATCAGGTGCAGCGCCTCGGGCACCTTGCCGAAGGGCGAGGCCGTCCAGGCCGTGAAGATGTCGCCGGCGTCGCGCCGGTCGTTGAGGCCGACGACTTCCTGGTGATAGAGGCCGGCGGCGGCGCTGAAGCGATGGATGCCCTGCTCCCAGCGCATCCGGAACCGCGGTTCGATGAACGTCTGATCCTTGCTCGGGAAGGCATGCAGGCGCAGGCCGGGCTGCAGGCGGAGCCCTCCGCCGAGCCGGATCTCGGGCTCCAGATAGGCCCCGGCCTCCGTCACGAACTCGTCCCGGATCACGACGTTCTGGAACTGCCCGCCCAGGTTGGCCTTCAGCGAGGTGGTGTTGACGAACAGCCCCCAGTTCAGGTCGAAGCTGCCGGCATAGTAGGTGATGTCCGCCGAGCCGCCGGTCTGCTGCACACGCGTCTCCCGCTCGGGGTCGGCCTCGATGCCGAAGCCGTTGTCCAGCCGCGAGGTGGACACCTGCACCGTGGCGAAGATGGGGAGCGAGGCCGGCAGAAAGATCAGGCGCCCGCCCACGGCCAGGTTTTCCCAGAAGACCTCGTCCTCGGGGAGGGCCTCCGGGTCCTCGGCCAGCGGATCGACCCCCAGCCGCCCCCGGTCCTCGGTGTGGAGCGCCGTGACGGAGAACTGGCTGCTCTCGCCCAGGTTGGCATGCACCTTGGCAAACCGGTCGGCGAAGCGGAACGGGAGCGGGTCGTCCACGATCTGTGCGGCGCCCTGTTCGATGACGTCCTGCCGCACCGAGGCCAGCACCGACACCGTCCCCGGCACGATCGGCCCCTCGATCCGGGCCGTGCTGACAAACGGCGCCACCGACACCGCCCCGGAAAACCGGTTCTTGTTGCCGTTGCGCGAGCCGATGTCGATCACCGACGAGAGCCGGCCGCCGTAGCGCCCCCCGTAGCCCCCGGCGTATACCTCGGCCGTGTTGATGATCTCGGACGGGAAGGCAGAGAAGAAGCCCACGACGTGGAAGGGCTGATAGACGAGCATGCCGTCGAGCAGCACCATGTTCTGCGTGGGCTCGCCCCCGCGGATGAAGAGCTGGCCGCCGCGGTCGCCCTGCGAGATGACGCCCGGCATCACGGTCAGGTAGTTGACCAGGTCGGCGGAGATGTCCGGGGCCGGCACCAGCGCAATGTCCCGGGGCCGGACGGTCTGAAGCCCGGCCGAGAGCGCCGCCCCACCCGCCGTCTCCCGCTCCGACTCGATCACGACCTCGTCCAGCTGGGCCTGGTCCTCAGCCAGCGAAAAGTTAAGGGTCAGGATCTGTCCGGCGATCAACGTGACCTCCGCCTCATACGGCACGAACCCGACGAAGGTGGCCCGCAGGCGGTACGTGCCGGCCGGCACGCGGGCGATGGTGTAGAAGCCGTCCGTGTTCGTCGCCGCGCCGTAGCGCCCACCGACGCTGTCCTCCAGCACCACGTTGACACCGGGCAACGCTTCCTGGTCTCCGGCGCTCGTCACAAACCCGCGCAGGGTGGCCGTCTGAGCCCACCCGTCGGCGGCGGTCAACGCAAGAATAAGAGCAAGTCCGGCGAAAAAAGAGGGGCATCCGCCTCGTCGGAGCGGCCACATGGCGGTTCGAGTCGATGTCAGAGGGTCAGGGTGAGCCCGGTGCACCGGCCGGGTGCGACAGGCGGGCGCTAGTATACGATGTGCCCGCCGAATGTGAAAGGGGCAATCGGATCCCCTGCCCGGCCCTGGCATCGCCCCCGTTGCCCGTCATCCCCGCACGACGCGCCCCGCCGCACGGGCCGCGAAGAATCGCTCCAGTTCTTCCAGCGAGCGGTTCTTCGTCTCGGGCAACAGCCAGATCACCAGCACCAGCCCCACGCCGGCAAAAAGGCCATACAGCAAAAACGTCCCGGCACTGCCCAGGTGCGCCAGCTCCCAGGGGAAGACGAACTGCACGCCGAAGCTGACCAGGCTGTTGAAAAAGGTGATGACCGAGATGGCCAGCCCCCGGACCCGGTTGGGGAAGATCTCGGACAGGAGCACCCACATGACCGGCCCCAGCGAGACGGCAAACGAGGCGACGAAGCCCAGGATGCCGGCCAGCACCACGTACGGGTTGATGCGGATGGCGGCCTGGATCAGGGCAGCCTCGTGATCCTTCATGGCCCGCTCGCCCAGCGCCTGACGCAAGGCCTGTTTGTAGGCCACGTCGTTCGGGTAGACGACCCCGATGAGCGGCTCGAGCCGGACCGTCTCGACGGTTTCGGGCAGGGAGGCGGCCGCCTCCGGCGTCAGTTCGTACGTGGCCCGGTGGAAGCCGTAAGCCACCACGCCCATGCTGACGAGCACCCCGGCCAGCCCCCCCACGAGCAGCGGCTTCCGCCCCACCCGGTCGATCAGCACCATCGCCACGACCGTGAAGACGACGTTGATGAGTCCCACCCAGATCGCCTGTGCGAAGGCCGCATCCGTGCCCACGCCGCTCTGTTCGAAGATGCTCGGCGCGTAGAAATACACGGCGTTGACGCCGGTAACCTGCTGCGTGATCGCCACGACGAGCGCAACCAGGAGCGGCAGGCGCAGAGCCGGATGCCACAGTTCCCGTACGCGCGTGCCCGCCTGCTCCCGCGAGCGGGCTACGCTCGCCTGCACCTCCGCCAGCACCTGCTCGACCCGCTCCGGCGGCGCCACACGGGCCAGCACACGACGGGCCTCCTCCAGCCGCCCCGTCATGACCAGCCACCGCGGGCTCTCCGGGATCAGAAAGAGCGCCCCGAAGAACAGCAGCGCCGGAACGATCTCGAGCCCGAGCATCCACCGCCAGACGTGCGTGTCGAGCCCCAGCATCGCCACCCAGGCCGCCCCCGACGTGCTCACCCGTAGCAACAGAAAGTTCGAGAAATAGGCGACCGAGAACCCGAGGACGATGTTCAACTGGTTCATCGACACCATGCGTCCGCGATGGGCCGGCGGGGCCATCTCCGCGATGTAGAGCGGCGCCAGGATCAGCGAACCGAAGGCCAGCCCCCCCAGCGCCCGCGCCGCCACGAGCACCTCGAAGGACGGCGCCAGCGCCGACGCCCCGGCGGAAAAGGTATACAGAAAGGCCACCACCGTGAGCATCTTCTTTCGCCCGAACGCATCGCTGAGCGGCCCGACGGTCATCACCGCCACCACGGCGGCCAGCGCCGGCGCACTCACCACCAGCCCCTGCCCCCAGTCGTTCAGCGCAAAGTCGCGCACCACGAAGCCCACCACCCCGGAGATGACCGACGCATCGAACCCGAAAAGGAAACCTCCCAGCGAAACGATCGCAGCGTAGTAGAGGGCCGTGTGGATGTTCTGGTTCATGTCCGGGCGTCCCGCCTGCGCTCCGTGGAAGTTCGTGGAAGGACGCGCATCCCACCACGAGGTTCACCGGCATGGACGGGCAAGATAGCATGCCGCCGGCATGAAGCCGAACATCCCGAAAGGTTCTCTCGAAAAAACCTCCGGCGGCGGGGTATCTTGCGGGGTTCGATCATCTCACCAAGCAGGTCTTTCGTCATGAACCCCCCCGGTACATGGACCGGTCAGACCGGTACGACGGTCCTCCCACCCGTCGAACGGGTGCGCCGGGCCTTCGAGCGGTACGTCGGGCCGGCGGCCGAAGCAACTCTGGCCCTGGCGCCCGGCCGGGTCAACCTCATCGGGGACCATACCGACTACAACGACGGCTTCGTCCTGCCGATGACGCTCGGGCAGGCCGTCTACGTGGCGTTGCGGCGGCGGCCGGACCGGCGCATCGTCCTGCACGCGCTCAACTACGACGAGCGGCTGGATACGACGCTCGACGCCCTGCCGGGCCCCGGCTCGTCGTGGCGGCACTATGCCGGAGGCGTCGTGGCGTTGCTCCAGGAGCGGGGGTTCATCCCGTCCGGCTTCGAGGGCGTCCTCTACGGCGACGTGCCCGTCGGCGCCGGGCTGAGCTCGTCGGCCGCCACCGAGGTGGCCCTGCTCGTGGGGCTGGAACACCTGTTCGGCTTCGCGCTCGCGGGTGCCGAGGGGGCGCGGCTCTGCCAGCAGGTCGAGCACCGCTTCATCGGCGTGCATTGCGGCATCATGGACCCGTTTGCCGCCCGCCTGGGCCGGGCCGGGCACGCCCTGTTCCTGGACTGCCGCAGCCTGGCCTTCGAGGCCGTGCCGGTGCACCCCGGCGAACACGTCTTCGTGATCGCCGACAGCCGCGCGCCCCGCTCGCTGGCCGCCTCGAAGTACAACGAGCGACGGGCCGAATGCAAGGTCGGCGTCGCGTTCTTCCGGCGCCTCTACCCACAGGTCCGGGCCCTGCGCGACGTCTCGGCCGGGATGCTGGAGGCCCATGCAGAGGATCTGCCGGACCCGGTGCGACGGCGGTGCCGGCACGTCGTCGGCGAGAACGCCCGGGTGCGGGAGGCCGTCGCGGCCCTGCAGGCGGGCGACCTGACCCGCTTCGGAACGCTCATGACGGCCTCGCACGCAAGCCTGCGTGACCTCTACGACGTCAGCTCGCCCGAACTCGACCGGCTCGTGGAGACGGCCTGCGCCACGGACGGCGTACGGGGGGCCCGGATGACGGGCGCCGGCTTCGGCGGCTGCGCGGTCATCCTGGCGCACCGCGACGCCGTGCCGGACCTGACGCAGCGCCTCTCCGCCGACTACCGCACCGCCTTCGGTCGCACGCCCGCCGTTTACGTGGTCGAGCGAAACCTGGAAGCCGGTCCTGTGTCCTTTTCCTCCTGACCCCCCGCTGTTGCCATGCCCTGCCGTATCCTCCTCGCTCTGGCGTTCCTGCTTCCGGCCCTTCTACGGCCCCTCCCCGCCCCTGCACAGACATTCCACTTCGGCGCGGACCTATCCTACGCGAACATGATGGAGGACTGCGGGGCCGTATTCAAGGAGCACGGCGCGCCGAAGGACGTCTACGCGATCTTCGCCCATCGGGGCCACACCCTGGTGCGGGCCCGCCTCTGGGTGGACCCCGCCTGGCAGGAGGCGCTCGCGCAGCCGCCGGGCGTCAAGCCCCGGTACAACGACCTCGACGACGTGCGGGAAACCTTCTCCCGCGCCCGCGCCGCCGGCATGTCGTTGATGCTGGGCTTCCACTACGCCGACTTCTGGGCCGATCCGGGCCGGCAGGTCGTTCCCGCCCGCTGGGCCGCCATCGCCGACGACGTCGACGCGCTCGCGGACTCGGTCTACGCCTACACGAAGCAGGTCCTCACGACGCTCGACGCCGACGGGCTCATGCCGGAGTTCGTCAAGATCGGCAACGAGACGAACGGCGGGCTGCTGGTCCACCGCACCATGAACGACCGGTACGAGCCCGTCGGCACCCTCAGCACGGACTGGAGCCGCCACGCGGTGCTGTTCAATGCCGCCATCCGGGCCGTCCGCGAGGTCGGCGCCACCGCCGCCGTCACGCCGAAGATCGTCCTCCACTTCGCCGGGTTGAACAGCCTCGTCTGGCACTACCAGAACCTCGTCGCCCACGGCGTGACCGACTTCGACGTGATGGGCTTCTCTTACTACTACGCCTGGCATGAAGCCAGCATCCGCGAGCTCGGCGAGACGATCCGTGCCCTCCGCAGCCGGCTCCCGGGCTACGAGGTGATGGTCGTCGAAACCGGCTACCCCTGGACCCGCACCGGCTTCGACAGCCTCCCCGACCTCATCACCACGCCCGACCCGGACTACCTGCCCGTCATCCCCGAAAAACAGCTGGAGTACCTCGTCGACTACGCCCGCGAGGTCATGCGGTCCGGCGGCATCGGGGTCATCTTCTGGGAGCCGGCCTGGGTCTCGACGCCGTGCCGCACCCCCTGGGGGCAGGGCTCCTCGCAGGAGCACGTCGCCTTCTTTGACCCCGTCGAGACGAACTTCATGGAGAACGGCGGGGGGCGCTGGCCCGAGGCGGCCTTCTACGAGGACCTCGACGCCCACAAGATCACGTTCCAGGTGGACATGACCGGGCAGGACACTGCGCGCGGCGTCTACATCCGGGGCACCTTCACCGACGGCGAAATCGTCCCCATGGCCGACCTGGGCGAAGGGTTGTTCAGCTTCTTCACCTACCTGCCCGAGGGCGCCACGGGCACCTACCACGTCCTCAACGGTCCCGAGGCCACGGACCGCGAGGCCGTCCCGGCCGCGTGTGCCGCCGACGGCACCGACCGGGGCTATACCGTCCCCGCCTCCGACGCCGTCTTCGCCTTCCGCTGGGGAACGTGTGAAACGGTGTCCGGACCGACGGCCCGGGAGGACGCCCCCTCCACCGGCACGCTCCGGCTCCACCCGAACTACCCGAACCCGTTCCGCCGGGCGACCACGCTGACCTACACGTTGCCGCAGGCGGGTCCCGTGCGGCTCGCCGTGTACGACGTGCTCGGCCGCCGCGTGGCGCTACTGGTGGACACCCGCCAGGCCGCCGGCACCTACCGTACCGCATTCGATGCCACCGCGCTGCCGCCCGGCCTGTACGTCGCCCGCCTGACGACACCTTCGGGCACCGTCACCCGACCGCTCGTGCGGATCCCCTGACCCTCTCACGGACCCTTCCGAAGCATAGTGCTCGTGCATCCCGGGCCGTCCAGCCCCGGGGGAGGCCGGCGAGGAACCGGCTCCGCAGGCGGTCGTAGCACGACTTGCCGAGTTGATCAGCAGCTTGCGGGCGGGGACCTCAGCGTCTCCAACAGCTAAAGCGCGTTGCAGAAGAGCGTGAGAACCGAGCACGTGTCTCCCCTCACGAACCCGCTTCAGCCCGTGCTGCCGGCGGGCTTTTTTATGCCCGACCGCCCCGGCCCATCGCCGCTTTAATCGACAACTTGCAGGGCGATTCAAAAGTACTGCTAAAGCGTCGGCTGTTGCCTGGGCCGCTTCTGAGGGCAGCGCCGAACGCCTCTGCATCCCTCAGAAGCATACAGCCCCAACAGCACCATGAAACACGGATCGCACGCGTACCTTTCCGCCCGGCACGCCGGAGTCCCGCTCCAACTCCTCATCGATCACTTCGCCGGGCATCGGCTTCCCGAACGTCAGGTTCATCAGGCCCTGCACCGTTTCGCCCTCTGGTGTGCCGAGCACACGCCGGGCGCAGCTCCGCCGTCTACCGGGGTGTTGCTGTCCGCCGTGCGGGCACATCTGGCCGGTCGGCTCAGCGACGCAGATCGCCACCAGCTGACCGCCTCCTTCAAGGGGGCCACGATAGCCGCCGCCGTGGTGGGTTTAAAGCATAATTGCACGAACGCGCCCTCCCTTCTGAGCGCGTACATGTGCCTGGCCTACGACGGTCCCGAGGCCGCCCGGCGCACCATCCACTGGGGCGTGATCGGTGCCTACCTGACGGCCCTGAAAGAGGGACATGATCCGGAACGCGCGGTACGCCTGTGGTGCGAACGAGCCCGGGAGAAACTCCTCGAGATAGTCGACGGGATGGCCCAGACCCAGTAGCGGCAAGCCACCGACTACACGCGCTTTGGCTCGCCCGCCAGGATGGTCTGGCGTTCGGAGACGTCAGGTCAATCCGACGGATGGACCGGGCGGGACACGGCGGGCAGTAGAAGGCGCGATGGCATCCCCCAGTCGAAGTATTTTTCGATGTGGGGATAGACCCCTGGATTTTAAGACAGAACTATCCTTAATTAAGCCAGAACAGATTCCTCCACGTTGTCGTACCCGGATACCATGTCTTTCGAGCTGGCTCGTCCTTCCCGCCCGGCGATGGTGCTCTGGCGGGCTGTGCAGGTTGTAAACCTGCTGGTCACGGTGGCCCTGCTGGCGGGGCTCTTTTTTTATGAAGGCCCCACGCTGGCCGTGCTGTGGAACGTCCTGATCCCGCTGTTACCGGCCACGTTTCTGATCGCTCCGGCCCTGTGGCGCGGGATCTGCCCGCTGGCGACGCTGAACCTGCTGACCAACGGTCTCCGGGGGCGCCGCCCCCTTCCGGTGCACTGGCTCCGCCCGGCCGGCAAGCTCGGCATTGCCCTGCTGTTCGTGCTCGTCCCGGCCCGGCGTTTTCTCTTTAATGAACACGGCTTCCCCCTGGCCCTGATCATCGTCGCCGTCGCGCTGGCGGCCCTGGGGCTCGGCGCGTTCTTCGACCTGAAGGCAGGTTTCTGCAACGCGTTCTGCCCGGTCTTGCCCGTCGAGAAGCTCTACGGGCAGCACCCGTTCGTCTCCTTCCGCAACCCCCGTTGTGCTACCTGTACGCTGTGCACCCCCAAAGGCTGCCTGGACCTCTCGCCCCGGAAGTCGGCGCTGCAGGCGACCACCACCGCGGAAGGCCCGGGGCGGTGGCTCCGTACGCCTTACGGGGTGTTCGCGGCGGCTTTCCCGGGTTTCATCGCCGGCTATTTCACCACCACGGACGGCCCTCTGGCCACGGCGCCGGGTATCTACCTGCACATCGGCCTCTGGGCGCTGGGGAGTTACCTGCTGGTGACCGGGCTGGTCCGCGTAGTTCGCATCCGCGCCGCCGTGGCCCTGACCCTGCTGGCGGGAATTTCCGTGGGGCTCTACTACTTCTTTGCCACGCCGTCTGTTATCTCGACCCTGGGGCTGTCCGAGCCCGCCGTATGGATAGTCCGTACAGCACTTATCGGCCTGGCCCTGGCCTGGCTCGTCCGGGGGCTACGCCGTCTTCAACCATC
Source organism: uncultured Rhodothermaceae bacterium (assembly GCA_964552015.1). GTDB lineage: Bacteria > Bacteroidota > Rhodothermia > Rhodothermales > ISCAR-4553 > Rhodocaloribacter. The sequence continues at coordinate 119 of CAZKFR010000036.1, read as the reverse complement.
CATCCGATTCCCGAGCAACTCGGACTCCTCGGTCCCGGCTTGAAGCGTCCTGCCTTCCCCCGCTCCCCAAAAGCAAAGGCGCTAACCCCATAAGGATCAGCGCCTTGCTTCAAAAGGTT
>CAZKFR010000035.1:0-34045 GCA_964552015.1 uncultured Rhodothermaceae bacterium | reverse complement strand
AGCCTCTACGACCCGGCGGTGTACCGGGACGTCCTCGCACGCATCGAGCGCCTCAGGCCCGACGCGCGGCCACAGTGGGGACGCATGAACGCCGCGCAGATGCTCGCGCACTGTGCCGAGATCGTGGAGGTCTACAACGGCAAGCCCCTCGGCACGATGCCCTGGTACGTGCGCCTCGGAGCCGGGCTCGTGCGCCGGATGGTGATGAGCCGCCTGCCCTACCCGAAAGGACTACGCACCCACCCGCAGTTCATGCCCCCCGCCACGAGCGACTTCGAGGCCGAGAAGGCCCGGCTCCTCGAGGCACTGGAGACGTTCATGTCGCTGAAAGAGATCCCCTGCCAGCACCCCCTCTTCGGCGAGCTGGGGGAGGAAGAGAAGGGCTGGAGCATGTACAAGCACCTGGATCACCACCTCACCCAGTTCGGCGTCTGACGCCCCTTCCCCGCACACCCCTCCCGAACGTTCCCGCCTATGTCCCGCCCCGTCGCCCTCGTGACCGCCGCCAGCCGGGGGATGGGGGCCGCCATCGCCCGCCGCCTCGCCGCCGACGGCTACCGCCTGGCCCTCCTGAGCCGTTCCGACGACGTGCATCCGATGGCCCAGGCGCTCGACGCCGTGGCGGTCCAGGGGAGCGTCACCAGCCCCGAAGACCTCGCCCGCCTCGTCGACCGGGCGGTGGCGCACTATGGCCGCGTCGATGCGGCCGTGTGCAACACCGGCCATCCCCCCAAGGGGGACCTGCTCGCCCTGACCGACGACGACTGGCACACGGGCCTCGAACTCGTTTTCCTTCATACGGTCCGCCTAGCCCGCCTGGTCACCCCGCTCATGGAGCGGCAGGGGGTCGGCGCCATCGTGAACATCTCCACCTTCGGCGCCGTCGAGCCGTCGCTGGCCTTTCCCGTCTCCTCGGCGCTCCGGGCCGGGCTCAGCGCCTTCGTGAAGCTCTTCGCCGAGCGGTATGGCCCGGACGGCATCCGGATGAACAACGTGTTGCCGGGCTTCATCGAGACCTACCCGGTGGACGAGGCTACCCGCGCCGGCATCCCGCTGCGTCGCCCGGGGCGGGTGGAGGAAGTGGCCGCCACCGTCGCCTTTCTTCTCTCGGACGCCGGCGCCTACATCACCGGGCAGAACATCCGGGTGGACGGCGGGCTCACCCGCTCCCTCTGAGCCCACCCGGCCGTTCAGCGCACGAGCGGCAGGTCGCCTTCGCCACGGACGGGTAGCGCGGTGAAACCGGTCAGGTGGGCATCGACGGCGCGGGCGACCTCGCGGCCCTCGGCGATGGCCCACACTACGAGCGAGGCCCCGCGCCGCACGTCGCCGGCGGCGAAGAAGCCGGGGCGGCTCGTCCGGTAGTGCGCGTCGGTGGCGACGGTGCCGCGGGGCGTGCGTTCGAGGCCGAGGCGGTCGAGCAGGTCCGGCTCGGGGCCGGTGTAGCCCATCGCCAGCAGCACCAGGCCCGCCGGCCAGGTACGTTCGGAGCCGGGCACCTCCTCGAAGCGCAGCCGCCCGCCGTCCTCGCGTACGGGCCGCACCCGCACCGTTTGCAGGGCCTCGACGTGCCCGTCCGTGCCGAGGAACGCCGTCGTCATCACACTCCACTGCCGGTCCACCCCTTCCTCGTGAGACGAGCTTGTCCGCAACACCATCGGGTAGAAGGGCCAGGGCTGGTGCGGCGGGCGCGTCTCGGGCGGCAGGGGCATCAGCTCGAACTGGGTCACCGAGCGGGCGCCCTGCCGGTTGGCCGTGCCCACACAGTCGCTGCCGGTGTCGCCGCCGCCGATGACGATGACGTCCTTCCCGGCGGCGTCGCGCGTCGGGTCGTCCGGCACGGCGTCGCCGGCGATGCGCTTGTTCTGGCGGCGGAGGAAATCCCAGGCGAAGTGGATGCCGGCCAGCTCCCGCCCCGGCACGTTCAGGTCGCGGGGCTTCGTGGCGCCGGCGCAGAGCACCACCGCGTCGAAGTCGTCCAGCGCCGAGACGGGCACCGTCCGCCCCACGTCGGCGCCGGTGCAGAAGGCGACGCCCTCGGCCTCCATGACGGCCAGGCGGCGATCCAGGACGTCTTTCTCCAGCTTGAAGTCGGGGATGCCATAGCGGAGCAGGCCGCCGATGCGGTCGTCTCGCTCGAAGACGGTGACGGTGTGCCCGGCCTGGTTGAGCTGGTCGGCGCAGGCCAGGCCGGCGGGGCCGGAGCCGATGACCGCCACGCGCCGGCCGGTGCGCCGCAGGGGCGGCCGTGGCACCACCCAGCCCTCGGCATAGGCATGCTCGGCGATCGTCCGCTCGACCTGTTCGATGGTCACGGGCGGCTCGATGAGGCCGAGCACGCACGCGCTCTCGCACGGCGCCGGGCAGATCCGGCCGGTGAACTCGGGGAAGTTGTTCGTGGCCCGGAGCCGTTCGAAGGCCTCGCGCCAGCGGCCCCGGTAGACCAGGTCGTTCCAGTCCGGGATGACGTTGCCCAGCGGGCACCCGCTCTGGCAGAACGGCACACCGCAATCCATGCACCGGGCGGCCTGCGTCTGCACCTTCTCCTCGGGGAACGGCGCGTACACGTCCCGGTAGTCCCGCACGCGCTCCTTCACCGGGCGGCGCGGCGGCATCTCACGCGGGTACTCGATAAAACCGGTCGGCTTGCCCATATCTGGATTGCAAATTGCAGATTGCAAATTGAAGATGGCAGATCGGAGGATGGAGGCGGGCCGGGGTCTGGCCGGCGCGGGATCCCCTCAGGCGGCTATCGACGCTTCCTCACCCACATCGGGTGAGCCTCCCGAAAGGCGCTGAAGGGCGCGGCGGTACTCGATGGGGATGACCTTGACGAACTCGCGGAGGGCCGTTTCCCAGTCGTCGAGCACCCAGGCCGCGACGGTGCTTCCGGTGAGGGCATGGTGCCGTTCGATGAGCGCACGGAGCGTGGCGAGGTCCTCGGGCTCGGTGACCGGTTCGAGGTCCACCATCTCGACGTTGCAGCGGCCGCGCCGGAAGTCGTGCGTGCCGTCGAGCACGTAGGCGATGCCGCCGCTCATGCCGGCGGCGAAGTTGCGCCCGGTGGGGCCCAGGACGACCACCACACCGCCGGTCATGTACTCGCACCCGTGATCCCCGACGCCCTCGACGACGGCCCGCGCCCCGCTGTTGCGCACGGCGAAGCGCTCGCCCGCCCGCCCCCGGATGAAGACCTCGCCGCTCGTGGCGCCGTAGAGAGCCACGTTGCCGGCAATGATCTGGTGGTGCGCGTCGTAGGTGGCCCCGGCCGGGGGACGGAGGATGATCCGCGCCCCGGAGAGCCCTTTGCCGAGGTAGTCGTTCGCCTCGCCCTCGATGTCGAACGTGAGGCCGCGTGCGCCGAAGGCGGCGAAGCTCTGCCCGGCCGCGCCCCGGGCGTGGATGCGGATCGTGTCGTCGGGCAGGCCGCCGGGGCCGTAGCGGCGGCTGACCTCGGCGCTGAGGAGCGTGCCCACGGTGCGGTGGACGTTGCGGATCTCGGTCTCGATCGTCACCCGCTCGCCCCGTTCGAGCGCGGGCCGCGCCCGTTCGATCAGGCGATGGTCCAGGGCCCGGTCGAGGCCGTGGTCCTGCGCCTCCGCCTGGAAGCGGGCCAGCCGTGCCGGTACGCGGGGCCGGTGCAGCACGGCGCTGAAGTCGAGGTGCCGCGCCTTCCAGTGGTCGATCCCCTCGCGCACCCGGAGCCGATCGACGCGCCCGACCATCTCGTCGACGGTGCGGAAGCCGAGCGCGGCCATGATCCGGCGCAGCTCCTCGGCGACGAAGTGGAAGTAGTTGATGACGTGCTCGGGCTCCCCGCTGAACTTCGCCCGCAGCGCGGGGTCCTGCGTGGCGATGCCGACGGGGCACGTGTTGAGGTGGCACTTGCGCATCATGATGCAGCCGAGCGCCACCAGCGGCGCCGTGGCGAAGCCGAACTCGTCGGCCCCGAGCAGGCAGGCGATGGCCACGTCGCGGCCGGTCTTGAGCTGGCCGTCGCACTCGAGGCGGACGCGGCTGCGGAGGCCGTTGCGCACGAGGGTCTGGTGCGTCTCGCTCAGCCCCAGCTCCCAGGGCAGGCCCGCGTGCATGATGGAGGTCTGCGGCGAGGCCCCCGTGCCGCCGTCGTGCCCGCTGATGAGGATCACGTCGGCCTTGCCCTTGGCCACGCCGGCGGCGATGGTGCCCACCCCCACCTCGGAGACGAGCTTGACGCTGATGCGCGCCCCGGGGTTGGCGTTCTTCAGGTCGTGGATGAGCTGGGCCAGGTCCTCGATGGAGTAGATGTCGTGGTGCGGCGGCGGGGAGATCAGCCCCACGTACGGGGTGGAATGGCGCGTCCGTGCGATCCACGGGTAGACCTTCTCGCCGGGAAGCTGGCCGCCCTCGCCCGGCTTGGCCCCCTGCGCCATCTTGATCTGGATCTCGTCGGCACTCGTGAGGTAGTCGATGGTGACGCCGAAGCGGCCGGAGGCCACCTGCTTGATGCGGCTGCGGGCGGGGTGCGCGGGATCGTAGCGCTCGGGGTCCTCGCCCCCCTCACCCGTGTTGCTCTTGCCGCCGAGGCGGTTCATGGCCTCGGCCAGCGTCTCGTGCGTCTCGCGGCTGATGGAGCCGTACGACATGGCCCCGGTCTTGAAACGCTTGACGATCTCGGTCCACGGCTCCACCTCGTCGAGCGGCACGGGCGTGACGCCCTCGGTGCGGAAGTCGAGCAGCCCCCGCAGCGTGCCCGGCCGCCGAGCCTGTTCGTTGATGAGGCGGGCATATTCCTCGTACGTCTCGAAGCGCCCCTCGCGGACGGCGTGCTGGAGCCGGGCGATGGAGAGGGGGAAGAACTGGTGATGCTCACCGCCGCGCCGCCACTGATACCGGCCGCCGGCGTCGAGCCCCTGGCCGTACGGCAGTTCGACGGGCGGGAACGCCGCCGCGTGCCGGCGACGCGCCTCCTCGGCCAGCACGTCGAGGCCCACGCCGCCCAGCCGGGAGGGCGTGCCGGTGAAATACGCCTCGATCACCTCCTCCCCCAGCCCGACGGCCTCGAAGATCTGCGCGCCGCAATAGCTCTGCAACGTCGAGATGCCCATCTTGGACATCACCTTGAGGATGCCCTTACCGGCCGCCGCGATGAACCGCCGCTCGGCCTCGGCGGCCTCCAGCCCTTCCTCCGCGCCCAGCCGCCGGGCCACGGCCAGCGCCAGGTAGGGGTTGACGGCCTGCGCCCCGTAGCCGAGGAGGGTACAGAAGTGGTGCACCTCCCGCGCCTCGCCCGTCTCCACGACGAGGCTGCACCGCATCCGCAGTCCCTGCCGGATCAGGTGGTGGTGAACGGCCCCGGTGGCTAGTAGCGCGGGGATCGGCAGGCGCACGGCCCCGGCGGTGCGGTCCGACAGGACGAGGATCGTCGCGCCGGCGCGGACGGCCTCGGCGGCTTCGGCGCACAGGCGCGTGAGGGCGGCCTGCAGCCCCGCCCCGCCCCGGCTGCCGTCGAACGTGATCGCCAGCGTGGCCGTGCGGAGGGCCTCGTCCCCGGCCTGCCGGATCCGCGCCAGGTCGGCGTCGGTGAGGATCGGCTGCGCCAGCCGGAGCCGCCGGGCGTGCGCCGGGGTCTCCTCGAACAGGTTCGGCGACGCGCCCAGGTGCGTCATCAGCGACGTGACCAGCTCCTCGCGGATGGCGTCCAGCGGCGGGTTCGTCACCTGGGCGAAGAGCTGACGGAAGTAGTCGTAGAGCAGGCGCGGGCGCTCCGAGAGGACGGCCAGCGGGGTGTCGTCCCCCATCGAGCCGATGGCTTCCTTGCCCTTGAGCGCCATCGCGGCAATGAGCATCCGCTCGTCCTCGAGCGTGTACCCGAAGAGCTTCTCCCGCCACAGTGGCGCCGGCTCGTCCTCGGCGGGCGCCTGCGCCGGCGGCAGCGCGTCGAGTGTACGCAGGTTCTCCGCAAGCCAGACCCGATATGGGCGGCGGCGACTCACCTCCGCTTTGATCTCCTCGTCGCTGACGAGGCGCCGCTCCTCCAGGTCCACGAGGAACATCCGGCCGGGCTGCAGGCGCCCTTTCGTTTCCACCCGCGCCTCGTCGATGGGCAGCACGCCCGCCTCGGAGGCCAGCACCACCAGCCCGTCCTTCGTGACGGTGTAGCGCGAGGGACGCAGGCCGTTGCGGTCGAGCACGGCGCCCAGGTAGCGGCCGTCGGTGAAGGGGATGGTGGCGGGGCCATCCCACGGCTCCATCAGGCAGGCGTGGTATGCGTAGAAGGCACGTCGGTCGTCGTCCATCGCCTCGTGGTGCTCCCAGGCTTCGGGCACCAGCATCATCATGGCGTGCGGCAGGCTGCGGCCGGTGTGGTAGAGCAGCTCGAGGGCGCTGTCGAGGGAGGCCGAGTCGCTGGCGCCTTCGGTGAGCACGGGCAGCAGCCTGTCCAGGTCGTCACCGAACCGCGCGTCCCGGAAGGCGGCCTCGCGGGCCCGCATCCAGTTCACGTTGCCCCGCAGCGTGTTGATCTCGCCGTTGTGGCAGAGGTAGCGGAACGGCTGGGCCAGCGACCACTGCGGCAGCGTGTTCGTGCTGAAACGGGCGTGCACCATCGCCATCGTGCTCACCATCCGGGCATCCTCCAGGTCCGGGTAATACCCGGCCACCTGCTCCGGCGTGAGCATCCCTTTGTAGACGATGGTCCGCGTGGAGAGGCTGGCGATGTGGAAGGCGTCGCGCACGACCGGCCCGGACCGCCGGGCGATACGTTCGAGCACCTTCCGGAGTACGTAGAGCTTCCGCTCGAACGCCGCCCGGTCCGCCACGCCGTCGCCCCGGGCGACGAAGAACTGCCAGACAGCCGGCTCGGCGGCGCGGGCCATCGCACCCAGGTGCTCGTTCCGCGTCGGCACACGGCGCCAGCCGAGCAGGGGCAGCCCCTCGGCCCGTGCGGCATCGGCCACCAGGCGGCGACAGAAGGCCTGCTGCTCCGGCTGTGCGGGGAGGAAGGCCATCCCCACGGCATAGTCGCCCGGCTCGGGCAGCCCCCCCGGCACCCGCGCCTCGGCAGAGAAGAAGGCGTGGGGGATCTGGAGCAGGATGCCGGCCCCGTCGCCCGTGGCGCCGTCGCACCCGCACGCGCCCCGGTGATCCAGGTTGACGAGGATCTCCAGCGCGTTCCGCACGATCTCGTGGTTGGCCTCGCCCGTCAGCGTACAGATCATCCCGACGCCACAGGCATCGTGTTCGAACCGGGGATCGTAAAGACCATCGGACAGGCGTTGACCAGACACGGTGTACCTCCCTGTTTTGGGTTGACGAGGTGGTTATCTGCGCGAAGGCGTTCAGGCCGGGATGAAGGCGGAGACCTTCGGAGGCGCCTTCACCGGGGTGGCGCCCGTGCGGAGCAGGTGGTAGCGGAGGCCGTCGGCCAGGGCGCGCCAGCTCGCCGCCAGGATGTTCGACGAGACGCCGACGGTGACCCAGCTCCGGCTGTCGTCCCGGTGCTCGACGAGCACGCGCACGGCGGCGCCGGTGCCAGCCTCGGGGTTGACCACCCGCACCTTGTAGTCGGAGAGGCGCACGGACTCGAGCGACGGGAACGCGGCCGCGAGCCCCTGCCGGAGTGCGTTCGAAAGGGCATCCACGGGCCCGGCCCCCTCGGCCACGGCCAGCTCCCGGCGTCCGCCCACGCGCACGACGATGGTGGCCTCGGTGCAGCTTCCTTCCGTCGCCCCGTCGATGTCGCTGCGGACGCGGAGGCGCTCTAACTCGAAGAAGGTCCCTGCGTCGCCCTCCACGTCGCGCAGGAGTAGCTCGAACGACGCCTCAGCACCCTCGAACTCGTAGCCCGCGTGCTCCATCTCCTTGATCCGATGGACGGCGCGGGCAGCCCCCTCGTCGGAGAGCGACAACCCCAGCTCGGTGGCCTTGTAGCGCACGTTGCTCCGCCCCGAGAGGTCGGAGACGAGCACCCGGCGGCGGTTGCCCAGCACCTCCGGCTCCAGGTGCTCGTAAGCGCGGGGCGTCTTCATCACCGCCGAGACGTGCACGCCGCCCTTGTGGGCGAAGGCGCTGCGCCCCACGTACGGCGCCCGGTCCACGGGGTCGAGGTTGGCGACCTCCTGGACGAAGTGCGCCAGGTCGGTGAGCGTGCGCAGCTGCGCCGGGGTCACGCAGTCGTAGCCGAGCTTCAGCTGCAGCCCCGGGATGACGGCGCACAGGTCGGCGTTGCCGCACCGCTCGCCGATGCCGCCGATGGTGCCCTGCACGTGCCGGGCGCCGGCCTGCACGGCCATCAGGGTGTTGGCCACGGCGCACCCCCCGTCGTTGTGGGTGTGGATGCCGACGGGCCGGTCGAACCGGGAGCACACCGCCCGCACCACCTCGTAGATGGACTGCGGCAGCGTTCCCCCGTTCGTGTCGCAGAGCACCAGCACGTCGGCGCCGGCCCCGGCGGCGGCCGCCAGCGTGGCCAGCGCATAGCCGGGGTCGTCGGCATAGCCGTCGAAGAAGTGCTCCGCGTCGTAAACCACGTGCTTCCCCTGCGCCTTCAGATAGGCCACCGACGAGGCGATCAGGTCCAGGTTCTCGTCGCGGCTGACGCCGAGGGCCACCTCGGCATGGAGCGTCCAGCTCTTGCCGAAGATCGACACCACGGGCGTGCCGGCCGCCAGCATCGCCGCCAGGTTGGGGTCGTCCTCGGGGGCGAACTGCGCGCGCCGCGTCGAGCCGAAGGCGCACAGGCGGGCGTGCTGCCAGGCCACGTCCCGCGCCCGCTCGAAGAAGGCCTGGTCCTTCGGGTTCGAGCCGGGCCACCCCCCCTCGATCAGGTCGATACCGAACGCATCCAGCCGCCGGGCGATACGGAGCTTGTCGGTGGCCGAGAGGGAGACGTGCTCCCCCTGCGTCCCGTCGCGGAGGGTGGTGTCGAAGAGTTCGATGGCGTGCGGCATAGCAGCGGTCCGTTTTTGATGTGCACGGGGGTCAGGCGGGGATGAGGCCGGCCTGGCGGGCATAATTGAAGATGCCGCCGGCGCGGAGAATGTCGGCCACGTCGCCCAGCGGACGGAGCAGGTGCGTCTCGCCGGTCGTCTCGTTCGTGAGGGTGCCCAGCCGCGTGTCGAGGGCGAGTTCGTCGCCCGTGCGGATGCGCTCGACGAGCCGTTCGGTGCTCTCGAACGGCACCACGAACCCGCCGCTGACGGCATTGCGGTAAAAGATGCGGGCGTAGCTCTCGGCCACGACGGCGGCGCACCCGGCCTCGGCCAGCGCAAAAGGCGCGTGCTCCCGCGAGGAGCCACAGCCGAAGTTGCTGCCGGCCACGATGATCCGGTACGGGCTCTGGAAAGCGTCCGGCGGCGTGAACGGCCGGCGGCCGAACGGCAGGCCCTGCCCCTCGGGCGGCACCCCGCTGAGCGCATAGCGCCCGTAATACCGTCGCTCCTCAGGATCGGAGAGGCTGTAGACCAGGTGCTGTGCCGGGATGATCTGGTCCGTGTCGATGGCGTCGCCGAGGACGTAGGCCGCCCCTCTGATGATGGTTTCCATAGTATGCGGGTCGATTGAGCGTGAGGAAGGACGCGCCGCGCGGCGCTCACACGAGCACCTCGCGGGGATCGGTGATGACCCCGGTGAGGGCCGAGGCGGCCACCGTCAGCGGCGAGGCCAGGTAGACCGAGGCCTGCTTCGAACCCATCCGGCCCGGGAAATTCCGGTTGGTCGTCGAGATGACCACCTCCGAGCCATGCGTGCGCCCGAACGTGTCGACCGGCCCGCCCAGGCAGGCGGCACAGCTGGCCTGGCCGAGCCGGCACCCGGCCCGCTCGAAGGTGTCGTAGAGCGAGACGCCGTCGATCGTGGTGGTGTGGAGCTGACGGGCGATGTGGGTCGTCGCCGGCACGATGTACGTGTCGATGACCACCTCCTGCCCTTTCAGGAGGCGCGCCGCCGCCTCGAAGTCCTCCAGCTTGCCGCCGGTGCACGAGCCGATGTAGGCGCGGTCGAGCCGGGTGCCGGCCACCTCACTGACCGTGGCGCGGTTGTCCGGGCTGTGCGGCCTGGCCACGACCGGCTCCATCGTGGTCACGTCGTAGACCCGGAAGGTGTGGTAATGCGCGTCCGGATCGCCGTAGACCGGCTCGAACGGGGCATCGGTGCGCGCCCGGACGTACTCGAAGATCTTCTCGTCGGGCGCGATGATGCCGCTCTTGCCCCCGGCCTCGATGGCCATGTTCGTGAGCGTCATGCGCTCGTGCACGGGCAGGTCGTAGACGGCCTCGCCGTCGAACTCGAGCGCCCGGTAGGTGGCCCCGTCGCAGCCGATGTCCCCGATGACGGTCAGAATCAGATCCTTGGCCATCAGGTAGGGCGGCAGGCTGCCCTCGAAGACGAACTTCATCGTCGCGGGCACCTTCAGCCAGAGCTTGCCCGTGCCCATGACGAGGGCGGCGTCGGTGTTGCCGATGCCGGTGGAGAACATGCCGAAGGCGCCCGAGGTGCAGGTGTGGCTGTCCGTGCCCACGAGCAGCGAGCCGGGGCGGTTGAAGCCTTCCTCGGCCAAAGCCATGTGGCAGACGCCCTTGTACCGCTCCGTGCCCACGTCGTAGTAATGCGGCAGGTTCTGCTCCGCCGCAAAAGCCCGGAGCACCTCCACGTTGCGGTTGGCGTGGTGGTTCTTTGTGAAGATGTAATGGTCCGGGATGATGACCACCTTCTCGGGGTCCCACACGCGGGCGTGCTCCCCGAACTCCCGCTTGAAGATGTCGATGGTCGGCGGCCCGCACACGTCGTGCGTCATGAGCACGTCCACCGTCACCCAGATGTTGTCCCCCGGGGCCACGCGGTCGCGACCGGCATGGCGGGCGAGGATCTTTTCCGTAATGGTCATGGGTCAATAAACCGTGTTTTCAGAAAGATGAGGCCCACCCGTTTCCGCCAGCCGCCCCGACGGCGGGGTTCCCGAACGACTCCATGATGCCGTGCCCGACGAAGGCCACGCTGTGCCGGTCGGCGTGATGGGTGGCGAGTTGATTGAGCGCTTCGACGTACGCGTCGGCCGAGGCCTGGAGCACGTCCGTGTGCCGCGCCACGCCCCGGAAGAAAGCCCCACCGTCCCGGAGTAGCACCGTGACCTCCCCGACCGCATCCGAGCCCTCCGTCACGGCGCGGATCTGGTAGCTCGCCAGCTCGTGCGTGCTCCCCACCGTGTGGTCGAGCGCACGGAAGAGGGCGTCGACCGGTCCGTCGCCGGTGGCCTGCCGGACGACGCGCTCACCCGTCCCGCAGAAGAGCACCTGTACCTCGGCCTCGGGCGCCTGCCCCGAATGCACGGCGACACGCAGGTGCTCCAGCCGGTAGTGCTCGGTGGCGTCGGGCACGGCGGTGCCGTTCACCAGGTGCACCAGGTCCTCGTCGAAGATCTCCTTCTTCCGGTCCGCCAGGTCGACGAACTGCCGGTAGAGGGCTTCGCACTGCTCATCGGGCACGTTCAACCCCAGCTTCTCGAGGCGACTGAAGAACCCGTGGCGGCCCGAGTGGCGGCCCAGCCGGATGGACTCCGCCTCCTGCCCCACGTCTTCGGCCCGCATGATCTCGTACGTGTCGCGGCGGCGGAGTACCCCGTGCTGGTGGATGCCGGCCTCGTGGCTGAAAGCGTTCCGCCCCACGATGGCCTTGTTCGGCGGCACGGGAAAGCCCGTGGCGAGGGCCACCATACGGCTCGTCGGCGTCAGCTGCCGCGTGTCGATGCCGGTGGTGACGCCGAAGCGGTCCGCCCGCACGTGCAGCGCCATGACGACCTCTTCGAGCGCCGCGTTGCCCGCCCGCTCGCCGATGCCGTTGAGGGTGCACTCCACCTGCCGCGCCCCGGCCCGGACGGCCGCCAGCGAGTTGGCCACGGCCAGCCCGAGGTCGTCGTGGCAGTGTGCCGACAGGATGACCTGCGGGTAGTCCTTCAGGCAGGCACGGGCCGCCTCGAAGAGCGCCGCATACTCGGACGGCGTACAGTAGCCCGTCGTGTCCGGGATGTTGATGGTGGTGGCCCCGGCCTCGGCAGCCGCCCGGATCACCTCGCAGAGGAAGCCGATGTCGGTGCGCCCGGCGTCCTCGGCGCTGAATTCGACGTCGTCGGTGTAGGTGCGGGCCAGGCGGACGGCCTCCTGCGCCATGCGGATGATCGTCCGGCGCTTCTCCTCCATCGTCGCGCCGAAGCGGGCATCGCCGAACTTGGCGTCGATGTGGATGTCGCTCGTGGCGATGAAGGTGTGGATGCGGGTGCGGGGTCCGGCGGCCAGGGCCTCGCCGGCGGCCCGGATGTCGGCTTCGAGGGCGCGGGCCAGCCCACAGATAACGGGGCCGGAGACCTCGGCGGCGATGCGGGCCACGGCCTCGTACTGCGCCGGCGACGAGATGGGGAATCCGGCCTCGATGACGTCTACCCCCAGCCGGGCGAGCTGATGGGCGATCCGTACTTTCTCGTCCAGGGTCATGGAGGCGCCGGGCGCCTGCTCGCCGTCACGCAGCGTGGTGTCGAAAATGATGACGCGGTCACTCATGATGTTCATTCGTTAGCTTCGACAGTGGGATTTTCTGGAGAACGGGTTCCGGTCAGGCGTCCGGCGCGCGGCCCGGGGGTCCCGGCACACCGGACGCCTGCTAAGTCGAAGCGTGCGCCGTCCACGGAAGCTTCGGATACCGATCATGCCGCCACCTCCACCCGTTCGAGCCGTTCGCACACGGCGGTGCCCAGGGCTTCGGTGGAGCACACCGCCTCACCGTCGCCGGCCAGGTCGGGCGTGCGGAAGCCGTCGTCCAGCGCGGCCGTCACGGCACGGCGCACGGCGGTCGCGGCGTCCGACTCGCCGAGGTGCTCCAGGAGCATCGCCCCGCTGAGGATGGCCGCCAGCGGGTTGGCCCGGCCCGTCCCCGCCAGGTCGGGCGCACTGCCGTGCACGGGCTCGAAGAGCCCCACGCCCCCGCCGACGCTGGCCGAGGGCAACAGCCCCAGCGACCCCGGCAGCGTCGCCGCCAGGTCCGAGAGGATGTCGCCGAAGAGGTTGGCCGTGAGGACGACGTCGAACCGGCGGGGGTCACGGACGAGCTGCATGGCGGCGTTGTCCACGTACAGGTGATCGAGTTCGACCTCGGGGAAGCGGTCGCGGTGCACGGCCGTGACGACCTCGCGCCAGAGGCGAGAGACGTCGAGCACGTTGGCCTTGTCCACGGAGGTGACGCGGCCCCGGCGGCGGGCGGCCAGCTCGAAGGCCACCGTGGCGATCCGCTCGATCTCGGCCTCGTCGTACCGCATCGTGTTGACGCCCCGGCGCCCCTCCGGCCCCTGCTCGATGCCGCGCGGCGTGCCAAAGTAGATGCCGCCGGTGAGTTCGCGGACGATGACCAGGTCGGTGCCGGCGACGCGCTCGGGGCGGAGCGGGGAGGCGCCGGCGAGGGCCGCCGGCACCGTCACCGGGCGCAGGTTGGCGAAGGCGCCGAGCAGCCGGCGCAGGCGCAGCAGCCCGTCCTCGGGGCGGCGCCCGGGCGGGGCCTCGTCCCAGGCCGCCCCCCCCACGGCACCCAGCAGCACCGCGTCCGCCGTCCGGCAGGCCGCCTGCGTCGCGGGCGGGAGCGGGTCACCCGTGGCGTCGAGGGCCGCGCCGCCGACCGGGTGCGTGGCCGTCTCCAGCCGGAAGCCGAAGCGCCCGGCGGCGGCCTCGAGCACGCGCACGGCCTCCCGCGTCACCTCCGGGCCGATGCCGTCGCCCGGCAACACGGCCAGGCGATAGGTTCGGATGTTCGTCATGGGCGCCCTCATGCTTCGACCGGCTCGGCCTCGTTCCGCCGGCCCGCGCGGACCCAGCTCATCATGGCCCGGAGCTTCCGCCCGACCGTCTCGATGGGGTGCGCCTTCGACCGCGCCCGCAGTTCCAGCAGCCGCCCGGCGCCCCGCTCGTTCTCGGCGATCCACTCCTCGGCGAAGGCACCGGACTGGATCTCGGCCAGGATCTGCTTCATCTCCTCCCGGACCTGCGGCCCGATCACCCGCGGTCCGCGCGTGTGGTTGCCGTACTCGGCCGTGTCGCTGATGGAATAGTTCATGTATTCGAGCCCGCCCTCGTACATCAGGTCGACGATGAGCTTCAGCTCGTGGAGGCATTCGAAGTACGCCAGTTCGGGCGGGTAGCCGGCCTCCGTGAGCGTCTCGAAGCCCGCCTTCACGAGCGCCTCCGCGCCGCCGCAGAGGACGGCCTGCTCCCCGAAGAGGTCGGTCTCGGTCTCGTCCTTGAAGGTCGTCTCGATGACCCCGGCGCGGGTGCCGCCGATGGCGCCGGCATAGCTGAGGGCCAGCGCCAGCGCCTGCCCCGAGGCGTCCTGCGCCACGGCCACCAGGCACGGCACCCCCCGCCCCTCGGTGAAGACGCGCCGCACCAGGTGCCCCGGCGACTTCGGGGCCACCATGAACACGTCGACGCCCTCCGGCGGGGTGATCTGCCCGTAGTGGATGTTGAAGCCGTGCCCGAAGCCCAGGGCCATCCCCGGCCGGAGGTGCGGACCGATCTCGGCCTCGTAGACGCGCTTCTGGTGCTGGTCCGGGATGAGGATCATGACGACGTCGGCCCCGGCGACGGCCTCGGCGATGGGCGCCACGGCCAGCCCGGCCGCCCGCGCCGCCTCCGCCGACGGCGACCCTTCGCGCAGGCCGACCGTCACGTCGACGCCGCTGTCGTGCAGGTTGAGGGCGTGGGCGTGCCCCTGGCTTCCGTAGCCGATCACGGCCACCTTCTTGCTCCGGATCAGCCCCGGATCGGCTTCATAGTAGACGTTCATGGCAGGGTATGGATGTGTGATAAAAGCGTATTTTCGAGTTCGTATTCCCCGTTTTCAGTCGCCGTAGGCGAGGGCGCGGCGCATGGCCACGCGACCGCTACGGGCTACCTCCACGATGCCGTGCGGGCGCATCATCCCGACGAAGGCGTTCACCTTGGCCGCCGGGCCGGTCACCTCGAACGTCATCGTCTCGGGCGTCACGTCCACCACGCGGGCACGGAAGATGTCGGCGATGTCCATCAGCTCGGCCCGGTTGGCCTTCGTGTAGCCGATGCGGAGCAGGCACAACTCGCGCTCGACGAGGGCGTCGGGGTCGAGGTCTTCGACCGAGAGCGTGTCGAGCAGGCGGTCGAGCAGGCGGAGCACCTGCTTGATCTGGCGGCGCGTGCCCGAGGTGACGATCGTCAGGCGCGAGACCTCCGGGTCGTCCGTCATGCCGACGGTCACGCTCTCGAGGTTGAAGTTGCGGGCCGAGAACAGGTTAACGACGCGGTTGAGCGCGCCGACGTGGTTCTCCAGGAGCACGGCGATGACGTGCCGGCGCGGCGCCTCGGGCGCATCGTGGAGCACCGTCTCGCCGTTGGCTTTCTTGCGCAGGATCTGCTGCTGCGTCAGGGTCAGTTCGGCGGTGGACATGGCAGTTCAGGGTTGCGGGTAGCACAGGGGAGAATGGAAGCCTGGGCCGGCTCACTCGTCGCGGAAGCGCTGGAGGATCATGTCGTCGGTGGCGGCGCCGGCGGGCACCATCGGGAAGACCATCTCCTCCTTGGGCACGACGAACTCCATGAGCACAGGCTGGTCCTGCACCTCCCAGGCGGCTTCGATGACGGCGTCGGCTTCCTCCGGCGTGGTGGCCCGCAGGCCCACACAGCCGAACGCCTCGGCCAGCTTGACGAAGTCGGGGTTGGTGTCGGTGAGGTCGGTGTGGCTGTAACGCTCCTCGTGGAACAGCTCCTGCCACTGCCGCACCATGCCCAGGTAGCCGTTGTTCATGACGGCGATCTTGAGGGGCAGCCGGTACTTGGCCGCCACGCGCAACTCCTGAGCATTCATCACGAAGCCGCCATCGCCGTTGATGGAAACCACGGTGGCACCGGTGCCGCGCAGCCCCATCGCCGCGCCGAGGGCCGCCGGGAAGCCGAAGCCCATCGTGCCGAGGCCGCCCGAGGTGATGTGCGAGCGGGGCCGGACGAAGGTGAAGAACTGGGCCGTCCACATCTGGTGCTGGCCCACGTCGCTCGTCACGACGGCGTTGTCGCCGGCCCGCTCGCTCAGCTGCCGGATGACGTACTGAGGCCGGAGCCGCCCGTCCTGCTCGAACGTGAGCGGACACCGGGCCTTCCAGGCGTCGATCTGCGCGAGCCAGGCCGCGGTGTCCACGGGCTCGACCAGGGGCAGAAGCCGCTCGAGCGCCTTCCGGACGTCACCCATCACGGCGCAGTCCGCATACACGTTCTTCGAGACGCACGAGGGGTCGATCTCGATGTGGATGATCTTCGCATGCGGTGCCCAGGCCTCCAGTTTCCCCGTCACGCGGTCGTCGAACCGGGCGCCGACGGCGATGAGCAGGTCGCAGTGCTGCACCGCCATATTGGCGTACCACGTGCCGTGCATCCCCAGCATGCCCAGCGAGAGGGGGTCGTTACCCGGAAAAGCGCCGAGACCGTGCAGGGTCATGGTGACCGGGATGCGGGCTTTGCGGGCCAGCGCCGTCAGCAGCTCCGACGCGTTGCCGTTGACCGTGCCGCCCCCCACATAGAGCAGCGGCCGCTCCGCCTGGCGGATCATCCGGGCGGCCTGCGCAATCTTCTCCGGCGCCGGCGCCTCGGGCACCCGGTAGCCCCGCAGGGTCACCGCCTCGGGGTATTCGAAGACCGCCTCTTCCGTGAGGATGTCCTTCGGCAGGTCCACCACCACCGGGCCGGGCCGCCCGGTGCGGGCGATGTGGTAGGCGGCCTTGATCGTCGGCGCCAGGTCGGCGGCCCGCCGCACCTGAAAGCTGTGCTTGGTGATCGAGCGGGTGACGCCGATGATGTCGGTCTCCTGAAACGCATCGCCCCCGATGAGGGCCGTGGGCACCTGCCCGGTGAAGACCACGATGGGCACCGAGTCCATGAAGGCGTCGGCGATGCCGGTGACGGTGTTGGTGGCGCCGGGGCCGCTGGTCACCAGCACCGTCCCCACCTTGCCGGTGGCCTTCGCATAGCCTTCGGCCGCATGCGTGCCCGCCTGCTCGTGCCGCACGAGCACGTGCTCGAAGCGCGGCTGCAGGCGGGCCATCTCGTCATAGATCTTGATGACGGCCCCCCCGGGATGGCCGAAGACCACCTCGACGCCCTCGGCTTCGAGGCTGCGGACGAAGATCTCGGCCCCGCTCATACGCGGGCCCTCGGGCGCCTGCGGCGCCGGTTCGGTGGCAACGTGACCGTTGGTCTCGGGCTCTCGGAAAGGAGCCAGCTGGGTCGGGTTCATACGGTTGGCCGGTGGCTGTTGAGAAACGGTTCTGGGTCGTCGGAAGGAAGGTCAGAGCACCTGCCACACATCGCGGCGGGGCGCCGGGGGCGCGGTGGCGGCGGGGAGGCCGTCACCCCCCGGCGGCGGCTCCTCGAACGGGCTGCGGAGCACGGCCCCCTGCGAGGCACTCGTGACGAAGTGGGCATAGCGCTCGAGGTAGCCGCCCCGGATCTTCGGGCGGAACGGCGGCACGACCGCCAGGCGCCGGGCGATCTCCGCCTCATCCACCATCAGGGTGATCGTGCCGGCCGGGAT
Source organism: uncultured Rhodothermaceae bacterium (assembly GCA_964552015.1). Lineage (GTDB taxonomy): Bacteria > Bacteroidota > Rhodothermia > Rhodothermales > ISCAR-4553 > Rhodocaloribacter. Next base: position 16,477 of record CAZKFR010000035.1, on the reverse strand, counting down.
GTCGATGCGGATGCGGTCGCCGGGCCGGACGGCGGCTATGGGACCGCTGGCGGCCGCCTCGGGCGAGACGTGGCCGATGGAAAGGCCGCGCGTGCCGCCCGAGAACCGCCCGTCGGTGATCATGGCGACCGAGCGGTCGAGGCCCATGCCCGCCAGCGCCGAGGTGGGCTGAAGCATCTCCGGCATGCCGGGCCCCCCGCGCGGCCCCTCGTAGCGGATCACCACCACCTCGCCCGGCTGCACCGCCCCGCCGAGGATGCCCTCGACGGCCGCCTCCTGCGACTCGAAGATCCGCGCCGGCCCCTCGAAGACGAGCATCTCCTCCGCCACCGCGCCGGTCTTGACCACACAGCCCTCCGGCGCCACGTTGCCGAAGAGGATCGACAGGCCGCCCGTGGGGCGGAAGGCCCGCGCCGCCGGGCGGATGACCTCGGGGTTGCGGTTCTCCGCTTCCGCCAGGTTCTCCCCGAGCGTCCGGCCCGTGACCGTGGGGCGGTCCGGGTGGAGCACGCCCAGGCCGGCCAGCTCCTTCAGGATGGCAGGCACGCCGCCGGCGGCATCCACGTCCTCCATGTGGACGAGCGGCGTGGCCGGGGCCACCTTGCACAGGTAGGGCACCCGCGCCGAAAGGGCATTGATGCGGTCGAGGTCGTACGCCACGCCGGCCTCGTGGGCGGCGGCCAGCAGGTGCAGGATGGTGTTGGTCGAGCCGCCCATGGCCATGTCGAGCGCGAAGGCGTCGTCGAAGGCCTCGCGGGTGACGATGTCGCGTGGCTTGAGGTCGCGGGCCACCAGGTCGACGATCTGCCGGGCGGCGCGGCGGGCCAGCTCCTCCCGCCGGGGATCGACGGCCAGGATGGAGCCGTTGCCGGGCAGCGCCAGCCCCAGCGCCTCCATGATGCAGTTCATCGAGTTGGCCGTGAACATGCCCGCGCACGAGCCGCAGGTGGGGCATCCGAACGTCTCCAGCTCTTTGAGCCCGCCCGCGTCGATCTGACCGCTCTTGAACTTGCCCACGCCTTCGAAGACCGAGATCAGGTCCACCTTCTCCCCGGAAGGCAGCCGCCCGGCTTTCATCGGCCCGCCCGAGACGAAGATCGTCGGGATGTTCAGCCGGAGGGCGCCCATGAGCATGCCCGGCACGATCTTGTCGCAGTTGGGGATGCAGACCAGCCCGTCGAGGCAATGGGCGGCGGCGACCGTCTCGACAGCGTCGGCGATGAGTTCGCGGGAGGGGAGCGAGAAACGCATGCCCGTGTGTCCCATGGCGATGCCGTCGTCCACGCCGATGGTGTTGAACTCGAACGGCACGGCGCCCGCCTCCCGCACGGCCTCCTTGACGACGCGACCGAAGTCCTGCAGGTGGACGTGCCCCGGGATCAGGTCGATGTAGGAATTGCAGATGCCGATGAAGGGGCGGTCGAAGTCGGCGTCGTCGCGGATGGCGCCGGTGGCCCGGAGGAGGCTGCGGTGCGGGGCCCGCTCGATCCCTTTCTTGACGGTGTCGCTGCGCATGGACTGGCTGCCGGTTTCGGGGTCAACCCCTCCACCGTGCTCGCCTGGTTGCCTGCGCCTTCGATGTGCCCGGGGTTGACCGTGTGGGTTTAGCCTCCAAGAAGAAGGAGGTTAATCGGAAGGATAATCGAGAGAAGCCGGAGGACGTCTACCTCCGGGCGTACGCGCCCGTACCCGCCGCCGATACCGGCATACCCTTTCCGCTCCCGTCGCCAGGACGCGGACCGTTTGAACCGGGCTATGCGGGACGATGCAGGCATTGCAAATCGTGGCTAGATTTTGCTACTGGTTTAGCGCCCTCTAATTAACCTCCCCCCGGCACCTTCGTCAAGTACACGGAAGCCCTGCGTCTCATCATGAGACTCGTCTCCGGAAGCGTTTCTAGTTAATTTTATTAAGCGAAATATGATTTTTTCCTATGTTTCATAAATAACATTACCGCTATTTTTATCAAAAATAATGACACCACCTTCTTACATTTCACCATTCCTTCAAAATGGAATCGCTTCCGACTATCATTTAACAATGTATTTACAATTCAATAAATTACATTTTTAAACATCAAATAAATCCGTCAACCTGCAATCTGCCCTCAAAAGCGCTTCCAGTACCCGCCGCTGTAGACCTTCTTTTTTTCCATCGGATTCAAGTTATAGCGTGGGTCCATGCTCTGGAAGGCGTCGTTGTACAGCGCCACGTAGCCGCACCCTTCATGGGTGCGCCCCCCCGACCCACCGGAGCGCCCGGGCTGACGGGACGCGCAATGCGTCCAGATCCGCGGCTACACGTGGGCCGTTCCCTCAGGATCGTCATGCCCTCACTCCCTATGACCTCTGCTCTACGAAGCCATGATGTGCGCTGGCAGGTCGGCGTTCCTTCGGCATGATTCACCTGCCCGGTGGGAACGGAGTGACGCAGAGACACGACGCCGGATCTGCTCTCCCCTCCCTCGTCGACACGAAAAAAGGCGGCCCCTCGGAGGGACCGCCTTCAGGCCTTTCAGGCCCCGTGTCGTTCATTCTTTCTTGTCGCCCTGGCCGTCCTTGGACAGCTTCTTCTTGGGCATGAGTACGTTGTCGATCAGACCGTACTCTTTCGCTTCCACCGCGCCCATCCAGTAGTCCCGGTCGGCGTCGGCCTCGATTTTGTCAACCGGTTGGCCCGTGTGCTCGGCGAGGATCTCATAGAGCCGCTGCTTCATCTTGAGGATTTCGCGAGCGTGGATTTCGATGTCGGAGGCCTGCCCCTGCACGCCGCCCATCCACGGCTGGTGGATCATGATGCGCGAGTTCGGCAGGGCGGCTCGCTTGCCGGGGGCTCCGGCCGCCAGCAGCACCGACCCCATCGAAGCCGCCAGCCCGACGCAGATCGTGGCCACGTCGCACGAGATGTACTGCATCGTGTCGTAGACGGCCAGCCCGCTGTCGATGGACCCGCCGGGCGAGTTGATGTACACGTTGATGTCCCGCTCGGGGTCTTCGCTGGCGGCATAGAGCAGCTGCGCCACCATCAGGTTGGCCACCTGATCGTTGATGGGCGTGCCCAGAATGATGATCCGATCCTTCAGAAGGCGGCTGAAGATGTCGTAGGCGCGCTCGCCGCGCGTGGTCTGCTCGACCACCATCGGGACGAGTGTGCTCATGGGCACGTCCTGAAACGGACCGCTGTAAATGCCGGGGGGCGGGGTTTTCAGGCTCTTCGCAAACTTCAGGAAATCGTCAACCATCGTTGCCTTTCGTCGGGTGAATGGGGAATGGCGCACCGGCCCGTTTCGGGCGCAAGGTGCAACCCGAGGGCCGGAAGGTAGGTTCCGGCTCAGGCGGCGTCCTCCGGCGCGGCGTCTTCCGGCGTGTCCTCCTTCGTGGCGGCGACGGCGTCGGCCTCGGCGAGCTCGGCCCCTACCCGGGCGGCCTCTCGGGCCGCCGCTTCGGCCTGGCGAGCCTCCCGCTCGGCCTGATAGGCCTCCAGGTCCTTGTCCACGATCGTGAAGCGGCGTGCCAGGGCCTCGAACACCTTCTCGTTCTGCAGGCGCTGGTTGAGCTGATCCATCAGGTAGCGGTTGGCGCGGTAATACCCCTGCAGGTCCTCGGCCGAAAAGTCCGCGCCCTCGGCCATCTCCTCGAAGTGCTTCCGGCGGTCCTCATCGGTTACCTCGAGCCCTTCTTCCTCGATGAGCCGATCCCGGATGAACATCCAGCGAGCCTGCTTGACGGCATCGTCGCGCCGGCTGGCACGATAGCCCTGCACGTCGAAGCCCTGGGGAATCTCGCCCTTGAAGTAGCCCTTGAGTTCTTCGATGAAGCCATCCAGGAACGTCTCGACGACCGACTCCGGCACCGGCACCGGATGGGCCTCGACGATGCGCTCCACCATGTCCTCCTCCATCAGTTCGCGGCTGCGCCGTGCCCACGCTTTCTCGAGGTGCTCGCGGATCTCGGCACGGAGGGCGTCGAGGCTGTCGAGACGATCATTCGTCACCGACTTCACGAACGCCTCGTCGAGTTCGGGCAGTTCGCGGCGCTTGACCTCCCGGACGGTGAGCATGAACGTGTGGGTATGCCCGGGGGCATGGCCCTCGTGCTCCTCATCATGGCGCAGCGTCACGGTGACGGTATCCCCCGCCCGTTTGCCCAGGAGCGCCTCCCGGATCTCGGACCGCAACTCTTCGTCGTCCAGGTAAAACTCCTGGTTCTCATCCTTCTTGCCGATGATGGGCATACCGGAGGCGGCATCGACTTCCTGCACGTCCGCGATCACGACATCGTCCTCCCCGGCCGGCTCATCGACCGGCACCAGGTCGCCCTCCTTTTCCCGCAGCCGCTCGATCTCCTTGTCGATGTCTTCCTCCGTGACCTCATACACGAGGCGCGAGACGGTCACGTCCTTGAGGTCTTTCAGCTCGAACGCGGGACGCACGCCGAAGCGCACGGTCGCCTGCACGCTGCCGTCGGCGCCGTACGCGAAGCGGGTCATCTGCGGCCGGCCGAGCACGTCGTATTCGCCGGAGCCGAGCACTTCTTCCTCGTAGATCTTCTGCACCCGCTCGGCCGCCACGGCCTCACCGATCGCCTGCCCGTACATCTTGCGAACGAGCGAAAGCGGCACCTTACCGGGGCGAAAGCCCCGCATGGTGGTCCGGCTGCGTTGCTGGCGAAGCGCCTTCTCGACCTCCTCGGACAGGTCCTCGGGGGTGACCGAAACGTCCAGTTCGTACTCTACGTCGTTGAGTTGTTTGATCTGCGTCTGCATCGTTGTCTCGTTGCTGGGCCGGAGCCGCTGCCAGGGCGGGCAACCTCCGGAGGTCCATGTCATAAGAAAAGGGATGCGCGGGCACCCCTTGCCGTTCTGGTAGGATGGGGCCGCTCAGGCGGCCGGATCGAGCGCCCGGGCCTCGACCGGCTCCTCGGGCAGGAGGGCGGGCGCGCGCTCTTCGATGGCAATCTTCCAGAGCCCGGCGTTCTTGACCCAGAGCGCCAGCGTCTCGCCATCGTGCAGGGTCAGGATCAGGTTGGCGCCCTGCCCTTCGGGGACGCCGGCATGCCACACCACCCGGGCCACCGCACGCAGCGGGATCGTGCGCCGGTACACGCCACGCCACTGCAACCCGCTCAGGCTCAGGGCACCGGACAGCAGCCGTAGACGCCCCCACCACAGGGGCAATGTATCACACCGAAAAGGACTCGTCATCAAGGGAGCCTCGTGCCTGCTCATCGGATTCACGACCGCCGTTTCCTCGAATATCTTACAGCTTGCCAGAGCGGAGTATTGACCCCACAGCACCGGATAAGTTCTTACACGCGAAAACAAAATGAGGGAATGATCCGCTTTTTCATAAATAAGCCTATGGGTTTGAGCGTCGTGGAGACCCCCGATCTTCAGGCGGGGGAGGAAACGACCCCGTTGTGGAACATCAACGATCTACGGCGTTTTACCGGTAGCCGAGCCTACCGGCTTCCGAGGGCAATCAGGCACCGTAGGCGTTTGCAGATTGCTCAAGGGGGCGCCGTCAATCGTCCCGAAGTAGCGTCCGGTGATGTCGAAACGGTGCTGCATGTTCAGTACCGGGCTGAGACGGAGGGCAGCTATAAGCCACCCTATTCAGGGGGTGGTAGTTGACGAAACCTAGTAGTCGAAGCCGATCGAAAAGTAGACGTTTCGGGGCCCGAAGGAGCGCCCGTCGAAGGGCCAGGCCAGGTCCAGGCGGATGGGATAACCGAGCAGCAGCGCACGGAAGCCGAAGCCGGTTCCGACCAGCAGATCGTCGAGCACGCGGCGGCCGGCTTCGTCCCGGCGGGTGAGGCGGAAGTCCGGATCGGTGCTGCGGCCCCCCCAGAGGCTGCCCACATCGGCAAAGGCGACTCCCTGTAGATTGTAGAGCGGCAGCACGGGAAACGGCCCGGGTAGCAGCGCCGCCACGAGCGGAAAACGAAACTCGGCATTGAGCAACGCGAAGTACGACCCGTTCCGCGCATTGATCGCATAGCCACGGAGCGGGAGCACGGGCGTGGCAAAGACGAAGTCGGTCAGATCGTCGATGGGAAAGCCGTTGACCTCGTCGAAGGCCCGGTTGATCCAGTTCTGCACGCCCGAGGTGTAAAAGAGCTGCTGATCGGGACCGAAGGAGGCCCCGCCCGAGAGCCGGAGGGCAAGGCTGTAGCGGCCGCGCCCGAACGACCCGTAGACCCGCACGTCCCCCAGGATGGAGGCGAAACGCGTCTGCCGCCGGTTGAAGCCGAAGGGCGCGCCGGAAACGCTCAGCGCCATGCGCATGCCACCGGCCGGATAGAGGTAGCCGGGCACGCTCACGTCGCGCGTGAAGGTGAGTGAGGGGTAGAACAGCGCACGGGTGCGGGTGGGCACGCTCGCCTCGGTGATGTCCGCCTGGCTGGCCCCCACCACCGACACCTCGGCATCGACCCGGTGGAACTTGTCCAGGGGATAACTGGCGGTCAGGCTCGCACCGTATTGCCGGTAGCGATAGTAGGTGGGCACGCCGCCACTGAAGTCGGGCAGCAGCCGGGCGGTGTGGAAGCCGGTGAAGCGCCAGTCGGTCCGCCGGGGGAGGTAGTGGTAGGCGATCAGGTAATCCGAATTGCGGAGGTCGATCAGCAGGTTCGTGGCGACCAGGATACGGTGGTCCCCGAGCATGTCGGAGAACATCATCTGGGTGATGCCCTGCACGCCGTAGAGCACGTCGTAGCCGGCCGTGCCATAGATGATGTCCGGCGAGAAGTTGAGCCGGTAGCGTTTCGGCTTCAGCCGCCCGGCCTCATCGACGGCATTCCGTGGCCGGAAGGGATCCTCGGCCGGCGGATCGTCGCGCGGGTCGTCGCGGTAGCGGGCCTGCCGGGCCTCCTCGAAGGCGCGGCTGAACTCGTAGGTGCGGAAGTCGACGCGGATGCCCTTCGCCCGGGTGCTGTCGGCCGTTTCCGGTGCCGGCCGCGGGGTTTCGCCCGGCAGTTCGAAGAACGCGGTCAGCGCATCGGCCAGGAGGGGCGCAGCGGGGGTACGGGTGCGATCGCGCGCGAAGGGGATGCCGTCGGTTGCGTCGCGCAGAAACGGATTGGCTTCCCGTACGCTGTTACGGGCCAGCACGGCGGCGGGGGCTTCGCCGGCGGGCGGCTGCACCCGCTGCGCCCACACGTTCGGCGCCAGCGGGCCCCGTCCCACGTCCCGCTCGAACGGCTCCCGGAGCATGTAGATCGACGGGGTGCCGTCGCGCAGGCTGACGAGCGCCGCCTTCTTCCCGTCCGCCGAGAGGGCAGCCTGCATCACCCCGATGGTAAGATCGGTCAGGGGCCGTTCCTCGCCGGTGACGAGGTTCTTCTCGTACAGGTTCGGGATGCCGTTGCGATCCGAGATGAACAGGAGGCGGTCCGGGTCGTCCCCGAAGCGGGGGCTTCGGTCGTCCCAGTGTGCGTCGGCCGTCAGGCGGCGCATCGGGCCCCCGTCGAGCGGAAGCAGGTACAGGTCATAGGCGCGGTAGCCCTCCACGAGGCTGTCCGGCGACGTGACCTGCCCGGGCACGAGGTGCGGGCCCCGGTCGCTGTGGAAGGCGAGGGCCGTGCCGTCGGGCCGCCAGGCCGGCTCGTGATCGCTGAAGACGTCGCGCGTGAGGTTGGTCGTCTCCCCGGTCGCGAGGTCGAGCAGGTAGAGGTCGCTCTGCGGGCCGGCCGAGGCCGCGAGGGCCAGGCGTCGCCCGTCGGGGCTCCAGGCGACGGAGAGGATCTGGTCGACGCCGGGCACGGCATGGTGCGTGGCCCGGCCGGTGTACACGTCCAGAATGGCCACGGCCTCGTGCGGGCCGCTCTTGACGGCCAGCGCCAGGTGCTCGCCGTCGGGGCTCCAGGCCAGGCCCGGCGTGAGCACGCGCAGGCTCTCGAAGGCGCGGCTCGTCTGCCCGGCCACGAGCCGCCGCAGGATCGTTCCGTCGTCGGCATCGGCCAGGTAGACGTCGAACAAGCCGTTTTTCGTCGTGATGAAGGCGAGGCGGTCGCCGCGCGGCGCGAGCGCCGGGCTCGTGTTGTAGAAGCCGTCTTCCCGCGTGATGAGCGGGCGGGCGATGTCGTTCAGGTCCTCCCGCGCGGCCACCTCCGGAAAGTGGATCTCGCGGAGCGCCCGGTGCCAGCGGTCCGAAAGCTCCGCCAGCGAGAGGCCCGTCGCCCGGCGGAACGCCTCCTCGACCGACCCGGCCGCCTGCATCCGCTGCAGGATTTCCCCGATCTTATCCTCTCCGTACTGCTCGGCGATGTAATCCCAGACGCTCTGCCCGCCCCGGTAGGCGAAAAAGCCGTCGAGCCGTTCGATGGGCGGCAGGTGATCCCCCAGGATCGCCTCGCGCACGTACAGGTCCGACTCGGTGTCCCACCCGAGGGCCGCGTACTCGGCCAGCCCCTCGTTGAACCACAGCGGCAGGCGCAGCCGGATGTTGTTCTGCAGGATGGCCAGAAGCGAGCCGCCGTAGAACATGTCGTTGAGCACGGCATGGACGAGCTCGTGATGGATCACCCGGCGGAAATCCCGGTAGTCGCCCGTAAACGGCACCGCGATGCGGTTCTTGAACAACTCCGTGACCCCGCCGATGCCCTCGGCATAGATGGGCAGATCGACCGCGTTGGTGACGGCGAAGTCGTTGTGGCTCGGGTAGACGAGTAGCGGGATCCGGTGGCGGATGCGATACTGGAAGAGCCGCTCGATCCGGGCGTAGGCCTGCTCCGCCGCCCGGGCCGTGAACCGCGCCAGCGGTTCCCCCCCACCGTAAAAGTACACGTCGAAATGGGTGGACTGCACGTAGTACCACGTCTCCGCCCGGTACTGCACCTTGTTCTTCCCGAAGCGGAAGTACTGGGCCGAAACGGGCATCGCGGCCAGCATCATCCCCAGCAGGACGAGGCCCCACCCGCTGATCCGGTGCCTGGCGGCGTATCCCATCGGTCCATGTGTTCCTTTCCGGGGACGGCTACGGATACTATCGCACGCCTCCGGGCAGGTTCCGCCCGGCGAACGGCAAAACGGAGGCCCCCGACGGCCTCAGGCATACCGGACCCACCGGGCCAGTTCCTTCAGCGACGGCTTCTTGCCGTACATCAGGATACCCACCCGGTAGATGCGGGCACTGAGCCAGATGCTGCCCAGGAACGTGCCCGCCAGCAGGAGCAAGGAGGAGAGCACCTGCCAGAGAGGCACCTCGGTGACGGCGGCCCGCACGACCATCGTCACCGGCGCGCTGAACGGGATCAGGGAAAGCACCACCGCCAGCGTCGAATCCGGTGCCTCGATGATCGGTTGCAGGAAAACGATCGAGATGATGATGGGCATCATCACCGGGAACATGAGGCTCTGCGCGTCCTGCGGCTGCTCGACCGACGAGCCAATGGCGGCAAACAGGCTGGCATAGAGCAGGTACCCCAGCAGGAAGAACAGCACGAACCCGACGAACACCTCGATGGAGAGGCTCGGGGGGCTGAAGTTGACGGCCGCCAGCAGTTCCTCCTGCGAGGCGGTCTCGGGCAGATTCAGGCGGGCCGGATCGAGGAAGAGCGACAGCACCGCACCGGAGAACATCGTACCGGCCAGGATCATCGCCCCCCAGACGATCATCTGCACCAGCCCCATGGCGCCGATGCCGAGCACCTTACCCAGCATCAGGTGGAAAGGACGGACGGACGAGACGATCACCTCGACGACCCGGTTCGACTTCTCCTCAATCACGCCGTGCATCACCACGGAGCCGTAGACGATCATGGCCAGGTAGATCAGGAAGCCCATGATGAAACCGACGACGGCATAGGCCGCCGTGCTGCCGGCTTCCTCTCCCGTTTTGCTCAGGCGCACCATGCGTACGGGGACGCGCTGCCGGAGGATCTCCCGCACCTCGGGCGGGACGTTCAGCGCGGCCAGGCGCTCCTGCTCGACGGCACTGCGCACCAGCCGCTCCAGGGTGTTCTGAAAAAGCCCCAGCCCGCCCCCTTCGGTCGCCACGTACGTGGCCTCACCGGCGCCGTCGGCCAGCGTAGCGGGCAGGTGCAGGTAGCCATCGTAGACCCCGGCCAGTACGGCGGCCCGGGCCGAATCCGGTGGCAGGTCCACCCCTTCGAGCACCAGGTCCTCACCGGCTTCCGCCTGCATGCGCGGCAGCAGCACCCCCGACTCATCGATCACGGCAACGCGGCGCGTCCCCTCCTGCATCGACGAGACGGCCGCCACCCCCACGACGGCAAAGAAGGCGATCAGCGCGATGGGCCCCAGCAGCGTCGTCAGGATGAAGGCGCGGCCGCGCACCCGGCGCCAGAACTCGTTCTTCAGGACGATCCAGACCTTGTTCATGATGTCGACAGCGGCTTATCGGAACAGCGTTCGAGCCTTCGGGTCAGGCTCCGGCACGGGTGTGCGCCGGATGGGAGTCGGGCAACGCATCGTCCGCCTGCTGCCCGGAGACGACGCTCACGAAGATCTCGCGCATGGAGGGTTCGACGACCTCGAAGCGGGTGATCTCGGACGTGGCCTGCAACGCCGCCTCCAGGACGTCGCGGGGCGGGGTGCCGCCGAGCAGGCGCACCTCGGCGTGATGGCGGCTCCGTACGCTGATGCGTATGCGCCCTTCCTCGGCCAGCCGATCGAGAAAGGCATCGTCCCCCACGAAGTCGATCAGCACCGTGTCCCGCCCGAACTGCCGCTTCACGTCCCGGAGCGAGCCCTGCAGCAGGATCTCGCCGTTCGAGATCAGGCAGATGTCGTCGCAGAGCTGTTCGACCTGTTCCATGCGGTGGGAGGCGAAGAGGATGGTTCGTCCCTGCTCCTTCAGTTCCAGGATGACCTCCTGCAGCAACTCGGCGTTGAGCGGGTCGAGCCCGCCGAACGGCTCGTCGAGGATGAGCAGATCCGGGTCGTGCAGGATGGTCGCCATGAACTGGACCTTCTGCTGCATCCCTTTCGAGAGTTCTTCCGTCTTGCGCCCCCACCAGGAGCGGGCCTCGAAGCGTTCGAGCCACGTCATGGCGCGGCGTCGCGCCTCGGCCCGGCGGAGCCCCTTGAGTTCACCCAGGTACACCAGCTGTTCGCCCACCTTGAGTTTCTTGTACAGCCCGCGCTCCTCGGGCAGGTAGCCCATCCGCTCCTGGCTCCAGGGTCCGACCGGGCGGCCGTCGAGCAGCACCTGCCCGGCATCCGGGACCGTGATGTAGGTGATCATGCGGATGGTGGAGGTCTTGCCGGCGCCGTTGGGCCCGAGCAGGCCCAGGATACGGCCGGGCCGCGCCGTGAACGAAACGCCGCGCACGGCTTCCACGGCCCCGTAGCGCTTGGTCACGCGGTCGACGGTAAGGATCATGGCAACGCAACGACGAGTGAGCAGGACGCGCCGGGCGAACACGCCCCGGACGCGCTGTATAGCGGAAGGAGGACGCCCGGGTTGCATCCACCCGCCGGCCCGGCAGAGCGGGCCGGCGCCCTCAGAGCAGGTCCAGCGTGGAGGACGGGATGGGCATGAGGTACTGCTGTTCGAACACGTCCTCATGGACGCCGAACTGCCCGGTTCCCCGGAAATCCACCGCCACGTAGTTCTCGACCACCCGCTTCACTTCACCGATGCCGTAGTAGACGGGCATGGGGCCATAGTAGACCAGCTCCCCCTCGCGGAACTGCTTCGGGCGCCGGGCCCGCCGGTGGTAGGCCGGCACCCGGGGCAACAACTCGAGGCGATATGGACTGGATCCGTTTTTCTTCACAGAAACACGCGGGACGGTCTCCGGTACGGCGAAGCGGCAATGCCGCCCCTGTAACGCAGGAGCCCCGCCCAGGATTCCCCGGAACGCAACCGGGGCTGCTTCGTATTTCTCCCATCTTTCGCTTGGCTCTGCGCCGGTGAGCCCCTACCTTGTGTATCCGGACCGGCGCCCGTCCGCGTTGCGTGCACCTCGGCACCGCACGAACCGGCAAGCATCTCTTTCCCACCTCAGTACCAGCGGGTTGTCTATGACCACGTATCGCGAGAAAATCGTCGACCGTCAGGTCGGGCGTAATGCTGAACTGTTTGCCCAGGCGATCGGCCAGATGGAGACGCCCGAGCAGCGCTATCCCTACCTGCGCATCCTCATCAGCATCATCGAACAGGCTCATCCGGAACTGAACCAGGCTCCGCAGAAAGACCGGCAGATCGCCCATCTGATCATGCGGATGAGCAAGGGCACCCTCGACTTGAACGAGGTGGCCGAGGTGGTGCGGGTGCGCGACGAGGAACGCGGCTACTTCTACGAATGAGCGCCGGCTATCCCAGCCGGTCCGGGTGGGCACGGATGAAGCTCGCCCAGTCCTTATAGGGTGTCCGGCTGCCTCCGCGTCCCAGGCGTTGTGCATGGCACAGCGCCACGGCCAGCGCGTCGGACGCATCCAGCGTATCCTTCGGGGCCGCTTCATCCAGCGCGAGGATGGCCCGCACCATGTACCAGACCTGTTCCTTGGTGGCCCGTCCCTGCCCGGTGACGGCCTTCTTGACCTCGGCCGGCGGGTACTCTACCACCGGCACCTCCCGGTTGAGGGCCGCCAGCATCGCCGCCGCCTGCGCCCGCCCCAGCTTGAGCATCGCCTGCGCGTTGCGCCCGTAGACCGGCATCTCGACGGCACACGCATCCGGCAGGCACCGCGCGATCACCTCCGTGAGCCGGTCATAGACCTGCTTCAGGCGAAGCTGGTGGTTCTCCTGCGTATCGAGGCGCAGCACCCCGTACTCGAGCAGCCGCTCCCGCCCCCGGGCCACCTCGATGACACCGTAGCCGGTGATCCGAGAGCCGGGGTCCACACCGAGAATGATCATGGCTGCGTTCGGCCGGGGCCGGGAGAACGTGCGGGTCAGGAGATGGCCTCGATGGTGGCGTCGTCGAGCTGCAGCGTCGTGTAGACCGCCTGCACGTCCTGCAGGTCCTCGATCTTTTCGATCAGCGCGGCCACCTTGCGGGCGGCCTCGGGCTCGAGACGCACGGTCGTCGTCGGAATGCGCTGCAGGCCGGCTTCCTCCACCTTGATCCCGGCTTCCTCGAGGGCCGACTGCACGGCCCCGAACTGCTCCACCGGCGCCGTCACGACGAACATGTCGTCCTCGCGGGTGAGATCCTCCGCACCGGCCTCCACCACCAGTTCGAACAGTTCCAGTTCGTCAATCCCCTCGGCCGGAATCTCGAAGACGCTCTTGCGATCGAACAGGTAGGCTACCGAACCGCTCTGCCCCAGGCTGCCGCCGGCCTTGCTGAACAGCGCACGGAGTTCGGCCACGGTGCGGTTCGTATTGTCGGTGAGGGCCTCGACGAAGACGGCCACGCCGTGTGGCGCATAGCCCTCGTAGGTGACCTCCTCGTAGTCCGCTCCCTCGATCTCGCCCGTGCCCCGCTTGATGGCCCGCTCGATGTTCTCTTTGGGCATGTTCTCCGCCTTGGCTTTCTCCACGGCCAGCGCCAGACGCGGGTTCATACCGGGATCACCGCCGCCCTCCCGCGCCGCCACCATGATGTCGCGGGTGATACGCGCCCACACCTTCGAGCGCCGGGCATCCGCTACGGCCTTCTGCCGCTTGATCTTCGACCATTTATTGTGGCCTGCCATACCGCCTTTCGGAAGGGTTGGAGAAAGAAGCGTTTCCTCTCGTCCGGGGCCCGGTGGACGGGGCAACCGGCGAGGCGTCCCAATATACGCAGGCGGCCCATCGGCAGGTCCGCCCTCTGTGTGATTTCCTCGTGCGTTAACGCCCTTTTCCCCCGCACCACGGCCCCCGGCTTGCCACTCCGACTCGTCCCGGCTAGTTTATCCTGGGCGACGCGTGCCCACCGGGCACGCCCCCCCCCGCTCCTCCTCCCTCCCATCCCCGATCCGTCATGACGACCGACCCGCTTCCCTGGTGGCAGACCGGCGTGATCTACCAGATCTACCCGCGCAGCTTCAAAGACAGCAACGGCGACGGCATCGGCGACCTCGGGGGCGTGCTCGAGAAGCTCGACTACCTGAGCGACACGCTCGGCGTCGATGCGATCTGGCTCTCGCCCTTCTACCCCTCGCCCATGGCCGACTTCGGGTACGACGTGGCCGACTACACCGACGTCGACCCGATCTTCGGCGACCTCGCCACCTTCGACGCGCTCGTGGCCGAGGCGCACCGGCGCGGCCTCCGCGTCATCATCGACATCGTGCCCAACCACACCTCCGACCGGCACCCCTGGTTCATCGCTTCGCGCTCGTCGCGGGACAACCCGAAGCGCGACTGGTACGTCTGGCGCGACCCGGCCCCGGACGGCGGCCCACCCAACAACTGGCTCAGCGTCTTCGGCGGCCCGGCGTGGGAGTACGACGAAGCCACCGGGCAGTACTACCTCCACTCCTTCCTCAAAGAACAGCCCGACCTGAACTGGCGCAACCCGGAAGTCCGCCGCGCCATGTTCGACGTCTTCCGCTTCTGGCTCGACCGCGGCGTGGACGGCTTCCGCATCGACGTGGCCCACTACATCATGAAGGATCCGCTTTTCCGGGACAACCCGCCCAACCCGCATCGCGGCGACTACCACAAGGACATGGGCGAGTACGACACGCAGCTGCACCTCTACGACAAGGGCCACGAAGACGTCCACGAGGTCTTCCGCGAACTGCGCCGCCTGCTCGACGACTACAGCCGCGACCGCCCGCGCTTCGCCGTCGGGGAGATCCATATCTTCGACTGGAACGCATGGGTGCGGTACTACGGCGACAACCTGGACGAGCTGCACATGCCGTTCAACTTCGCGCTGCTGAAGGCCGGCTGGGACGCGCGGGCAATCCGCGAGGTGGTCGACGGGCTGGAGGCGGCGTTGCCCGAAGGGGCCTGGCCCAACTACGTGCTGGGCAACCACGACGAGCAGCGCATCGCCACGCGCTACGGCCGGGCCCAGAGCCGCGTCGCCGCGATGCTCCTGCTGACGCTGCGCGGCACCCCGACCCTCTATTACGGCGACGAGATCGGCATGCGCGAGGGGGTGATCCCGCCGGAGCAGCAGCAGGACCCCTGGGGGCTCCGCGTGCCCGGCCTGGGGCGTGACGGCTGCCGCACCCCCATGCAGTGGGATGCCTCGCACGCCGCCGGCTTCACCACGGCCCCGGAGCCCTGGCTTCCCGTCAACGACGACTACCCCACCGTGAACGTGGCCGCCGAACTCGAGGACCCGCGCTCGATGCTCACGCTCTATCGACGCCTGCTGGCCCTGCGACGTCAGTGGCCCGCCCTGCACCGGGGCACGTACGCCCCCGTCGACGGCACGCCGGACGACACGTTCGTCTACCAACGCCGAGACGGCGACCAGACGGTGCTCGTGGCCCTGAACTTCGGCGGAAAGCCGGTCGAGATCGCACTCCCCCGGGCGTTTCACGGCGGGCGCGTCCTGCTCTCGACCCACCTCGACCGCGACGACGAGCCGGCCGGCCCCACCGTCACCCTGCGCGGCCACGAGGGCCTGCTTCTGACCCCCTGACCCGCCTCCGACGCCCTCACACGGGCACACCGCCCCGGCTATTCGAGGGTACAGGGGAAGGGCTCGGTCCGGCGTACGAAGCGGGGTGACCCTTCGGCCCGGCGCGCCTTGACGACCTGGTACGGGACGGCCGTGCCCTCGACCGGGATGCAGGCCCGGTCCGGCGTGTACAGGACGTAGTGCACCACCACCTCATCCCCCGCCTTTTCGACCGATTCCACCTCGACGCTGTAGCCGCCGGAGGGCACCGGCACGGCCACCAGCACGACCATCTCCTGACTGAAATCGACCGGCTTGAACGGCCCGACGGAGCGCAGACGTGCCCGGTAGTTCTCCCACGCCTCGGGCGTGTACAGGATCACCTCGGTGGTGTCGGTCAGCGACGCGCTGGCCCCGACCCCGACGTTTTCGAACGGCAACACCTCCGTCGCTTCGACCACCACCTCGGCCTCCGGCCCCCGCTGGCACCCGAGCGTCAACACCACCAGCATCAGCCCGATCCGGGCACTACGTACGACCTCTCGCATGCGCGTCTCCTTCGTTCGTGGGAAAAACCCGTTCGTGGGAAAACCGGAGCGAACATACGGCGACGGCGGCGCAATTGCTCCGCTCACGTGGCGCATGGCGGAACGGCTTCGTATCATGGAGCCCTCGCAACCCGAACGTGATGCCATGCCTGCCTGCCTTTCGACCCGTCCCCTCCGACGCCGTGCCGGCCTGTTCCTGTGCGTCCTCGCCCTGCTGATCGGCTGCCGGTCCGAGGCGCCTTCCCCCGTCCCGCCGGTCAACCCCGCATGGGAACGACAGGAGAGCGGCACGACCGAGCGGCTCCAGGCCGTCAGCATCGTGAGCGCCGAGGTCGTCTGGGCCAGCGGCACGGGCGGCACGTACGCCCTCACCATGGACGGCGGGACGACCTGGCACAGCGGCGTCGTACCCGGCGCCGACACGCTCCAGTTCCGTGACGTCCACGGCGTCGA
>CAZKFR010000034.1:26300-36333 GCA_964552015.1 uncultured Rhodothermaceae bacterium | reverse complement strand
CGAACCCGGCACCCTGAGCGGACCCATCGAGCACTTCAGCCGAAAAGCCGCGGGCGTGAGATATTATCCGCAGATTTATTATGTCGAGGTGGGGTATAAGTCGAGCTTTGGTGTGCATACTCCTGTGAGGTATTTTGATATAGAAATAGATACCTGTAAGGACGGTGAATGTAGTCCGGACGACACGACCTCAGAACTCAGTTCTACGGTTTTACCCCCATGGGGGAACCTGGATCTTGAATGTTTACTAGAAACAACTTTTGGCGAACTAGAACCTCCGGGTCTGACTGGCCGGTTGGAGCATAGAGGTGTAACAACTGGAATTTTAATAGATGGATCTAATGTTGGGGATGATTTATATATGAAATTTTCGGCAATCGCGACGTGTCCTTTTGTGGAGATTGCCGATCATAATGTATTGGTTGATGGTCTTGCCATACTGGACCTCGGGGAAATTGACCCCTTTTATCCCGACGGAAGGAGACTGCAAATCGTGATTTCAAACACATCGGAGATACCTTTTGATTTGTTGGTGGAGTATGAGCTGGTATCAGCATATCTGCAATGGGAAACCATTGAGCTTGTCCCACCAAACATAGGGTTCAATCATGGCCTGCAGGAATGTGGAGAGCCCTTTGCCGCCATAACCCCGTTTCCGAAGATTGAAGTGGTTCCGGATCCGCCCGATCAGCTGGAGGCCAGGGAGTCCGGAACCGATATCTACACCGACGTGCGTGCTCCGTGGGCTGCCCTGTGGGTGGGCCTGAGGCTTTATGCGCTGTGTAGTAGTAATTACGGCGATGATCCGGATACGATAGGCTACGGAACGCGTGTGCGAAATGACTCGGCCGTAAGTGCGTCTTTTTTCCTGAAAACGCGACCCAGGCCCCGCCAGGGGTGCAGCGGGAACTGTGCTTGGAAGCACTGAGGCACAGGCGCATGGCAAAAAAACACGAAGCCGCTGATCCGTTTTGTCGGCGGGATGGGCGATGCCGTAAGGAGCGCACCATCCTTGCGGCCAGGGGTTCTGGGACGGGTGCGACGAGGTGGGGCGTGCTGTAGCTGCCGGCTTCTACGTGGCGCGCCTGCACGCCGGCGACCACGTCCGCAGTCGTACGCTGGTGCGTCTGCGGTGAGGCGCGGGCCGGGCCTCATGGCTCAGCGGGCCACCTGTAGCCGGGCGAGATCCTCGTGGCGCGGGTCGCCGGGGGGAAGGGCCGCCCGCAGCTCGGCCAGGAGCTGGCCGGCGCGTTCGTACTGCCCCCGGGCGTTCAGACTGGCGATCAGGTTGCGCAGGAGGGTCCAGAGCGTGGGGTGCAGGAGGTTGCCTTCGTAAGAGGTGCGGTAGATCGGCAGGGCCTCTTCGAAGGCGTCGATGGCGTCGTCGTGCCGGCCCTGGTCGGTCAGGACGCGGGCCAGGCCGTCGAGGCCACGAGCCAGGTCGAAGTGGTCGGGGGGGCGGAGGGCCCGCCGCAGGGCGACGCTCTCGCGGTGGACGGCTTCGGCTTCGTCGAGGCGGCCGAGGTCGCGCAGGGCCTCGCCCAGGGCGAACAGGCGCCAGGCCACGTGCATGCTGCTGTCGCCGTGGACCTGCCGCCGCACGTCGACGGCGCGCCGGAAGAAGGGCAGGGCGTCGGCCGGGCGGCCCTGCTGGTGGAGCACGAAGCCCACGTTGCCCAGCAGCAGGGCGGCGTCGGCACTGACGGGGCCCGAGGCGGCTTCCATGATGGCCAGCGCCCGGCGGAACAGGGCCTCGGCGTCCTGCGGTCGGTTGCGGCACAGGGCCACCCAGCCCAGGTTGTTCATCGTCATGCCCACGTCCCGGTGCATGGGGCCGGCGTGCCGCTCGGCCAGGGCCAGGGAGCGGCGCAGGAGCGCGTCGGCGCGGTCGTAGTCGCCGAGCCCGAAGGCCACGAGCCCCAGGTTGTTCAGCGCCTCGCCCGTGAGGGGATGCTCGGGGCCGAGGAGCGCCGTGCGCAGGCGCAGCACCTCGGAGAGCAGCGAGTCGGCTTCCTCGTAGCGGTACTCGTCGGCGTAGAGGTTACCCAGGTTGTTGAGCACGTCGAGGGTGCGGTTGTGCATCCGGCCGAGGTGGGCCTCGCGCCAGGCCAGCACGCGGGCGAACAGGCTCTCGGCGCGGGCATAGTCCGCCTCGTTCATGGCGATGGTGCCGAGGACGAACCAGGCGTCGGCGCGGCGTTCCTCGCTCGCCGGGTCGGTGCCGGGCAGGAGGGCGAGCGCCCGGTGGAGGACCGAGTCGGCCCGCCGGTAGTCCTGCCGTTCGGCCAGCGCATCGCCGTAATTGACGAGCCGGCCGGCCCGGTCGGCGGGTGCGCCGGCGGGCCGGGCGAGGGCGGCGGCGAAGAACGAGTCGGCGCGGGCATAGTCGCCGCGGTGGGTGGCCAGGTGGCCGAGCGACACGAGCGTGGCCGCCTCGGCCTCGGCCTCGGCCCGTGGGAGCCGGCGCCAGCCGTCGAGGGCCGCCGTGAGCCAGCGCTCGGCGGCGTCGTAGTCGCCCAGCTTCAGGTAGAGGGCGCCGAGGGTGTGGGCCGTCTGGGCGGCTTCGGCAGGGGGGAGGGCGCCGGGCTGTTCGAGCCGGCGGGCGCCGCGCGCCAGCAGGTCGAAGACATCGAGCGTGTCGCCGGCGGTGGCATCCGGGTCGGCGCCATCGAACAGGTCTTCCACGAAGGCCAGCGCGGCCCGGGCTTTCTGGGCCTCCAGGCGGGCGCGGTCGCGTTCCTGCGCGAGCCGCCACGTGAAGAGACCGGCGGCCACGAGCAGGAGGGCGACGAAGGCGGCCGTCATGGCCGCGCCGGTGCGGTGACGGAGCAGGAAGCGGCGCAGCCGGTAGCCGGCGGTGGCCCGCCGGGCCAGGACCGGCAGGTGCGCGCGGTGCCGTTCGAGGTCGTTCAGGAAGGCGTCGGCGCTGGCATAGCGGTCGGCCGGGTCTTTCTCCAGGGCCTTGAGAACGATGGCGTCCAGGTCACCCCGGAGGCGGCGGGCCAGCTGCGCCGGCGTGGCCCCGAGGCGGTCTATCAGGGCCTCCGGCGCCGCGTCCGACGGCGGATCGACCGGGCGGGTGACGATGCGCGAGGGCAGGGGAGGATCCTGCGTGAGCACGTGCGAGACGAGCAGCCCGGGCGGGCCCTCGAACGGCCGGCGCCCGGTGAGGAGTTCGTAGAGGATCACGCCGAGCGTGTAGATATCCGAGGCCGTCGTCACCGGCTCGCCGCGTAGCTGTTCCGGGGAGGCATAGACCGGCGTCATCCGGTGGAGCACGGTGCGGGTGAGGGCCGCGCCGGCCTCGTCTTCCAGCAGGCGGGCGATGCCGAAGTCGAGCAACTTGACCCGCGGTTGCCCTTCGGCCTCGGTCACCAGGATGTTGGCAGGCTTGAGGTCGCGGTGGACGACCAGGTGACGATGAGCGTACTGCACGGCCCGGAGCACCTGCTCGAACAGGCGCAGGCGGGCCGTCACCGTCAGCCGCCGTGCGTCGCAGTACCGGTCGAGCGGTACGCCGTCGACGTACTCCATGACCAGGTAGGGGTGGCCGTCCGGGAGGGTGCCGCCGTCGAGCAGGCGTGCGATGCCGGGATGCTCGAGCCGGGCCAGGATCTGCCGTTCCTGGTGGAAGCGCCGGACCAGCTCGGCGTCGCCGAGGCCGGTCGCTGCCACCTTCAGGGCCACCACCTGCGTATAGGAGCCGTCCGCCCGCTCGGCGCGGTAGACCACCCCCATGCCGCCGCGCCCGATCTCGTCGAGGAGGCGGTACGGGCCGATGCGCTCGGGCAGGGGCGGCGGTTCCCACGCCGGGAAGGCCGGCGCGTCGAGCCAGGGCAGGGTGCGCCGGTCCGCGTCGAGCAGGGCTTCCACCTCCCGGTGCAGCGCCGGGTCCGCCGCGGCCAGCTCGTGCAGCCGCCGGGCTCGCTCCTCCGGCGGAAGGTCGGCCAGCTCCAGGAACAGGGCCTGGGCCTGTTTCCAGCGCTCCGGGGTCATGGAGGGGGTGCGGGTTAGGTTCAGCCGGCGAGAGCCCGGACAAGGTAGGCACGGGCCACCCGCCAGTCGCGCTTGACGGTCGCCGTGCCGACGCCCAGCGCCTCGGCCGTCTCCTCGATGGTCAGGCCGCCGAAGAACCGGCACTCGACCACCCGGGCCTGCCGCGCATCCAGCGCTTCGAGCCGGGACAGCGCCTCGTCCAGCAACAGCAGGTCGTCTTCATCGACGGCGGCGTGCACTCGGTCGTCGAAGGTGACCGTCAGGACGTTGCCGCCGCGCTTGAGGGCCTTGCGCCGGCGGGCCTCCCGCACGAGCACCTGCCGCATGGCCCGCGCCGCCACACGAAAGAAGTGGGTGCGGTCCTGCCAGTTCAGGTCCTTCGACGGGATCAGGTGCAGGTAGGCCTCATGCACGAGCCCGGTGGTGCTCAGCGTCACGTTGCCACAGCCGCTGCGGACCCGGTGCGCCAGGCGGTGCAGTTCCTCGTAGATCGTTTCATAGAGGGTATCGAAGGCCCGCGTATCGCCTTCTCGCGCAGCTTGCAACAACGCTGTAACCGGCTGGACCATGGACCTTTGCGACAAACGGGGGAGGGATGGGCGAGATGCACCCGGCGCCGGACGGAAGTACCCGGAATCCGTCACGGGCGAGATAACCTGATCCAAAATCAACGTGCTTGAGCTATAGCCACTATAGCGGATGGAACAGGCTGTCTCACGAACAAACTGAAGCCGACCGCTATGGGGGCGTAAGGTACGAAGAAACAACTTTTTTTTCACGGTGCTTCTTCCATCCGGGTGGGGCCTTGCCGCGAGCTGGTGGTCCGCGTGTCGCCGGCGAAAACGTGTTGTCCACGAGCGAAGGGGTCGCCGGCACGCTCTCCGGAAACGTCAACGGCGTGCCGGCGCGCTTGGAATACCGGCGGGAAGATATCCGGCTCACCGGGCAGGTTCTTCCGGTTGCCAGAAAACAGCCAAGGGGACGCCATGACGGCAGATCGTGCCTCTATGAAGGCTTCACTCACAACCAGCGAGAGGTACGATCATGTGCCAGATCATCATCACCGGGGTATCTGGTATCCTGGGGGGGAGCGACACCAGCCATCCCCTGCGCGTCGAGGTCAGCGGTACGGCGGAAGACTGCCCGAAGGTGGCCGTCACGGTCAATGGCTTCGGCCCGGTGGAGGCTGAGGTGGAGGCGGGCGGCACGTGGACGGCCGTCCTGCACGAGGGCGTGGCGTATCCCGTGGATGGCCTCCGGTGCGGCGACGGCGTCAAGGTGCACGCCGAGTGCACCGGGGGCGACTGCCCGAAAGCCGAGTGGAACGGGGACCTGCCCTGCCGGGGCGAGGACGATCCGTGCCCCGCCGTGACGCTGGAGGTGGTGGCGGTGGAGGGCTGCAAGGAGGGGCTGATCGAGGTGACGCTGAAGGCGACCGCCGGCGGGGTGCCGCCGAACACGGTCTACACGTGGGACTTCGGCAATGGCGAGGACGAGGCGGCGCTGCTCACCACATCCGAGATGACGCGCACCGTGTCGTACCCGCCGGGCGGCCCGTACACCTCCACGTTCGCGTTCATCCTGCCGGAAGGGTGCCCCGGTGCGACGCCCCTCACCGTGGGGCCGTTCGACCCGTGTCCGCCCGAGTGCCCCACGGCCACGATCGAGGTCGTCGAGGTGGGCGACGAATGCGTCGATGGCCGGGTGCCGGTCACGTTCCGCTTCACCGTCACCGGCGGGAGCGAGACGACGGTGGCCTACCTCGACTTCGGCGACGACACGAACGGCCCGCCCGTGATGGCCGGGCCGGGCGAGACGGTCGCGTCCGATGACTACCTCGACGATCCGGTCACGCATGCGTACGAGGCGCCCGCGGCGGGCCTGCCGCCGGTGGCCTATGGGCCTCGCGTCGTCTTCGCGCCGCCGTTCGACGACTGCGACCCCGTGCCACTCGATCCGCCCCTGTCCGTCCCGCCGTGCGCCGACGGATGCGATGCCTACCGTGTGCAGCGGCTGCACGTGGAGATGGGACCCTGCGTGGACGGCCGCCGCACCGTGACCGTCACGGCGACGACCGACGGGCCGGAGGCACCGGCGTCCTTCGCCTGGGAGTTCTCCGACGGGGCCGCCTACACGACCGAAGCAAACCAGGTGACGCACACCCTGGACGCCGCAGCGACCCACGAGGCGTCCGTGGCCGTCGTCGTCACGTGGCCCGACGGCTGCACCGACCTGGCCACGGAAGGGTTCACGGTGGAAGCCTGTGCGACGGTCTGCCCGGAGATCACGGGCCTGCGGGTGGAGGAGGGCGACTGTGCCCGCAGCGGCGAACGCGCCGTCACGCTCACGGCCGAGGTCGCGGGAACCGCTGTGGGGCCGTTCACCTGGGATTTCGGTGACGGCCAGACGGGCACCTCCGAGGAGGCGACCACGACTCATTTATTTGGGGCAGGCGCGCACTTCGTCTCGGTGTCGGTCGCCGGCCCGGCCGGGTGCCCGGATGCCCGGTATGGAGAGGAGATCGAGGTGACGGTCTGCCCCGGCGGCGGAGGCGATGGGGGTGGGGACGGGGATGGCGGTGGAGGCGATGGGCCGCCCCCGCCGCAACCGGCGCCCTGGTGCGAACTGATCCGCATTCTTGGCCTGATCCTGCTGATCGTCGGCCTGGTGCTCGTCTTTGGCGGAGCGTGCGCCTCGAACGTCGTCGTGGCTGGCATCGGGATCGGGCTGGCCGTGGCCGGCGCGGCCCTGCTCATCCTGTGGGCGCTGATGTGCGCACCGGCGGCCGGCGGCTGCCGCCTGCTTCAGCAACTCATCGAACTGCTGAGCCTCATCGAGATTGTCCTGACGGTGATTGCCATCATCTTTGGCATCCTGTCGATCTTCGAGATCGGCCTGCCCTGCCTGATCGGGACGGTCATCGACTGGGGGATCGTCGGCTTCCTGATCGCCGTGCTGACACTGATCTTCGGGCAGATCGGCTGCCAGTTCCGGCGGCCGACCCTGATCGATACGTTCCTCCGGGCCATCGGGCTCGGGGGGTGAATTCGTCGAATCGACGTGATTTTCGCGGCCCGCGCTCGCCATCGGAGCGCGGGCCGCCGTATTCTCCGGCGTTCCGTATGTTCCGCGTCATCGCCTTCGGCATGGATACCCAGACCCTTTACGAAATCATCGGCTATGTGGCCTCGGTGCTCGTGGCCGTCTCGCTGATGATGCGCTCGATCCTCAAGCTGCGCATCATCAACATGCTGGGCGCCATCACGTTCGTGATCTACGGGCTGCTCATCGAGGCCTATCCGGTCGTGCTGGTCAACTTCATCATCGTGCTCATCAACCTGTATTACCTGCGCGAGCTGTTCGGGCGGAAGGAGGCGTTCAGCCTGCTGGAAGTAGCCCCGGACGACGGCTACCTGCGGCGTTTCCTCGAGCAGCACGCCGCCCTCATCGCGAAGGACCAGCCCGGCTTCGATTTTCGCCCCGATGCCGTCTCCGTGGCGTTCTTCATCCTCCGCGACGCCGTGCCCGCCGGCCTGTTCATCGGCGAGCGCGTAGGCGACGACACCCTGCATGTGCACCTCGACTTCGTCATCCCCGGCTACCGCGACTACCGGGCCGGACGCTATGTGTTCGAGGAAAAGCGGGCCTTCTTCCGGGCGGCGGGCATCCGGTACCTGGTGGCCGACGACGGCAGCCCGGCCCACCGGCGCTACCTCCGGCGGATGGGGTTCGTACCGGTGGAGGAGGGGGGGCGCCCACGCTTCCGGCTCGATCTGGAGGGCTGAGCGCGGGGGAACGAAGGCCGGGGGCACGGGTGGAACGGGCATCGCCCGTCCCCGTTGCTCGCCCCGGTGCCTGCCCATGCGCTTCCCGTTCCTGCTGCTCCTCGGCACATGGCTCCTGACGCCCGCCTGCGGCCAGTCCACCCCCGCCGCGGAGGAGGGCGCGCCCCGCACCGGTGACCTCGAGGTGGCCTTCCCGAACCTGACGTTCACGCGCCCGGTGGATCTGCAGCACCCCGGCGACGGGACGAACCGCCTCTTCGTCGTCGAGCAGGCCGGCCGCATCCGTGTCTTCGAGAACCGCGCCGACGTGGAGGCCGCCCCGGTGTTCCTCGACATCCGGGACCGAGTCAACGACGCCGGCAACGAGGAGGGGCTGCTCGGCCTGGCCTTCCACCCCGACTTTGCCACGAACGGCCTGTTCTTCGTCAACTACACGGCCGCGAGCCCGCGCCGGACCGTCATCGCCCGCTTCGCCGTCGACCCGAACGATCCGGGCCGGGCCGACCCGGCCAGCGAGACGATCCTGCTGGAGGTGGAGCAGCCCTTCTCCAACCACAATGCCGGACAGCTGGCCTTCGGGTCGGACGGCTACCTCTACGTGGGGCTGGGCGACGGCGGCAGCGGCGGCGACCCGCTCGAGCACGGCCAGAACCCCGCCACGCTGCTGGGCGGCCTGCTGCGTCTGGACGTGGACCATCCCGACCCCGGCCTGAACTACGGCATCCCGCCGGACAACCCGTTCGTCGGGCAGCCGGGCTTCCGGGAGGAACTCTATGCGTACGGCTTTCGCAACCCCTGGCGCTTCAGCTTCGACCCGGCGACCGGACGCCTGTGGCTGGCCGACGTGGGACAGAACGCCTGGGAGGAGATCAACGTGGTGGAGAAAGGGAAGAACTACGGATGGGACGTGATGGAGGGCGCGCATTGCTTCGAGCCGGCCGTGGGGTGCGACGCGTCCGGCCTGACGCTGCCGGTGTGGGAGTACGGCCACGACGTGGGCAGCTCGATCACGGGCGGCTACGTCTACCGCGGGCCGGGGGTGCCCGGGCTCAGCGGCCGCTATCTCTACGGTGACTTCGTCTCGGGGCGGATCTGGGCGCTGGACTATGACGGCACGCAGGCGAGCAGCACATTGATCGCGGAGACGGGGCTCGGCATCGCCTCGTTCGGCGTCGACGCACAGGGGGAGGTCTACGTCTGCGCGTTCGACGGCCGTATCTACCGGTTCACGCCCACGGTGACGGCCGTGGAGGACGAAGCGACCCGGCCGGCGTTTCGGCTGGGTGCGGCCTACCCGAACCCGTTCCGGCACCGCACGACGATTCCCGTCGGGCTGGCGCGGCCCGCGCAGGTCGTGCTCGCCGTCTATGACCTGATGGGACGGGTCGTGCATACGCAGGCCGCCGGCCACGACGTGGGCGAGCAGGCGCTCGTGTGGGATGGCCGGGATGCCGCCGGGCAGCGACTCGCAGCCGGGGTGTACCTCTACCGCCTGCTCGTGGACGGCCGCCCCGTCGCCACGCGGCGCCTGCTCCTCCTGCCCTGAAGCAACGTCTTCGTAGCGGCGACGTCTTCGCATAAAATCAGCCGTCCGCCACGAACCGGTCTGCCCGGCGCTGGTTGCATCGTGCATTTCGAACCTGACGGCCTCCTGGCATGGATACCCTGTTTGCGGCTCCGGTGGGGGCCCTGCTCATCTTTGCCCTGCGCATCATCGACGTGTCGATGGCGACCCTGCGGACGATCGTGGCCGTGCGGGGGCAGCGGGTGCTGGCCGCAACGATCGGTTTCTTCGAGGTGCTGATCTGGGTGGTGGCGGTCGGGAACGCCCTCAAGCATCTGGACTCGTGGCTGCACGTCTTCGGCTATGCGGCCGGCTTCGCCACGGGCAACTACGTGGGCGTCTGGCTGGCCGAGCGGTTGCTGCCGGGCCTGCAGGTGATTCGCGCCATCTTCCGGGACCGGGTCGGTGCCGGCGGTATCCCGACGTGGCACGAGGCGGCCGAGCGGCTGCGGGCCGCCGGCTATGCCGTGACCGAGGTGACCGGTCGCGGGCGCGAGGGGAACGTCGAGATCCTCATTCTGGTGGTGCCTTCCCGCGAGACCCCGTTCGTCGTGGAACAACTGCGAGCCGTCGATCCGGATGTATTCATCAGCGTGGACGATGCGCGGGCCATGATCGGCGGGTTCGTGCGGCCCGGCGGGCGCAAGATGCCCTATCCTGCGCAGGTGTGAGGCGTGGAACAGCGGCT
>CAZKFR010000034.1:0-26200 GCA_964552015.1 uncultured Rhodothermaceae bacterium | reverse complement strand
CCGGCGGGCGCAAGATGCCCTATCCTGCGCAGGTGTGAGGCGTGGAACAGCGGCTATGCCGGCCGGGTAGCACGATGCCCGGCCGGGGCCGCTCCCCTCATCCTCTGCACGCGCTGCCATGACGTTTCTCAATCCGCTGGTGCTGATCGGGCTGGTGGCGGCGGCGATTCCGCTGATCATCCACCTGTTCAACTTCCGCCGCCCCCGGCGCGTGGACTTCAGCTCGCTGGCGTTTCTGCAGGAGTTGCAGCGGACCACGATGCAGCGGGTGCGGATCAAGCAGTGGCTGTTGCTGCTGTTGCGGACGCTGGCGCTGGCATGCCTGGTGCTGGCCTTTGCCCGGCCGACGCTCACCGGGGGGCTGGCCGGCACCGTGGGTGGGCGGGCGCCCACGGCCCTGGCGGTGGTGGTGGACAACTCCCTCTCGATGACGCTGCGCGACGAGCAGGGCACGTACCTGGATCAGGCCCGGGAGCTGGCGGCCGGGCTCGTCGAGCAGATGGCGCCCGGCGACGAGGTGTTCATCCTGACGACGGCCGGGGACGCGGTGGCCGAACCGGTCGCCTATCAGAATGCCGGGGCCGCGCTCGATGCGCTGACCGACCTCGAAGCCGTGCCGGGCGCCTCCGGCCTCCTGCCGGCCCTGGCGCGGGCGGGCGACCGGCTTGCCGGGGCCGTGCATCTCAACAAAGAACTTTACGTCGTCTCGGATCTGCAGGCCTCGACGCTGGCCGACACGTTCGACGTGGCGCTGCCGGCGGAGGCCCGCGTGGCCCTCGTACCCGTGGGCACACGGGCCTACGACAATATCGCCGTGACGGACGTGCGCGTCGTCAGCCGCATCGTCGAGCTGGGGCAGCCCGTGCGGCTCGAAGCGACGCTGGTCAACTACGGGACCGAGGCCGTGCAGGACTACGTGGCGAGCGTTTACCTGGAGGGCGAGCGGGTGGCTCAGGCGACGACTGACCTGGCGCCGGGCGTACCCGAGACGGTGGCGTTCGTCGTCACGCCGCAGCAGCGTGGCTGGCTCGCCGGGCTCGTGCAGATCGAGGAGGACGCCTTCGTGTACGACAACCTGCGGTATTTCACGCTGCATGTGCCGGAGCGGCGCCGCGTGCTCGTCGTGCAGGGGGAGGGCGAGCGGACCGACTACCTGGAACTGGCCCTCTCGCCCGCGCTGGCACGCGATCGCCTGGCCTTCGACGTGGATGTCGTGCCGGAGGCAGCGCTGGCGGGTACGGGGCTCGGCGCCTATGATGCCGTCATTCTGGCAGGACCCCACAGCCTCTCGAGCGGCGAGGTGGCCGCGCTGGTGCGGTATGTGGAGGCCGGCGGCGGGCTGCTGTTCTTCCCCGGCGCGGGGGCCCGGGCCGAGGATTACAACGCCTTGCTCGGCGGGCTCGGCGGCGGTCGGTTCACCGGGTTCAACGGCGTACCGGGCTCGGGCCGCCCCGTGGCTTCGTTCGACCGCGTCGACCTCGAGCATCCGCTCTTCGAGGGCGTTTTCGAGCCGTCCGTGCCCCGGCGCGAGCAGCGCATCGAGCGGCCGGAGCTCTATTATGTGATGGATTACGTGCCGGGCGGTGCCGCCGAACAGACGCTCATTCGCCTTTCCACGGGCGGGCCGTTCCTGCAGGAGTTGCGCCACGGGCGCGGCGCCGCCTTCCTGATCACCGTGGCGCCGGATCCCCGGTGGAGCGACCTGCCCGTGCGGGGGCTGTTCATCCCGCTGCTCTACCGTGCCATGTATTACCTCTCGGCCGGCGAGGCGGTGGGGGGCGAGCAACTGATCGTGGGACGGCCGGGAACGATCCGCTTGGCCGGTGCGCCCGAGGACGCGTCGCTGCGCCTCGTGACGCCGGCCGGGGAAGAGCTGGTGCCCGAACAACGGCGGCTTTTCGGGGCCGTGCTCGTGCAGACCGACGCCACACTCCGCGAGCCCGGCATCTACGAGGTACGGGCCGGCACGACCCTGCTCCGGCGCGTGGCGCTCAACCTGGAGGGGCGCGAGTCCGATCTGCGCCGGCTGGAGGCGGACGCCGCCGCCACGCGCCTGGCCGAGCGGATGGGGCGTCCGGTCCGGGTGCTGGCCGTCGGGGAGGGCGGCCGCGAGGCGCTGGCCGAGGCTCTCGTGACCGAACGGACCGGCCGAGAAATATGGAACGTCTTCCTGCTGCTCGCGTTGGTATTTCTGGTAGCCGAGATGCTCGTGGCCCGGCAATGGCGGCCCGAGTCGGTGCCGGCCTGATTGCGGGCCTCTGCGCGGCGCGTCTCGTTCTCGTCCGATCCACTTCAGGCCCCTGAGGCGGTGTTCGCCCTGCTCCACATCATCCTGCTTTGCAGCTTCGTCGGGGTCACCCTGGCGTTGCTGCTCGTGCATGCGGCGAGCCGGCGGCGGGTGGAGCCGGTGCAGCTGTGCTGGGCCACCGGCCGGTGGGCCGGGGTGCCTCCGGCGCCGCTGGCGTTCATGGCCTGCGTCGCCCTGCTGATGCTCGGCACCCAGTGGACGGGGCACACCCTGCCGGCCTGGATCTTTGCCGGCTACCTGATGGGCGGGACCTTCTGGCTGGCCGGAGCCTGGCTGGCCGGCGAGGTGCTCGTCACCGACGGCGGCCTCGTCGCACCGACGGGTCGCACCCGCTGCGCGATGGCCTGGGCCGACGTCTGCGACTACTTCGAGACCGAGCGGAACGGGTGCCGCTACGTCGTCTTCTTCTATGTGGATGCTCGCGGCCGGCGCCGCCGGCTCGACGTGCGGGTGCCGGCTTCCCGCTACGAGCCCTTCCGACACATCGTCCGGACCCGGATTGACACCCGCATGGAACGGAGCCTTCAGCAGACGTACGGCAAGAAGGCCCTCGAGGGCTGAGGAACCGGGTGCGGATCGTCCCGCCCCGTGTGTTGTTTCATTAAACCCCTATCGGATTGTATCAACCCAGACCCAACGAACGCGAGTCCGCCATTCTGGTGGGGGTCGTCAAGCCCGGCACCCATGCGTGGGAGATCGAAGACTCGCTCAACGAACTCGAACTGCTGGCCGACACGGCCGGCGCCGACGTGACCGATCGGGTGACCCAGTCGCTGGCTCGTATCAATGCCGCGACGTACATCGGCAAAGGCAAGGTAGAAGACCTGCGGCGCCTGGTCGAAGCCCGCAAGAGCGACCTGGTCATCTTTGACGACGACCTCTCGCCCGTCCAGCTGCGCAACCTGGAGCGCGTCCTCAAGGTCAAGCTCGTCGATCGGACCGCGCTCATCCTCGACATCTTCGCCCGGCGGGCCAAGACGGCCGTGGCCAAGACCCAGGTAGAACTGGCCCAGCTCGACTACCTCCGCACGCGCCTGACGCGCCAGTGGACGCACCTCTCGCGGCAGAAGGGCGGCATCGGCACGAAGGGGCCCGGCGAAACCCAGATCGAGACGGACCGCCGCCTCATCGGCCACCGCATGGCCACGCTGAAGCGTCGTCTGGAAGAGATCGACCGCCAGCGCACCACCCAGCGCCAGCGCCGCGAAGCCTTCACGCGCGTGTCGCTCGTCGGCTACACGAACGCGGGCAAGTCCACCCTGATGAATGCCCTGGCGGACACGAACGTGCTGGCCGAGAACCGGCTCTTTGCCACCCTCGATGCCACGACCCGCCTGATTTCGCTTGCCTCGAACAAGCAGGTTCTGCTCTCCGACACTGTCGGGTTCATCCGCAAACTGCCGCACCGCCTCATCGAGAGCTTCAAGAGTACCCTCGACGAGGTGCGTGAGAGTGACGTCCTCCTTCATGTCGTCGATTGCACCCACCCCCGGTTCGAAGACCAGATCCGCGTCGTGCGGGCCACGCTGAAGGAACTCGGCGTGCTGCAGAAGCCCACGTTGTTCGTGTTCAACAAGATCGATGCGCTGGCCGAGCATGGCCTGCTGGGCGCGTTGCGGGAGGAATATCCGGAGGCGGCGTTCGTTTCGGCCGAGCGTGGCATCGGGCTGGGTGAACTCAAGGGCAAACTGCTGGCGCTGATCGAGCGGGATTACCTGGAGCAGATGGTGTACATCCCGGTGACCGAGGCGCGCACCCTGGCCCATCTGCGCCGGGTGGTCGAAATGCTTTCCGAAGACTTCCTCTATGCGCGCAACGGCGAGCAGGAACCGGTGCCGGTCGTGCGACTCCACTTCCGGGTCCACCCGCGTCATTTTGCGGACATGGAACCCGTTCTGAAACGATTCGCCGGGTTACGCCCGCTCCCGGACGTGGAATCGGGCCGGCTGAACGCGCCGGCATGGTGAGACTTTTTTTCGCGTTCCGGGGCGCAAGCCCTTATTTTCCCTTGCGCGTCGCCGATGCTTTT
Organism: uncultured Rhodothermaceae bacterium; assembly: GCA_964552015.1. Classification (GTDB taxonomy): domain Bacteria; phylum Bacteroidota; class Rhodothermia; order Rhodothermales; family ISCAR-4553; genus Rhodocaloribacter. Next base: position 21,863 of record CAZKFR010000034.1, on the reverse strand, counting down.
CGTAAATCCGGGAAGTGCAAAACGGCGTCCGGACCGGTTCTGGAAGAAACGGCATGATGCTTGTTGAAACGAAAGGGTGAGCGCAAAGCTCCGCCGCTTTGCCAGACGTATGACGATGTCGCCATGAACATTGCCACCCATATCAACCAGACGACGCCCCCGCTGAAGCCGACCGATACGGTCGAGTTTGCGCTGGGGCTGTTGCTGGAGTTTCGCGTGCGGCATCTGCCGGTCGTGGACGACACGCGGACCCTGCTGGGCGTCGTCTCGGAGGAGCAACTGCTGGAGACGGCCGGTCCGGACGTGCGCCTCGAGACGCTGCTGGTGGGCCGGCCGGTCTCCGTGCGCCCGGAAACGCATGTGTTCGACGCGACCCGCCTGATGATCGAGCACGACATGACGGCGCTGCCGGTGGCCGATGCCGAGGGCCGCTACGTCGGGCTCGTGCGGCGGCACGACATCTTCGAGCAGTTCGCCCGGATGCTCTCGACGACGGAGACGGGGGCGATCCTGGCGCTGGAGGTCGAACCACGCGACTATGCGCTCTCCCGCCTCATCTATACGGTAGAGCAAAGCGATGTGCGGGTGCTCTCCGTCTCCACGGAGCCGGCCGGGGATCATCCGGAGGGCAAGATTCGGGTTACGATCAAACTGAACGTGACCGACGCCGCGCGCGTGCGCCACATGCTCGAGCACCATGGCTACCATGTGGTCGCCAGCTTCGGCGAGCGTGAGGACGACGAAGATTTCCTCCACCGCATCCAGGAATTCATGCGGTACCTGGAGGTCTGAACTTCACGCCGGATGAGGGGTTCATGGAGCGGCCCGAACTGCGGTTCGAGGCCGCTTTTTTGCACGATGAGAGGCGCTATGGCAGAACGTACCCCGGCGGACGCAGAGGCCCACCTCTGGCAGACGATGGCGCTGCTGGCGTCGCTGGCGACGGCGGCGGACGTCTGGAAAGACGTGGCGGCACGCCGGATGGGCCGGGACCCGTCGGCGCAGGAACCGGCGTCGGTGGTGCGACCCTTCCTGCGCGAAGCCGGCGACGAACTGGCCTCGCTCCTGATGCGCCTGCAGGCTGGCCTCGCGAGTCCTCCGGCCGCGTCCGTGCTGCTGGTGCGACGCTTCGACAGCCTGATGATGCTTCGCCGTGTGGCGCGGCTGCTGCACCGCATCCACCAGCGCCTGCTGAGCCTGTATCCGGACGTGCCCGAGCAACTCGTGGAAGAGGCGCGCATCCTCGAAAAGGCATCGGCTGCGCTGCTCGACGAGACGACAGCCTACGAGGCGCGGCTTTCGGCGCTGTTGCCGCGCGCCCTGCGCTTCGTCGAGGCGCTCCGGCGTGAGGACATCGAAGGCATCGAAGACCTTCGGTAAAAGGCGGGAGAAGACCGGCGAAAAGCCGCCCGGCCAAGAACAGAAGGACGTTCCGGTGCGTTCTATGTTGGATGGTGGCGCTTCACCTCTCCGCGAGGTTTCGGGCCGCCCAGCGAATTTTTTTGCCTATTTCGTGGAAGAACATGAGCCAGCACGAGACGCGCAGCAACGGCTATAGCGCCCAGAACATTCAGATCCTCGAAGGCCTGGAGGCGGTACGCAAGCGGCCCGCCATGTACATCGGGGACGTGGGTATCCGGGGGCTTCATCACCTCGTCTACGAAGTCGTGGATAACGCCATCGACGAGGCCCTGGCCGGCTTCTGTACGCGCATCGAGGTGTGCATCAACGAGGACGGCTCCGTCACCGTGCGGGACAACGGGCGCGGGATCCCGGTCGACCTTCATCCTACCGAGGGGCGCTCGGCCCTGGAGGTGGTGATGACCACGCTGCACGCCGGCGGCAAGTTCGACAAGAACACGTACAAGGTCTCCGGCGGGCTGCACGGCGTGGGCGTCTCGTGTGTCAACGCGCTCTCGACCGAACTCGTCGCCACGGTCAAGCGGGACGGGTACGTCTGGCGCCAGCGTTATCAGAAGGGGCATCCCGTCACCGAGGTCGAGCAGATCCGCACGCTCGAGCCCGGCGAGGAAACGGGCACCGAGGTGCAGTTCTGGCCCGACGGCTCCATCTTCCAGACCACCGAGTTTCGCTTCGACACGCTGGCCGACCGCCTGCGTGAGCTGGCCTATCTGAATCGCAACGTCTACATCGTCATCGAGGACCGGCGCGAGGAGGATGAAAGCCTCCGCCGCGAAGAATACCACTTCGAGGGCGGTATCGTCGAGTTCGTCGACTACCTCGACGAGACGCGCACGCCCATCATGGAGGAGACGATCTACATCGCCGACGAGGATGCCGAGGTGCCCGTCGAGCTGGCGATGCGGTACAATACGGGCTATACGGAGAACGTCCTCTCGTTCGTCAACAACATCAACACGCACGAAGGGGGGACGCACATCTCCGGCTTCCGGCGGGCGCTCACGCGCACCCTGAAGCAGTATGCCGAGCAAAACAACCTGCTCAAGAACGCCAAGGTGGACCTCTCCGGCGACGACTTCCGCGAGGGGCTCACGGCTGTGCTCTCGGTGAAGGTGGCCGAGCCGCAGTTCGAGGGACAGACGAAGACCAAGCTGGGCAACTCGGAGGTGCAGGGCGCCGTCGAGTCGCTCGTGGCGGAGAAGCTCAAGATCTGGCTCGAAGACCACCCGAAGGACGCCCGGCGGATCATCGAGAAGGTGGTGCTGGCGGCGCAGGCCCGGGCGGCCGCCCGCAAGGCGCGCGAACTGGTGCAGCGCAAGAGTGCCTTCGGGAGCGGCGGGCTGCCCGGCAAGCTGGCGGACTGCGCCTCGAAAGACCCGGCCGAGTGCGAACTGTACCTGGTCGAGGGCGATTCGGCCGGCGGTTCGGCCAAACAGGCCCGCGACCGCCATTTCCAGGCTATCCTGCCCCTGCGTGGCAAGATCCTCAACGTCGAAAAGGCTCGCCTGGACAAGGTGCTGGCCAACGAGGAGATCAAGAACATCGTCACGGCGCTGGGCACCGGGCTGGCCACGGCTTCGGACGACTTCGACCTCTCGAAGCTGCGCTATCACAAGGTGATTCTCATGACCGATGCCGACGTGGACGGGGCGCACATCCGCACGCTGCTGTTGACCTTCTTCTACCGGCAGCTTCGCCCGCTCGTCGAGCAGGGGTACATCTATGTGGCCCTGCCTCCGCTCTACAAGGTCAAGCAGGGCAAGGACGAGCGGTATGCCTGGACCGAGGAGGAAATGCAGGCCATCGTCAACGAGATGAACGAGCAGGGGCGCGGCAAGGTGATCATCCAGCGCTACAAAGGGCTCGGTGAGATGAACCCCGAGCAGCTCTGGGAGACGACGATGAACCCGGAGACGCGCCTGCTCCAGCAGGTGACGGTCGAGGATGCCGCCGCCGCCGACCGCATCTTTTCCACGCTCATGGGCGATGCCGTCGAGCCGCGCCGCAAGTTCATCGAGCGTAACGCCAAGTACGCCACGATCGACGTGTGAGGCGACCGGGCCCTGGACGTCCGGCCCACTCGAGCGCATGGAGACCCCCGACCTGAGCATCATCGTGCCCGTCTACGACGAGGAGGAGTCGCTGCCGGAACTGGCGCGGCGCCTGCGGGCCGTGTGTGAACAGGCCGGCTATCGGTTCGAGGTCTGGCTCGTCGATGACGGCTCGACGGACGGGTCGTGGGCCGTCATTGAGCGCCTCCACGCCGACGATCCGCGTTTCCTGGGGCTGCGCTTCCGGCGCAACTACGGCAAGTCGGCCGCGCTGGCCGTGGGCTTCGAGCGGGCCCGGGGCCGCTACGTGGTCACCCTCGATGCCGACCTGCAGGACGACCCCGACGAGATCCCGGCCCTCATCGAGATGCTCGAGCGCGGGTACGACCTGGTCAGTGGCTGGAAGCAAAAACGGCACGACCCGCTCAGCAAAACCATCCCGAGCCGTTTTTTCAACTTCGTTACCCGCGTCTTTTCGGGCATCCCGCTGCACGATTTCAACTGCGGGCTGAAGGCCTACCGGGCGGAGGTGGTCAAGAGCGTGCGTGTTTACGGCGAGCTGCACCGGTACATCCCCCTGCTGGCCAAGTGGGAGGGGTTCGACCGGATCACGGAGAAGCCCGTTCGGCACCATCCGCGCAAGTACGGGCGCACCAAGTTTGGCCTGGAGCGCTTCATTCGGGGCTTCCTCGATCTGCTCACCGTGCTGTTCATGACGCGCTTCGCCGCCCGCCCGATGCATTTCTTCGGCACGCTGGGTACGCTGGCGTTTCTGGGCGGCTTCCTCGTGAGCCTGTGGATCTCCATCGACAAGATCGTCTTCGGCCACTATATCGGCGACCGCCCGCTGCTGTTGCTGGGGGCGCTGCTCATCCTGGTGGGGGTGCAGATGTTTACGACGGGCCTGATCGGGGAGATGATGATCCGCCCGCGCATGGAGCGCACCGAGACCTACCACATCCGTGAGGCGTTGACCCCCGAAGCACGGGCGGAAACGGTCGGATGAGCGCGGACGCGAAGAAACTGGCGCTGGTCGGGCCGGTGTACCCCTACCGGGGGGGCATCGCGCATTTCACGGAGGCGACGTACCGGGGGCTGCAGGCGCGCGGGCACGACGTGGCGGCCATCACCTTCCGGCGGCAGTACCCGGCGTGGCTCTTTCCCGGCACGACGCAGTTCGAGGCAACCCCGCCGGCCGACCCGATCCCCGCCGAGCGGCTCATCGACACCGTGCATCCCGGCACCTGGCTCCGGTCCGCCCGCCACATCGCCCGGCTGGCGCCGGAGGCGGTCGTCTTTCAGTACTGGATGCCCTTCTTTGCCCCGGCCTTCGGGACGGTCGCGCGGTGGCTGCGCCGCCGGGATATCCCCGCGCTGGCGGTGGTGCACAATGCCCTGCCGCACGAAGGGCGTCCCGGCGACCGGGCGCTGAGCCGGTATTTTCTCCGCGCCTGTGCCGGGTACGTCACGCTCTCCGAGGCCGTCACGCGCGACCTCGCCACGCTCGGTGTGCGCGGGCCGGTGCGGCAGGTGGCGCATCCGGTCTACGACCGGTTTGGCGACCCCGTGCCGAAGGCAGAAGCACGGGCCGCGCTGGACCTCCCCCCGGACGCGCCGGTGCTCCTTTTCTTCGGCTTCGTGCGGCGGTACAAGGGGCTGCACGTGTTCCTCGAAGCGCTGCCGCGCATCGTGGCGGAGCGGCCGGACGTGCGGCTGGTGGTGGCGGGGGAGTTCTACGAGGACGAGGCCCCGTACCGCCAGCAGATCGCCGCGCACGGGCTGTCAGAGCACGTACACCTCCACGCCGGGTATATCCCGAATGACCGGGTGGCGACGTATTTCTCCGCAGCCGACCTGGTGGTGCAGCCCTACGTGTCGGCCACGCAGAGCGGGGTGGCGCAGATCGCGTTTCACTTCGAGCGGCCGGTGGTCGTCACCGACGTGGGTGGGCTGGCGGAGGTAGTGCCGCACGGGCGGGCCGGGCTGGTGGTGCCGCCGGGCGACCCGGAGGCGCTGGCCGGGGCCGTCCTCCGCTTCTTCCGCGAGGGGCTGGCCGGGCGGCTGGCCGAGGGGGTGCGGGCGCAGAAGGAACGGTACGGGTGGACGCCGCTCCTCGAAGCCATCGAGGCGTTGATCCCGGAGCGAACGGCTCCCGAAACCGGGGCAAACCGATGAGCCGGCCCATCGACCCGCCGCCGGTGCTGCTCCTGCGGGGGGCGGCCGACCCGTCGCCGTGGCACGCCTGGCTCCGGGCGCAGGGATTCCGGGACGTCCGCGAGACAGACGCCGGGCGGGGGACGGCCGCGCTCCGGGAGGCCGCCCGTGCGCCGGGGCCCGCACCGCTGGTGGTGGTGCGGGGCGATGTCTTTTTCACCGGCGCAATCGGCTGGTTGGTGGCGTTTCACGGGCTCCGCAAGGCGACGGCGACGCTCGCCCTCGTCACCGGCGGGACCGGTGGGCCCTGCGTGACCACAGGCGAGAAAGGGGTGGTGACGGCGCTTTTGCCGGAGCCGGACGACCCGACGGCGTGGCGGTATGCCGGGGTGGCCGTGCTCGGCCCGCGCTTCCTGGCGGCCCTCCCGGAAGCGGACGTGCCGCTCGAAGCCCTGCTGCCCCGGTGGGTGGGGAGCGGCCTCTACGGGTGCCGCTTCCCGGACGCGCGGTGCCTCGACCTGACCCGGCCCGACGAGGCCCGCCGGGCTGCCCGGTGGCGGCCCGTGAAGCCTGCGTGAGCCCGTGTCATCTCCGCCCGAACGGACGTAATTTCCTCCCATGCGATACGACCCCATCAAAGACCGGCTCGGCACGTTCTTCAGCCGCCGCCCCCTCCTGCAGAAGCTCTTCTATCGCCTGCTCGACCTGTTTTTCCTGCGGGCCTGGTACGTCCACCGCGAGGTGCGCCGGCTGCTCGGGGCCTACCCGCCCGACCGCCCCATCGACGTGCTCGACGCCGGCACCGGCTTCGGGCAGTATGCCTACTTCGTCGTCCGTTCTTTCCCCAACGCCCGCGTGCTCGCCGTCGACGTGAAGCACGACTACCTCGAGAACGCCCGCCGCTTCTTCGCCCGGACCGCCTATGCCGACCGGGTGACGCTGGCCTACGAGGACCTCACCGACCTGAAGGCCGAGGGGCCCTTCGACCTCATCCTCTCGGTGGATGTGATGGAGCACATCGAGGACGACCGGGGCGTTTTCCGGCATTTCGCGCGGGTGCTGCGGCCGGGGGGGCACGTGCTCATCAACACCCCGTCCGACCTGGGCGGCTCCGACGTCCACGGGGACGACGAGACGAGCTTCATCGAGGAGCACGTGCGCGACGGGTACAACCCGGACGAGCTGGCCGGCAAGCTGCGCGAGGCCGGGCTGGAGCCCGTGCGCTGCCGCTACACCTACGGCAAGCCCGGGGCGCTGGCCTGGCGGCTGCTGATCAAGTACCCCCTGGTGCTGCTGGGCAAAAGCTGGCTCTTCGCCCTGGTGCTGCCCTTCTATTACCTGCCCGTGCTGCCGCTGGGGATGCTGCTGCACGCCCTCGACCTGCGCGGCGAGCACGCGGCCGGCACGGGGCTGCTGATGGTGGCCCGGAAGCCGGAGGCGATCCCGGCGAAGTCGAGCTAAAACAGTGAGTTTTCAGACAAACTTTCACGGCCCGTCCGGCGAACCTTCATCGGCGTCCTTCCATACAATTCGGGAACGCCGTATTTTGGCCGGGCACCTCTGAGCGTTTTCGCGTGCCCACCGCCTGTGGACATCGCCCCGTCGCGGCGAGACGGATCCGGCGGCCTTCGCTTTCACACCAAACCGGTAGGGACCGTGCAGACCAAGTATATTTTCGTGACCGGGGGGGTTACCTCGTCGCTGGGGAAAGGGATCATCTGTGCCTCGCTCGGGCGGCTGCTCGAGGCGCGAGGCCTGCGGGTGACCATCCAGAAGTTCGACCCGTACATCAACGTCGACCCCGGGACGATGAACCCCTACGAGCACGGTGAGGTGTACGTCACCGACGACGGCGCCGAGACCGACCTCGACCTGGGGCATTACGAGCGGTTCCTCGACCAGCCCACCAGCCAGGCCAACAACGTCACCACCGGGCGGATCTATCTGGAGGTGATCACGAAAGAGCGGGCCGGTGCCTACCTGGGCAAGACCGTGCAGGTGGTGCCGCACATCATCGACGAGATCAAGTCGTGGATGCTCCGCCTCGGCGAGACGGGGCAGTACGACGTGGTCATCACCGAGATCGGCGGCACCGTGGGCGACATCGAGAGCCAGCCCTACCTGGAGGCCATTCGTCAGTTGCGGTATGAGCTGGGTGCGCGGAACACGCTCAACGTGCACCTGACCCTGGTGCCCTACCTCGAAGCCGCCGGCGAGCTGAAGACCAAGCCCACCCAGCACTCGGTCAAGACCCTGCTCTCCTACGGCCTCCAGCCGGACGTGCTCGTTTGCCGCGCCGACCGTCCCCTCGACGACGGTCTCCGCCGCAAGATCGCACTCTTCTGCAACGTCGAGCCCCGGGCCGTCATCACCTCCCGCGATGCCGAATCGATCTATGAGGTGCCGCTGCTGATGGAGGAGGAGGGGCTGGACGACATTGTCATGGAGCGGCTCCATATCGCTGAAGACGTGGGTTCGGAGCGGGAACTGACCGAGCCCCGGATGGAGGGGTGGATCGAGTTCCTGCGTAAGCTCAAGTCGCCGAAGGGTACGGTTCGCATCGCCCTGGTCGGCAAGTACGTCGAGCATCAGGATGCCTACAAGTCGATCAGCGAGAGCTTCACGCTGGCGGGCGCCGAGCACGAGGTGCAGGTAGACGTCAAGTACGTCCTCTCGGATGACCTGACCGAAGAGAACGTGGCCGAGGTGCTGGGGGACGTGGCCGGGGTGCTCGTAGCGCCCGGCTTTGGCGAGCGCGGCGTCGAGGGCAAGATCCAGGCGATCCGCTATGCCCGCGAGAACGATCTGCCCTTTTTCGGCATCTGCCTGGGCATGCAGTGCGCCGTGATCGAGTTCGCGCGCCACGTCTGCCAGTGGGAAAACGCCCATTCGACCGAGTTCGACCCGGAGACGCCCTATCCGGTCATCGACCTGATGGAGGAGCAGAAGCGGATCACGGACAAGGGCGGCACCATGCGTCTGGGAGCCTACGACTGCTATCTGATCGAGGGCTCCCGTGCCCGCGAGATCTACGGCGTCGCCGATGTGAAGGAGCGCCACCGCCACCGCTACGAGCTCAACAACGTGCTCCGCTACAAGCTGCTCGAGCACGGCATGCACTTCACGGGCATCAACCCCACGCGCGATCTGGTGGAGATTGTCGAACTGCCGGAGAAGCGGTGGTTCATCGGCGTGCAGTTCCACCCCGAGTATAAGAGCGTTGTCGGGCGTCCCCACCCGCTCTTTTACTCGTTCGTCGGGGCCTGCGTGGCCTATGCGAAGGAGAAGAACATGATGGCGACGCCGCGTCGTCGCCGTCGAGAGAAGGTGCTCCAGCTGGCTTCCGTGGACGTCTGACGGTGCCGGTCAGAAACGGCGCATCAGGCCGATGACGCGGCCGACGATATGGCAGCGGGGGTCTTCCGGGGCGAAGGTTTCCTCCGTGTACAGGCGGTTGGCGGGGCGGAGGTGCAGTCGTTCGTTGGCGAAGAAGAAGTGACGGGCCAGGAGGGCCTCTTCGATGAGGACGGCCACCACCTCGCCGCCGCGCAGGTCGCGCCACGGCAGCTCCTCGACGATCAGCAGATCCCCTTTGTGAATGCCGGCATGGTTCATCCCGTCGTCCCCGGCACGGGCGAGGAGGCAGCGATCCGGGTCGCGGGCAGCGCGCAGGAAGTACGGATCCACGTTCAGGTAGGCGGTCGGCCGTTCGCGCAGGCGTTCCGGCTCGTGGCTGGCCGTGCGGCTGACGACCGGGAGGCTGGGGGCGAGGTCGTCGAGCTGGTAGGGGTCCTCCGCCTCGACGAGACGGAGGCCACGGGCCGCATGGGCCTCGCGTTCGAGATAGCCTTTCTGCTCGAGCGCCCGCACGAGTTTCGAGACGGCGTTGACCGAGCGCAGGCCCAGGGCCGCCGCGATCTCCTGCAGCGTCGGTGGCTTGCGGTGGGTCCGCACGTAGGTGCGGATGAACTCGTACGTCTCATCCTGGCGGGGCGTGAGGCGGGCTTTCATCGGGCCGGAAGATATATGTGAGCGGGCCGTGGACGCGCGAAAGATAGGGCGGGGTGAAATAATATTCACCTCATATTTTGAATATATGTTTTACATATTTTGAACAGGTGAAATGATTTACCCCTTATCTCTGGGCGGGGTGTGTGAGGGTGGGTAGTCGGGGTATGTGTCGGGTCCTTTCGTTGTTCTTAATGGGAAAAAATCCCGTTTTGCGTGCCCAAAACCTTGACTTTTCAGTCCAATGGCGTACCTTGGGGGCGTCGTGGGGAATTGTGGGGAATTATCCCAGGTCTTGGGGGCTCCGGTGGGAGTCGACGCGCACTCGGTCGGATCATGGCACGCTTCAAGGGACAGGCATCGTATTCGGTCGACAGCAAGGGTCGCGTGGCGATCCCGGCCAAGATGCGCAGTGCCCTGAATCCGGAGGCCAAGAACACCTTCACCCTGACCCGCGGCTTTGAGAAGTGCATCTTCCTCTATCCGCTCGACAAGTGGGAGCAGATCGAGGATGAATTCGAGCAGCTGAACCTGTACCAGCGCGAGTCGCGCGACTTCGTCCGCATGATCATGATGTGGGCCGAGGAAGTGACGCTCGACGGGCAGGGGCGCGTGCGGATTCCGGAGTCGCTGATGGAGTACGCCGGCATCACGGACCGGGCGCTCATCATCGGCGCGCTCGATCACATCGAGATCTGGGATCCGGACCTGTTCGATGCCTACATCAACGGCAAGGCCGAGAAATACGAGACGCTGGCCGAGCAGGTGATGGGGGTGTGAGATGCACGACGAACAGGAATCGGGTGCGGCCGAACGGTTCGAGTCCTTCGATCCGATGCGGTATGCGACGAGCTACCATGCTCCCGTTCTTTGCAAGGCTGTGATAGAGGGCCTGGTGACCGATCCGGCGGGGTGCTACGTGGATGCCACGCTGGGCGGCGGCGGGCACACGGCGGCCCTGCTGGATGCGCTGGCGCCCGGCGGGCGGGTCGTGGGGATCGATCAGGATCCGGAGGCGCTGGCGGCCGTCCGTGAACGCCTGGCACCGGAGATCGCGCGGGGGCGGCTGGTCCTCTGTGAGGGCAACTTTGCCGACCTAGAAGCCCTGCTGGCCGGAGCCGGCATCGAGCGCGTCGACGGCGTGCTGGCGGATCTGGGGGTGTCCTCGCATCAACTCGACGAGGCCGGGCGCGGCTTCAGTTTCCAGGGCGAGGGGCCGCTCGACATGCGCATGAACCCCCGCACGGGGATCTCTGCGGAGACGGTGGTCAACGCCTGGGACGAGGTGGCCCTGCGGCACGTGTTGCGGGCCTACGGCGAGGAGCCGCGGGCGGCGAAGATCGCCCGGGCCATCGTGGCGGCCCGTCCGCTGACGACCACGAAGGAACTGGCCCGGGTCGTGCGCGGGGTCGTCCCGGACCGGGAGGCGATGAAGACGCTCGCCCGGGTCTTTCAGGGGATCCGCATTGCCGTCAACGGGGAACTGGAGGCCCTGGAGCAACTGCTGGCGGCAGCGGCCCGGGTGGTCCGGCCCGGCGGGCGGCTGGCCATCATCAGTTACCACTCGCTCGAGGACCGTCGCGTCAAGCGCATGCTCCGCTACGGCAACCTGTCCGGCGAGCCGGTCCGGGACCTCTATGGCAACCTGCTCTCGCCCTGGCGGGAGCGGACGCGCCGGCCCCTGACGGCCTCCGAGGAGGAGGTGGCCGCCAACCCCCGTGCGCGCAGCGCGCGCCTGCGCATCGCCGAGCGCACCCCTGACGCATGAACGAAATCTGACACGGCAACCCCCTTGAACACCATGTTTGCGAGCGATCCACAGATTGTAGCCTGGCTGCGGTCCATGGGCTATCCGGTCGACCGGATGGACCTGGACGAACGGGAAGCGCTGTTTCAGCGCGAGGCCCGGCAGTGGGGCGTGCGCCCGTCGGTGCTGGCGGCGCTGGTCCGGGATGCCGGACTCAGCGTGCCGGAGGCCGAGGCGGTGGCGGCGCCGGTTCGGCTGACCTGGGCTTCGCTGGCAGCCTGAACCCTCACACGGATGTTGTCCTATGGCACGTGCACGGAAAAAGATGGGAACGGAGCGCCGGCCGCGCTTCACACGGGCGCGGCCGGCCGGGCGTCCGGCGGGGCGTCCGGGCCGTGGTGCCGTGGCGCGTCGCCGGTCGCTGCTTCAGGGAGGGACCTCCGCGCCGACCCGGCCTGCCCGGCGCGTACGGCTGCCCGGTTGGCGCGAACTGGCCGGTGGCAACGAGAAAGCCCCGCCGCGTCGCCGGCCGTCGTTCGACTCCGTGTCCACGGCGCGCTTTGGCCTGTTCATCCTGGCGCTGGCCCTGGCTTTCACGCTCTATGTGGGGCACGTCCACGCCTCGCAGGAGCTGCTGACCGACGTGCAGCGGCTGCGCCGTGAGCAACTGACCTTGAACCTGAAATACAACCGGCTCAAGGGGGCCTACGATCAGATGACCTCGCCGGCCCGCATTTATGAGCGGGCGAGAGCGCTGGGGCTGGTCGAGGGCATCACGTACGGCCCCACCATCCGCATCGAACCCTGAGTGACTGCCGCGTGCGATCGGCACAGATCCTGACCTCCCCGTATGAAACCCCGCGATCAGATCCTGGCGCGCATGTATGTGGTGCTGACGTTGCTCAGCCTGCTGCCGCTGTTCGTGGCCGGGCAGGTGCTTCGCATCTACTTCTTCGAGGGCGAGGCATTGCGGGAGCAGGGGCGGCGTCAGGCGGATTCCTATGTCGAGATTCCGGCCATGCGAGGCGCCATCCTGGACCGTGCCGGGCGCACGCTGGCCGTCAACACGGCACGCTACGACCTGGCGCTCGACCCCATGGTGCCCGGCTTCGACCGGGTTGCGGCGACGTTCTATGAGCGGCTCGCCCGGCTGACCGGAACGCCGGCGTCGACGCTGCGGCGCCGGGTGCGCGAGCGGAGCAGCCCGCGCTACGTGCTGCTCGTCCGGGGACTGACGGAAGAGCAGAAAGAGGCCGTCGAGGCGTGGGAGGTGCCCGGCCTGATCCTCCATCCCCGTTTCGGACGGCGTTATACCTACGGGACGACGGCGGCGCACGTGCTGGGCTTCGTCGATCCGGACCTGCGGGGGCTGGCGGGGCTGGAGTTGCAGTATGACGAGGTGCTGCGCGGGACGCCCGGCCGCCGGGCCGTGCAGCGGGACCGCCGGGGGGTGCTCAAGGCGTTGCCCGACGGCGTCCTCGTCGAGCCCCGGCACGGCGAGTCGCTGGTGCTGACCATCGACCTGGTGCGGCAGACGATCCTGGAGGAGGAACTGGCCCGGGGCGTGGCAGAGAGTGGGGCCCGGTGGGGTACGGCCATCGCCATGGACCCGCACACCGGGGCCGTGCTGGCCATGGCCAACGTGCCCACCTTCAACCCGAACCACCGGGGGACGCCGCCCACCGAGGCCCAGCGCAACCGTGCCATCACCGACCGCATCGAGCCCGGCTCGACGTTCAAGCTCGTCGCCGCTGTGGCGGCCGTCGAGCAGGGCCTCGTCGCCCTCGAGGATACCATCGACACGGGCGACGGATGGATGGTCATCCACGGGCGCACGCTCAAGGACACGCACGCCTACGGCCGCATTTCCTTCGCCGACGTGATCGCGCATTCGAGCAACGTCGGTGTGGCGAAGGTGGTGATGCAGATGGACCCGGGCGTCTTCTACCAGTACGCGCGCAACCTGGGCTTCGGGCAGAACACCTGGATCGACCTGCCGGGCGAGGTGCCGGGTCTGCTGAAGAAGCCGTCGGCGTGGAGCGGCACGACGCTGACGTCGCTGAGCCGGGGGTATGAGGTGGATGCCACACCGTTGCAAGTGCTGGCGGCCTACTGCGCGCTGGCCAACGGCGGGTTGCTCGTGCAACCGTACGTGGTGGCCGAGCGGCGCGACATGACGGGACGGACGGTCTGGGTGGCCCATCAGGATTCGATCCGGCGGGCGTTCCGCCGGGAGACGGCCCGTGCCCTGCTGCCCGCCTTCGAGCGGGTCGTGGAGGAGGGAACGGCGAAGGCGGCCCGGATCGCGGGGCTGCGCGTCGCCGGCAAGACGGGCACGGCCCTCAAGGCGAAAGGGGGGCGCTACGACCGGGGGGCGGCCCGCGCCTCGTTCGTGGGCTTCTTCCCGGCCGACGACCCGGCCGTGGCCCTGATCGTCGTGCTCGACGAACCCCGTACGAGCATCTACGGGGGGGTGGTGGCGGCTCCCGTCTTCGAGCGCATCGCCCGCCGGTGGATCGGAACGTTCCCGAAGGTGGCGGCCCGGATGCAGCCCGAGCCGGAGGAGCGTCCGGAGCGCGTCGAACGTCCGGTGCCCGATGTGACGGGGCGGCCGGCGCTCGTGGCCGCCAACCTGCTCCTGGCGGAGGGCTACCGGGCCGAACGGCCGTCGCCGGAGGAGGCGCTGGCTCCGGTGAGAGGGCAACGGCCCGGGCCGGGCGAGCCGGCCCGCCCGCTCGCCCGCGTCCGTCTGGACGTGGCAGCACCCGACACCGCCGATATCCGCATGCCGGACCTGAAGGGGCTGAGCGTCCGCGAGGCCACGTTCTGGCTGGCCGCCCACGGGGTGGACGTCCGGCTCGAGGGCGAAGGGGTCGTCGTGGGGCAGTCGCCCGCGGCGGGAACGCCCCTGCCCGAACGGGCCGTGTTGCGGGCCCGTCCCACCCCACGCTGACCGCCAGCCGGCACCCTGCTACCGAACCCCGAGAAGGAACGGACCCGATGATCGATCTGAAAACATTGCACGACCGGCTGGCCGCGACCGGGCTGCTGCTGAAGAAGCAGGGAGCGCTCGGCGGGGTTCGTGTGGACCACCTGGCGCGGGACAGCCGCGCGGTGGGGCCGGGCGGTCTGTTCGTGGCCATCCGGGGCGAACAGGCGGACGGGCATCGGTTCGTGGACAGGGCCATCCAGAACGGCGCCGTCGCGGTCGTGGCCGAGGCGATGCCGGCAGGGGATGCCGGGGCGGCCCGAGGGGTGGTCTGGCTGCAGGTGCGCGACAGCCGTGCGGCGCTGGCCGAACTGGCGGCCGCCTTCTACGGCGATCCTTCGCGGGCCCTGAAGATGGTGGGGGTCACGGGCACGAACGGTAAGACGACCACCGCCTTCCTCATCCATTACCTGCTGACGCAGCTGGGCGTGAAAGCCGGCCTCATCGGCACCATTGTTTACGACCTCGGGGCGGAGCAGCGCGAGGCCACCCACACCACCCCGGACGCCCTCGACCTGCAGCGGATGCTCCGGGTGATGGTGGATGCGGGCTGTGCGGCGTGTGCCATGGAGGTGTCCTCGCACGCCCTCGATCAGGACCGGGTGCGCGCCATCGACTACGACGTGGCCGTCTTTACCAACCTCACGCAGGACCACCTGGATTATCACGGCTCCTTCGGGGCCTACCTGGCGGCCAAGAAGAAGCTGTTCGACGGCCTGGCACCCGGCGCCACGGCCCTCTGCAACGCCGATGATCCCTCGGGGCAACAGGTGGTGGCCGACACGGCCGCACGGGTCATCCGCTATGGCCAGACGCCCGGAGCGGACCTCCGGTTCGAAGTGGTCTCGAACCGGGTGGACGGATTGCGCCTGCGCCTCGACGGGCGGGAGCGGACGTTTCGCCTGGTGGGGCTGTTCAATGCCTACAACCTGGCGGCGGCCTACGGGGCCGGCTGTGCCCTCGGGGTCGACCCCGAGGCCGTCCTCGACGTGCTGGCGGAGGCGCCGCCCGTACCGGGCCGCTTCGAGCAGATCCGCTTCGACGATGGCACCACGGTCATCGTCGACTACGCGCACACGCCCGACGCGCTCGAAAACGTGCTCAGGACGATCCGGCACACGAAGTCGCCCGGCGCTGCCCTCTGGTGTGTCTTCGGTTGTGGCGGCGACCGCGATCCGGACAAGCGCCGCCTCATGGGCGCCCTGGCCGAGCGCTATGCCGACCACGTCATCGTCACGAGCGACAACCCGCGCACCGAGGACCCGGAAAAGATCCTCAACGACATTCGCCGGGGCATGGACCGGCCGGCCGAAGCGCTCTGGATCGTCGACCGGCGCGAAGCCATCCGGGAGGCCGCCCGCCGTGCGGCCCCGGGCGACGTGGTTCTCGTGGCCGGCAAGGGGCATGAGACCTACCAGATCATCGGTACCGAGAAGCTGCCGTTCGACGACCGGGAGGAGGTCCGGCGCAGCTTCGCGGGCCGGGGCCTCCGCGAAGCCGGATCGGCCCATGTGGGAGATGAGCTCCGTGAACCACGGGATGAAACGACCTCGTAACCCCCCGTTCTAGATGCTGTATTACCTGCTGACATATCTGGAGCGCACCTACGAGCCGCCGGGCTTTCAGGTCTTCCAGTTCATCACGGTGCGGGCGGCGCTGGCGGCCATCACGGCGCTCGTCATCGCGCTGTTTGCGGGGCGCAGCATCATCAACTGGCTCAGCCGCAAGCAGGTGGGCGAGACGGTCCGCGAAGGGGCCGCGGCCGGCGCCATCGACCACTCGCACAAGCGGGGCACGCCGACCATGGGCGGCGTGATCATCCTGCTGGCCGTGCTCGGGGCGACGCTGCTCTGGGGCGCCCTGCACGAGGTGTACGTCTGGCTCATCATCCTGGCGACGGCCTGGATGGGCGCCTTCGGCTTCGCCGACGATTACATCAAGGTGGTCCGGCGCAACAAGAGCGGGCTGCCGGCCCGGATCAAGCTCATCGGGCAGATCAGCCTGGGCCTGCTCGTGGGGGCGGTGCTGTATTTCCACCCTCAGTTCGCGGAGATCAACACCATCACGTACCTGCCCTTCGTCAAGGGGCAGGCGCTCGACTACAACGTGCTGGCGCGGCTGTTTCCGGGCGAGCAGGACCTGGGGTGGGTCATCTACCTGCCCGTGGTCGTCTTCATCGTCACCGCCCTCTCGAACGCCGTCAACCTGACCGACGGGCTCGACGGGCTGGCGGCCGGCGTGACGGCCATCGTGGCCCTGGGCCTGACCATCCTCTGCTACATCGCCGGCAACGCCGTCTTTGCCGACTTTCTCAACGAGATGTTCCTGCCGGGGGCCGGCGAGCTGACCGTCTTCGGTGCGGCGCTGGCGGCCGGCTGTCTGGGCTTTCTCTGGTTCAACAGCTACCCGGCCACCATCTTCATGGGAGACACCGGTTCGCTGGCGCTGGGGGCGGCCGTGGGGACGATGGCGCTGATGATCAAGAAGGAACTGCTGCTGCCGTTCCTCTGCGCCATCTTTTTCCTGGAATCGCTCTCGGTCATCATTCAGACGACCTATTTCAAATACACGCGGAAGAAGTACGGTGTGGGGCGGCGGGTCTTTCGCATGGCGCCGCTGCATCACCATTTCGAAGTCAAGGGCACGCACGAGGCGAAGATCGTGGTGCGGTTCTGGATCATCACGATCGTGACCGTGATTGCGACGATGCTGGTGCTGCGTATTCGTTAACCGGGACGAGGCGACCGATGCGTCCGGAGGAGCTACAGGGGAAGGCGGTGACGGTGATCGGCGGGGGCCGCAGTGGCCTGGCCGTGGCCCGGCTGCTGGTGCAGGCCGGCGCCCGCGTCTTCCTGACGGAGCGCGAGGCGGCGCCGGCCGGGTTGCCCGGGGCCCTCGCGGCCATGGGCGTGGCCTACGAGTTCGGCGGCCATTCGCCCCGCGCGCTGGAGGCCGACTTCTTCGTCATCAGCCCCGGTGTGCCCTCGACGATCAACCTGGTGCAGCAGGCCCTGCGGGCCGGGGTGCCGGTCTATTCCGAGATCGAAGTGGCCTCATGGTTCTGCCGGGCGCCCATCGTGGCCATCACCGGCTCGAACGGCAAGACGACCACCACGAGCCTCCTCGGCCACATCTTCCGCACGGCCGGGCGCCGGACCATCGTGGCGGGCAACATCGGGTTCCCCTTCTCGGACTACGTGCTCGAGGCCGGCCCGGACGACGTGGTGGTGCTGGAGGTCTCCAGCTTTCAGCTCGACCATGTGGCCACGTTCCGGCCGCGGGTCAGTCTCCTGCTCAACATCACGCCGGACCACCTGGATCGTTACAACCACGACTTCAGCGCCTATGCCCACAGCAAGTTTCGCATCTTCGCCAACCAGCGCGAGGGGGACGTGCTGGTCTATAACGAGGATGACGAAGTGATCCGTGACTATGTGCGGCTGGAGCGCGGTAAACGGGCGTTCCGCGCCCTGGCCTTCAGCCTGGAAAAGGACGTGGAGGCGGGTGCGTTCGTGCGCGACGGCGCACTCGTCCTTCGCCTGCAATCACACGACGAGATACTCATGCAAGCCGAACGACTGGCCCTGCGGGGGCGACACAACCTGTACAATTCGCTGGCAGCCGCGGTGGCGGCGCGCGTGATGGAGGTGCGCAACGACGTGGTGCGCGAGAGCCTGGCCACGTTCGAAGGGGTGCCGCACCGCCTGGAGTTCGTCCGCGAGCTCGACGGGGTGCGCTACGTCAACGACTCGAAGGCGACGAACGTCAACTCGGTCTGGTACGCGCTCGAGAGCTTCGACGAGCCCATCGTGCTGATTGCCGGGGGGCGCGACAAGGGCAACGACTACACACCGCTGAAGCCGCTCGTGCGGCAGAAGGTCCGCACGCTCATTGCCATCGGGGAGAGTGCGGACAAGGTGCTGGCCGAGCTGGGGCCGTGTGTGGAACAGAGCATGGCCGCCCGCTCGATGGAGGACGCCATCCGCTGCGCGCGCGTCTTCGCCCAGCCCGGCGATGTGGTGTTGCTGAGCCCCGCCTGTGCTTCGTTCGACATGTTCGAGAACTACGAGGATCGGGGCGACACGTTCAAACGCCTGGTGGCGAGCCTGTAACCATGAAAGCACTCAGCCTGAAACGGTTCAAGACGCTGGCCCGCACGCCGGGCGACAAGTACTTCGCCTGGGGGGTGCTGGTGCTGGCGGCCTTCGGCGTGGTGGCCGTCTACAGCGCCGTCTCGTTCCTGGCGGCGACGAAGGCCGGGGGCGATACGGAGCGCTTCCTGCTCCGGCACGTGGGGCGCCTGGGGCTGGCGCTGTGCATGGTGGGACTGTTCAGCCTGATCGATTATCGCCGGTTGGTCCGCTGGGGCAGCGTCGGGGTCCTCGCCGCGGTGGTGTTGCTGGTAGCCGTGCAGTTCGTGGGCACCACGTCGGGCGGGGCCTCGCGCTGGCTCTTCGGCTTTCAGCCCTCGGACCTGGCCCGGGTGGCGCTGGTGCTGCATGTGGCCTACCTGCTGGCGCGGAAGCAGGCCTATATCAAAGACTTCAAGCGCGCCTACCTGCCGTTGCTCTTCTGGATCGGGCTCGTTGTCGGGCTGATCGGCATCGAGGACCTCTCGACGGCGCTCGTGGTGCTCGTTTCGGTGATGCTGATGTGTTTCGTGGGCCGGGTGAGCGTGCTGCACCTGAGCGGTACGGCCGTGCTCGGGGCGATGGCCGTGGCGGTGATGCTGCTGGCCTCGCCGCAACGGGCGGCTCGCGTGGAGGCGTTCGTGGGGGTGAAGCTCTTCCCGCATACGGAAGCCGAAGCGGTGTTTTCCAGCCAGGACGAGGGGTATCAGGCGCGCCAGGCCCGCATCGCCTTCGCCATGGGCGGGCTGACGGGCGTCGGGCCGGGCAAGAGCATCCAGCGCGACTTCCTGCCGGCCCCGTACAACGATTTCATTTTTGCCATCATCGCCGAGGAGTACGGCATCCTGGGCGCGTTGATGCTCCTGGGCATCTTCTTTTTCCTGCTGTTCCGGGGTTTCCTGCGCATCGCGCGGCACGCGCCGGACCCCCTGGGGCTGCTGCTCGGGGTGGGGCTGGTCACCATGCTAGTGCTCTATGGCTTCATCCATGCGGGCGTCGCCTCGGGGCTGCTGCCGGTCACGGGCCTGCCGATGCCGTTCGTTTCCTACGGCGGCACCTCGATGGTGGCCAACGGCGTGATGGTCGGCATCCTGCTGAACATCTCGCGGCAGGCCGCTGCCGAGGCCGGCTGAACCCGACGCACACCATCCATCCACCACCTGCACACCACAGAGCGAACGACGACATGGAGCAAGGGCCGCGCATCTTGTTTGCCGGAGGCGGTACCGGGGGGCACGTCTACCCGGCGCTGGCCATCGCCGAGGCGGTGCGGCGGCTGGCCCCGGAAGCGGCCATCGCCTTCGCCGGCACGCGCGAGCGCCTGGAGTGGGAGGTCGTGCCGAAGGCGGGCTACCCGATCCACCCGATCACGGTGGTGGGCCTGCAGCGCCGCCTGACGCCCGCGAACCTGCTCTTTCCGGTGAAGCTCGTGCAGGGGCTCGTGCAGAGCCGGCGGCTCGTCCGGGACTTCGACCCGGACGTGGTGGTGGGCACGGGCGGCTTCGTCGCCGGCCCGGTGTTGCTGGCCGCCAGCCAGCTCGGCCGCCCGATCATCCTCCAGGAGCAGAACGCCTTCGCGGGGATGACCAACCGGCTGCTGGCCCGCCGCGCCGCCGAGATCCACATCGCCTTCCCCGAGGCGCGGCAGGCCTTCCCGCCGGAGAAGTGCGTACTCAGCGGCAACCCCACGCGGGCCGAGTTGGCGACGGCCGACCCGGACGAGGCCCGGCGCTTTTTCGACGTGCCGGAGGGCGCGGCCGTGGTGCTCGCCTTCGGGGGGTCGCTGGGCAGCCTGGCGCTCAACACGGCCCTGGAGCGCCACCTCGATGCGCTGCTGGCCGACGAGCACGTGGTGGTGCTCTGGCAGACGGGCGACCGCTACTTCGACCGCCTGCAGGCCCGTGTGCCCGCCCACCCGCGCCTGCGCCTGATGCGCTACATCGACCGGATGGATCTGGCCTATGCCGCCGCCGACGTGGCGCTCTGCCGCGCCGGCGCCATCACCTGCAGCGAGCTGATGGTGACCGGCACGCCGGCCGTGCTCGTCCCCTCGCCCAACGTGGCGGAGGATCATCAGACGGCCAACGCCCGCAGCATGGAAGCGGCCGGCGCGGCCGTGCTCCTGCCGGAAGCCGACCTGGAGGCGCGCCTCGTCGAGACCGTCCGGGCGCTGCTCCGCGACCCGGCGCGCCGCGCCGCCATGGCCGAGGCCGCCCGGGCCCTCGCCCGTCCCGATGCCGCCACCCGCATCGCCTTTGCCGTGCTGGCCCGCGCCGGCTACAAACTCGAACCGATCGCCTGACGATGACCGCGCCCGCCGCCCATATCCGACGTCGCCAGCCCTTCCTGGGCCGCATCCGCCATGTGCACATGGTCGGCATCGGCGGCATCGGCATGAGCTCCATCGCCGAGGTGCTGCTGGCCCGGGGCTATCACGTTACCGGGTCGGACGTGGCCCGGAGCGAGGTGACCGAGCGGCTACAGGGCCTGGGGGCGGTGGTGTACGAAGGGCACGACGCCGCCCACGTGGGCGAGGCCGGTGTCGTGGTCTACTCCTCGGCCGTCGACCCCGCCCGCAACCCCGAGACGCAGGAAGCCCTCCGGCGGGGCATCCCGCTCATCCGCCGCGCCGAGATGCTGGGTGAGTTGATGCGGATGAAGTTCGGCATCGGCATCGCCGGCACGCACGGCAAGACGACGACCACCTCCATGACGGGCCTCGTCGTGAGTGAGGGCGGCTTCGACCCCACGATCATCGTCGGTGGCAAGGTGGCCGCCTTCAACTCGAACGCCGTCGCCGGTGAGGGGGACGTCATCGTCATCGAGGCGGACGAGTACGACCGGACGTTCCTCCGGCTGACGCCCTCCATCGCCGTCGTGACCAACATCGAGGCCGAGCACCTGGACATCTACCGGGACCTGGAGGACCTGCAGGATGCTTTCGTGCAGTATGCCAGCAGCGTCCCCTTCTTCGGGGCGGCCATCCTCTGCCTGGACGACCCGAACGTGCAGGCCATCATGGGCCGTATCGACCGGCGCGTCGTCACCTACGGCCTCAGCCGGCAGGCCGATGTGCGGGCGGAGAACGTGGTGGCGGACGGGCTGCGCATGCACTTCGACGTGGTGACCGGCACGACGCCGCTGGGCCGCATCGACCTGCAGGTGCCGGGGGTGTTCAACGTGCGCAACGCCCTGGCAGCCGTCGCCGTCGGGCTGGAGCTGGAGATTCCGTTCGCGTGCATGCAGGCGGCCCTGGCCCGGTACACGGGCGTGCAACGGCGCTTCGAGCGGCTGGGCGAGGCGGCCGGCGTGCTCGTCGTCGACGACTACGCCCACCACCCGACCGAGGTGCGGGCCACGCT
>CAZKFR010000033.1:6399-36367 GCA_964552015.1 uncultured Rhodothermaceae bacterium | reverse complement strand
ACAACCCGGTCGACTGGTATCCGTGGGGGGAGGAGGCCTTCGCGAAAGCCCGTGCCGAAGACAGGCCCATCTTCCTCTCCATCGGCTACGCCACCTGCCACTGGTGCCACGTGATGGAGCGGGAGTCGTTCGAGGACGAGGAGGTGGCGGCGCTCCTGAACGAGCACTTCGTGGCGATCAAGGTGGACCGGGAGGAGCGGCCGGACGTGGACCAGCTCTATATGACCGTCTGCCAGATGGTTGGCACGTCGTGCGGATGGCCCCTGACGGTGCTGCTCACCCCCGACCGCGAACCCTTCTTCGTGGCGACGTACCTGCCGAAGGAGAGCCGTTTCGGTCGGGTGGGGCTGATGGACCTGCTTCGCCGCGTCGCCCATCTCTGGCGGGAGCGCCGGGAGGAAGTGCTGACGTCGGCCCGGGAGATCGCCGGTGCCCTGCGCGAGACGGTCCGGCGGCCGGCCGGCCACGCGGAGATGGACGAGGACTGGCTCCGCGTGGCCTATCACCAGCTCGCCCGGCGCTACGACGCTCGGCACGGGGGCTTCGGGGGCGCCCCGAAGTTTCCCTCCCCCCACAACCTGCTCTTTCTGCTGCGCTACGGCCGGTATGCGAACGAGCGCGAAGCCTGGCAGATGGCCGTCCATACCCTCCGCCAGATGCGCCTGGGCGGCCTGTTCGATCACGTCGGGTTCGGGTTCCATCGCTATGCGACGGATGCACGGTGGCACCTGCCTCACTTCGAGAAGATGCTCTACGATCAGGCCCTGCTCGTGCTGGCCTACACCGAAGCGTATCAGGCGACCGGGGAGGCGGACCTGGCCCGGACGGCGCACGAGGTGATGGCGTACGTCCTGCGCGACCTCACCGACCCCGCCGGTGGCTTCTACTCGGCCGAGGACGCCGACAGCGAGGGGCGAGAGGGCGCTTTTTACGTATGGACGACGGAGGAACTGAAGGAGGTGCTCGGGCCGGAGGAAGCGGCCTTCGTCATGGACCTGTTTCAGGTCGAGGAGCCGGGGAACTTCGAAGAGGAGGCTACGGGCCGTCGTACCGGCGAGAACGTGTTGCATCAGCGCTGTACCTTCGAGGAAGCCGCCGGGGCCTATGGCACCACGGCGGAAGCGCTGCGCCGGCGGTGGGAGGCGGCACGGCAGAAGCTGCTGGCGCACCGGTCGCGGCGTCCCCGGCCGCTCCGCGACGACAAGGTGCTCACCGACTGGAACGGGCTGATGATCGCCGCGCTGGCGCAGGCCGCCCGCATCCTCGATACTCCGGCTTATGCCGACGCGGCGCGCCGGGCCACCCGCTTCCTGCTCGATACCCTGCGCACGCCCGAGGGGCGTCTCCTGCATCGCTGGCGGGCCGGACAGGCCGGCATCCCGGCCATGGCCGATGACTATGCCAGCCTCATCTGGGGGCTCATCGAACTCTACGAAACCACCTACGACCCCGCCTTCCTCGCCACGGCCCTGGACCTGAACCGCGACTTTCTGGACCATTTCTGGGATGAGGCGGAGGGCGGCTTTTTCCTCACGGCGGACGACGCCGAGCCGCTGCTCGTGCGCCAGAAGCCCCTGTTCGACGGGGCGCTGCCTTCCGCCAATGCCATCGCCATGCTGAACCTCCTGCGCCTGGCCCGCATGACGGGCCGGACCGATCTCGAAGCGCGTGCGGCCCGGGTGGGTGAGCTGATGGGGCCCTATGTGCGGCAGATGCCGTCGGCCTTCACCGGCTTCCTGCTGGCCCTCGGCTTTGCGGCGGGGCCCTCGTACGAAGTCGTCGTGGCCGGCTCCCCGGACGCCGAGGACACCCGGGCCCTGCTCGGCGCGCTCCGGCAGGCGTACGTGCCGAACATGGTCGTCGTGCTCCGTCCGCCGGGCGATGGGGCGGACATCACCCGCCTGGCGCCGTTTACGGCCGCCCACACGCCGGTGGACGGGCGGGCCGCCGCCTACGTGTGCCACCACTTTGCCTGCCGGCGACCCACGACCGACCCGGAGGAGATGCTGGCAGCGCTGCAGGGGTGAGACGAGTGGGGGAGGGCGGCTTCGCCGGGCCTGGGTCAGCGCCGCGTTGCTTCGACCGAGATGGAACCGTGCGTGGTGCGAGCACGGAGGAGCGGACCACCACCGTTCAGTTGCCCGTAGGCCCGGTCGTCCTTCCGTTCACCTGTGAACTGTTCCACGTCGAGGTGCACACGGCCGCCCTCCAGGTCGAGCTCGGCGCCCAGCCGCTCCGGGATGCGAAGAAGGATGTCACCGTGGCTGGTCTGAAGGCGGGCCGCGGTGGCCTTGACCAGATAGACCCCGATGTCACCGTGGGAATTGGTGATCTCGGCTTCTCCCTCAGCGCGACCGATGGATACGTCGGCGTGGGACGTGTGGACGTCGAACGTGCCGGCCATGACCTCGCCCAGGTCGATGTCGCCGTGTGAGGTGCGTGCGGTGAACGTGCCGGCCTGCACCGCTTCCGCCATGAGATCTCCGTGCGACGTATTCAGCACGACCTGGTCGCCGCGGAGCCCCTTCGCTTCGAGGTCTCCGTGAGAGGTGGCGAGGTGGACGAGCGGGCCGGTGAGGGTCCCGGCGATCAGGTCGCCGTGGGACGTGCGGGCCTCAACCGGCCCCTGAAGGTCGGGGAGACGCAGGTCGCCATGGCTGGTGGACACGTCGAGCTCGAAGGGCGAGGGGATGCGCACGCGCAACGTCAGGTCGAGGCCGCCCATTCGTTTCCAAGACCAGCCCCCGCGCGGCGATTCGGCTTCCACCCGCACGGTACCATCATGCTGTTCTGCGCGATACTGCATGGCTTCGTACACCTCACGTGCTCGTTCCCGGTCTCGGGCCCTGAACGTAAGGAGCACGTGTGCCTCATCGCTGGCACCTGTCTCAATGACGACATCCGTATGGGGAACGTCGATCTCGAGGCGGTCGCCCGGGCGCACCTTGAAGCGTTGGTCGATGAGGACCTCGTCGTCCGCCCTTCGGGTATCGACGAAGCGGATTTCATGCTCGTCCTGATCGACGGCGTGTTCATGGACAGGCCCCTGCGATACAGCCACCGGGAAGAACCGCTCTTGGATGTTTTGATAGAGGTTCATTCCCCCGAGGGCGGTCAGAGCCACCAGGAACAGGGCGAGAAGCTTGGTATTCATGGGAACGGGGGTTGGATGATGGACGTGCCGGGACAGGGGGCGGTGGGGACATGAAAGGCCTTACGGGGAAGATTGAGGCGGGTTACACGATTTCGGGGGCATGCAGGGATCCTGCCGGAGTCACAACCGGGGATGCCTTGGCTGGAAGACACCGGGGTATCGGGAGGAGTTGCCAACGTGGAACGGAGCGGAGCACTGACAGGGACGTTTTTTTCACGGCCGACGGTGGAGGTGGCGCGTGCGCTCGTCGGGTGCCGGTTGATCCATGAGCACCCGGCCGACGGACGGCTCTCCGGTTGGATCGTAGAGGTCGAGGCGTATCCGGACGACGACCCGGCGTGGCGAAGCTGGGGCGCGTTCGACCCCGTGGCGGAGCGCCTGCGGATGACCGCACGCACGTTGCCGCTCTTCGGTGAGCCGGGGCGTGCCTACCTCTACCGCGTGCACACGTCGTGGCTGCTCAACGTCGTGACGGAGCCCGCGGGGAAGGGAGGGTGTGTGCTCCTGCGTGCCGTGATGCCGGAGGAGGGCCTTCATGCCATGTGGGCACGCCGCCCCGCCGCCCGCGCCACGCATACCCTGGCCTCCGGGCCGGGCCGGCTCTGCCTTGCCTTCGATCTGGACCGCCGCCACCACGGCGCCGACCTGACACGTCCGCCGCTGTGGCTTGTCCCCGGATCCGGTGCGACGGCCGTCGTGGCTGTGCCGCGGGTCGGCGTGCGCTTCGGGCAGGCGTTGCCGTACCGGTTCGTCATGTCCGGTCACCCGGCCTGCACGTCCCCTGCGTCGCGCCGATGAGCAAGCGCGTCACTTTTATCCGGAAAATTCGCGGGCCGGGCCGGGCTTTCTTTCCGAGAAATGACGATTTTCGCAGGCTATCCGGCGATCCGGCAGGGAGGCCGGTGTATGCCACGTTGCCCTATCCCATGATTCCATGAGCCAGAAGAAAACTTCCGATCAGATCCGTTCCGAGTTCCTCTCGTTTTTCGAAGAACGCGGCCATACCATCGTCCCCAGTGCATCGCTCGTGCCGCAGAACGACCCGACGTTGCTCTTCACCAACGCGGGGATGAACCAGTTCAAGGATGTCTTCCTCGGCACGGGGAGCCGCCCTTACACGCGCGCCGCCGACACGCAGAAGTGTCTCCGCGTCTCGGGGAAGCACAACGACCTCGAAGAAGTCGGGTACGACACGTACCACCACACGTTCTTCGAGATGCTGGGCAACTGGAGCTTCGGCGACTACTTCAAGAAAGAAGCCATCCGGTGGGCCTGGGAGCTCCTCGTGGACGTATGGGGCCTCGACCCGGACCGCCTCTACGCCACCGTGCATGCCGGCGACGAGCGGCTGGGGCTCGAACCCGACGAGGAAGCCGCCGCCTTCTGGCGCAGCGAGACGCCCATCGCCCATGACCACATCCTCTTCTGCGGCTCGAAGGACAACTTCTGGATGATGGGCGACACAGGCCCCTGCGGTCCCTGCTCGGAGATCCACATCGACCTTCGCCCGGACGAGGAGCGGGCGAAGGTCCCCGGACGCGACCTGGTCAACAAGGACGATCCGCGTGTGATGGAGATCTGGAACCTGGTCTTCATCCAGTACAACGCCCTCGGGGACGACCGGCTCGAGCCCCTCAAGGCGCGGCATGTCGACACGGGTATGGGCTTCGAGCGCATTGTGGCCGTACTCCAGGGCACCGGCGGGAGCACGTACGATACCGACCTGTTCGCCCCGATCCTGCAGGCCATCGCCGAGGCCAGCCCACGGCCGGAGGTCCGGGGGTACCACGACATCGACGCCGAGCCGGCCGAGCGGGAGAAGGTCCGTGTGGCGATGCGCGTCATTGCAGACCACATTCGGGCCATCGCCTTCGCCATCGCCGACGGCGTGGTGCCGGGCAACGCCGGACGCGGTTACGTCATTCGCCGCATCCTGCGCCGCGCCGTGCGCTACGGTTACCAGACCCTGGGTCTGCACGAGCCGTTCCTTCATCGCCTCGTGGCGCCGCTCGAAGCCAAGATGGGCGGCACGTTTCCCGAACTCACGCGGGAGCGGGCGTACATCGAGCGGGTCATCCGGGCCGAGGAAGAGAGCTTCCTGGAAACGCTCGGTACGGGCCTGGCTTTCTTCGAGCGGCTCGTGCCCTACGTCCGGGCTGCTGCCGCCGGCGAGGACATCCGGCCGCGCCTCGAGGCGGACCGGGCCACGCTCGACCTGCTCCAGAAGGCCTACGTGCAGCACCATGACCGGGCGGCGCTGCTCGAGGCGTTCGTGAAGACGGCCGCGCAGGGGCGCCTTCCCGGCGAAGTCGCGTTCCTCCTGCATGACACCTACGGCTTCCCGGTCGACCTGACGCAGCTCATGGCGCGTGAGGAAGGGCTCGGGGTCGACATGGGCCGGTATCAGGAACTGATGCAGGAGCAGAAGGACCGCGCCCGGGCGGCGGCGGCGTTCAAGGTGGACCAGAGCCGCGCCGGCGAATGGAAACGGGTGAGCGAGGGCGAAGACTCGGTGTTCGTCGGATACGACCAGAGCCGCCTCGAAGGCGCCCGTATCCGGGCCGTCCGTACCGTCGAGACGGAGGAAGGGCCGCAGTACGAACTGCTGCTCGATGCGACGCCGTTCTATGCCGAGAGCGGCGGGCAGGTGGGCGACACGGGCGTTCTCCGCGTCGGAGACGAGGAGGTCCGCGTCCTCGATACGCAGAAGCGGGCCGGGCATATCATCCACTACGTCGACCGGCTTCCGCGTGCGCTGGACGCCCCCGTCACGGCCGAGGTGGACGTGGCGCGGCTGGCCCGCATCAAGAAGCACCATACGGCCACGCACCTGATGCACGCGGCTCTGCGCGAGGTTCTCGGCCCGCACGTCAAGCAGAAGGGCTCGCTCGTGGCGCCGGACCACCTCCGGTTCGACTTCAGCCACTTCGAGCGCGTCACGCCCGAGGAGCTGCGTGCCGTCGAGCGGCGCGTCAACGAGGTCATCCAGCGCAACGTGGCGAAGCTGGAGGAACGCGACGTGCCGCTCCAGGAGGCGCTCGACCGCGGCGCCATGGCGCTCTTCGGCGAGAAGTATGGCGACCGGGTCCGTGTCATTACGTTCGACCCGGACTTCTCGGTCGAGCTGTGCGGCGGCATTCATGTCGACGCCACGGGCGAGATCGGGCTGTTCCGTTTCGTGTCCGAGGGTTCCGTAGCCGCCGGCGTCCGTCGCGTTGAGGCCGTAGCCGGGCTCGATGCGCTCCGCTACCTCGACCGCGAGCTGGACGAACTGAACCGTGTGCGCGGGCAGTTCAAGACGCTCCAGCGTCCGGCCGACGAGGAGGTGGCCGACCTGATCGAGGAGAAGAAACGGCTGGAGAAGGCGCTCGAGGAGGCCCGGCAGGCCCGGCTGGCCGCCGGGCTGGACGCCCTCCTCGGGCAGGCCCGCCAGGTGGGCGACGTGCGCCTCGTCGTGGGCCGCGTCGAGCCGGCGGACATGAACACGCTGCGCGCACTCGGCGAGACGCTGCGGGACCGGCTTGGCGCCGGGGCCGTCGGGGTGCTGGGCACGGTCGACCCCGGGGGCGACAAGGTGTACCTGGTCGCTGCCGTGAGCGACGACCTCGTGGCGCGGGGCCTTCAGGCCGGCAAGCTCGTCGGGGCCCTGGCCAGGCGCGTCGGCGGGGGCGGGGGAGGGCGGCCCACGCTGGCGACGGCCGGCGGGCGCAACCCCGAAGCGCTCGACGAGGCCCTGGCCGCCACCGAGACGGTCCTGCGCGAGATGCTCGCCTGAGCGAGGACAGCCACCGGCCCCTGTTTCGCCACAACGGGGTGCAACTGAGGGTATGTTCGGTGCCGTTGACACATCCGGCGCGAACCCCCTTCCGGGTAGGGGATAGAAGAAACCACGATCCCCGCACGGGGGTCGCTGTGCTTTCATCATCCCACCGTTTCGCCCCTTATGCCGGACGACGTACCGATCTCGCACGACGCC
This sequence comes from uncultured Rhodothermaceae bacterium, assembly GCA_964552015.1. Lineage (GTDB taxonomy): Bacteria > Bacteroidota > Rhodothermia > Rhodothermales > ISCAR-4553 > Rhodocaloribacter. The sequence continues at coordinate 29,237 of CAZKFR010000033.1, read as the reverse complement.
GAAGGAGAAGGGCTCCGCTGGCGACGATGGCGCCTGCGCTGGGTTGAGGGGGGCCTGATCGTTCTCTTCTGGACCCTCATTGCGGCCCTGACCATCGGCCGGCGCGCCATCGACCCGCGGGGTCCGCAAGAAGGGTTGCGGAGCGGGCAGGTGTTGCAGGCGCTCCTGGAATACGGGCTCTGGGCCGCCGTCACGCCGTTCATCTTCTGGTTCAGCCACCGTTTCGGCCTGAGCCGGGACAACTGGCCGCGACGTCTGCTGCTGCACGTACTCGTGGCGGTCGTCGTCGCCACAGCGTTCGACCTGGTCGGGTTCACGACCTACATGAGCATGGTCCGTCATCAGGCATCGGACTATTCCATCGGTGAGAGCCTGCTCGGTCTGCGTTTTCTGGATGAACTGATCGTGTACCTGACGGTGCTGGCGGCCGGCTTCGCCCGGGACTTCTTCGTGCGCTATCAGGAGCGGCAGGCGGAGGCGGCGCAACTGCGCACGCAGGCCGTCCGGCTCAAGGCGCAGCTGGCCGAGGCGCGGCTTCAGGCCCTGCGCATGCAGGTCAACCCCCACTTTCTCTTCAACACCCTGCACGCGGTCTCCTCGATGGTCGAGCGCGATCCGAAAGGGGTGCGGCGCATGATCGTGCGGCTCAGCGAACTGCTGCGCTACACGCTGGACCGCACCGAGGAGCAGGAAGTGACGCTGCAGGAAGAACTCGACTTTCTCGACCGGTACCTGGAGATCGAGCGCGTGCGCTTTCAGGATCGGCTCGAGGTCGAGCGGCACATCGAGCCGGAGACGCTCGAGGCGCTGGTGCCGGGCCTGATCCTGCAACCGCTCGTGGAGAATGCCATCAAGCACGGGGTCAGCCGGATCGAGGGGAAAGGCCGTATCGTGATCGAGGCGCGCCGGGAAGGCTCCTTCCTGTGCCTGCGGGTGCGGGACAACGGGCCCGGCTTCGAGGGAGGCGACGGCCAGGCGGTGCCCCCGGAAGGCGTCGGTCTACGCAATACCCGCGAGCGGCTCCAGAGCCTCTACGGCACGGCGCAGGAACTGACGCTGACGCCGGGTGCCTCCGGTGGGTTGGAAGTCGCGATCCGCCTCCCGTATCACACGCGGAGGGACCTCTTTACCGCCATCACCGAAACCGCATGAGCCGCATGACGACGAACGCCACACTGCGGGTGCTGATCGTCGATGATGAGCCGCTGGCCCGGCAGCGCCTCGAGGACCTCCTATCGGCGCGGAAGGACGTGGAGGTCGTGGGCACGGCCGATAGCGGCCGGAAAGCCGTCGAGGCCATTCGCACGCTCCACCCCGACCTCGTCTTCCTCGACGTCCAGATGCCCGGCCTCACGGGGGTGGAAGTCGTGCAGGAGGTGGGGCCGGAGCACATGCCCGCTGTCGTGTTCGTCACGGCCTACGACCAGTATGCCGTCAAGGCCTTCGAGCTGGCGGCGCTGGACTACCTGCTCAAACCCTTCGACGACGAGCGGTTCGAGCGGGCGTTCGAGCGGGCCCGAGAGGCCATCATCCTGCGCGACCTCTCCTCGCTCCGTGCCCGTCTGGCTCGTCTGCTCGGCACCGAGACGTCCGCGCCCCGCCCTCCCGCGGGCGACTATATCGAGCGGATCGCGGTGGATATGCGGGGCCAGGTGCGGATCGTTCCGGTCGATGACATCGAGTGCATCACCGCCAGTGGAACGTATGCCGAGTTGCACGTAGGGAAAGAGCGCTTCGTCATCCGGGAGCGCATGCAAACGCTGGAGGAGCGACTCGACCCGGCCCGGTTCATGCGGATCCATCGGAGTGCCATCGTGCGCCTCGACCAGGTCGAAGCCCTGCTCTACAGCGCGGGGGGAGACTATGGCGTGCGCCTCAAGAGTGGGAAGAAACTCAGCGTGAGCCGGAGCCGCCGGAAAGCGCTGGAGGAACGCCTGGGCCTCGATGCGCTGAAGGGGGAATAGGGAAGCGCGAACCGATCGGGTGCGAGACGGGTCTTTTAGCGGTTCTTCACGCAGGTGGCTGCGAACCAATCCCGCGAACCGCGGTATATTAGGCTTCGCTCACGTAGCGTTCCCGATGGATGTGGCGGGGGCCGCGGCACCGCCGTGCATAAAGGCCCGCACACGGGTTGAAAATCGGGTTGTTTTGGTACCGGAGGGGTGCCGGAGTGGTTGAACGGGGCGGTCTCGAAAACCGTTGTGCCCCTTGCGGGGCACCGTGGGTTCGAATCCCACCCCCTCCGCCTCAGGCGTCCGGGTTACGTCCCGGGCGCCTTTTTTCTTTTCGTTCCACGCCGTTTCTTTTTCGTCATCCGTCCTGTCGATCCTCTGTTCCAATCGACCCATGTGTATCCGTGTGCCGTGCCGCCGTCGGTGGACCGTTCTCTTCCTCCTTCTCGCCGGTTCGTTCTATGGGCTCGCGGAGCGTTCGGTGGCACAGGGGTTCGTATATCCGGTTTTCTACCGGCCGCCCGAAGCGCGGTACTTCGTACTGGATACGCCGCACTTCGAAATCATTTACGAGGCGGGGGCTGAAGCCGAGGCACGGGAGACGGCCGCCCGGTTGGAGGCCAACCTGCCGGCGGCGATGGCGCTGGTCGGGTCCCGGAGCCGGCTCCGGATGCCGGTGGTGATCAACCGGTTCAACGACCGGTCGAACGGGTACGTGACCCCGCTTCCCTTCAAGCAAGAGATCGAGGCCATCAGCCTGAAAGGGGCTGGCCTTTCGCCCCGCTTTGCGTCATGGATCCAGACGGTGGCGCCCCACGAGCTGGTCCACGCCGTCCATGCCGACTTTCAGGATGGGTTCGGGGTGGGGGCGGTGGTCCGCTGGCTCTCTCCCGACCTGGCCCGGACGCTCAACCTGACCATTCCGCCGGGCATGGCGGAGGGGGCGGCGGTACTCCATGAGAGCAGCCTGGAGGAGGGACGTGCCGGGCGGCTCAACCATGCCTTCTTCACCCAGGTGTACCGGGCCGCCCTCATGTCGGATCGGCCCTGGAGTCTGGCCCAGATGCTCGAGCGCTCGGCCTACACGTTCCCCTTCGACCGGCACTACCTGGGCGGAGCGTACCTTTTCCGGTTTCTCCACGATCAGGGGAAGGCCGACTTCTTTCCCCGGGCTACACGCCTGCACTACCGTTTTCCCTGGCTGGGCTACGGGATCAATCTGTGGTACGGTGCCCGCATCTGGCCGCGCCGCCTTCGGAGAGCGTTGCAGGATTCGCTCCGGGCCGAGGAAGCACGGCGGGTGGCGGCCCTCGGTCCGATCACCGAACCCACCCGTATCGCCGGGGCGCGGGGGGTGATGCACCGCCGCCCCCGCTGGCTCGACGACCACACGCTCGTGGCATATGTCTTCGGGTACGACGTGACGCCGGGGCTCTACCGTATCGACACCCGCACGGGGCGACGCACGCTCGTTTCGGTGCAGGCCCTGCCCGAAGACGTGTTCTTCAGTTTCACCCCCGACTCCTCCGCCCTTCTGTTTGCACGCTACGTGCCGGATACCCTGTCGCCGCTCCAGCGCATCGCTGACGTCTTCCGCCTGAATCTTGCGACGGGGCGTGTCGAGCGCCTGACACGGGAGGGACGGGTGATGGCACCGGTCATGGCGCCGGACGGTCAGGTCTGGGCGCTGCGTAATGAGGGGCAGTATAACCGCTGGGTCCGCCTCACCGGGCCCGTGTCCTTCGAGCCGGTCTCCGACTGGACCCGTGCCCGTTTCGTGGCCCTGCATCCCGCACCGGACGGAAAGGAGGTGGCCGTCATCGCGAACCTCGAAGGGCACCAGGGCCTCTTCCGGGCCACGCTCGATACCCGGGGGAAGGCCCGGCTCACGCCCTGGGTCCTGTTCGCCGACGCCTCGATCTACGATGCGGCCTGGAGTGTCGACGGGCGCCACCTCCTCTTCACGGCCGACCCGGACGGCATCACCAACGTGTACGTACTCGATGCGAGGACCGGTGAGGTGCGGCGGATGACGAACACGCTGTACGGCGCGCGGGAGCCGTCCCTCTCGCCCGACGGCCGCACGCTGGCCTACATCCACTATGCGCACGAACGCAACGATCTCGTACGGATCCCCTTCGACCCGGCCCGGGGCGAGGTGGTCCCGCCCGAAGCCACCCGCTTCTTCGACCGGGTGGACTGGCAGGCCTGGCTGCGAGAGCCGCCGGCTCCCTCGATGCCCTGGCCCGAGCCCCGACCGTATCGCACGCTCGCGCATCTCCGCCCCCGGATGCTCCTGCCCACCTTCCGCCTCGACGCCCCCGCCGAGCGCCCCGGTGACACCCGCCTGGGGCCCGGCTACGGTCTGGCCATCCACGGCACCGATCCCCTGCAACGCTGGACGTTCGGGGCCGAAGGGTTCTATCAGAAAGACCGGTTCTGGGGCAATCTGGCCGTCCGGACGAGCGTGGTGCCCTTCTTCCCGATGCTGCGCCTCTTCCGCCGGCCCGAAACCGTTCGGGTCAACCTGGTCGATGCACAGGGACAGAGCCAGGGGGTCGTCCGGGTAGGGCGCGAGGTTCGTGGGGGCGATCTGACCTTTTCGTTACCCGTCACGCTGGCATCCAATATTCACCGCACGAGCCTGCTTCTCTCGGTGCAGGGCGGCTACCGGCAGGAACGCCTCTTCGACGACGATGGCCGGTACCTTACGGCGTTCACGGAGCGCTACACGGTGAGTCCGTTCGTGAGCCTGGCCTACCGGCTCCGACAGAACATCCGCGACCTGGTGCCGCATCAGGGGCTCGTCCTCGCGGGTTTCGCCGAGCGCGACGTGGCGTCGGAGGGCCGAGCGGGGCGGGCGGCACACATCGGGCAGGCGCATCTGTATCTGCCCTGGCTGGCCGGCATCAACGGCGGGCTGCGCTTGCATGCGTCGGTCCTCGACCAGAACCAGGGGGGGATCTTCAACCTGGACGCCTTCCTGCCGCGTGGCTACGAGGACGAGTTCCTGGACTCAGGAACATACGCTCGTTACGGCCTCGAATACCTGCAGCCCCTCTGGTTCGTCGACAATGGCCTGTTCATCCTGCCCATCTACATCAAGGCCCTCTATGCGTACGGGTTTGGCGAGCGGCTCGAACAGATCGGCGGGACGGGGGGACGAGGGCCGTTTACGTCCGTGGGGGCGGGCCTCGGACTGCAGGTGAGGGTGTTTTACGTGGTCGGGCTCACCCTGCGGATCGGCCTGGCTCGCCGCCTCGAAGCCGGGGACTGGCAGGCCATCTACCGCTGATGACACCAGGACGTCATCGCGGACGGTGGAAAGAAGAGAGGATCCGGCTCCCCACCTGGCCGGATCCTCGACTCCGGGGGTGTCCCGGATGCGCTTGTTGTGATGTGCAGTAGCAAAATAATTACGAATACGAGCCTGCAAAAAGGTAGTCGGGCTCATTTGACTGGTCCCGCCTACCTGTTTGGGAATAGGTCCATTTTCCTATGCCGGCAGCGCAGCACATGGACGGGAGAATTCACCGCGCGTTCCGAACCTGGGTAGGCCCGTGGGGTTCAACCGGTATACGTTACATGGAAAGGGGATTGAAGGTGCGTGTCATGGAAAAGATCATCTGCAAGACGTGCGCTTCCGAAAGTATGGTTCCCATGGAAGTGCTCGTCCAGGGCGAAGAGCCTGATCTGAAAGGAGGCGAGCAGGAATCGTTTTTTTACACGTGCCACGTCTGTGGCGATAACTGGCTGACCATCAAAGAGAAGAGTCAGGACGGCACCTGTCAGATCACGCATATCTATCAGATGGGCATGACGCCCCTTCTGAAACGGGTGGCGCAGCTGGACGGCCCGGTGTCCGACGAAGAGCAGGTATCCGAATGGGCCTATTTCATGGGCGACGACGAGATCACGGAGGACGTGTGGGAAGAGAAGCTCCGCTCGCGTCGCAGCATCCTCAGGTCGATCTGCACGAATTGAGAGGGCTCAGGGGCTGCCCGAAGAGGGAAGGGCGAAGGCCTGCTCGATGGCGGCGATCACCTCGTCCGGTTGCCACCGGTTTCCTCGCCAGAGCTGGTGCACGCGTCCCCCGGGTCCGATCAGGGCCGTGACGAGGTTGTGCGCGAACGTCTCGGCGCTTGCTTCCAGCTCGAAGTAGACCCCGTAGCGCTGCGCCAGGTGCTGGATGTGTTCGGCCTCTCCGGTAGCAAACTGCCAGGTCGAAAAGTCATTCGTGTAGCGCATCCCGTAGTCCCGTAGACGCTCGGGCGTATCGTACGCGGGGTCGAAGCTGATGCTGAGTAACTGGACACGGTCGCCGAAGTGCTCGCGCAGGCGAGGCTGCAGCGTCTTGAAGTGCTCGCTCATGAGCGGACAGAAGTCCGGGATGGGGCACCGGGTGTAGATGAACGTCAGCAGGAGGGCCTTGCCCCGATAGGCGTTAAGGTGGAGCGTGTCGCCGTCCTGGTCGACGAGTTCGAACGGGGGGGCCAGGTTGCCGGGCTGCAGGCGTTGCAGGGCGGGGGACGGTGTGATGGCGGGCTTCGTCGAGGCCGCCGGATGGGCGGCGACGGCTTCGTCGGGAAGGGTGTGCAGGCCGGTGATCCAGGATGCCTGCCCCGTCACGTGCAGCGTGAAGCCGACGGCCTGCCCGACCCCGAAGGCGGTCAGGGCGACGGTGCTGTCCGCCAGCGTGAAGGGCATCACCATGGCCGGCATATAACCGGGGATGGCTTCGTGCTCGATGAAGACGGTGCGGTCATCGTCGCCAAAGCCGGCGATGCGCCCGCGCACGTCGTAGGTTTTCTCGGATGAGCAGCCTGCTCCGAAGAGCAACGTCAACAACAGAAGGGCGACCCGCGAAACGGGATGATCAGGATACGCTATGGGCCGAAAGGACATGTCGGATCGTACGAATCAGATCGTCACGAAGGAAAGGCTTGCTGACGTACGCTTCAAAGCCCTCATTCAGGAAGCGTTCCCGGTCACCGGGCAGGGCATAGGCGGTCAGGGCGAGGGCCGGTACGTGCTGGTGGAGGTTGCGTGCTCGCAACTGGTTCAGCAGGTCGATGCCGGTGCGTTTCTCACCCAGGTTGATGTCGAGGATATACAGGTCGTAGGTCGCCTGGGCTACGCGCTCGAGGGCCTCATCGATACCGAAGACCAGATCGATGTCGAAGAGGGTGTTGAGCTGGTAATCGAGGAGCCGTTGCGTGTCGCGGTTATCCTCGACGATGAGGATACGGGGGCGTTGGGAAGGAGACATGCGTGCGTCGGGGGAAGCAATGTGCCGGAAAGAGCGGGCACATGAAGGTGAATCATAACAGGAAAGAAAAAGAGGGATCAATACAGGCAAGATAAGGAAAACGGGATCACATGCAACTATAAACGCCAGCGAATTTGCAGGCGGATCTCGCGTAACCGATTGCCGGGTGTTTCGTCGAGGCCGGAGCCGACGGAGGTGACGTCTTCGAAGCGGGTGACGGCGTACTTGGCCTGCACCGTGAGCGTGCGTCCGGGCTGGAGCCGCAGGAGTACGTAAGCCCGCTGTCCCCGGCCGGAGAAGGCCGGCACGGAGAAGGTGTAGAGCAGGTCGTTCTCGTAGGCAAAGACGCGGGCGTCGAAGCTGTCCGTGTCGAAGAAGGCCAGGCGGGCGTCGAGCTGGAGCCAGGAGCGGGGGAGCCAGCGCACATCCTGGAAGAGGAGCACGCCGTGGTCGGAGGTGGGCCGGTCGGCTTTCCGGTGGCGTACGAGTTCGAGGCGTGCCCGGAGGCGGAGCGTGCGGCTGAAGGCATAGTCGCCATGCAGGCGTAGCGACTGGCGGGTCTGCCGGGTGAGGGCATCGAGGGGACGATCACCGGCATCGAGCACCTCCGTGCCCGTGTCGCGTGTCTCGGTGCGAGCCTGCACGTACCAGGAAAGCCAGCTACGGGGGCGGTGCTCGACGAGCAGGAGGGCTTCGTAGCCGCTCGACGGCATCGGGACCCCAAATCGAAGCCAGGGAAAACGGTACTGGTCGACGAAGGCGGAGACGGTCCAGCGGGGATACGGGCGGACGCGCAGGCCCAGGTAATAGCCCGTTTCGTTCTGTGTTCTTCCGTTGCGCTCCCCGAACGCAAAGCCATGCAGGCTGGTGAAGTCGCGGGGGAAGACGCGCGCCAGGATGACGGCTTCGGCGTCGCGGTGGAACCGCGCGTTGACGCCGCCGAGGCCGCCCACGTCGCCGTCGGGGTCACGGGCCACTTCGCCGAACAGGGTCAACGCGCCGGCAGGTAGCAATCCGTTGATGCCGATCATGGCGGCCTCGTCCCCGCGGAAGGCGAACCGCTGGTAGGGGGCGTCGCCGGGTACGATGGTCCGGTCGAAGGTGGCGTGGTAGCCCGTCACCCCCACCCGGGCCGGGCCCAGGGTCAGGGTCAGGTCGCCGCCCACGAGGGTTTCCTGCAGGGCATCCTTGCGGGCGAGTTCGGTGGGTGTGCGGTGCAGGCCGGTGGTGCCGAAGGAAGACACGAGCCCGGTCTCCGTCAGGCCGGTGGTGGTATCGGGGTCGAAGAGGGTGGCGTCGAGTCGGCGCCGGGAGGCAAAGCCGCTCAGGGCCACGTCCGGTGTGAGGCGGACAGTGGCCGCCAGGCCGCGGAAAAAGCGGTTTTCCTCGGTGGAGCCGTAGGGCCGCAGGCCCGCTCCGAAGCGGGTCAGGGGCCGCACGGTATCGCGGCCCTTGCCCTGGGCGAAGCTGCGCCACAGCACCACCCCCTGCCCGAAGGCCGCCTCGAAGTCACCGACGATCAGCCGTTCCAGCCGGCCGAAGTCGGCCAGGGCAACGTGCCCCGCGATGTGGTCGTAGCCGTACGTACGCGTGTCCGGGTTCCACTCGAAGACTTCGCCCGGGTCTTTTTCGAGCGTGAGGTTGAGGCTGACCTGCCGCCGGTAGCGGGCCTGGAGGCGGGTGTAGAGGCGTTCCGGCGAGCCGAGGTAGGTCGTCCGTGTGGTGTCGTCGTCGAACCCGCGACCCAGGTCCAGCCGCCGCGTCACCCGCTGGATCGCCTCGAAGCGGAGGCCGCTGAAGATGTCGCGAAGCGAAGGGGCCGGGGGGTAGGGGGAGGGCCGCTGCTCACGGGCGGGTAGGGACGCGCCGATGGTCAGGTACGGCCGGGCCGCCTGGTAGATCGCTTCCGTGATGCCGGGCACACGCTGGAGTTCGGGAAGCGAGCCGAAAAGGCCGCTGGTCTGACGGTGGCGCACGATGGCGAGGGCCAGGGCCGGGCCCAGCGCCGGGATCAGAGCCAGATCCTCTGCCGAGGCCGTGTTGACGTCCAGCGGGTTGGCCGCCAGCTCTTCGAGCAACTCCACGAGCGGCGTCGGGTCCACGTCCTCGGCGTCGAGGTCCTCCAGCGAGCGCTCGACGTCCTTTTCGACCGTCGAGGTGTCCGGCTCGACCTGGGCGAAGGCGGCGTGCGGCCCCAGGGACAGGAGGCCGGCTACCAGCAGGAGCACCACGCGCAAGGGGGGGCCGGAGGGCGGAGGCATCACCATAGCAGGCTCAGCGAGAAGGCGGGGGACCAGCCCAGGATTTCATGCTGTTCCGCAGCCACGTCGGCTGCCAGCAGGCCGAGGCGTAGACCGAGGCCGGCGGTGAACCGCGTCGGCTCCGTGGTGAACCCGGCACGCAGGGCCAGGACGGACACGGGCATCACCTCCAGCCCACCCCGCACCGAGAGTGGAAAGCGTACGTCCTTGGCGACGTCGAGCAGCACGCGCAGCGACGGCGTCGGGGCATACCCGAGGCCGACGGCGAGCGCGCGCTCGAACTCCTCACGACCGGCCAGGTGGGGGCGGTTCAGGTTCGTCGCCTGGAAGCCGGCGTGCAGGCCCGGCGCAAGGGCTACCAGGACGCCGGCCGTCAGGCCCACGGTACCGGCACTCCCGTAGCCGGAGATCGACACCCGGTAGTACCGGGCCCGGAGGCCCACGAACACCGAACGGGTCGTACCGGCCGAGAAGCCCCGGGCGTAGCCCACGTTCAGGTGCGTCTCGCGGTAGTCCTCGAACCCGAAGGTGCGCGCGCCCAGCGCGAAGGCACCCAGACGGGTGGGCTGGACCAGGTGCAGCGCGCCGAGGCGCAGTTCGGAGAGCCCGTACGCCTCGCTGGCGAAGAACGAAAGGGCACGGCCCGGCAGGCTGGCCCAGATGGCCGGGTTGCCATGACCCCATGCGTCATCGTGCAGGGCGGTGGTCGCACTGCCGAGGGCTACGCTGCGCGCCCCACCTTCGAGGGACTGCGCACCGGCACAGGGTAGGATGATCCACCACAGGGCGAGGAGCAGAGCGGAAGCGCGAGCAATCATACAGGGCCGTTTTCTATCGGACCGGAACGGACGTACGGGCAAGAAACGCCCCGCACCGGCAAAAAGCCAGCGGACACCCCGGTAAAAAACGAGAAACAAAGGGTGGGGTCAACCTATATTCCTTCCCCTTTCGAAACCCAAGCAGGACCCGACGGATGACACGCCCTATCGTGGACACCGCCTCCCGTACGCAGGTACACCCGGCCTTCGAGTTCATGGAAGAATCCGGGGGGATCGAAGCGTACCGTCACCGAACGAACGGGCTCACCGTCCTGCTCTTCCGGCAGACGGCGGCCCCCGTGGTTACGTTCATGGTCACCTACGGTGTCGGAAGCCGGAACGAGGGGGCCGGACTGACCGGCGCCACGCACTTCCTCGAGCACCTGATGTTCAAGGGGACGGAGCGCTTCAACCGGGAGCGGGGCACCTCCGTCTTCAACGTGCTCCAGCGCGTCGGGGCCCAGGTCAATGCCACCACGTGGTTCGACCGGACGAACTACTACGCCCTGTTGCCGCGCGAGCACCTGGCCCTCGCCGTCGAGATCGAGGCCGACCGGATGCGCGGGGCCCGGCTGCGTGAAGAAGACGTCGAGAGCGAGCGTACCGTCATCCTGAACGAGTTCGACCGGGGCGAGAACGAGCCGATCCGCAAGCTCTACCATGCCGTCTGGAGCCTGGCTTTTGTCGCGCATCCGTACCACCATCCGACCATCGGGTGGCGGAGCGACATCGAGACGGTCACGGCCGACGACCTCCGGCACTTTTACGACACGTACTACTGGCCGGACAACGCGACCGTGAGCGTCATCGGGGATTTCGAGCCGGTGCAGGCCCTCGGGCTCATCGACCGGCACTTCGGGCCGATCACGCCGGCTCCGGCGCCCTGGCCGCGTGTTGTCACCCGTGAGCCGGAACAGCGGGGCGAGCGGCGGGGCATCGTGCGGATGGCCGGCCGACTGGGCGCGCTGATGATGGCCTACAAGGCGCCGCCGGCCCTGGCCACGGACACCGACGCCCTCGACGTGCTGGCGACGGCACTCGCCACCGGCAAGAACAGCCGTCTCTACCGCCACCTGACGGACCGCGGGCTCACGACGCACGTCTATGCAGCCACCTCACGCCTGCGCGATCCCGGCCTGTTCTATGTGCTGGCGATGCTGGCGCCGGGGCGGTCCCATGAAGAGGTGGAAGCGGCCATCGATGAGGTGATCGGCGACGTGGTTCGCGAGGGCCTCCGCGAGGAGGAGGTGACCCGGGCGCGGAACCAGCTGCGCGCCAGCGAAGCCTTCGGGCGCGACGGCCCCTATGCCATCGCCTCCCAGCTCAACGAGGCCATCGCCGCCGGCGACTGGAAGCTCTACACGACCTACCTCGACCGCATAGCGGCCGTTACCGGCGAGGACCTTCGCCGGGTGGCCGCGCAGTACCTCGTCGAAGATCAGCGGACCGTGGGCTGGTACGTGCCCACCCGTGATGCCTGAACCACCATGCAACTGGAAACACCAACGCCTGCGTTTGCCGAACGCGTCGAAGAGCGCCGGGAAGGCGCCTGCCGCCTGTTCGTGCTGCCCACCCCGGTGCCGGGCTTCGTCGCGTTTCGTGGCTCGTTCCGTACCGGACCCGACTTCGCGCGGGGGGAAGACCTGGTGCAGGACCTCGCCGTGCTCCTGCTCGACAAGGGCACCCGTCGCCGCGACCGATTTGCCGTGGCCGAAATTCTCGAGAACCGGGGGGCTGAACTGGACTTCATCAGCAACGGGCTCCGCGTAACCTTCACGGGTCGAGTCCTCCGCGAGGACCTGGCCGAGGTCCTTCCGCTGGTAGCCGAGCAGCTCCGGGAGCCGTGCTTCGACCCGGAGGAGTTCGAGAAGGCGCGAGCGCACATGGCGGCCGCGCTGCACCGATCGCAGGAGAGCACCGCCACGCAGGCGGCGGCGGCGCTGGCCCGCCGGATCTATCCCCCCGATCACCCCAACTACCGCCCGGACCCTGCCGCGGACCTGGCCCGCCTGGCCGAGCTGAGCGTGGATGACGTGCGGGCCTACCACGAACGGCACTTCGGCGGCGCCGATCTCACGGTGGTCTTCGTCGGCGACGTGGAGGCGGAGGAGGTCGCTCCGCTCGTCCGTGCGGGGCTGGGTGACTGGCCTCCCGGGCACGAGCAGGCCCCGTTCGCCGTGCACGGGCTCGACGCCCCGCCCGGCCGCGTGGGCATCCCCATGCCGGATAAACAGAACGTCGACGTGCGGATGGGGCACCGCCTCCCCGTGCGCCGGCAGGACCCCGCCTACGTGCCGCTCTACGTGGGCACCTTCATCCTGGGCGGCAACTTCTCGGCCCGCCTCATGAGCACCGTCCGTGACGAGATGGGCCTCACCTATGGGATTCACGCATCCCTGCACGGGGTCACCTCGGACTACGAAGGACACTGGCAGATCGGCGTCACCCTCAGCCAGGAAAACCTGCAACGGGGGATCGAAGCCACGCTGGAGCAGGTGCGCCGGTTCGTGCAGGAGGGCGTTACCGGGGACGAACTCGCCGAGAAGAAGGAAACCGTATCGGGCCGCTACAAGGTGGACATGGCTACGACGCGCGGGCTGGCGGCGCTCTTGCTCCGCAACGCCGAGCGCGGGTTCGACGTCGGCTACCTCGACCGCTTCCCCGCCGAGGTCGAAGCCCTCACCCTGGAGGAGGTCAACGACGCCATCACGACCTACCTCGACCCGGACCGGCTCCACCTGGCCATGGCCGGCTCGCTGCCCGACGAAGGCAGCTCTACGACGTGAAGACGGCTCAGCGCTTCGGGAGCACCAGCGCCAGGATCAGGTAGACGAGGAGGCCCGGGAAGCCCGTGGAAAGGACACTCAGCAGCACGTAGCCGACGCGGACGAGCGTGGGGTCCCAGCCGAAATACTCGGCAATGCCGCCACAGACGCCGGCAATCATGCGGTTGGTGGAGGAGCGGGCGAGGGAACGGGAAACGGCCATGGGTAAGCGGGGGTTGGTCCGGAGGGAAATCAACTGTCACGGATGATGCGGATGCGCTCTTCGTCCGAGAGAGGGGGCGGGTCGCCGGGGCCGGGCATGATCATCGCCAGGATCAGGTAGGCCAGGAGGAACGGTCCACCCGAGGCGATGGTGCCGATGACGAAGGCGATCCGCACGAGCGTCGGATCGATGTTGAAGTACTCGGCAATGCCGGCACAGACACCGGCGATCTTCTTGTTGCGGGACTTGCGGAGGCGGCGCTTCTCGGTGATCCAGTTGGGGCTGGAAGACGTCCGGGCAGCCGTACCGAACACCGATTCCGTTCTTTTCTGATGTTTTTGCCGCCGCGCGGCCCGGGCTTTTTTCTTCAAGCGCTGGCGTTTACGGTCCGGGCTCCAGGAGAGGACGCCGAAGCCGAGCAGGATGATGAGGATGCCTGCGAGCCAGGGGAGCATCTGGGCCAGGCGGGTCAGGTCGATGCCGCTCCAGAGGCCCAGCTGCTGAAAGAGGTAGGCGATCCCGACGAGGATCAGAGAGAGGCCGGCAACCGTGGGAAGGTTGAGCGGGCCCTTCGTGTTCGACGCGTTTTCTTCGAGAAACAGCGCCTCCAACTCCTCGTCCGAGATGTCCTCCACGTCGGCAAGGGACGAGGCAGTCTCATGCTCGAAGCGGACGTCATCGGCCATGTCCTCGTGCGAATGCTCGGGCCGGGCCGGGCGGGAGCGCGTTTTCATGAGGCAGGTGGGTTGGTGGTTACAGGGGCGTGGTACGGGGCGCAGCGACGGGAGGTTACGGAACGGTGATCACTTCCTTCTCGGTCACGATCAGGCGCACCGGCACGTCGTGCGCCTCCGCCGGGACCTGGTCGACCAGGCAGGCGTCATAGACGGGGCAGATCGTCGGGATGTCGAGTCCGGCGAGGAAGGCGTCATAATAGCCGCCTCCGTACCCGAGGCGGTGCCCGTTGCGTCCGGCGCCCAGGGCCGGGACGATGACCAGGTCGAGCCGTTCGGGCGGAACGCTTTCGCCGCCGCTCGGTTCATGGATGCCCCACCGGTTCGGCGTCAGGGCGGCTTCGCCGGTGAACCGCACGTGCCGCAGGCGGGGCCGGGCGTCTCCGTTGCGGTCCGGGGTAACAACGACCGGCAACACGATTTGTTTGTCGGCCGCCGCCAGGCTGCGGATCAGCGGGCGCAGGTCCACCTCGCGGCGTTCGACGTGCGGCCAGAACACGTGGATCACCCGGGCCCGGTCGAGAACGGGTAGCTGCGTGAGCCGCTCTGTGATGGCTCGGGAGAGCGCAACGTGCGTCCGGGGATCCAGGGCGGCACGGTAGGCGCGGAAACGGGCGCGGAGAGCGGCTTTCTCCGTTCGGAGGTCCGATGGGGTCTGGGAAGGTTTCAACAGAGATCGAAAGCCGGAATATGGGAACGGGAACGAACGAACACGAGGCGACGGACCGCCTGGCGGCCTTCGAGGCATACCGGGAACGGATGAACCGGCGCATCCTCGAAGAAAAAAACCATCTCGGCACGAAACGGTTCTTCAGCCTGGATAGCTCAGCCTACCGGGATGGCGCGCTGGAGGGCCGTACGAAGGAACTCCTTGGCCTCGTGGCCTCGATGGTGCTCCGGTGCAACGACTGCATCGACTACCACCTGATCCAGTGCGTCCGGGCCGGCTATACGGACGAAGAACTCGACGAAGCCCTGCACGTGGCCCTCGTCGTGGGCGGGTCCATCGTCATCCCCCATCTGCGCCACGCCGTCGAGACGATCGACCTGCTCCGGGCGCGTGAAAATACCGAGGATTAGCCTGAAAAGGGCTGTCGGGCGCCTCGCACGTGGCACCGGCGAGCGGTCCGCTCGTTGGAAAAGGCGGCTGGATACGTTATCTTCGCCTGTCTGTGCAAAAAGTGGTGAAGCACGGCCGCAGTGCCTCGCCGCACCGCGTTGCCAGAGACCACGACACGAGCGAATTCACCCTCCATGTTCGAGAGCCTCAGCGAAAAACTCGAAGGCGCGCTGAAGAACATCAGCGGTCAGGGACGCATCAACGAGCTGAACATCGCGCAGACGATGCGCGAGATTCGCCGTGCGCTCCTGGATGCCGATGTCAACTATCAGGTGGCGCGCGACTTCACCGAACGGGTGAAGGAGAAGGCCCTCGGTGCCGAGGTGCTACGCTCGGTCTCGCCGGGGCAGCAGCTCGTCAAGATCGTCTACGACGAGCTCGTGCATTTCCTTGGCGAGACGAACGTCGGGATCAACTTCGCGCCCACGCCGCCGACGGTCATCCTGGTGGCCGGGTTGCAGGGATCGGGGAAGACGACGTTCTGCGGCAAGCTGGCCCTCTTTCTCAAGGGCAAGGGGCGTGCTCCCATGCTGGCCGCGGCGGATGTGTACCGCCCTGCCGCCGTGGATCAGCTCAAGACGCTGGCCTCCTCGATCCATGTGCCCGTTTACTCGGTCGAGGAGGACGGGCAGGTGGTGCAGGATGCCGTCCGCGTGGCGCGCGAAGCGCTGGCTGAGGCGCGCCGGCAGGCCCGCGACGTGCTCATCATCGACACGGCCGGCCGCATGCACGTCGATGAGCAGATGATGCGGGAGGTCGAGCAGATCAAGGCGGCGGTCAACCCGCACGAAATCCTCTTCGTCGTCGACAGCATGACGGGGCAGGACGCCGTCAACACCGCCCTCGAGTTCAACAAGCGCCTCGACTTCGACGGGGTCGTGCTGACGAAGCTCGACGGCGACACGCGCGGCGGGGCAGCGCTGTCGATCCGCTCGGTCGTACACAAACCCATCAAGTTTGCCTCCACGGGCGAGAAGCTCGATGCGTTGACGCCCTTCTATCCGGATCGCATGGCCCAGCGCATCCTCGGGATGGGGGATGTGATCTCGTTTGTCGAGAAGGCGCAGCAGCAGTACGATGCCGAACAGGCCGAGCGGCTCCAGAAGAAGATCCGTTCGGAGACGTTCGACCTGGAGGATTTCCGGGATCAGCTCCAGAAGATCAAGCAGATGGGCTCGCTCCGGGATCTGCTCGGCATGATTCCGGGGATGGGCCGGCAGTTGAAGAACCTGGATGTGGACGACGATGCCTTCAAGCACATCGAGGCGATCATCAATTCGATGACCCCCGAGGAGCGCAGGCATCCGGAGATCATCAACGGTAGCCGCCGTCGGCGCATCGCGGCCGGTGCCGGGCTTCAGGTGCAGGATGTGAACCAGCTCCTGAAGCAGTTCAAGGAGATGCGCAAAATGATGAAGACCATGACGAAGCTCATGGGGAAAGGCCGAGCCATCAACCTGGCCCAGTTGCTGGGCGGGCGTTAAAACGACTTTACCTGAAACCAAATAGAGATACGAGACGTGGCTGTCAAACTTCGTTTACGCCGAATGGGGCGCAAGAAGCGCCCGATCTACGCCGTCGTCGCGGCCGATGTGCGGAGCCCGCGGGATGGCCGGTTCATCGAGGACCTGGGCCGCTACCGGCCGTTGACCGAGCCGGCCACGGTCGAGCTGAAGGCGGACCGGGTGCTGTACTGGTTGCAGCAGGGCGCACAGCCGACCGAGACGGTGCGTAGCATCCTCAGCCGGGAAGGGCTGTTGCTGGCGCTTCACCTGCGGCGCAAAGGGGCGTCGGAGGAGGAGATCCAGCAGGCCGTGGAGGCCCACCGCGCCCGTCTGGCCGAGAAGCTCCAGCAGCAGGTCAAGATGACGCCGCAGGAGCGTCGTCGCCAGGCGCTGGAGGCCGAACGCAAGGCCGCCGAAGAGCGTGAGGCCGAGGAGGCCCGCAAGCGCGCCGAGGCCGAAGCCAAGGCCAAGGCGGAGGCCGAGGAAGCCCGGCGTAAGGCCGCCGAAGAGCGGGCTCGTGCTGCTGCCGAGGCGCAGGCAGCCCAGGAAGCGGCCAACCAGGCGCAGGCCGAGGCCGATGCGGCCGCCGCCGAGACGGCGGCCGAAGCCGAAGCCCCGGCTGAAGCGGCTGCCGAAGCCGAGGCGGTGGCTGAAGCCGAAGCCCCGGCGGAGGAGGCCCCGAAGGCGGAGGACGAAGCCGCCCAGGGCGACGAAGCCGCCGGCGAGAAGAAAGACTGACGGCCGGGCGGTTGCCGCACCGGGCATTTCCCTCACGTGTAGACTGGACCGGGTTGGACGATGGTACCGGAGGATCTCTTGCTCGTCGGCCGCGTCTACCGGGCCCACGGGGTGCGCGGTGAGGTCAAGGTCATCCCCGAAACGGACGACCCCGAACGCTTCACCGGCCTCGAGACGCTCTATCTCGGGACCGCCGCGGAACGGGTCGACGTTCACCGGGTCCGCTCCGTGCGGTTTCAGCAGACCAAGCGGGGGCGCCTCGTGGTGCTTGCGCTCGACGGGGTCGACACCCGTGAGGCGGCCGACGAGCTCCGGACGCTGGGGGTCTACGCCCACCGGGACGACCTGCCGCCGCTGGCCGACGATGAGTTCTTTTACAGCGATCTGGTTGGCCTGCGGGTCGAGGCCGAAGGGATGGGCGAAGTCGGGTATGTCGCTGACGTACTCGAATTGCCGGCCCAGGAGGTGTTGCTCGTACGGCGGCCCGATGGCGACGACGTGATGGTGCCGGCCGTCCCCGCCTTCCTGGCCGACATCGACTTCGACACCGGAGTCCTCGTCGTGCGCCCCATCGAGGGGCTCTTCGCGTAAAGCGGCCGGAACGAGCCTCACCTGCCCCTTTTACGCGTGATGAGAATTGACATTGTGACGGCACTGCCGGAGATCGTGCGTGGTCCGCTGGACCAGAGCATCCTCCGGCGGGCCCGGCAGAAGGGCCTCGTGGACATCCGTGTCCATGACCTGCGCGACTACACCACGGACCGTCATCGCACCGTCGATGACTATCCGTTCGGGGGAGGCGCGGGGATGGTGCTCAAGCCGGAACCGATCTTTGCCTGTATTGAAGCGTTGAAGGCCGACGCCGAGGCGTCCGGGCACCCCGTCGATGAGGTGATTTACCTGACACCTGACGGGGCGGTGTTCGACCAGCCCATGGCCAATGCCCTGTCGCTCAAGCGCCACCTGGTGCTGCTGGCAGGGCATTACAAGGGCGTCGACCAGCGCGTGCGCGATGCGCTCGTCACCCGCGAGATCTCCATCGGGGATTATGTGCTCAGCGGGGGAGAGCTGCCCGCGCTCGTCGTGGTCGATGCCATCGTGCGGCTGATTCCCGGCGTGCTCGGCGATGCCGCCTCGGCCCTGTCCGATTCGTTTCAGGACGGGTTGCTCGATGCGCCGGTCTACACGCGTCCGGCCTCGTTCCGCGGGATGGAGGTCCCCGAGGTGCTGCGCTCCGGCGATCATCGCCGGGTGGCGGCCTGGCGGGAGGCCGAACGCCTGCGCAAGACACGGGCCCGTCGCCCCGACCTCCTCGGTGAGGACGAGAACGACGCGCCCCGTACATGACTACGGTGGTTCGCCTCGACGGCGGGCCTGCACTGTTGTACAACCTGACCCAAGAAGATCGTACCTAGGAGGTGCGCCATGGCTACCGATATGATGAAGCTGGTCGAGGCGACCCAGCTGCGTGATGACATTCCCGAATTCAACCCCGGGGATACCGTAAACGTCCACGTCCGCGTCATCGAGGGCGAGAAGGAACGCATCCAGCAGTTCCAGGGCGTCGTGATTGCATTCAAGGGCTCGGGGGCCCGTCGTACGTTCACCGTGCGCAAGGTCTCGAACGGCGTCGGGGTGGAGCGTATCTTCCCCCTGTACTCGCCCAAGATCGCCAAGATCGAGGTCGTGCGGTACGGCCGCGTGCGCCGGGCCAAGCTGTACTACCTGCGCGAGCGCCGCGGCAAGTCGGCCCGCATCCAGGAACGCCGCCGCTGAGTGGGCCCGTACGCCCGGTTCGGCGCTGTGTAACTGCATCCCTCCTTCGTGTAGCCGTCGGCCGCTTCGGCGTGCCGGCGGCTCTTTTTCCGTACCACGCCGATGCGTCTGGCCATCTGGAACGAACCCGTCGCCGAGTTTCTCGTCTCGGCCCAGCAGGCCGGGGCCACCCGGACGTCGCTGGACATCGTACGTGGCACCCGGGCGGACTGTGAACGCTGGCTGCGGGCCGGCATGGTAGATGTCGCCCTGCTGCCCACCCTGAGTGTTCTGCGGGATACGGACACGTTCGATGCACTGCCGGCCGTGGCCCTGTCGACGTGGGACTATCCCTTCGCCCGGCTGGTGACGCGAGCGGGGCTGGGGCAGCCCCTGCGTACACTGGCGGTTGACCCCAGAGGATTGCAGGAGGCCTTCGTCGCCCGTGTGGTGCTGCACGAGCACTACGGCGTCGATCCGAAGATCATCCCGGTCGAGACGCCGACGCCGGCCCGGTTGCTGGCCACCGATGCGGATGCCGCACTCGTCATCGGGACCGACGTGCCGGCCCTCCAGCCGGAAGGCTACGCCATGGACCTGGGCCAGGAATGGTACGAACTGGTCAACTATCCGATGGTCTGGGGGCTCTTCGCGGCCCGCAAAGGGGAGGTGGACCGGCACTTCGCACGGACCCTCCGGGACGTCATCGCGGCCGCGGACGAGCACCGCGACCTCTGGCTCCGGACACAGGAAACCTATCCGGAATTGCACGACTTCTATCTCGAGCAGGTCCGGGTCCGGCTCGACGACCTGGCCATCGCCAGCCTGACGCAACTCCGGGAGTACCTGTTCTTCTACGGGGTCACGGACGAGGTGCCGGATCTGCCGATCGTGCAGATCTCCGATGACGACGAAGAAGACCGCAAGCCGCTGATCTGACCAGCCGGGCGAATTCCATGGGTGAAGGCATCAAGCTGATTACGAACAACCGGAAGGCCCGGCACGAGTATACCATCGAGGATACGCTGGAGGCCGGGCTCGTCCTCGAAGGTACGGAGGTCAAGTCGCTCCGGGAGGGGCGGGCCAACCTGCAGGACGCCTACTGTGCCGTCGATGGCGGGGAGATGTACCTCTACCAGTGCCACATCTCGCCCTACCGCCACGGCAACCGCCACAACCACGATCCGCTCCGCCCGCGCAAACTGCTCCTGCACCGGCGCGAAATCGAGAAGTGGGCGAAAGCGGCGCAGCAGAAAGGCTATACCATCGTGCCGCTGAAACTCTACTTCCGCAACGGGGTGGCCAAGGTCGAGATCGGGCTGGCGCGGGGGAAGAAACTCTACGACAAGCGGGCCGACATCGCCGAGCGCGAGACGAAGCGCCGCCTGGATCGTGTCCGCCGAGGCGGCTCCTTCGACGCAGGGTAAAAGCGAGGGGAGAAGGGAACGAATGGCGGGGCGTCGGGTCGCACTACCGACGCCCTTTTTTTCACGACCTCCCCGGACCATGAAGCGAACGCGTTGTCTGATCGGCCTCGGGGTTCTCTGGTGTCTGCTTCAGAGCGTGCAGGCTCAGACGGACCCGTTGGCCGCCGGGAAAGCGGCCTTCGAGGCAGGCCAGTATGCCGAGGCCCTGGCACGTCTGGAGACGGTCGGCACGAAGGATCCCGGCTACCCCGAGGCGCAATATTACCTGGCCCGTCTTTACCTTGTGCCTGGATGGCTGGACCCGGACAAGTCGAAAAAGGCCATCAAGGAAGCGCTCAAGCGAGATCCGGACAACCTGCGGTATCAGGAGGTCGAACTGTGGAGGCGGTATTTCCACCCCTCCTCGTTTCTGCCGTATTACCAGGCCCGTAAACGCATCGGACTGGCGGAGGACATCCTGGAGCGGGATCCGGACAACGCCATCGCCCATTTCGTGCTGGGGGCGTGGTCCTACCAGGGGTTCCGGGAGCAGTATCACGGTGTTCAGTTCAGCAGTCCGGCCGGCCACCGGGCCCTGCTCACGGCTGAGGATGACCTGCTCACCGATGCGGCGTTCCTGCTCGAGCCTCGCATCGACGATACGGGGGCGGGCCGCCGCGTGTCCTTCGTCGACGCCTACTATACCGGGTTTACCGTACCGGTGACCTCGCGGCGGGAAGCCGGGCTGGCTGCCTATCGGGAGGCCGTGGCGCACCTGCGCCGGGCCATTGCGGCCCGACCGGGCTGGTTCGAGGCCTACCGGCTGGTGCTTGCGGCGATGGCCCTCCGTGGCGACTACGACGCGGCGGCCGGGGTGCTCGACACCCTGCGGCAGCATCTTCCCGAACGGCCCGAAGCATGGCTCTATACGGGCTATTTCGCCTGGCGTGCGGACCGCGCCGAGGAGGCCGACGAGGCGTTCGACCGGGCCCTGATGCTGCTTTCACCGGACGAACGGCGACCCTATGAGGACATTGCCTACTTTCTGCCGCAGGTCGAACAGGTCTGGTACGAGGCGGACCGGGCCGGGTATAGCCGCGGCTACTGGGAGCGGCACGATCCGCGCCTGCTCACGCCGGTGAACGAGCGGCGACTCGAGCACCTGGCCCGCATGGTCTATGCGGATCTCCGGTTCGGACGCCCCGAAGAAGGCGTGCATGGCTGGGAGACCGAACCCGGGCAGGTCATCGTGCGCTACGGTGAACCCCGGGCCGAGGCCCGCTACGGTTCCTCCACGGACGAGTACCTGGTTTTCCACTACGGCGACCTCTATTTCAAGTTCATGGACATCGTCCGGTCCGGGTACTTCACCTTCTATTCGCCACCGGCCCTCGACTTCGCGGGGTTCCGTCCACAGCGCGGGGTGATCGAGAACGACTTTGCCGTCCGGGGGCCGGAAACGTTTCGCAAGGTGCCGGACCGGTATACGCTGGAGGAGCCGGGCCGGGTGCCGGTGCCGTTCACGGTCAGCACCTTCCGTGGCGAAGCGGGCGCAACCGACGTGTACGTGGCCTACGGCGTCCCGCGTGAGGGGGCCGGCCCCACGGTGCGTACCGGCGTGTTCCTGCTGGGTAAGAAAGGACGGGTCGCTGCCGCGGAGCAGCGGCTGAACATGGCATTGGATGGGACGGCGGACGTCCAGCCCGACGTGGTTCGTCTGACCGCGCCCCCGGGCGCTTACGAGCTGGCCGTCGAGTTCGAGCAGGTGCCGCCCGGCCCGCCGCTGGGGTACGAACGGATGCAGGTCCGGGCGCCGCACTTCGACGGGGAGCGGCTCCAGCTGAGCGACCTGTTGCTGGCCTATGGCGTCGAGGAGGCCGGCGACGAGGAGCCGTCACCGGGGACGTTCGTGCGGCACGGACTGATCTTCCGTCCGGCGCCCGGCGCCCGGTTCGCCCGTACCCGGCCGATCTATTTTTACTACGAGGTCTATGGCCTGCGTCCCGACGCATCCGGCGAAGCCCGGTACACCGTCGAGGCGGTGCTGGTGCGCGGGGAGGATCCGGATGACGTGGACGGCCTCCTCGAAAAGCTTTTTGGGCGGGACCGTGGCGCCGCCGTTTCCGTGCGATTCGAGGGCCGGGTGGCCGGAAACGAGGACGGGCACTACCTGATTCTGGACGCCTCGCGGGAGGAGCCGGGCCCTCACGTTCTGGCCATCCGCCTGACCGATCCGCAGCAGGGCCGTACCGTCGAGCGTCGCCGTGTGCTGTACCTCGAATAGTTCGGGGG
>CAZKFR010000033.1:1598-6299 GCA_964552015.1 uncultured Rhodothermaceae bacterium | reverse complement strand
AGCAGGGCCGTACCGTCGAGCGTCGCCGTGTGCTGTACCTCGAATAGTTCGGGGGTCCCCGGGAATCAAGCCGCCGGAGGCCGCGTATCAGCAGGGGCGCCCGGATGGCCTTTCCCTCCTGCCCGCCGTGGGCGTACGTGGCAGCAGGAGCGGAGCAGGGAGCGGATACGAGCCTCCGGGGACGTACAGCACCCGGGCGGGCCACGACGCCGTGCCGATGACGGATGACAAAAAGACCTGTGTCATGAGATATCTGATCGTTTGCCTCTTCCTTCTCGTCGCAGGCTTCGCCCTGCCGGTTCGGGCCCAGCAGTCCGACCCGATGGAAGAAGGGATTCTCGCCTTTCGGGCCGGCCAGTATGAGCAGGCCGTTGCGGCCTTCGAACGGGCCCTGAAGCAGGATCCCGACAACGCGGAGATCTATTTCCTGCTGGCGCGCATCTATTTCGAGACGCCCTTGCGTGACACCGGCAAGGCGGGCGACTACCTCGAAAAAGCGCTCGAGATCGAGCCCGACAACGTCAAATACCTGGTGGCCCGGCTGGAGCAGCTCCGGGTCGATTCCTGGAACTTCCTCGTGGACAAGGTCCGGGAGCAGCAGCGGCGCGATCTGGCCCGAAAGATCCTCCAGCTCGATCCCGACAACGCGTATGCCCACGAGGAGCTGGGGCGGGCCTACATCCGCGACTTCTGGCGGTACCGCAACGCTTTCATGTTTCCCGCCTATGCGTTTCAGTTCTTGAAAGGGAAGGATCCGTTCGACCCCGATCCGACCCTGCGGCTGCCGACGGAATTGCTGGTCCTCAATGACGCCGAGGGCGGGTCGGTCGGCGAGATGCCCGAGACGGCCGTGACGCCGCGCACCGTGTTCAGCGACCCGGGAAACCCCAACCGGGTCTTTCTCTCCGACCAGTTCGACGTGGAGGCCCTGAAAGCACAGGGTGTGCCGGTGCAGGACCTGAGCCAGCGGGCCCAGCGTGCCTACGATCTGGCCATCGGCCACCTGTACAAGGCTCTCGAGAGCGATCCCCGCAAGCGCGAGGTCTACGACGACCTGATGCACGTCTTCGCGTTGCGGGGCGACTATCAGAGCGCCCTGGAGATGCTCCAGCAGATGTACGTCTATTTCCCCGAAGACCCGCAGCTGTGGACGTACCTGGGCCTGGCGCATTACCGTACAGGCAATATGGTTGCCGCCGCCAAGGCGTTCCAGACGGCCTTCACCTACATGGACCCGGAGATGGAGGCGGCCTACACACGTCTGGACGATATCCTGCCCGAGTCGGAGCGGGAGAAGTACCGGGAGGACCCCGTCGGGTATGCCGCCCGCTTCTGGACGAGCAAGGATCCTCGCTACCTGACGCCCTACAACGAGCGCAAGCTGGAGCATTACGCTCGCCTCACCTATGCCGACCTGCTCTACGGATCGCCCAAGCTGGGCCTGCGCGGGTGGGACACCGAGCGAGGCCGCATCCTGGTGCGCTACGGGATCCCGCAACGGGATGTGATCATCATGCCCCGGCAACTGGGGCTCCTCCGGGATGGCCTCAGCGACGTGGCGGTGAACCAGTCGCCGGCCGAGCGGGCTTCCGACCCGACTAACCCGCAACCCAGCCCGCAACTGCTCGCCGGTACCTATGGCAGCGACTTCGATGTGGCGCTCGAGGCCAACACGTTCAACGTGTGGGACTACGGCGAATTCCGGTTCGTCTTCGAGGATCCCTACCGCAACGGGGAGTTCCGGCTCTTCAGCCCGGAGGCCAAGTACATCGCCACCGGCACCGACCCGTGGCTGAACGACTATGAGCGCCTGGCGCGGGAGACGTTCCGCAAGACGCCCGAACGCTACGCGTATACGCCGCCGGGCCGGCAGGTGGAGCTGCCTTACCTCGTCGCCACGTTCAAGGGCAGCGAGGGGACGGCCGACCTGTACGTCAGCTACGGGGTGCCCATCACGCAATACGACCCCGCCACGGAAACGATCAACCTGACGGCGCAGACGGGCACCTTCCTCGTCAGCGGTGAGCGGGACATGCTGGCCGAGCGGCGCCGGACGCTCTACGGGCTGCGGACGGCTCAGATCGTCAGCTTTGCCGAGGCGAACCTCTGGGTGGATAGCGATCACCTCGAAGCGCCGCCGGGCCGGCACGAGGTATCCGTCGAATTCGAGACGTCGGGTGGGAGCACGGTGGCGGTGCAGCGCCGCGAGGTGGTCGTACCCGACTATGCGAGCTCGGCCCTGATGCTCAGCGACGTGATGCTGGCCTACCGCATCGAGGAGGCCCCGGATGCCCGCCCCGTCCTGCCCTCGGATGTGGTGCGGAACGGTCTCTCCATTCAGGCAGCCCCCTGGAGCGTCTTCTCTCACGAACAGCCCATCTATCTCTACTTCGAGATCTATAACCTCGCGCAGGACGAGACGGGGACGACCCACTATGAGATCGAGGCCGAACTCGGCCCGAAAGACACGTCGAGCGGGGTGAGTAAATTCTTCAAGGGCCTCTTCGGAGGGGGCGACCGTGGCGTTTCCGTCCGCCTGCCGGGGGAGGGGCGCTCGAGCGACGATTACCACTACCTCATCCTGGACGCCTCGAATCAGGAGCCCGGCCTGCTCTACACGCTCCACCTGAAGGTCAAGGACCGGGTCTCCGGGCGGGAGGTCTCACGCGAGATGGACCTGTATCTGGAGTGAGCCGAGGGGGGAGGCGTCAGCCGGCATCGGCCGGCGTGTTCCCGGCCTGCTCGGCGACGCGCGCATCCATCCCCCGGACCTTTTCGACGAGGCCCCTCTTGTACGCGATCAGCTTCTGCAGCAGCGCCGGGTCGGCGGTGGCGAGGATCTGCACGGCCAGCAACCCGGCGTTGCGTGCGTTGCCGATGGCGACGGTGGCCACCGGGACGCCCCCGGGCATCTGGACGATGGAGAGGAGGGAGTCCAGGCCTTTCAGGTGCCGCGTGGGCACCGGGACGCCAATGACGGGCAGCGGGGTGCTCGCGGCGAGCATCCCCGGCAGGTGGGCCGCGCCCCCCGCCCCGGCGATGAGTACCTTCAGGCCGCGGGTGTGGGCTTCCTCGGCATATGCCTGCATCACCGCCGGCGTGCGGTGCGCCGAGAGGACCCGCACTTCGAAAGGCACCTCGAACGCCTTGAGGACGGACACGGCGGCTTCCATGACCGGCCAGTCGGACTCGCTGCCCATGGCCACGCCGACGAGAGGAGTGGGGGAGGACGTCATAGGCTTTTCGGGATGCGGCGTCAGAGCCGGATGAAGGCGGCGGCCTGTTCGGCACGCTGCCGGACGGTGGCGGGGTCCGCGCCGGTGACGGTCACGTGCCCCATCTTGCGTTTCGGTCGCACGGACCGTTTGCCGTAGATGTGTACGGTTACGTCGCCGAGGGAGAGGGCCTCGGCCAGCCCCTCGGTGCAGGGGGTGCCCTCCCGCGTGCCGAGTACGTTGACCATCACCGCACAGGGGACGCGCAGCGACGGGTCGCCCAGAGGCCAGCCCAGCACGGCCCGCACATGGTTCTCGAACTGGGAGGTGTGGCAGGCTTCGATGGAATAGTGCCCGGTGTTGTGGGGGCGCGGCGCCAGCTCGTTGATCAGCACCTGGCCGTCCGGCAGTTCGAACAGCTCGACGGCCGTCAGGCCCACCCCCCCGACGGCTTCGACGGCTCCCAGGGCAACCCGCCGGGCCGCTTCGGCCGTCTCGGCGGGGATGCCGGCCGGGACGACGACGGCGTGGCAGCGGTGATCCTTCTGCTCGGTGTAAGCCACCGGATAGACGACATGTACGCCGTCGGGCCGGCGAGCCACCAGTACGGAGAGCTCCCGGGTGAAGGGCACCCAGCGTTCGATCAGCGCGCCATCGTGTTCGGCCAGCGTCGCCCAGGCGGCGGCCAGGCCCGCATCGTCGTGCGCGGTGGCGTTGCCGTACCCGTCGTACGACCCCCGTCGGCGTTTGACCACCACGGGAAAGCCGAATCGGTGAGCGGCATCCCGGGCCTCTTCCAGCGTGGCGCACAGGGCAAAGTCGGGGACGGGAAGGCCGGCCTCGTCCAGCGTCGTCTTCTGAAGGCCCTTGTCCCGGATGAGGCGGAGGGTCGCCGGCGCGGGCCACAGGCGCACGCCCTCGGGCAGGACCGGCTCCAGGTGCTCGGCCGGCGCCCACTCGCTTTCGACCGTGACGGCTGTGCACCCCCCGGCAAACGCACGCAACACGTCCGGGTTGGTCCAGTCGCCGTAGGTCGTCTCGCCCAGGCCGTCCATCGGGCCGGCGGGCTTCGGGGCCAGGCAACGGACGCGCAGGCCCATGCGGATGGCCGCCAGCGCCGTCATCCGGCCGAGCTGGCCGTCGCCGAGGATACCGAGGGTCGGGAACGGGGGGCAGGCTGCGGTGGGCATACCGTCGCGGAGGAGGCGGAGAAACGGGAGGGAAAAATAAGGACGGAAGGGGGCGCGATGGGGCCGGGGATCGAAGCCCGGCACGGCAACTTTTCGTGAAGTTCGTCGCCGGGCGCGTCAGGCCTGGCCGCGCAGGAGGGCTTCGAGCTGCTGTTCGTCCTCGACGAGCACCTGGCGGGCCTTGGACCCTTCGAACGGACCGACGATGCCGGCATCTTCGAGCTGGTCGACGATGCGGGCCGCCCGGGAGTAGCCGACCGAAAGTTTCCGCTGGAGCAGGGAGACGGACCCCTGCT
>CAZKFR010000033.1:0-1498 GCA_964552015.1 uncultured Rhodothermaceae bacterium | reverse complement strand
GCCCGGGAGTAGCCGACCGAAAGTTTCCGCTGGAGCAGGGAGACGGACCCCTGCTGGCTCCGGACGATGATGCGGGCGGCTTCCTCGAACAGTTCGTCCCGCTCATCGCTGCTGCCCCCGGTGCTACCGCCGGGCTCCCGTTCCTCGAGTTCCGGCAGGACGTACGGCTCGCCGCCCGGCTGGTCGCCGATGAAGTGCGTCAGCCGGTCCACTTCCTCCATCGAGACGAACGGACCCTGCAGGCGGATCAGCTTGCTGCCGAGCATGAACAGCAGGTCGCCGTTGCCCACGAGTCCCTCGGCGCCGTTCTGGTCCAGGATGGTGCGCGAGTCGATCTTGGTGGCCACCTTGAAGGCGATCCGGGCCGGGAAGTTGGCCTTGATGAGTCCCGTGATGACGTCGACGGAGGGGCGCTGCGTGGCCAGGATCAGATGGATGCCGACGGCGCGGGCCATCTGCGCGAGCCGGGCGATCGGTCCCTCGATGTCTTTACCGGCCGTCATCATCAGGTCGGCCAGTTCGTCCACCACGACGACGATGTAGGGCAGGTGCCGGTGGCCTTCCTCGGGGGAGAGCCGCCCGTCGCGCACCCGCTGGTTGTAATCGACGATGTTGCGCACCCGCGCCTTCGAGAGCAGGTCGTAGCGCTCCTCCATCTCCTTCTCACAGCACTTGAGCGCCACCAGGGCCTGCGTGAAGTCGGTGATGATCGGTTCGTCGATGCCGGGAGGCACGGCCCCGTAGTGCTCGGCGATACGGATGTAGGGTTGCAGTTCGATCTTCTTCGGATCGATCATCACGAACTTGAGGTGCGAGGGGGGGCAGGCATAGAGCAGCCCGGCGATGAAGGCGTTCAGCCCGACCGACTTGCCCGATCCGGTGGCCCCGGCAATCAGGATGTGGGGCATCTTCGTCAGGTCCTGGATGAACACCTCGCCCTCGATGCTCTTGCCGATGATCAGCGGCAGCTCCATCCGCGCGTCGCGGAAGCGGGCCGTGCCGATGACGTCGCGGATGCGGACGAGTTCGCGGTGCCGGTTCGGGATCTCGACACCGATGGCGGACTTGCCGGGGATCGGTGCGATCATGCGGATGCCCCGGGCGGCCATGGCCATGGCGAGGTCGTCCTCGAGGGCCGTGATCCGGCTGATCTTGACCCCGGGCGCCGGCGTCAGTTCATAGAGCGTCACCGTCGGCCCGACGATGGCGTCGATGGCCGTGATTTCGATGTTGTACGTGGCGAGCTTGTCGAGCAGGATGCGCTTGTTTTCCTCGAGCTCGTCGTAGTCGATCTGCAGGTCGTTCTCGTCGGCCTCGTCGAGCAGGTCGAGGCCGGGCATGACGAAGGGGGGGGCTTCATCCGGCACGTCCACGACGGTCTCGAGCGCGTCGGTCTTCTCCTCCTCGATGCGGGCGCGAACCTGGAGTTCCACCTCGGGGGGGGTGGGAGGGGTGCGTGGGGAGGCTGGCTCGGGAGGAAAGGGGAGGGGCGGCTCCG
>CAZKFR010000032.1:12642-36886 GCA_964552015.1 uncultured Rhodothermaceae bacterium | reverse complement strand
GGGCACAGTCCAGCAGGGCCCGTAGCCGCCGGTGCAGGTGCCCCCGGCTGTGCCCGAGCTCAGCGGCCAGCTGCTCGACGGTGAAGTCCTCGTCCCCCAGGTGCGCCTCGATCACCGCCTGCACGCGGTCGAGGAAGACCGCATCCGCCGCCGCCACCTGTACCGGCGCTGGATGGAGCCCCGGCGCTGGACGAGGCACCGGCCCATCCCCCCCGCCGAAGCGGGCACGTAGCCTCCGCCGGGACTCGATCAGGTTGTCGATACGGACGCGAAGCTCCGTCACATCGAACGGCTTGGTGAGGTAGTCGTCGGCGTGCTCGCGGAGCCCTTCGATCCGGTCCTCGGTCTCGGCCCGGGCCGTCAGCAGGATCACCGGGATGAAGTCCGTCTCAGGGTCCGTCTTGAGGGCCTGGCAGAGGGCCTTGCCATCGAGTCCCGGCATCATAATGTCGGTCAGGACCAGGTCGGGGAGGCAGGTGCGGGCGCGGGCCAGCCCTTCGGTGCCGTCGGAGGCTTCCACCACCCGATAGGCCGGTTCGAGGTGCTGCCGGATGTAGGCCCGTACATCGGCGTTGTCTTCCACCACCAGCACGGTGGTCACGTCCTCCTGCCCGTTGCTTTCAGGCGCCGGGGCTACCCATTCTTCCGGCATCGGGATGTGCCGGGGAGTCCACTCCGGGGCCTCCTCCCCCACGACGCGCGAGTCGGTCAGGTGGCGCCGGCCCCGCAGCAGGGTCACCACGAACAGGCACCCGAACCCCTCCTCGCTCTCCACCGTCAGGCTCCCCCCGTGCAGCTCTACCAGCTCTTTGACCAGCGCCAGCCCGATGCCCGTGCCGGGCTGCACCCGGGCGGCGGTCTCGTTGACCCGGTAGAATCGCTCGAAGATGTGCGGCAGTTCGTCGGCCGGGATGCCGGGGCCGCTGTCGCGCACGCTCACGTGCCCTGCCCGTGCGTCGGCCGTGACGCTTACGCGGACGGTGCCTCCCGCCGGCGTGAACTTGATGGCGTTGGTACACAGGTTCGCCAGCACCTTCTCCAGATGTACCGGGTCGGCGTACACCATGGGCCCCTCCCCTTCTACCTGAACGTCGAAGGTGATCGCCTTGCGTTCGGCATAGGGCACGAAGGAGGTGGTAACCTCCTGCACAAACGTACCGAGCCCGAGTGGACGAGCCCGCATCGGCGTGTGTCCGGCTTCGAGCCGCGCCACTTCGAGGATCTGTTCGATGAGGTCGAGCACGCGGTCGGCATTCCGCTTAGCCAGCGCCACCTGGGCCCGCATCCCTTCCGTAAGGGGGCCGTGACGCCCGGCCAGCAGGTCGTCCAGCGGGCCCAGGATCAGCGTCAGCGGCGTCCGGAACTCGTGGCTCACGTTGGCAAAAAAGCGGCTTTTGGCCCGGTCCAGCTCCCGCAGCTTCTCGGCCTCCAGGTGTTCCATGCGGAACCGGTTCTTGAGCCGGAGCCGGTTCATCTCGTAGCGGCGCAGGCCCGCCAGAGCCGCCAGGGCCGCCAGGGCATAGAGGCCGTAGGCCCACCAGGAGCGCCACGGCGGCGGCGCGACGACCAGCGTCAGCGCGGCCCCCTGTTCGTTCCATACGCCGTCGTTGTTGCTCCCCCTGACCCGGAACGTATACGTGCCCGGCGGCAGGTTCGTATACGTGGCGGTCCGGGCCCCGCCCGTCTCGATCCAGGCCTCGCTGAACCCCTCCATGCGGTAGGCATACCGGTTTTTGGCCGGGGCCGAGAAGTCGAGTGCGGCAAAACTGAAGGTGAGCACGTTGTCCCGGTACGAGAGCCGGAGCGTGTCCGTCTCGGCCAGCGCCCGGGTCAGCACGGTGCCGGCCTCCCGGATCGACTCGGCACGGTTGATACGCTTCAGCCCCGTGATGACGACGGGCGGCACGTGGGGGTTGTCCACCACGTCTCCGGGGAAGAAATAGGTGAAGCCGTACACCCCGCCGAAGAAAAGCTCCCCACGGCGACTCCGGAAATAGGCGCCGGAATTGAACTCGTTGCTCTGCAGCCCGTCGTCGGCGTCGAAGTTGCGGAACTGCTCGGTGCGGGGGTCGAACCGGGAGAGCCCCCGGTTGGTGCTCAGCCACAGGTACCCCTCGTCGTCGGGCAGGATGCCATACACTACGTTGTTGGGCAGCCCTTCCCGGTCGGTATACCGTGTGAAGGTATCGGTCTGCCGGTCGAGGCGGTTGAGGCCACCCCCGGCCGTGCCCACCCACAGGTATCGCTCGGGCGCCCGCGGATCGGGGCAGATCGACCGCACGACGTCGTGGCTGAGCGCTGCCGGGTCCGCCGGATCGGCACGGTAATAGCCGAACGTCTCGGTCTCCGGGTCGAACCGGACCAGTCCCTGCCCGGAAGCCAGCCAGAGCCGGCCGGCGGCGTCCTGGTGCACGGAGGGGAACGCCCACTCGCCGCGGGTCGGGCGCTCCTGGTACCGGTAGGATTGGAAGCGTCCCCGGCCCGGATCGACGAGCACGCTCAGAAAATTCTCCGTCACCGCCCAGATCCGCCCGCCCCGGTCCCGAAAGACGCCGAAGACCCCCTGCTCGGGGAGTCCGTCCGGGCGGGCGGGGTCGTGCCGGTACTGTCGATAGTGGCCGGTGGCCCGCCGATACCGATAGAGCCCCTGGCTCGAGCCCACCCACAGCGTCCCCGTCGGCGCCTCGACCATCGACCAGACCCCTGTGTTGCCGAAGTCGTCGGGCCGGTCGGACGTCGTCTCATAGCTGAACAGGGTGCCGCTCGCACGGTCCCACCGGTGCAGAATCCCGTTGCTGATCCAGACGTCGCCGCCGCTGTCTTCGAAGAGGGTATACACGCTGAACCCGGCCACCCGCGACGGCGGGCCGGCGGGCCGGCGGAACGTCCTGAAACGCTCCTCCTTGGGGTCGTAGAGGTTGAGGCCATAGCCGTTCGTCCCGATCCATATCACCCCGGCGCGGTCCTGGTAGAGGGCCGTGGGCTGGTTGCTGTTGATCCCGCGGGGACGGGCCGGGTCGTGGCGGTGGTAGGAGAAGCGCTCCGCCGCCGGGTCGAAGCGCATCAGCTCCGAGTGGGTCGCGATCCAGAGGAGGCCGTCGCGGTCTTGCAGGAGTTGGAGGGCCTCGCCCCAGCCGTAGCGGAACGTCCGGTACCGGTGGTAGTACCGGGCGATCTGCGTCCGGCCGGCGTCCAGGCGGTTGAGGCCGGCCACCCCGGCAGCCCAGAGCTGCCCCGCGTCGTCCTCGAGCAGGGCCGTGATGCGCCCGCCGACCACGCCGCCGGGTTGGGATGCGTCGGCCGGGTAGTGGTGGACGGCCTGCGTGCCCGGGTCGATCCGGTCGAGGCCGGCTTCGGTGCCGGCCCACACCGCCCCGGTGCGGTCGACCAGCACCGCATAGACGCGGTCGTGGCTGAGCCCCTGCGGGTTGCCCGGATCGTGTCGGAAGACGGCAGAGGGGGCCGTCTCCGGGGAGGCCTCGGCGGCAAGACGATACAGCCCGCCGCCGTCGGTGGCCACCCACAGGGCACCGCCGGGCGAGTCGTCGATCCCGGTCACCCGGGCCGAGGTACCCAGCGGATAGGCCACGAACGTCTCGGTGCGCCGGTCGAAGCGGGCCAGCGCGCCCGTCTGCGTGCCCACCCACAGGCGGCCCCCGGCATCCTCGAAGAGCGCCGTGACGTGGTTGTCCGGGAGGGAGGTCGAAGAAGAAGGATCGTGGCGAAAAACGACGAACGTGTCGCCGTCGTAGCGGTTCAGCCCGTCCTTCGTGCCGAACCACATGAACCCGCGGTGATCCTGCACGATGGCGTAGACGGCATTCTGCGAAAGCCCGTCGGCGATGGTGAGATGGCGAAAGCGTAACGGGTGATCCGTAACTTCACCGAGAGGCGTACCTCTGCCCTGCTGTGCCAGCAGAGGATGCAGAGCGGCATGGAGCCACCCCACACCCAGGAACAGGCCCAGCCAGCACAGCAGCCTGATGCCGGCCTTCCTGCGATGCAATGGCCTCACCTGTTCCATGTTTCATATCCTCATCCTGCGCCCATCGTGCGCCGTGCTCCCCCATCCTCACCCGTACGCTGATCGTTTTCACGTGGGGCCTCCCTCTCCTGCTCATGCTCTTCCGCCTGCGGTGATAATGGTATCTCATCTAGATACCCCACGTGGCACTAACAAGCAATAATTTTCAATAATTTACACCAAAAACACACCTGACAGAAGCATGTCCGTTCGTCAATGTACATGCTCCCGGGGTGTGTCGTGCGCCGCCTGGCCATGTCCTCCGGCATGCAGACCGGGGAAGCCCCGTACGAGCGTCAGCAGGCCGAGCAGGATCACCAGCACCGCGCCGGCACGCTGCAGGCGCACCCGCCAGGCGGGCCGCATCAGCACGCCGGTGCTGCCGAGCACCAGGAGCGCCGGCACGGTGGCCAGGCCAAAGACCGCCATCAGGAAGGCTCCGCGCAGGGCCGTTCCCGAAGCGGTCGCCGCCGCCAGGGCCGCATAGACCAGACCACAGGGCAGCAACCCGTTGAGCAACCCGAGCGCCCAGATGCGCCCGGGGGTGGGGTCCCGCAGGAACGCCGCCATCGTCCCGACCAGCCGTCTCCACCCCGCACCCAGACGCCCCGCAGGCATCCGGAGCCACCCCAGCAGGGCCAGTCCCGTCCCGATGAGCAACACCCCTACCAGCCCGCTCAGAACCTGCTGCGCCCCCGTCATCGACGCCACGAGGACCTGGCCCCCACCCCCGACGAGCGCGCCGAGGACCGCATAGGTCGTCGTCTTGCCCAGATAGTAGAGCCCCTGACGCCGGAAAAACCGTAACCGCGCCGGACTCCCGTGCGCCAGGGCCAGCACAAAGCCCCCGCACATGCCGACACAGTGCAGGCTACCCAGCAACCCCATCGAGAAGAAAAGGACCACGTCCCCCATGGCTCCCCGGCACGTACACGTTCCCGTTCGCAACGCCGGAATCTACGAAAGGGAGGGTCGTATATTCGAGCGGACGTTCCCTGCCTTCCGGGTGAGGGATTCCCCTACACACCCAGCCCGCTTTCCACATGCCCCTGCCCTACAACCTCACCGAGGCGCTCGAGACGCTGGCACGGGCCGATGACGTGCTCGCCGGCCTCATCGCCCGGCACGCCCCGCCGCCCGGCGAACTGCCGGTGCTGCAGAGCCCGTTCGAGGCCCTGGCCAAATCGATCATCTACCAGCAACTCTCCACCACCGCGGCCCGGACCATCTACGGCCGCGTCCAGGCCCTCTTCCCCGGGGGCATGCTCACACCCGACGCGTTCCTCGCCTGCGACGAGACGCTCCTCCGGAGCGCCGGGATGTCCCGTGCCAAAATCGCTTCCGTCCGGGATCTCGCCACCCACATCCTCGACGGAACGATCCCCCCGCTGGCAACCCTTCAGACCCTCGACGACGAAGCCATCATCGAGCGGCTGACGCGCGTGCGAGGCATTGGCCGGTGGACCGCCGAAATGTTTCTCCTCTTCCGCCTCGGCCGTCCGGACGTCCTGCCGGCCACCGACCTCGGCATTCGCAAGGGGTTCATGCACACCTTCGGCCTCGACGAACTCCCTGCCCCCCGGACCATCCTCGCCTACGGCACCCGCTGGCGACCGTACCGAAGCCTGGCCAGCTGGTACCTGTGGCGTGCGCTCGATGCCGAGACCTCCTGACCTTACCGCGGCGGCCGCACGTTGTGCCCGCACCAGTAGGACACCAGCGTCCCGATCATGCGGGAGAACGCCTCGAACGAGAACGGCTTGACCAGATAGCTGTTGGCACCGAAGCGGTAGCTCTGCCGGCGATCCTGCTCCTCTTCCGACGACGTCAGCATGATCACCGGCGTGCGCTGCACGTCGGGCGCCTGTTTGATCCGACGCAGCACCTCACACCCGTCGATGCCCGGCATCTTCAGGTCCAGCAGGATCAGATCGGGCACCGGATGGTCCTCCCGGTTCGCAAAGGCACCACGACCAAATACATAATCGAGGGCCTCCTGCCCGCTCCTGACGACGGACACTGTGCACTTGATACCCTCCCCCTCGCGCAAACGCCGCTGTTCCAGTTCCCGGAAAGCATTCAGGGTCAACTCGACATCCATCTCATTGTCCTCGACCAGGAGGATATGAGCGGTACGAACAGCCGGCGAATCCTCTTTCATAACCACATACGACATACGGCACACAACAGAGCCCCAGGGGCAGGAAGTCTATGAAGTTACGGCACAGGACAACGAACCACCGCTTCACGTTCCAAAATAGCGGTGCCGCATCCCGTCGTGCAACCCGTCGGTCTCGGGCACGGGGCCTTCGGCACGTAGCAGACGCACCGTGAAGGTACTGCCCACGCCCGGTTCCGACACCACCTCGATGTCGCCCCCCAGCCGCTCCACGGCCCGCTTGACCAGTGCCAGCCCGATCCCCGTACCGGGAACCTCATCCTGACGGTGCAGCCGCTGAAACATCTGAAAAATCTTATCCTGCATCGAAGCCGGTATCCCGATCCCGTTGTCCGACACCGAGACCTCGACGAAGTCTCCCCGGAAGGCCCACTGTACGCGGACATGGGGGGCCACGTCCGCCCTGCGGTATTTGAGAGCGTTGTCGATCAGGTTTGCGAAAATCTGATCAAGGAGCGTAGGGTTGCCCAGCACCTGCGGCAGGTCCTCCGGGAGGTCGAGACACGCCCCGGTCGATGCGAGGCTGTCGCCGAAGGTCTGCCGGAGGCGATGAAAGATCTCCGCCAGCGGCACCGGTTCCAGGGTGATGGCTTTCTGGCCGAGACGTGCGTAGAGGAGCAGATCGTTGATGAGCCGATCCATCCTTTCCCCGGCGGTCAGGATGTGATTGAGATAGCGACGGCCGGTGTCGTCGAACCGCTCGGCGTACTTTTGCATGAGGATCTCGGCAAACCCGCGGACGGCCCGCAGCGGAGCGCGCAGGTCGTGAGAGACCGAGTAGGAAAAGGCCGCCAGTTCGCGGTTGGCGATCTCGAGTTCGGCGGTACGCTCCTGCACCCGCACTTCGAGTTCGGCATTGAGGGCCTGCACCCGGGCCTCGGCGGCCTCCCGCTCGGTAACGTCGCGCGCGTTGATGACGATGGCGGCATGCCCTGCGATGTCCCCCTCGATCGTCTGCCCGACGGCCTCGTACGTACGCCAGGCCCCCTCACGGTTTCGAAAACGCACCCGGCGCGTCGTCGGGCCCTGTTTCCATGCTTGCTGCACGAGGTCGCGTAGCGCCGCCCGATCATCCGGATGGATCCATTCGGTCAGGTGCTGCTCCTGGAAGTCCTCCGGCGGATAGCCCAGCAACCGACGCACCGAAGGACTGATGTAATGCACCCTGCCCTCCGGACAAACGACGACGATCAGGTCCGAACTGTTCTCGATGAGCGCGCGGAAGTACGCTTCGCGCTGCTGGAGGCGTCGGTGCTGGCGCTGCCACACCAGCCCGCCGACGCCCGCCATGCCCAGCACCCAGAGCAACACCCCCAGCAGAAAAACCGGGCGGAGATAAAAAGGAGGCACCACCTCGACCGTCACGCTGGCCGTGCTGACCCGGCCGAACAGGCTCTGAGCCTGCACCTCGATCAGATGGGTGCCAGGAGCTAACGGGTCTTGTTCGAGTTCGCGCCGCGTGCTCCACGGCGACCAGGCCTTCCGATCGACGCGGGAGCGGGTCAGCACGCGGTCGGGCGGCAGCTGGCCACGGTACGGATACACCTTCCAGCTCACCTGCACGATCCCGTCCCGGACGACGGGGGCCTGCACGTCCAGCAGCGGTGCCGGCACCGCCCGTTCATCCAGATACAGGGTATAGAGCCCGCCCCCCAGCGTGCCCACGAGGATCCGGTCGTCCTCGAGCAGGAGCGGCCAGAGGCGCAGATGGCGGAGCCCGCTGTCGGAGCCCAGCACCGAGAGGATCCCCTCATGCAGGTAAACGAGCCCACTCTCCGTGGAGGCCCAGACCCCGCCCTCGGCGTCGGTCCGCACCTCCCAGACCCGCTCGTCAGGCAGGCCATCGGCGGCGGTCAGGTAGTGGAGACGGCCCCGGGGGTCGAGGTACCCCAGCCCGTTGGCCTGATGCTGATGCCCGAACCAGAGGGTGCCGTCCGGGGCGACGTCCAGCGTGAACACCTTGTCGGCCCGCAGCCCATCCTCCCTGCTCCAGTGGCGCCACCCCCCGTTCTTCCAGCAACTCAGGCCGGCCAGCGTGCCAAAGCAGAAGGAGCCGTCCGGCGTTTCGACCATGGCGTAGATTCGACGTGAGGGCAACTCCCGCCCCGGCTCCCAGGGATAGAAGCGGCCGTCGCTGACGTGAAAGACGGCCGACGAATCCGCTGCCTCGGCTCCGGTCGCCCCCAGCCCCAGGAACCACAGATGCCCGGCCCGATCCCTGTAGATGCAGTGGATGCGCGTGGTGCCGAGCCCGTCCTCCGGACCGTAGCGATGCCACCGCCGTCCATCCCACCGGGCCACGCTGAACAGACCACCGCCGCCAGCCACCCAGATGTGCCCTCTGGAATCCTCCGCGAGAGCCGTTACACCCCATAGCGCCTTCCCCTCGATCTCCCGAAACACCTGCGTTCGCCCGGACGGATCCTGGTAGAAGAGGCCGGGGTCCGCACCGGCCCACAGGCCCCCGTCTCGGGTACGGAGCAGGACGTTGATCTGAGCCGAGGCGAGTTCGGGCACGGTGTCCCCCCACCAGTCCCATCGCCGCACCGTTCTTCGGCAGAAGGCCAGGCCCTCAGGCGTCCCCACCCACAGATCTCCCTCCTCTCCAAACAACAAGAACGTCGCCTTCTGGAGCCAGGATGGCACCTCATCGAGGCGTCGCCAACCCTGCGCATCCCGGACGAACACGGAACGGTCCGTCCGCACGAGGAGGAGTTCCCCTTCCGGTGAAACGTCCAGGGCCTGCACCAGCGCCTGACCGGCAAGCTCCTGACGGCGGGGTGAGGGGGCCGCGTCATCCCAGGTCCAGACACCGGCCGTCAGGCTGTTGCCTTCCAGCGCCATGGCGCCGCTCCGTTCGTTCTCCACGAGCCACTGGACGCCCGCCAAGCCCCAGGGTTGCCACGTACGACCGTCCCAGACGTAGAGGCCATCGGCCGTACGCACCCAGATGCGCCCGCTCCGGGTCCGCCACAGCCCGGGCAGGCGTACGGTCCTCACCACGGCCCCGGGCGGCTGTGCAAACGGACGAACCTCCCCGTCCTGCATCAGGTAGAGCCGTTGCCCGGCCAGCACCAGCACCTGCCCCGCCTCGAAAGGCACCGCCGCCTGGACAGCCAGTGGGGTGCCCCCGACCCTCACGGCAACCGGCTCGAAGCCCGTCTCCCGGCCACGGTAGAGCAGGCTGTCCGCC
Source organism: uncultured Rhodothermaceae bacterium (assembly GCA_964552015.1). Lineage (GTDB taxonomy): Bacteria > Bacteroidota > Rhodothermia > Rhodothermales > ISCAR-4553 > Rhodocaloribacter. The sequence goes on along the minus strand of CAZKFR010000032.1, from coordinate 27,490 downwards.
ACCACCACCCAGACCTCGCCCTCCAGGCCGGCTACGAGCGCCGTCGGCAGCGCCCCGGGCCCGCCCGGCGTCAGCGCATGCCAGCGAAAATCATCGTACCAGGCCACACCCACCGGCGTACGTACCCAGACCCGGCCGGTGGTCGTCTGTACGATCTCCAGGACGGAGGCCGACGGCAACCCGGCCTCGGTGCCATACGTGCTCCAGCGCCAGGTCTCTACCGGCACAACCTGCCGGCCCAGCGCCAGGTGATATACCAGCCCGAAGGCCAGGCACCATCCGACCCGCAGGTAGACCCAACGTCTGCCGGCATATCGAAAGCGACCCGTCACCATGCACTCCATCCATCCTTACGTCCGCTCCAAAATACTAATTTTTTCCCTTATACCATTCTCCCCCGTTCCACCCCGGCACAATCGGTGATCCCGTACCATCGCTCCCCGGCCAGGTGTTCGCTCAGGCGCGCAGTGCGTAGGCCGTTCGCCTCGTTCCGTGCATCCTCCGGCCCGGCACCCGCAGGAAAAAAGCACCAGAGGCCTCCTGCGTCCCAGCTCCTCCGACCTGTCCCGTCAGGGGCGTTCTTTTCGCCTAGACTTCATGGCCCCGTTTGTTTTAATTAAGGAAGGATGCATATTGTAGGCTTTGCCCGTGTGGCTCCCTGCGTTCTGGTGCTCGCCCCCTGCGTTTGCCCATGAAGTTCGTTACCATCCCCGCCATCCTTTTCTTTTTCCTTCTGCCCTCGACCGTTCGAGCCCAGGCCGTTTCCTTCGAGGAAGCCGTCGTAGACGTGGGCAACATCGGGCTGACGATCACGAACGCAGGCTTCATCGGGCGGGCGAACGTGCGCAACAACCCGACCGGCCCTCCTTCGATGGAATACCCGCTCGACTCGGGCGTCGAGCACCTGTTCGAGTCCGGCCTCTGGGTAGGCGCACGCCGCAGCGACGGCGTGACGACCGTCCGCACCGGTGCCGTCACGGCCGCCGGCGGCTACCGCCCCGGCGCCACGGGCTACGAGTTTGCCCAGGCGGCCCCGATCCTGGAGCGTTCCTCCCTCCCCACCTCCGAGGTCTTCACGCGCAGCGCCGTCAGCCACCAGGACTATCTGACGGCGTTCGTGGACACGGCCACCGTGCTGCCGGGCACGTCCATCCAGATGCCGGACCCGCAGGGCCGCCTCGGCATGGCCGTCGAACTCGAAACGTTCGCCTGGAACTTCCCCTTCACCGAGTACTTCGTCATCCTGAACTGGAAGATCATCAACATCAGCGAGGCGGCCTGGGAGGACGTGTACGTGGGGATGTACCACGACCTGGTGGTACGCAACGTGAACACGACCACGGATGCCGGCGGCGCGTTCTTCAACAAGGGCGGTTTCGGCTACCTCGACAGCCTCTACGCTTCGTATGCGTTCAATGCAGGCGGCACCGAGGAGACGCTCAACACCTACGGCGCGATGGCCTTCCTCGGCGCCGAGTGGCAGGACCCGGCCTCGGGCCGGAAACGCTTCTTCCACCCGGGCCTGGCCGAGGCCTACGAGGCCGAAGGGTTGCCCCGGCCCCGGGTGAATCCCCGCTGGTGGCTCTTCTCCGGTGGAACCGACGAACTCGGACGCCCCACGACGGACGAAGAGCGCTACCGGCGTATGGCCACCCCGTTTCCGAACCCGGACGCCTTCGAGAACCCGGCCGACTTCGAGGCCGCCCGGGACGCCTGGTTCGAGCGCCTGCGCACCGACGGGCAGAACGCGGCCGGCAACTGGATCGGCCTGACCCCGGTCGGCCCCGTCCCGCGCGTCGAACCTGGCGACACGCTGACGGTCACCTTTGCCGTCGTGGCCGCTCTGAAGCCGGAGGCGTTCCAGGGGCAGGCCGGCAAGCCCGTCGACACCCCCGAGAGCCGCGCCCTGCTCGAGAACAACATCCGCTGGGCCCGGCGCACGTACGCGGGCGAGGACAACAACCTCAACGGTGAACTCGACCCCGGCGAGGACGTCAACGGCAACGGCGTGCTGGACCGGTACCTCATCCCCGAGCCCCCCTCGCCGCCCCACGTGCGTGTCGTCTTCGAGGACACGGTCGACCCCCGCACCGGGCAGCAGGACACCAAGGCCCTCATCTACTGGGACCGCTCCGCCGAGCTGTCGCGCGACCCCGTCACCGGCACGCTCGACTTCGAAGGCTACCGCATCTACCGCAGCAACCCCGGCGACGACCGTGCCGGCAACATCCTCGACCGTGCCACCCTCATCGCTCAGTACGACCGGCCCGGCAACCGTACCGGGTTCAACAACGGCTTCGCCGAGGTCGCCCTGGACGAACCCGTCACCTTCCCCGGCGACCCGACCGAGTACTGGTACCGGTTCGAGGCGGATGACCTGCTGGCCGGCTGGCAGTACCTGTTCATCGTCACCGCCTTCGACGAGGGCGACCCCGATGCCGGCCTGCCCTCCTTCGAGTCCTCCCGGACGGCCACGGCCACGCGCGTCTTCCCCGGCACCCCGCCCGACGACGGCAGCCGCCGTGTGGGCGTCTATCCCAACCCGTACCGCGTCAATGCGGCCTGGGACGGCGGCACCAACCGCACCCGGCGCCTCAACTTCTACAATCTTCCGCCCCGGGCCGAGATACGCATCTATACCCTCGCCGGCGAAGTCGTCAAGACGCTCCACCACGACGCCGAAACATACCGGGGCGACATCCGGTGGTACGACAACTTCAGCGCCGACAACCGCGTCCTCCCCGGCGGCGAACATTCGTGGGACATCCTCTCGGAAAACGGCCTCAACCTGGCCACCGGCCTGTATCTGTTCACCGTCAAAAACCTGGACACGGGCGACACCCAGCAGGGCAAGTTCGTGATCATCAAATAACCGCCGTGCGTCCCGGCGCGTGCGGTCGTGGGCTCTGCCCTCGATCCCCCCCGACGCCGACCGTTTCCCCTCAACCAACACGGAGTGAACCATGCGACGAACCTTTACGACGCTTTTCGTCCTGCTCCTTCTGCTGGCCCCGGCAGCCAGCGCCCAGGAGGTCGTGGACGTGACCGTGCGCGAGATCAATGCGATCCCGCAGGAAAACATCGACGCGGTGATGGCCCTGGGCACGTCCCTGACCGCCGCCGACATCAATACCTACATTCGCTCCACGTTCAACGGGCAGAAGGTGCGTTTCACGGCCGTGGTGCTGGCCGAGCCGAACAAGTCCGGCCTCTCCAGCATCGGCGGTGACGGCGTCAACCCGAGCCGCGTCCACTACTTCGTCCGCGACACCTCGGCGGCCACGATGGGCCCGGCCGGCATGGACATCCAGATCGTCGACGGAGACTACCAGACGACGGGCTCGCTCAACCTGTTCAAAGGAGACGTCGTGACCATCACGGGCGACGTCACCTACTTCGGCACGGGCCTGCAGATCACCCCCGAGACGATCGAGGTGCTGGGCACCTACACCGACCTGGGCCTGCCGGATGAACTGCTGGACCCGGTCCTGGTCACGATCGACCAGATCAACCAGAACTTCGGGTCGGGCGAAGATTTTCAGATCCAGGCCAACTGGGCCAACTTCAGCAGCCTGAACCAGCAGTACGTCCGCATCGAGAACGCGGTGGTCTGGCGCTCGCCCAACCGGACGGACGACCGCCCCAACTGGGCGCTCCTCCAGAACAACGTGCTGATCCAGAACGACGACATCTCGCTGCGCTACCGGAACGACCGGGCCAACTACCCCGACACGTTCGACAAGCGGGAGACGCCGTTCGAGGCCCCGCCGCCGGGCGCGACGGTGACGGTACAGGGCTTTGCGCTCCTGCGCAGCAACTTCGACCCCTTCGGCATCGGCGCTCCGCCGGATGGGATGCTCAAGATCGTACCCTGGGTGGACGAAGATCTCGTCATCACGGCTGCCCCGAAAGTGGTCATTCAGAGCGTATCGAGTCCGGACACCGTTCCGGGGGAAGGCCCCATCCCGGTGACCGTCACCTTCAGCAGCGACCCGGCCAACATTGCCGCCGTCAACCTGGTGTATACAACCTCGGCGGCTACCGGCGAACAGTCTGTCGCCATGAGCAGCACGGACGGCGGCGTCACCTACACCGGTGAGATCCCGACACAGCCCGACGGCACGTTCGTTTCGTACCACGTTGAGGTTACGGATACGGATGGCGCCGTCATCCCTTCGGAGCCCGAAGTCGTTACGCGCGTCCTCTATGACGGCATCAACGACGTGGCCGACATCCAGGAGACGATAGACGGTGGCCCCGGCGACAGCCCCTTCGCCGGCCTGACGACCGACATGGACCTGACGGTCATCGTGCAGTCGCAGCCTGACCTCTCGGGCCTGATCGCCGTGCAGGATGACAGCGAGCTCAACCCGTGGACCGGCATTGTCATCCAGGCCTCCGGCGATCTGACGGCAACCCTCAAGCGTGGTGATGAGATCCGCATCACGAACGCCACCATTGCCGAAAACTTCGGCCTGACGCGCCTGGAGAACATCACCTTCGAAGTCATCACGGCCGGTCCGGATGCCTTCTACGGGCACAAGCTCATGACAACCGATGTGCTCCAGGATGAAAACATCGCTGAAGCGCACGAGGGCATGTTGCTTCGCTTTGAAAACGTCACCATCGTCAACCCCGACGAGGGTTTCGGTGAATGGTCGTTCTCGAGCGATGGAACCGCGGAAAACGCGATCCTGGCTGACGACAACTCGGCGCTGATCTCGCCGATCTTTGCCGTGAACACGTTCACCGAAGGACAGATGCTCGACTTCATCCAGGGCGTCTGGTGGTACTCCTTCGGGGACTACAAACTGGAGCCAGAGGATGCCAGCGACTTTCCTCCCGGTATCGGTCCTCTCAACGTGGGCACCGAAGACGAAGCCGTGCCGGAGCGCTTCGCGTTGCACCAGAACTTCCCCAACCCCTTCAACCCGCAGACGACGATCCGGTACGAGCTGGCCCGCAGCGGCCGCGTCGCGCTGGAGGTCTTCGACCTGCTGGGTCGCCGGGTGGCCACGCTGGTCAATGGGGAGCAGCCGGCCGGCACGTTCACCGTCACGTTCGACGCGCGGGACCTGGCCAGCGGCGTGTACGTCTACCGCCTCACGGCCGGCTCGCAGGTGATGACCCGGACGATGTTGTTGATGAAGTAGGTGTGTGTGGGTGTGTGGGGGTGGTTGGAGATGGGGAACGAGAAGGCTGTAAGCAAACCATATACGGTGTGATGGTTCGGCATTTCAGGGAACTCCGGGTTTACCAGCAGGCGCTGGAAGCTTCGATGCACCTCTTTGTGCTCTCAAAGGCCTGGCCGGTCGAAGAGCGCTATGCGCTGACCGATCAGATCCGACGTTCCTCACGCTCCGTGTGCGCTAACATCGCTGAAGCATGGCGCAAAAGGAGATACCCGAACCATTTCGTCAGCAAGCTGACCGACGCCGACGCCGAAGTGGCCGAAACACAGAGCTGGCTGGATATGGCCCTTCGTTGTGGTTATCTGTCTGCCGAACAACACGGCAAACTCGACGCGACGTACGAAGCCATCGCCAGCGGTCTCGTGGGCATGATGCAGCACCGAGACACATGGTGCGGTCCTGCCCGGTTACGCGAAGAACCCGTACCCTATACCCCCGATTCGGCACCCGAAACCGGTTGCCCCCCACACCCACACACCACCACACCCACATACCACCACACCCACACACCACACCCACACACACCCAACCACCAACGCCCCACGTGCCCGCCTGTCGTACTATAGCGCCCCTTCTTACGTTCGTGCTTGCCCTGACGGCCGGCTGCGATACCGGCTTCACGGGTACACCCTTCGAAAATCAGCCCCCCGACACCGAACTGAGCGTGCGGGACTCCTCGCTCGTGGACAACCTCGCCGGGGCCGAACGCCTCCGGAGCACGGTTTTCGTCTCCTGGACGGGCTCCGACCCGGACGGGTTCGTGGCCTCCTATGAACTCCGGTTCTATCCCTCGGGCGAGCGTCCTGCCCCCGAGGAAGGCTGGTCCGCCACGACGCGGACGGACTCGCTCGTGCTGCTGCCCATCCCGCGCGGCGAACGCACCGCCGACGTCACGTTCGAGGTCCGGGCCATCGACAACGAGGGCGCCCGCGACCCCGACCCCGCCCGCACCGTCTTCCCCATCCGTAACGCCCCGCCCACCCTGGCCCTGAACCCCTTCGAACTGCCGCCGGATACGACCTTCCCCGTCGCCTCCTTTGCCTGGACGGCCAGCGACCCGGAAGGCCCGGACAACCTGGACCGCATCGAGATCAGCCTGAACGATAGCACCTCGTTCGTGGCCCTTCCGGCCGATGTCGACTTCATCACCCTGATCGGGGCCTTCGACCGCAACGATCCGAACCAGACCGAAACCACGGCCCGTATCTTTGCCGGCCGCGCCTTCCAGTCGACCGGGCTGACCGTGTCTGGCCTGCGCCTCGACGCCGACAACACGTTCTACGTGCGGGCCGTCGATCAGACCGACACCACGAGCACGCTGCAACGGGTGCACTGGTACGTGAAGAAACCCACCAGCGAGGTCCTCTACGTCAACGACTACCGCAAGGCGACGGCCCCGACGGTGCAGGCCTACCACCTGGCCCTCCTGCGGGACTTCCTCCCTGCCGGCATGAGCATCGACACGTGGGACCTCTCGCAGCCGTTCGCCACCGGCTCCTCCGGCAACACGCCCCGCTCGGATGCCCTCCCGGCCGAGGCCGAGCCGACGCTGCGCGAGACGCTCCTGCTCTTCAAGTACATCTACTGGGTGACGACCAACGCCACGAACCGCATCCAGGGTAACAACCTGCCGCTAGCCGCCACCGTCATGGATGCTTTCTTCGAGAACGGCGGCAAGCTGATGGTCCACACCCCGATCACGCTGCCCACCAACCCGGAGGACAACCTGGGCAACCCGGCCATCCTCCTGCTGCCACTCAACGACCTGACGGCCCTGCCCGACTCGATCGGGCGCCTCGAGCTGGGCGTGGGGGCCGCCATCGATCCGATCGAGCCCGTTCCGGGACCGGATGTGACGCTGCCGCCGCTCGTCTCGCAGCGGTTCTTCATCAACGAACTGCCGTTCGACGCCGCAAGCGCGAACATCATCCCCCTCTACGCGGGCGCCTACCGCTACCGCACCAAGAGCGGCCGCCGCGGCGACTGGCCCGGTCCGAATACCGTGGCCTCGATCAGCGCTGACCGTCGGGTAGGCCTCTTTGCCCTGCCGATGGTCAATGAACAGACCGGCGAACCGTTGCTCTCGGGTGCCGACGGCGACCCCGACGCGCCACGACGGGCGATCCATCTGATCCTGGAAAGCCTCGGTTTCCCCCGCTGAGCCCCGGTGTGCCGTGATTCGTACGACCGACTCCATGTCCATGCGTCTGATTGCCTTCGTCCTTCTCACCGTCGCCTGCGCCGGGACGGCCCTGGCACAGGGCCGCATCGCCGGTACCGTGCGGGACGCCACCACGGGCGAGCCCCTCATCGGGGTGAACCTCATCGTAGTGGGCACCTCCAACGGGGCCGCCACCGACGTGGAGGGTCGCTTCGTCATCGACAACCTCCGGCCCGGCGAGTATGCCGTCAAGGTCTCCTACATCGGCTTCGAGACGAAGCTCTTCACCGGCATCGTGGTACGGGACGGCGCGACGACCCGGCTCGATGTAGAACTGCAGGAGGCGGTCCTCTCGACCGAAGAAGAGATCGTCGTCGTGGGCGAGAAGCCGCTGCTGGACGTGGAGCAGTCCGCCAGTGCCTACACCATCAACCGGGATCAACTCGACGCCGCCCCGCTGCGAAACGTGCAGGAGGCCGTTGCCACCCAGGTGGGCGTCATCCAGGACCCCACGGGCCTCTACATCCGGGGCGGGCGAGCCAACGAGACCGGCTTCATCGTCGACGGCGTCTCGGCCAAGGACCCGCTGGCCGGCACCGGCTTCGGTCTCGACATCGGCTCGAACGCCTTCTCCGAGATCGAGGTGACCACCGGCGGCCTCGGCGCGGAGGTGGGCGACGCCACCAGCGGCGTCGTCTCCGTCGAAACCCAGACCGGCGGCGACACCTTCGAAGGCTTCTTTTCCCACAAACGCGACCACCTGGGCTTCAACGAAGAGGCGGCTTCGAACTTCAACGAGGAGGTCTACGAGTTCAGCCTGGGCGGCCCCATCGTGCGGGGCAAGCTCCGCTTCTTCCTCTCCGGCCAGGTACAGCTCTCGGACGGCTTCACGCGCCAGGTAGCCACGCCCGAGCAGGTACGCTCCTCGCTGATCGGCACCGACTTCTTCTCGCCCCGCACGGGCAACCGCTGGAACGGCCTGGCCAAACTCACCTACGACCTCCGGCCCGGCATGCGGGTACAGGCCTCCTACCAGCGCTCCCTGACGATCAACCAGAACACCCGCATGCTCCAGGTGACGGGCAACGAGGCGGTCATCCAGCCGGGCTTCCAGTACGCGTTCATCCTCCAGCCGGACAACGCCAACACGTACGCGCACGACAACATCATCAGCTACGTGAAGTGGTCGCACGTGCTCAACGAACGTTCGTTCTACGATGTGCAGGTGAGCCGCCTTTTCACGAAGCTGCGGGCCGACGCCAACGGTCGCCACTGGCGCCCCCGCAACGTGGACACCGAGCTGGACCCCGAGAGCATCGTCACCTACCCGGCCAACATCTTCGTCGACGAGAACGGCGACCCGATCGACCCGAACGCGCTCTTCGTACTCCCCGGCCCCGGCCTGATCAACAACGGCGGCATCGCCACGCGCTTCCACGACCACTTCGCCGAGGAGATCACCCTGCGTGCGTCCTATACCCGGTTCTCCACGGACAAGAACAACCGGCTCAACGTCGGCTTCGAAGCCAAATTCAACGATTACCAGTGGATCGACATCATCCGGCCCTGGGTGGGGGCCCCGATCGGCGACGAGGAGGGCACGAGCACCGGCCGGCTGGGTGAGAGTTCGGACATCTGGCGGGTCAAGCCCCGGCGGGGCGCGCTCTTCGGCACCTACCAGATCCGGTACCGCGGCCTGATCGCCAACCTGGGCACCCGTCTGGAGTACTGGGCGCCCGGCCGCTACGTCGACCGCCTCGTCGAGGACCCGCTCGCCCCCATCCTCGACGGCGTCCGCGCCTCGTACCGGGACAACACGGTCAAGCTCTTCGGCCTACGCTACAAGCTCCGCCTCCTGCCCCGTCTGCGCGTCTCCTTCCCCATCCAGGAAAACCGCGTCCTCTTCTTCAACTACGGCCACGCGACCCAGCTGCCGCACCCGACGTTCGTCTACACCGGCCTCGATCCGTTCTTCCAGGATCGCTCCTTCTTCGCCGACCTGGGCAACCCCGACCTCGACCCCGAGGTGGACATCTCGTACGAACTCGGCCTGCGCAACCAGTTCTCGACCAACGACGTGCTCAACGTCACCTTCTTCTGGCGCGACAAGTTCGACTTCATCACGGTCGAGAACGTGGTCGTGAAGGACCCCACCGGGCGCGACGTGACGCGTGCCTTCCGCGTCAACGGCGACTTTGCGCGGGTGCGGGGCGTGGAGGTGAGCTACCTCAAGCGCATCGGCAACTGGTTCCAGGGCCAGCTCTCCGGCTCGTTCTCCCGCGCCACGGGCCTCAGTTCGACCAACAACGACGCCCTGCAGGACTTCCTGGCCAACGGTGACATCGAGAACACCTTCGAGACACCCCTGGCCTGGGACCGCCCGCTCGACCTGAAGGCCAGTGTCACCTTCACGTACGACCGCGAGCGGCCCTGGCTGGGGGTGCCGGGCCTGAACCGGTTCAAGGTCTACGTCGCCTCCACCTTCCGCAGCGGGCAGCGCTATACCCCGGCCCGCTTCCGGGGTCGCGAGGTCAACCCGTTCACCGGCGAGACGGACTGGCGCCCCATCTATGAGATCGACACCGACCCGCGCGCCCGCTTCTCGGAGATCGGCGAACCCTGGTGGTGGTTCGACCTGAACCTCCAGCGCTCGGTCGCCTTTGCCGGCACCGACCTGATCTTCTCGCTCGAAGTGACCAACCTGTTCAACCAGAAGAACAGTGTCATCGTCAACCCCGTCACGGGCAAGGCCTACCCGGACGTGGACCCCGCGACGACCGACTTTACCCGGCTGCGCGACAACCCCGACTTCGACGTACCCGCCGGCACGCGCGACCCCCGCTACGAGGACCCGGAGACGAGCGGCCTGCCGCCGTTCAACCCGGCCCGTTTCCTGCCCCAGCGCCATATCATGGTCGGGGTGTCGTTCCGGTTTTGAGCCTGACGCAAACAATCTGATGGATCTGCTCCAAGCACAACGACGGACCGCACCGCGAGGCGACCGCGCCCCGGGCCTTTCCTCCCGGCACCGCGCACTCCTCGTCGTGCTGTGGTTGGCCACCCTGTGGCTGCCGGCCTCCGCCCCGGCCCAGGTGCTGCCCTCTTTCGGCGGCGACCGGGCCGGGACCTCCGGCTTCCAGTTCCTAAAGATCGCCTCCGACGCACGCGGGGCGGCTCTCGGCGAGACGGTCGTGGCCAGCGCCTTCGACGCCAGCGCCCTGTTCTGGAATCCGGCGCTGGCCGCCCAGCTCGACGGCCTCACGGCCGGCCTGCACCACACCGCCTACTTCGTCGACGTTTCGCTCGACTATCTGGCCGTCACGTACCACCTGCCCGGCCCCGGCCTGACGCTCGGAGCCAGCTTCCAGACGCTCAACTCCGGCGAGATGGACGTGACGACCGAATTCGAGCCTTTCGGGACCGGCGAGCGCTTCCGCCTGCTGGACCTGGCCGCCGGCCTGACGCTGGCCCAGCGCCTGACCGACCTGTTCAGCTACGGCGTCACGGGCAAATACGTGCGCGAAAGCGTGGCCGGGCTGACCACGTCGACCTTCGTCTTCGACCTCGGCTTCTTCTACCGCGTCGGCGACACCGGCGCCCGCATGGCCGTGGCGATCCGCAACTTCGGGTTTGACGCCCGCCCCGCCGGATCCCTCCGCCGGACCGTCATCGGCCAGCCCTCCGAGATCGTCGAAACCGAGTTCGAGTCCATCACCCCGCCGACGACGTTCCTCTTTGGCCTCACCTACGACGTCTTCCACGCCGATGCCCGGAATGACCTGCTCGTCTCGGTCCAGTTGAACAACCCGAACGACAACGCCGAGAACTGGAACGTGGGCCTCGAATACGTCTGGCAGCGGACACTCGCCCTGCGGGCCGGCTACCGGTTCGGCGTGGAAGAGTACACGCTGCCCGGCCTGGGGCTGGGACTCTACCTCCCGCTGCCCGGCCCCGACCTGCGCTTCGACTACGGCTTCAACCGCCTCGAGCGCCTCGGCACCATCCACCGCATCGGCCTGAACCTGAGTCTCTGACCTGTTCCGTGCTCACCCCATGATCCACCTATCCCGCCATCTGGTCGCTCCCGTCGTGCTCGCCGCCCTGCTGCTGACCGGCTGCGACGACCTCTTCGGCACGAAGTCCGACGAGACGACCCGCGAGATCTTCGAGGCCGGGCGTACCGAGCCGGGCGTGCTCAACGAGGTCGAGTACGTACCGCTGTTCCCCTTCTTCAGCCGGGGCGGCGACGGGGCTCCGCTCGAGGCTCCCACCGACATCTACGCGGGCTACGACGAACTGCTCTATGTCACCGACGCACGGGGCCTGCACGTGCTCGACCGGGCCGGCCGTCCCGCCACCTTCCTCCCGATCGACGGCGGCGCCACGTCCGTGACGCAGGACCGCCGCTTCCACGTCTACGTCACGGCCCGGCGCGACACCACCCTCAACGGCCGGACGTGGAACCTGCCCGTCGTGCTCCACTACGACGGCCTCACGACCGGCACGCCCCGCCTCGTCGACATCATCTGGCATCCCTTCGACGACGATTCCCGCCGGTTCAACCGTCCCGACCCCATCGAGACGGACGAACAGGTCGCCTTCACCGGCGTGGGTGTCCTATCCAACAACAACATCCTGGTCGCCCGTCGAGGCCCCGTCAACGACCTGACGTCGGTCATCCTCCCTCACAACACGGTGCTCGAGTTTTCTCCGGACGGCGTCAACGTGCAGGCCATCGTGGCGCTGAATCCCACGCTGCCGAGCCTGCGCAGCGCCGTCAACCCGGCCGACATCATCACGTTCGTCCAGCCACCCCAGCGTACCTTCTTCCCATCGGAGAAGAACTTCGTCCTGGCCCAGTCGCCCTATCCCGACGGCGAGCCCCCACCGGGCGGGCGCGACAGCCTCCGCTTTGCCGTCCTCTCGATCCAGGCCGTCGTGACGCCGGACGGCATCGAGTACCGCCCCGACACCGAGAAACTCCAGGCGGCTGCCAACCCGGACCGGGGCGACGGCTTCCTCTATGACGAGTTCCGGTTCGAGAATCCCACCGACCTGATGTTCGCGGCCGACGGGACGAACTACCTGTTCGTGACCGACGCGGGCAAAGACAGCCTGTTCGTCTTCACCGCCCAGGGCATCGAGGGGGTGGCACCGCCGCCCGGCGCCACGTCCACCCGCCCCGTCATCGTCTCGTTCGGCGGAACCGGGGACGGCGCCCGGCAGTTTCGCGACCCCATGGGCGTCGGCTACTTCGACCGCATCGTCTACGTGGCCGATCGCGGCAACAACCGCATCTCGCGCTTCCGGCTCAACACCGACTTCGAGTAAGCGCCGCCGCCCCCACCGACGGTTCCCCCATCACCCACGCCGGCCCTACGGCCCCACCGCATCCCGTAGTCCATGCCTCGCTGCTTCCACCTCATGCCCCGCCTTCGTCCGTCCGGCGCCCTCCTGGTGCTGTTTGCCGTACTGTTCGCCGGCTCGCTCCGCGCCCAGACCATCCCCCCGGAAGGCACCCCTTCCACCCTGGACGTCGCCACGTGGAACATCGAGTGGTTCGGCGACCCCCAGAACGGGCCCTCGGATGACCAGCGGCAGTTCGATAACGTGCGGGCCGTCATCGAACAGGCGGACATTGACCTGTGGGCCCTGCAGGAAGTGGCCGACGAAAACGACTTCAACGCACTCCTCGACGCGCTGGGCGGTGCCTACGCCGGCACCCTGGCCACCAACAGTGTGCAACAGCGCATCGGCTTCGTCTACAAGACCGACATCATCCGACCCCGGACGATCAAACACATCCTCGAATCGTTTGCCAGCGACTTCGCCTCCCGTCCTCCCCTCCAGATGGAGGCCGACGTAACCCTCGGCGACACGACGCTCGTGGTCACGTTCATCGTCGTCCACATGAAGGCCTTCAGCGACACCGATTCGTACAACAAGCGGCTCGCCGCCTCGGGGCGCCTCAAGAACCACATCGACTTCACGTCCCTCAACAGCGCCCCGGTCATCGTCCTGGGCGATTTCAACGACGAATTGCTCAACTCGATCACACCGGGCCGCCCCTCCCCGTACGAGAATTTCGTCCAGGACACCGACGACTACTTCTTCCCCACGCTGGAACTCGATCAGGCCGGAAAGGCCACCTTCTGCGGGAGCAGCAGTTCCTGTTCGTCCGGCTCCACGATCGATCATATCCTGATCACCGACGAACTGCTACCCCACTACGTCACCGGCTCGGTCGACCGCTACGAGGCGCTCCTGACGGCCCTGAGCGCCTACGTCTTCACCACGTCAGATCACCTGCCCGTCTTCGCCCGGTTCGACCTGGGCCGGCCCGTTGCTTCGGAGGAGGCCCCCGAAGGACCCGCCGGGCTCACGCTGGAGGTTCCGTTCCCGCACCCGGTGCCGGAACGGGGCACCGTGGCCTTCACGTTACCCCACGCGATGCCCGTCCGACTGGTCGTCTACGACGTGCTGGGCCGGGAGGTCGCTCGTCCGCTGGATACCCTTCTGCCGGCGGGGTCGCACCATGCAGCCCTCGAAGCAGGCACCTGGGCGCCGGGCCTCTACCTGGTGCGTCTGCAGACGCCATCGGGAAGCATCGCACGCCCGTTCCTCCACCGCCGCTGACGGGCCGGCACAGCAACGCCCGGCCCGCGTCCACCGGGGCCGGGCGTGCAGAGGGTCGTTGCGGTCAGTTGCTCGTCGTCCGCTGCCCGAACTCAAACCAGATCAGCCAGCCCTCCATGCCATCCCCGAAAGGCCGTCCGGCCAGGTGATAATCGTTCAGGGCCGTCCGGCAAAAAGCAGCGATCATCTGTCGCATATGGGGTGTGTTGGCGCGTTTTTCCTGGTTCTGGCTCTCCAGCCTCGAGCGATTCATGCGGTTCTCCGTCTCGTTTTCGCGTGATACGTCGATCCTGCCATCGGGGCTCAGGGAGTATCGACCGCACCCGGCGTTCTTAAAGGCCGCGGCCGGTCGCGCTCTCCACCGCCGGGACGTGCAGCATCGGCCCCTCATTCCGGCAGGCCGAAGTACTGCCGAACGGCCTCGTAGTCCGTCAGGTCGATGGGGGCTTTGCCCGCGGGAAAGCCATCGATCACGACCGCCTTCATCAAGCGGTCCGGCTGGTCCTCGAGCGGGGCCACGGACGAAGAGGCCTCATAGAACACCTCCAGGAAGGCCACGTCATAGCCAAAGCCCATCGAGATCGTGTAGTCGACGGCCGGCACTTCCTCCGACTCGACGGCGAACGTGTAGGGCATGGCCGTCCACGTCCCCTGCTCGCGGAAGAAAAGTAACACCGCCCCGTCCTCGACGACGGACCGCGTGATGGCCGGCACCTCGTACTGTACCGACGCCACGTTGTCGTTGATGACGGCATCGTCCATGGAAAACGTGAACGTGAGCGAAAACACGTTGGCATTGCCCGGAGGCCCGGGCGGTCCCGGAGGACCTTCCGGCCCGACCGTCTCGATACGACAGCCG
>CAZKFR010000032.1:0-12542 GCA_964552015.1 uncultured Rhodothermaceae bacterium | reverse complement strand
GCCCCGGCGTCCGTGAGGCTCGCCGGGGCCCGCGCATGAGGGGTCAGCGCCAGTATCCCGCCACGAAGACCCACCCGTCGTGACGGGGCACCCAGTGGGCGGCCACCCACACCGCACCGGGGCGCGGCGGCACGGCCCAGTATCCACTCCGCCAGACGAACCGCCCGCGCTCCCAGGCCCAGTGCCCCGGAATCCAAACATGCCGGTGCGAGGGGCGGTGACCCTGTACTTCCCGCCGCACCCTGGGGGGGCGCTTCTTCACCACGATCACCCGGTCGGGGCCGGGGCGTTCTTTCACCACGATCACCCGATCGGCTCCCCGGTGGTGATACACCCCGGGCTGTGCCGTGGCACAGGCGGTCGTACCCAGGGCAAGCCCCGCCATCATCAGCGCAAGCATCACGTTTTTCCCGTTCATGGCCTCACTCCGTTGATTGGGACATACATCGGCATCACGTCGGGGGAGATCACGCGTCGGCGTTCCCTGCCGGAGCATGTCCAAATCCGTGCCATGACGCGTGAGGCGCACGGCCGCCACAAAAAAACCCCGGCCGCTCGTTAGCAGCCGGGGTTCCTGGTTACCTGCCGATGAACGGGCACGATCAGGAGGTAGTCCCCACCGACACCGTGGTCCCGTCGCCCGCCTCGGCGTCGCCGTCGGAGGCGACACCGCTGCTGATGGCCTGCAACTCGGCCAGTTCCTTCTTCGAACCGACGACCAGGTTGCGGAAGCGACGCTGCCCCGTCCCGGCCGGGATGAGGTGCCCGACGATGACGTTTTCCTTGAGCCCGAAGAGCGGGTCCGTCTTGGCATGGATGGCCGCGTCGGTGAGCACCTTCGTCGTCTCCTGGAAGGAGGCCGCCGAGATGAACGAGTCGGTCGAGAGGGCGGCCTGCGTGATGCCCAGCAGGACGGGCTCGGCCACGGCCGGCTGCGTCTCGCGGACCTGGACCGGGCGCAGGTCCCGCCGCTTCATCTCCGAGTTGACCTCGCGCAGACGACGCCGGTCGACGATCTCGCCGATCTGTAGATCCGAGTCGCCCGGATCGGTGACGACGAATTTGTCGTACAGGCTATCGTTGAGTTCTTCGAGGACGAAGCGGTCGACGAATTCCTGTTCGAGCAGGTTCGTGTCGCCCGGATCCTTGACGCGGACTTTCTGCATCATCTGGCGGACGATCACCTCGATGTGCTTGTCGTTGATGGTCACACCCTGGAGCCGGTAGACTTCCTGGATCTCGTTGACCAGGTACTCCTGCACGGCACGGGGGCCGAGGATCGAGAGGATATCCTGGGGCGAGATCTGGCCGTCGGAGAGGGCTTCGCCGGCCCGGACGAAGTCGTTCTCGTGCACGAGCAGGTGCTTCGAGAACGGCACCAGGTAGGTCCGCTGTTCGCTGCCGTCCCGGCTGGTAACGATAACTTCCTGCGCCCCGCGCTTACGGGTGCCGAAGCGAACCACGCCGTCGATCTCGCTGACCACGGCCGGGTCGTTCGGTGTCCGTGCTTCGAAGAGTTCCGTAACCCGCGGCAGACCGCCGGTGATATCACGCGTCTTGGCCGTCTGGCGCGGGATCTTGGCCAGGATCTGGCCCGCCTGCACGAGGTCACCCTCATCCACCTGAATGCGGGCACGCACCGGCAGCGGGTACTCTCGCACCCCGCTCTCGCTCTGGATCAGCAGGGCCGGCGTCAGCGTGCGGTCGCGGCTCTCGATGATCACCTTCTCACGGTAGCCGGTCTGTTCGTCCGACTCCTCGCGGTAGGTGGCCCCTTCGATGATGTCCTGGAACTGGACCGTCCCGGAGACTTCCGAGAGGATGACGCTGTTGTAGGGGTCCCAGCTCGCCAGGACGGCGCCTTTCTCGACGAGCGCACCTTCCTCCACGAGCACCTCGGCGCCGTAGGGGATCACGTAGGCGATCAGCTGACGCCCGTCCTCGGGATCGATGATCTTGATCTCTCCCTGACGCGAGAGGACGACGTCCCGCGGGTTCTCCCCGTCGTCGTAGTGGACGATGCGGAGGTTTTCGTAGACGACCTTCCCCGCAAACTTCGTCTGCAGGGTGCTCTCGGCGGAGATGCGGCTGGCGGCACCCCCGATATGGAAGGTACGGAGCGTCAGCTGCGTGCCCGGCTCGCCGATGGACTGAGCCGCCACGACCCCCACGGCCTCGCCGACCTCCACCAGGCGGCTCGTGGCCAGGTTCCGGCCGTAGCACAGCGCACAGACCCCGCGACGGCTCTCGCACGTGAGCGCCGAGCGGATTTCGACCTCCTCGATGGACGTCTCCGAGATGCGCCGGGCCTTCTCCTCGTCGATCAGCTCGTTGGCCGCCACGATGAGCTCGCCGGTGAGCGGGTCGACGACGTCGTGCACCGACACCCGGCCCAGGATACGGTCGGCCAGCGGCTCCACGACGTCCTCGTTGTCTTTCAGCGCCGAGATCCGGATACCGCGCAGCGTGCCGCAGTCGTGCTGCGTGACGATCACGTCCTGGGCCACGTCCACGAGGCGGCGCGTCAGGTACCCGGCGTCGGCCGTCTTGAGGGCCGTGTCGGCCAGCCCCTTACGCGCCCCGTGCGTCGAGATGAAGTACTCGAGCACCGAGAGGCCTTCCTTGAAGTTCGAGATGATCGGGTTCTCGATGATCTCGCCGGCCGAACCGACCAGGCTCTTCTGCGGCTTGGCCATCAGACCACGCATACCGCCGAGCTGCCGGATCTGCTCTTTCGAGCCTCGGGCCCCCGAGTCGGCCATCATGTAGATGGCGTTGAAGCCGTCCCGGTCGTTTTTGAGCGTTTCGAAGAGCACCTCCGAGACGCGGTTGTTCGTGTGCGTCCAGATGTCGATGACCTGGTTGTACCGCTCGTTCTCGGTGATGAAGCCCATGGCATAGTTCTGCCGGGCCCGCTCCACCTCTTCGGTCGCCTCGGCGATGAGCTTTTCCTTCTCCGGCGGCACGACGATGTCCGAGAGCGAGAAGGTCAGCCCGGCGGCGGTGGCCGTCTCGAAGCCGAGTTCCTTGATGGCATCGAGGAACTGGGCCGTCTCCGGGAAGCCGGTCGCCTTGAGCACGCGGCCAATGATCGAGCGCAGGTTTTTCTTCGTGAGCACTTCGTTGATGAAGCCGACCCCTTCGGGGACCACCTCATTGAAGAGCACGCGGCCGACGGTCGTGTCGATGAGTTGCCCGTCGGCGTCCCGCACCTGGATGCGTGCGTGCAGGTCCACCACCTTCTGGTCGTAGGCCTGGCGCACTTCTTCCATGCTGGCGAAGCGCCGTCCCTCGCCGCGGGCCCCGTTTCGGGCCTTGGTCATGTAATAGAGGCCGAGCACCATGTCCTGCGTCGGCACGGCGATGGGGCCGCCGTGGGCCGGGCTGAGGATGTTGTGCGAGGAGAGCATCAGCAGCATGGCCTCCAGGCACGCCTCGTGGCTCAGCGGCACGTGCACGGCCATCTGGTCCCCGTCGAAGTCGGCGTTGAAGGCCGTACAGACGAGGGGATGGAGCCGGATGGCCTTGCCTTCGATGAGCACCGGCTGGAACGCCTGAATACCGAGGCGGTGCAGCGTCGGCGCACGGTTGAGCAGCACCGGCCGCCCCTGGATGACCTTCTCCAGGATATCCCACACGTCGGACGTGCGCCGGTCGACCACCTTCTTGGCGCTCTTGACCGTCTTGACGATCCCGCGCTCGATGAGCTTGCGGATGATGAACGGTTTGAACAACTCGACGGCCATCTCCTTGGGCAGGCCACACTGGTGCAGCGCCAGCTCCGGACCGACGACGATCACGCTACGGCCCGAGTAGTCGACGCGTTTACCGAGCAGGTTCTGGCGGAACCGCCCCTGCTTGCCCTTGAGCATGTCGCTGAGGCTCTTGAGGGCGCGGTTCGAATCCGAGCGGACCGCGTTGGCCTTCCGGCTGTTGTCGAACAGCGAGTCGACGGCTTCCTGCAGCATCCGCTTCTCATTGCGCAGGATGACCTCGGGCGCCTTGATGTCGATGAGCCGCTTGAGGCGGTTGTTGCGGATGATGACGCGGCGGTAGAGGTCGTTCAGGTCGCTCGTGGCAAAACGCCCCCCTTCGAGCGGGACGAGCGGGCGCAGCTCCGGCGGGATGACGGGAATGACCCGCATGACCATCCACTCGGGCCGGTTCTCCATCTTCTGGTTCGCCTCGCGGAACGCCTCCACCACGGCCAGGCGCTTCAGGGCCTCGCCCTTGCGCTGCTGGCTCGTCTCGGTCTTGACCTGAAAGCGCAGCTCCTGCGAGAGCTTGTTCAGGTCCAGCCGCTTGAGCATCATCTCGACGGCCTCGCCCCCGATCTTGGCGACGAACTTCTCCGGGTCGTCGTCGTCGAGCCGGTTGTTGTCCTCCCGGATCTGGTAGAGGATGTCGAAATACTCCTCCTCACTCAGGAGCTGGCCCGGCTCGATGCCCAGCTTGGCCGCCTCACCGGGCTGGATGACGACGTAGTTCTCGTAGTAGATGATCTTCTCGAGATCCTTCGAGCGCAGCCCGAGCAGGTGCCCGATCTTGTTCGGCAGCGTCTTGAAGTACCAGATGTGGACGACGGGCACGCTGAGCGTGATGTGACCCATACGCTCACGCCGCACGGCCTTCTGCGTCACCTCGACGCCGCACCGGTCACAGATGATGCCCTTGTAACGGATACGCTTGTACTTGCCGCAATGGCACTCCCAGTCCTTGACCGGGCCGAAGATCTTCTCGCAGAACAGCCCGTCCTTCTCCGGTTTGAACGACCGATAGTTGATCGTCTCCGGCTTGAGCACTTCACCGTAGGACCGCTCCAGGATGCTCTCGGGCGAGGCCAGGCTGACGGTGATGCTGCTGAAGTTCTTCTTGATCTTCTGGGTCTTTCCGTAAGGCATATTCGATTGCGGATTTCGGATTTCGGAATTCGGATTGGGTCGTCGGGAAGGGCCACACGGCGGGGCCGGGGCCCCTCCCGCATTCCGCAATCCGCAATTAGTCGAGTTTCACCTCGAGACCGAGGCCCTGCAGTTCGCGCACGAGGACGTTGAAGCTCTCCGGCGTGCCGGGCTCGGGCATGTTCTCGCCCTTGACGATGGCCTCGTAGGCCTTCGAGCGCCCCTGCACGTCGTCGGATTTGTAGGTGAGCATCTCCTGGAGCGTGTGCGCGGCGCCGTACGCATAGAGCGCCCACACCTCCATCTCCCCGAGCCGCTGGCCACCGAACTGCGCCTTCCCGCCCAGCGGCTGCTGGGTGATGAGGCTGTAGGGGCCAATCGAGCGGGCGTGGATCTTGTCCTCGACCAGGTGGCTGAGCTTGAGCATGTAGATGTAGCCAACGGTGGTCTTCTGGTCGAACGGTTCGCCGGTGCGTCCGTCGTACAGTTGCGTACGACCGTCTTCGGGCAGCCCGGCCTTCCGCATCCACTCGGCGACGTCATCGAGCGTGGCGCCATCGAAGATGGGCGTGGCGAACTTGACGCCGAGCTTCTTGCCGGCCCAGCCCAGGAGCGTCTCGTAGATCTGCCCCAGGTTCATACGGCTGGGCACGCCCAGCGGGTTGAGCACGATGTCGACCGGCGTGCCGTCTTCCAGGAACGGCATGTCCTCGACCGGGACGATCTTGGCCACGACCCCCTTGTTCCCGTGCCGGCCGGCCATCTTGTCGCCCACCTGGATCTTGCGCTTGCGGGCGATATAGACCTTGGCCAGCTGCACGATGCCCGGCGGCAGTTCATCGCCCATCTGCACCTGGTGCTTCTCGCGCTTGGCCACCCCTTCGATCTGGCGGAAGAGGCGCTCGTAGTTACGGTAGAGCTTCTGCACCTTCCGGTTCACCGCGGCATCGTCCGTGTAGTCGATCCGGCCGTTGAGCCGATCCGGCGTGATGCCCTCGAAGGCCTCGCGCGTGATCTTGGCCCCTTCCGAGACGAGCACGTTGCCCTCGCGGTCCTCGACGTAGGCAGCCGTCTTGCCCTCGACCAGACGGAAGAATTTCTCCCAGAAACGCTGGTTCAGGTCGCGGATGCTGCGCTCGTACTGCTCGTCGATCTCGGCGATGCGCTGCTGCTCGATCTTCTTCGAGGCCGGATCGAGCTTGCGGCGGCTAAAGAGCTTCGTATCGATCACGACGCCTTTCATGCCCGGAGGCGCCTTCAGCGAGGCGTCCTTCACGTCGCCGGCCTTGTCGCCGAAGATAGCACGCAGCAGCTTTTCTTCGGGCGTCGGGTCGGTCTCGCCCTTCGGCGTGATCTTACCGACGATGATGTCGCCGGCCTTGACCTCGGCACCGACACGGATGATGCCCCGCTCGTCGAGGTCTTTCGTGGCCTCCTCCGAGACGTTCGGGATTTCCCGCGTGAGTTCCTCCTCGCCACGCTTGGTGTCGCGCACCTGCAGCTCGAACTCCTCGATGTGGACGGACGTGTAGACGTCCTCGGCCACGAGCCGCTCCGAGATGACGATGGCGTCCTCGAAGTTGTACCCGCGCCAGGGCATGAAGGCCACGAGGACGTTCTTGCCGAGGGCCAGCTCCCCCTGGTCGGTCGAGAAGCCTTCGGTGAGCGCGGTGCCCCGGGTCACGCGCTGCCCTGCCTTCACGATCGGCTTCTGGTTGATGCTCGTGTCCTGGTTCGTCCGGCGGAACTTGGTCAGGTGGTAGGTGACCACCGGTTCCTCGAAGGCGAGGTCGGCCTCCTCCTCATCCTGGTCGTAGCGGATGACGATGCGGGTCGCATCGACGTATTCGACGACCCCGTCGCCCTCGGCCACGAGCACGGCGCGGGAGTCGAGCGCCACGCGCTCTTCGAGCCCGGTGCCCACGATGGGGGCCTCGGCCCGCAGCAGCGGCACCGCCTGGCGCTGCATGTTCGATCCCATGAGCGCGCGGTTGGCGTCGTCGTGCTCGAGGAACGGAATCAGGCTGGCTGCCGGCGAGACGATCTGGTTCGGGCTGATGTCCATGTACTGGACCTGCTCCGGCTCGACGATCGGGAAGTCGCCCTTATGACGGCACTTGACGTACTTGTTGAGGAAGTTGCCCTTCTCGTCGATCGGCGCGTTGGCCTGGGCGATGATGGCGTCGTCCTCTTCCTCGGCCGTCAGGTACCGGATCTCGTCGGTCACCTTGCCGTGGCGCACGACGCGGTACGGCGTCTCGATGAAGCCGAAGTCGTTGATCCGGGCATGGACGCACAGCGACGAGATCAGACCGATGTTCGGTCCTTCCGGCGTCTCGATGGGACAGAGGCGGCCGTAGTGGGTGTAATGGACGTCGCGCACCTCGAAGCCGGCCCGCTCGCGCGTCAGCCCGCCGGGACCGAGAGCGCTCATGCGCCGCTTGTGCGTCAGCTCGGCCAGCGGGTTGGTCTGGTCCATGAACTGGCTGAGCTGGTTCGTCCCGAAGAACGTGTTGATCACGCTCGAGACGGTGCGGGCGTTGACCAGGTCCTGCGGCGTGAAGTTCTCGGCATCGCGCAGGTTCATCCGCTCCTTGATGGTGCGGGCCATGCGGGCCAGGCCCAGCGAGAACTGCGCCGCCAGCTGCTCGCCGACCGTGCGCACGCGCCGATTGCCCAGGTGGTCGATGTCGTCGACCGTGCTCTTGCCGTTCTTGAGCAGGATCAGCTCGCGGATGATGGCCACGATGTCGTTGCGCGTCAGCGTCAGCGTCTCCAGCGACTCGTCGAGGCGGAGGCGCTGGTTGAGGCGATAGCGCCCCACCTCGCCCAGGTCATACCGCTTCTCGCTGAAGAAGAGGCGTTCGAGAACTCCGCGCGCCGTCTCCAGGTCCGGGGCCTCGGTGCCGCGCAACTGCTGGTACAGGTAGGCGAGCGCCTCCTCGGTCGAGCGGGTCGGGTCCCGCTTGATCGTGTTGAGCAGGGTCGAGCGGTCGAGGTCGTCCTCATCGCTCTCCTCGCGCACGAGGAAGACCGAGGTGACGCCGAGCTCTTTGAGGATGTCGTAGTGTTCCTCCGTCAGTTCGGTGCCGGCGGGCAGGATCACCTCGCGCTCGGTCCGCTCCTCGATCACCTCCCCGGTGTCCTCGTCGATGATCTCGACGGGGCGGTCCACCGTCAGCGACGTGGCCAGCCGGCGACCCAGCACCTTCTGGAAGCTCTTCTTCGTCTTGACGTCGTATTCGTCGGCCAGGTCGAAGAGCTGGATGATCTCCGCGTCGGTGGAGAAGCCGAGCGCCCGCAGCAGGGTCGTCACCGGCAGCTTCTTCTTCCGGTCGATGTAGGCCCACATGACGTCGCTGACGTCCGTGGAGAACTCGATCCAGGAGCCGCGGAACGGAATCACACGGGCCGAGAACAGTTCCGTCCCGTTCGGGTGCACGCTCTGACCGAAGAAGACGCCCGGGCTCCGGTGCAACTGGGAAACGACCACGCGCTCGGCGCCGTTGATGACGAACGTCCCGCGCTCGGTCATGAACGGCAGGTTGCCCAGGTACACGTCCTGCTCGACGGCTTCCTCGGCCTCGTCCTCGTCCTCGTCCTCCTTGCTCGAGAGGCGCAACTTGGCCTTGAGCGGCACCGAGTAGGTGAGCCCCTGCGCGATGCACTCTTCCACCGAGTGCTTCGGCGCGTCGAGCGTGTAATGGATAAACTCGAGCGTGTAGCGCTCGCGGCTATCCTGAATCGGAAAGTGTTCCTGAAAGACGGCCTGCAGGCCGATGTCTTCGCGTTCCTCCGGGGCTACGTCGTCCTGGACAAAGTCTCGGAACGATTTGAGCTGAACCTCCAGAAAGTCCGGGTAATCCTGAACAGAACGAATCCGCGCGAAACTGTGACGTTTCGCCTGGCCATTGGCGTTGTGCATAAGCTGAGTGGATACCGTGATGGGTACGCGATGCAGTGGGAACGCGAGGCGACCTCACGTCGGGGCTGAACCAGTCAGAAAGGCGTATCGTGGAGTGAACGCCTGCTGTATCCGCTTGTTTCGAAACGGGCTGTTCCGGCGAAAAAGCTCGCCCGGGGCGTCGCAGGATAAAAGCCGCAAAAGCCGGCCCCCGAAAACAGGGCCGGCCTTTGCGTCTCCGCAACCGAAAAGGAAGATGCGCGGCCCGCTTACTTGATCTCGACCGTGGCGCCGGCTTCCTCCAGCTTGGCCTTGATCTGCTCGGCTTCCTCTTTCGAGACGCCTTCCTTGATCGGGCTCGGCACGCCCTCGACAACGTCCTTGGCCTCTTTCAGGCCCAGGCCGGTGATGGCGCGCACCTCCTTGATGACGTTGATCTTTTTGTCGCCGACACCCGTGAGGATGACGTCGAACTCGGTCTTTTCCTCGGCGGCGGCGGCGGCGCCATCGCCCCCGGCCGGACCGGCCACGGCCACGGCGGCGGCCGCCGGCTTGATACCGTACTCCTCCTCCAGCAGCTTGGCCAGTTCATTGGCCTCTTTGATCGTCAGGTTGACGAGCTGCTCCGCAAGTGCTTTGATGTCTGCCATGATGTCCTCCGTTTCCTGCAACGGTCTTCGCCCCGATGGGACTACGTTGCCGATTAAGGGTTGAACAAGGTCCGGATCACGGCCGGCCGAGACCCGGGGTCTCCGCACGTTCCGTTCCGGTTGGTGTTATGCTTCGCCGCGCTCGGCGATCGTTTTCAGTGCACCGACGAGGTTGCCGCCCTGCGCCTGCAGGCCGCCCACCACGTTCGTGATCGGAGCCAGCAACAGGCCCATGATGTCGGCAATGAGTTCGTCCTTGGACTTGAGCGCCGCCAGAGCTTCCAGGGCGTCCTCGTGGAAGATCGCCCCGTCGATGTAGGCTCCCTTGAGCGCCGGCTTCTCGGCCTTGTTGTCCTCCAGGTACTTCTTGATCACGCGGGCCGGTGCCGCCGGCTCCTCGCTGAACGCCACGGCCGTCGGGCCATGCAGGTGATCGAAGAGTTCCTCGTACCCGCCCAGCTGCTGCATGGCCAGGCGCAAGAGGGTGTTCTTGATCACTTTGAACTCGACCCCGGCCTCCCGGAAATGATTGCGCAGGGCCGTGGCCTGCTCCACCGTCAGGCCCGCATAGTCGGTCAGGTACACGGCGGGGGTCGCCTGCAGCTTCTCCTGCAACTGTTCGACGACGGCCGCCTTCTGTTCTCTCGTCAATGCCATGGTCTTACCTCGCTTCATCCGGCACCGGAGGCCCTACGGCCGACGGCCCCGGAGGGAATGACTAACGTAACGCGCTCAGGACTTCGTTCCGGTCCAGGTGGATGCCCGGCCCCATCGTCGTCGACAGCGTGATCGAGCGGACGTAGGTGCCCTTGGCCGAGGCGGGCCGCAGCCGGAGCACCTCACGCAGGAACGCCTCGGCGTTCTCGCGGAGCTGCTCGGGCGTAAAGGACGCCTTGCCAATGGCCGTGTGCAGGTTGCCGAACTTATCCACACGGAAGTCGATCTTACCCGCCTTCACGTCGCGGACGGCCTGCGCGATGTCCATCGTGACGGTGCCGCTCTTGGGGTTGGGCATCAGGCCCCGGGGGCCGAGCACACGACCCAGGCGCCCCACTTTGGCCATCACGTCGGGCGAGGCAATCACGACATCGAAGTCGACCCAGCCCTCCTTCTGGATTTTTTCGATGTAATCATCGAGCCCCACATAGTCGGCGCCGGCCTCCTTCGCCTCCTCCTGCTTCCCCTCGTTGGTCAGCACCAGCACGCGTACCTCCTTGCCGGTACCGTGCGGAAGAGCCACCGTGCCACGCACCATCTGGTCGGCGTGGCGCGGGTCGACCCCGAGGCGCACGTCAATATCCACCGACTCGTTGAACTTGGCCGAAGCGGTCTGTTTGACCAGCTCGACCCCCTTGTTCAGGTCAATCGGGGGCTCGACCTGACGGAGCAGCTCGAGGAGCTTGCGATAGCGTTTTCCCTTCTTTGCCATGATCGATGTGAGCTAGGCGGTGCAAACGCCCGTCATCGGACAGGCTCCCGCCGGTTGAACCAGGATCGGACGACGCGCCAGGGACGCGAAGCCCGCCTACTGCCTCCGTTCAGACGCCCTCCGGGCGCCCCTCGACCTTGATGCCCATCGAACGGGCCGTACCGGCGATCATCGAAGCCGCCTTATCCAGGTCGTACGCATTGAGATCCTTCATCTTCTGCTGGGCGATCTCCCGGCACTGCTCCCAGGTGACCGTCCCCACCTTTTCCCGCAGCGGGTCCGCCGCGCCGGACTGGATCCCGGCCGCCTGCTTCAGCAGCACCGCCGCCGGCGGGCTCTTGACGATGAAGGAAAAAGACTTGTCGGAATAGACCGTGATGACGACCGGCAGCAACAGCCCCATTCGGTCCTGCGTCGCAGCGTTGAACTGTTTGCAGAACTCCATGATGTTGACGCCGTGCTGGCCGAGCGCAGGACCGATCGGGGGAGCCGGGTTGGCCTGCCCCGCCTTGACCTGCAGCTTGATGTAGCCTTCGATCTTCTTTGCCATAGCTTCTCGCGCGGTGCAAACGCCCGCCACCGGCAGGCTCCCGCATTATGGTGTGGTATCTACACGCTAAAGGGCCGACTGCTATGCCGCTTGCCGGCCGGGGTTCCTGGTCCACAAAAGCTTCACGGCCCTGCGGCCGCGCGTCATTCCTCGTGCTCGACCTGCAGATAATCCAGTTCGAGCGGGGTCTTCCGGCCAAAGATGGAAACCATGACTTTGACCTTCATCTTGTCCGGATACACCTCTTCGACGAACCCGGTGAAGTTGTTGAAGGGGCCATCGACCACCTTCACGGCATCCCCGGGTTTGAAGGGGATCTCGGGCTGTTCCCCCATCTCCCGCGCCTCGTCGATCTTACCCAGGATACGGTTGACCTCGTCCGGGCGCAGCGGCGTGGGCTCATCGCCCGTCGTCAGAAAGCCCACCACCGAGGGGACGTTCGAGATGACGTGCTGCAGTTCGTTGTCCAGCACGCAATGCAGCAGAATATAGCCGGGGAAGAACGTCTTCTCGCGGGTCCGCTTCTTGCCCCCGCGCATCTCGAACACCGTCTCCGTCGGGATCATGATCTCGGTGAGCTTGTCCTGCAAGCCCAGCCGTTCGATCTCCCGCTCCAGGTACGCCTTCACCTTCTTCTCATGACCGGAGAAGGTACGCAGGACATACCATTTGCGGATCGTATCTGCTTTCTGCGTAGCCATCGCGTTAGCCCCACCGGAGCTATTGCCTCGTTACTGATAAATGATTTCGAGCACCTGGCTAACAACCCGGTCGACGAGGAAGATGAAGAGCGAGATGGCCATGGTCGCAACGAGCGTGATGATCGTGTTGTTGATCAGCTCCCGCTGGCTGGGCCAGCTCACCTTCCGCATCTCTTTGACGACTTCTTCCAGGTACGTCTTGATCTTGTTCATGCGCGTTTACCGTCCTGGCCTCTTGGTTGGCACGGGCGGCAGGACTCGAACCTGCAGCCTGCGGTTTTGGAGACCGCTGCTCTGCCAATTGAGCTACGCCCGTACAATTTTGAGGCGCCGGAGCACCTCAAAATCGTTGTCAGTCGAGGATTTTGGTGACGACGCCGGCCCCGACGGTGCGGCCGCCCTCGCGG
>CAZKFR010000031.1:36405-38633 GCA_964552015.1 uncultured Rhodothermaceae bacterium | reverse complement strand
CAACGGATCGACATGCCGGACCTGATCCATCTCGCCGTGCCGGCCTTCATCCTGCTTCTCGTCGTCGAGGCCGTCTTCAGCGCCATCGACCGGCGCGACTGGTTCGACCCGAAGGACACCGCCGCCAGCCTGGCCATGGGCCTGGGCAACGTGCTGGTGAACCTGGTGGCCAAAGGGATGATCTTCGGCGTGTTCACGTTCCTCTACCGGTACCGCCTGTTCGACATCCCGGCCACGGCCGCCTGGGCCTGGGTGCTGCTCTTCTTCGCCGAGGACTTCAGCTACTACTGGTTCCACCGCATCAGCCACACGTGCCGGTTCTTCTGGGCCTCGCACGTCGTGCACCACTCGTCGCAGAAGTACAACCTGGGCACGGCGCTCCGGCAGACGTGGACGGGCAACCTGACGGGCAGCTTCATCTTCTGGACGTGGCTCCCGCTTGTGGGCTTCCACCCGATGATGGTGATGACGATGCAGTCCGTCAGCCTGATCTATCAGTTCTGGATCCACACGGAGGCCATCGGCAGGCTGCCCCGGCCCATCGAGTGGATCTTCAACACGCCCTCGCATCACCGGGTGCACCACGGGTCGGACATCAAGTACCTGGACCGCAACCATGGCGGCGTGCTCATCCTCTGGGACCGGCTCTTCGGCACGTTCCAGGAGGAGGAGGAACGGCCCACGTACGGCCTGACGAAGAATATCAACACGTACAACCCGTTGCGCATCGCCTTCCACGAGTGGGCCGACATCTGGCGGGATCTGCGCCGGCCGCTGCCCTGGCGGGACCGCCTGCGGTACGTCTTCGGACCGCCCGGCTGGAGCCACGACGGCTCCCGCCAGACGACGGAGCAGTTGCGGGCCGCATGGAGCGGGGCCGCTCGGGCCGTGGAGGTGCCGGAGCGGGCGGAGGGGAGGGCATGAGCCGCGCGATCCTCATCGGGCTGATGCTGCTGGGCCTGGCCGTACCGGCCACCGGGCAGGCGGGCCTGCGGCTCTACGGGTACGTGGGGCCGGCTGCACCGCTGGGGCCCAACAGCTTCGTGGACTTCTGGGAGCCGGGGACGGAGGTCGGCCTGGGTGTGGGGTGGGCCGTCCGCGGTCCGTTCGAGGTGCTCCTGGAGGGGCTCTACCAGCGGTTCCCGCTCGAACGCGACGAGTTCCTGGCCGATGCGGGGGTGCTCGGCGTCGGCCTCGACCTGCGGGGCGGGGCCTTCACCGTGGGCGGGCTGATGCTCGGCGTACGGGCCAACCTGGAGCCGAGCCGCCTGTTTGCCCCGTACGTGGCCCTCCGTGCCGGGGTCATGCGCCGGAATCGGTCCGACCTGACGCTCGCGGTCGAGGACGAGGCGATCACGCTCACGCTGGAAGGGGATGCCGAGACGACCTTTGGCGTCGGGGCGTCCGTCGGCGTCGGGGTCATCCTGGGGCCGCGCCTGCATCTCTACGCGGCACCCGCCTTCTACGTGCTGGCCTCCCGCTTCCGCAAACCGTCCTTCAACAAGGACCTGCCCCGCGCCGAGGACAACCTCACGCGCTACTTCGGCCTGCGGGTCGGGCTGCGGCTCGCCCGCTGAGGCCGCGCTCCGTCAGTTCGAGAGGTCGGTCAGCTGGATCAGGTCCACGACGAAGGTGAGGACGGCAAAGGAGGGGACGGTGCCGTTGCCGAGCGGGCCGTAGCCGTAGTTGTAGGGGACGATCAGCATCCGTTTGCCGCCCTCGCGCATGCCTTCGAGGCCGATGTTCCAGCCCTGGATCAGACCCTCGTTGCCGAGTTCGAACGTGAAGCTCTCGGCCCGGTCGAACTCGATCTCCCCGAGCAGATACCCGACGTAGCTGACGCGGAGCTGGTTGCCCGCCACGGCCCCCGGCCCCTCACCGACGACGAGGTCCTCCACGTACACCTCGTCCAGGATGCGCTCCACCGTGATCTCGAAGATCACCGTGGCGTTGCCCGGCACGAACCCCTCACGGCCCTGGCGGCCGAAGGCCAGGTGCGGGGGGATCGTCAGGCGGCGCGTGCCCCCTTCCTTCATCCCGATCAGCCCCTGATCCCAGCCCTCGATCACCTGGTCGACACCCACCGTGAAGGCGAGCGGGATTTCGTGCTGGTCCGAGGCGTCGAAGACGGTGCCGTCCTCCAGCATGCCGACGTAGCTGACGAGGACGGGATCGCCCGCAGCCACCACGTCCCCGTCGCCCTCGACGAGGTCCTCGATGATCAACTC
>CAZKFR010000031.1:0-36305 GCA_964552015.1 uncultured Rhodothermaceae bacterium | reverse complement strand
TTCGGCGGATGAACCCTTCGCGCCCGGGTTTTGTTCGAGAAGAGCAGGGTAATTCTGCGTCCCAGACCGCTGGCGAAGGGGGCGTGCGGGGCGATAGGGCGGAAACGACGAGCGCCGCCGCCCCGGTCGGGACGACGGCGCCCTGGCAGGCTCGGGGGCCGGTGACGGGCCGGCTCAGCCGGCGGCCTGCAGCGCTTCCAGCTTGGCCACGTTGGCGCGGACGTGCTCGGCCGAGGTGTTGAGCAGCGCCTGCTCTTCCTCGTTGAGCTCGACCTCGATGATCTCCTCGACGCCGTTGCGGCCGAGGCGAGCCGGCGCCCCGATGAACAGGTCGCGCAGGCCATACTGGCCGGTGAGCCAGACGGCGCAGGGAAGCACGCGGCCCGAGTCTTTGATGATGGCCTCGGCCATCTCGGCGGCGGCGGCGCCCGGCGCGTACCAGGCCGAGGTGCCCATCAGCTTGACGATCTCGCCGCCGCCGAACTTGGTGCGCTCCACGATGGCGTCGATCTTGTCTTTGGGCAGGAGCTGCGGCAGCGGGATGCCGGCCACGGTCGTGTAGCGGGGCAGGGGCACCATCGTGTCGCCGTGCCCGCCCATGAGCAGGGCCTGGATGTCACGCACCGAGACGCCCAGCTCCATCGCGATGAAGGAGCGGTAGCGCGCCGTGTCCAGCACGCCCGCCATGCCCATGACGCGCTGGCTCGGGAAGCCGCTGGTCATGTAGGCCACGTAGGTCATCACGTCGAGCGGGTTCGAGACGACGATGATGATGCTGTTCGGGCTCTTGGCCACGAACTGCTCCGTGACCGACTTGACGATGGCGGCGTTCTTCGTCAGCAGGTCGTCGCGGCTCATGCCGGGCTTGCGGGCCAGGCCGGCCGTGATGATGCACAGGTCCGAGCCGGCCGTGTCGGCATAGTCGTTCGTGCCGATGACGCGCGTGTCGTACCCGTGGATGGGGGCCGCCTCCCACATGTCGAGCGCCTTGCCCTGCGGCAGCCCCTCGACGATGTCGATCAGGACGACTTCCTTTGCCATGTCTTTCCGGGCGATGCAGTCCGCCACGGTGGCGCCTACGTTCCCGGCGCCCACAACCGTTATCTTCATGGTGATCCTCCTGCGAAGCGTCTGATGGTTGGACAGGTTGGTGCGGAACCCGGCGCAACGACGACGGGACGTGCCGGTCCGTGACTCCGTACGGGGTCAAGTAACGATAGCAAGATCGGGTTTTCTGCCAATATTCGGCAAATAATGGTGGTTTGGGACCCGGCAAAGGGGGGCGGTTACGAAATTGTGAGCACGGAAACGCCTCCATGGCCCGTGCGTTTTCGAGGACGCGACGCCGTTTCACAGCCCGACCCCTTCCGACATGTCCCGATACCTTTCTCGTGCCGCCGGCTGGCTGGTGCTCTTGCTGATGCCGGCCCTCGCGGCGTGTAGCAGTACGTCGACCACGGCCCCGCCGCCCGCCGAGCCGAGGGCGGAGGTGCGCCCGAAGAACGTGATCCTGTTCATCTCGGACGGGTGCGGCCCGGCGAGCTTCACGATGGCGCGTGCGTACCGGCGGGACGTGCTGGGGCGGGACGAGGGGCTGGCGCTCGACCCCTATCTGGTGGGGACGGTGCAGACCCACGCGGCGGATACGCGCGTGACCGACTCGGCCGCCGGGGCCACGGCCTTCGCGTGCGGCGTGAAAACCTATAACGGCGCCATCGCCGTCGACACGCTCCGGCAGCCGCTGGGGACGCTGGTCGAGGCGGCCGAGGCGCGGGGCCTGGCCACGGGGCTGGTGGCCACGAGCACGATCACCCATGCGACCCCGGCGGCGTTCTCGGCCCACGTGCCGGCCCGCGGCATGACGGCCGAGATCGCGGCGCAGCAGATCACCCGGGGCATCGACGTGCTCTTTGGCGGCGGCCTCCGGGACTATCTGCCCGTGGCCGAGGGCGGCAGCCGGCAAGACGGCCGTAACCTGCTCCAGGAGGCACGGGCGGCCGGGTACACCGTCGCCACCACCCGCGACGCCTTCGACCGGCTGGACGCCGCCCCGGCGCTGGCCCTCATGGCCCCGGGGCACATGGCCTACGAACTCGACCGGAATGGCGCCGAACAGCCGTCCCTGGCCGAGATGACGCGCAAGGCGCTCGACCTCCTGGCCGGCGACCCGGACGGTTTCTTCCTCATGGTCGAAGGCAGCCGCATCGACCATGCCGCCCATGGCAACGACGCCGCCGGGCACCTGCACGACATCCTGGCCTACGACGAGGCCGTGGCCGTGGCCCTGGCGTTTGCCCGGGAGGAGGGCCACACGCTCGTCGTCGCCACCTCCGACCACGAGACGGGCGGCCTCACGCTGGGCCGCAGCCTGGACGGCCGGGGCGTCTATGCCTGGTACCCCGAGGTGCTGGCGGGCGTGCGCCGCTCGAACGAAGGGCTGGCGAAGATGCTCGAAGCCGGGGCGGACCCTGCGGCGGTGCTCCGGGCCGGCGGCCTCGACCCCGACGACCTCGACGCGGCCGACCGCCAGGCCCTCCTGGACGCCGCCGAGGAGGGCGACACCGGGGCCTTCCTGGCCCGGTACAACGACGTCATCGCCCGGCGGGCCGTCATCGGATGGACCACCACCGGCCACACCGGCGTCGACGTGAACCTCTATGCCTTCGGGCCGGGGGCGGACCGCTTCCGGGGCAACCAGGACAACACCGACGTGGGACGCCGCCTCGCCGACCTGCTGGGCCTGGACCTGCCGGCGGCGACGAAGGCGCTCCGCACGTCGGCCGCCACGCGCTGACCCCGGCCCTCAGGACCGGCGCCGGATCGCCTCGACACGCCGCACCTTGTCCTCGAGCGACGTGGGCCGGTCGCGGCGCGTGCCCACCTGGATCGTCGTGAAGAGCCGGTCCACCCCCTCGGCGTGGAGCACCTCGTGGCACCGGCGGATGGCGGCGAAGACGTCATCCCAGGGCCCCTCGACGTCGGTGCCGTTGGCGTGGAGGCGGTAGGTCAGGCCGGCCTCGTCGAGGATGGCCAGGCAGCGGGCCACGTGCGGGGCCACCGAGCCGGCCACCGTGAAGGGGACGACGGTGAAGCTGAGCGTTACGTGCATGGCGTCTTTCCGGGGGATCGGGAACGCCTCAGAGACGCAGGTCGGCAAGGAAAGATTCGACGCCCCGTACGTACGCCTCGCGGGAGACGTCGAAGGCGTCGGCATGGGAACCCCGGATCTCGAGGAACGCCTTGGGCTCGCGTGCGGCTTCGTAGAGCGCCTGCCCGTGGGCGAAGGGCACGACCTGGTCGTCCCGGCTGTGGATGACCAGGACGGGCACGTCGAGGCGGGGCATACGGGCGAGGTTGTCGAAGCGGTTGCGGGCGAGGTAGCGGGCGGGGAGCCAGGGGTAGTGCAGGGCCGCCACATCGGGCACGGACGTGAACGTGGCTTCGAGCACCAGGGCACGGGGCCGTACCCGCTCGACGAGCCAAGTGGCCGGCCCGCCACCGAGCGAACGCCCGAGGACGACGATGTCCGACGGCGCCAGCCCGCGCGCGTGCGTCAGGTAGTGCCAGGCCGCCCGGGCGTCGCGGTACAGTCCGGCCTCCGAGGGGGTGCCGGTACTCTTGCCAAAGCCGCGGTAGTCGAACGCGAAAACATGGAAGCCCAGGCTGTGCCATCGGGTCAGAAAGGGGAGCCGCCAGGACAGGTTGCCCCGCACGCCGTGGAAAAACAGGAGCGTACCGCGGGCCTTCCGGGCCGGGAGCCACCATCCATGGAGGCGCTCCCCGTCCGTCGTCTCAAAGAAGACGTCCTCCCAGGTCAGTCCGTGCTCGTCGGGGGAGGCCAGGTGCTCGCGGGTGGGAAGAAAGAGCAGGCGGTTCTGGTAGGTGAACATCAGGGCTACGACGAGGGCGTAGCCGCCCAGCAGCGTGAACAACATGGGGGGGCGGAACGAAAGCGGTACAGACGGGGCGAAACCGGTTTACCCTACAGGGCCGGAGCACGTACGATAAAAGTAACGGAGGGCCTGAAAAAACTCAGGTTTCGTCGTCTTGGTGTTCCTGCTTCGGATCCGTTACGGCAGGGCCGGATGCCGGCGGGGAGAGAAACAGCGGAAACTCCCGCAGGCCTTTGGCCTCGTCGAGGAAGAGTTGCAGGTGCGGGAAGGGAATCTCGATGTCGGCCTCGCGCAGCGCCTCGCGCACCTTCTCGATGTACTCGAAGCGCACCTGGACCTCTTGCAGCGGGTTCTTGAGATAGAGGCGCAGCGACATATCCACGCTGGAGTCGTTCAGGCCCGTGACGACGCACTCGGGCGGGTAATCCGGGTGGAGCCGGTCGTCGCCTTCGGTCAGCTTCAGGACCACCCGGCGGGCCTCCTCGGGATATTCCTTGTAGGCAATGCCGAACGGAACCTCGACGCGCAGGATGCCCAGCATCGTGTGGTTGATCAGCTTCTGGTTGATCATCTGGATGTTGGGCATCACCATGATCTCGTTGTTGAGCGTCCGCACCCGGGTCGAGCGGAGGGTGATCTCCTCGACGGTGCCGTAGACGTCCTCGACCACGATGCGGTCTCCCACGCGGAAGGGACGGTCCAGGAGGATCGTCACGCCGGAGATGAAATTCTCCAGCGTGTCTTTGGCGGCGAAGCCCACGGCCACGCCGACGATGCTGAAGCCGGCCAGCAGGGCGGTGATGTTGATGTCGAAGTTGGCCAGCACCATCAGCGTGATGAACGAGAGGGCGACGACGCGGTACGACTTGATGAGCAGGCTCTGCAGGCCGGGGTCCACCTTCCGGCTGCGCTCGAGCATCCGTCGGAGCACCGAGCCGAAGACCCGGTAGAGGATGTAGAAGAAGATGAAGACGAACAGGGCGCTGATCACCTTCGGGACGAAGGCAATGACCAGTTCGCCCAGGCCCTCGTAGAGCCGGCGGAGCACCAGTTCCCATTCGCCCTGGATGAGGAGTTGCCCCGTAGCGCCCACCTCACGGCTGAGCGTGGAGATCGGGTTGAGCGAGTCCGCCAGGGCCTGGGCCGTTTCCGGCCCGAGCGAGTCCGGGGCAACCTGGAGCGTATCGGGGGCGGCCTGCGGGTAGGGCACGGTCAGGAGGCGGGGGGACGGCATGGGGTATGGCGGAGAGGTCAGGACGGGTCGTCGAAACGGGGGGTTTTATGCACGGAGCGGCCGTAGAGTTCGGTCAGCAGGCGGAGGCGCCGGCCCACCTCGGGCGTGAGGGCGCCCTCCTGGAGGCGCCAGGCCCAGTTGCCCGCGCCCTGTCCGGGCGTGTTCATGCGGGCTTCGGAGCCGAGGCCGAGCAGGTCCTGCACCGGGACGATGGCCAGGCCGGCCACCGAGCCCAGCAACGCCCGGATGAAGGCCCAGTGGATCTCCCGCTCGCGCCGCTCGTCGAGGTCCAGGTAATGCCAGCAGTACCGGTGGGCCCGCTCGACCGTGGCGGCGTCCTGCGTGCTCTTTGTCTCGCGCCACCAGCCGACGATCGTGTCGTTGTCGTGCGTGCCGGTGTAGGCGACGAGGTGCCGCGTGTAGTTGTGCGGGAGGAAGTCGGCGTCGGCGTCGCCGTCGAAGCCGAACTGGAGGATGGCCATGCCGGGAAAGTCGAAGCGCTCCATGAGGGCCGTCACCTCGTCCGTGATCACGCCGAGGTTCTCGGCGACGACGGGCAGCGGACCCAGCGCCCGCTGGAGGGCTTCGAAGAGGTCGGCACCCGGCCCCCGGACCCAGCGCCCGTGGACGGCCGTCTCCTCGTCCGCAGGCACCTCCCAGTAGGCCTCGAAGCCCCGGAAGTGGTCGAGCCGGACGATATCCACCTCCGAGAGGATCTTGGCCATGCGGCGAATCCACCAGGCGTATCCGTTCTGCTTCATGACGTCCCAGCGGTAGAGCGGATTGCCCCAGCGCTGTCCGGTCTCGCTGAAGTAGTCGGGCGGCACGCCGGCGACGACGGTGGGGTGCCCGTCGGCGTCGAGGCTGAACAGGTGGGGGTTGGCCCATACGTCGGCGCTGTCGTGGGCTACGTAAATGGGCAGGTCGCCCATGATGCGGAGGCCGTGCGAGGCAGCGTACTGCTTGAGGGCATGCCACTGCTCGTGGACGAGGAACTGCCAGAACTGGTGCATGCGGATCTCCGTGGCGTAGGCCTGCCGCGCCTCGGCCAGCGCCTCGGGTCGCCGCCGGGCCAGGGCCGGGTCCCAGTCCGTCCACACCGATCCGCCGTGGACTTCTTTCAGGGTCATGAACAGGGCGAAGTCGTCCAGCCAGGCCGCGTGATGGGCCCGGAAGGCCTCGAAGTGGGCACGGTCGAGCGAGCCGGCCCCCGCCTCGAAGTGCCCGAAGGCACGACGCAGGAGCGTTTCCTTGTACGACTCCACCGATCCGAAATCGACGCGATCCGAGGGGAATTCGGGGGCATCGGCCAGGTCGCCCTCGCGCAGGAGCCCCTGCCGGATCAGGCGCTCGGGGCTGATGAGGAGCGGGTTGAGGGCGAACGTGGAGAGCCCCGCATAGGGTGAGAAGCCGTAGCCCACGGGGACGAGCGGCAACACCTGCCAGACCTGCTGGCCCGACGCGACGAGGAAGTCGGCGAAGCGATAGGCGGAAGGACCCAGGTCGCCGATGCCGAAGGGGCCGGGCAGGGAGGTGATGTGGAGCAGCAGGCCGCTGGAGCGCGTCAGTTTCATGCGAACGAGAGGAGGGATGACGTGAGCAGAAAACGATTACAGGCGGTGCCCCCGGCCAGGCAGGGAGCAGGGTGCCCGTCCGGAACCGGAACCTGCGCCGCAAGGCACGGGAAGATACGGCGTGGCGTCAAGCCCGGCTAAGAAAATATCGAAAAGGCCCGTCGGCCGGAAGGCAGGGGGAACACCGGGGCGCAGGGTCTCCGTAACCCGTCCCCCCGGACCCGCGTACAACGCCCCGACCCATTGCCTCCCTCATCCAGGCTCCGCCGCCATGCAGGATCTTTTCGCTGTCCTGACCCCTACCGACTACACCTTCCTCATCGGCCTCATCGACAGCCCGTTCAACCTGAGCCGTGCCGGGACCTTACGTCGCCTGCTGGCCGACGTCGAGGCGTCCGATACGCCCGAGGCGCGGGCGGCCCTGAACCGTCGCCTGGAGCACGAGATCCGCTATCTGGGCAGCTCGGAGGTGCTCTACTGGGCACGGTACGCGTTCGGCCAGGACCCCGGCGTGCCGTTTTCCACCGTCGTGCGCGACGTGGCGAGGGCGCTGAAGGTGGAGCCGCCACGCCCCGGGACGGCACGCGAGCAGGTCGAATACGTGACCTCGCAGTACGTCACGCAGCAGTTTGCCAGCCTGCCGCCGGAAGAACAACAGCGGCTTCTCGAAGAACTCGGCGTCGAGCGTGAGAAGGCCGCCGCGTTCTTGAAGCGTTCGGCCGGTGTGTTTGCCCTGCCGCTGCTCATCCAGACCTTCAACACGCTCGTCGTCGAGGGGTTGATCAAGCGGGTCATTTTCGGCACCATCGCCCGGCTCATCGGGAGCCAGCTGGCGCGCCGCCTCTTTCAGTTCGTCGCCGGCCGTTTTCCCTGGTGGCTGGCCTGGGTGGGGCCGGCAGCCTGGACCGTCTCGATCGGATGGACCGCCCTCGACCTGCAGGGGCCGGCCCTGCGGCAGACCATTCCCATCGTCCTCTACCTGGGTCTCTGCTCGCTGCGGGAGCGCATGGGCGCTACGGGCGCCGCCGCCTGAAAGCGGCGGTACAGCTCGGCAAACAGGCTTTCCGCTCGTTCCACGGGGAGGTCCACGATGCGGGGCGCGGAAAGCCCGGCCGCCCCGGCGGTGTCTACGTAGGTGGTCCGAAGGCCCAGTCGGCGCTGAAAGAGGGACCCCGAGAGGTAGAACACCTGAAACTTCTCGACGGGGATCACCCACAGGTGGCGTCGCACGACCCCCCGCCGGACGAAGAGGTACGTTCCGTCGAAGGCGAAGGCGTGGTGCTTCCAGGCGAGGAAGGCATAGCCGGCCAGCAGCGGCACGGCGCCGAATGCCCACCCGGCCGGTGGCCAGAAGAAGGCGACCGCCGCCGTGAGCAGGCCCCATCCCAGGGCCAGGCGGACGAAGACACGCCGGGCATGCCGCGGTGATACCGGCTCGAACGTCGCCGGAAGCACGAACGGCAGGATCGGCCGCGTGAGGGCCTCCACCTCCGGCATCCGGACGAGGGGCGCGATGACCTGGTATCCCTGTTCCTGCGGGTCGAACCCCATCGTCTGGACCTTCACCTCCCACCAGCCGAAGCGGGCCATGACAGGGTTCGTGCGCAGGATGAGCGCCTGAATCTTGCGCACCGGGATGGTGTTTTCGGAGAGTGTGAACAGGCCGTGCCGCATGTGCAGTTTGCCCGGCTCCAGCCAGAGACGAAACCGGTAATACCGCGCCAGGTTGACGGCGATGCCGGTGAGCCAGGAGAGGAGGGCGGCGGTCAGGACGAAGGCCAGGCCCGAGAGCCACGGCGAGGCGGAGGCCTGAGCGAGGAGGGCGCGCAGGGGACCCCGCGTCATCCAGCGGGCCAGGGCTTCCGGGTCCGGGTCCAGGTACTGGAGCAGCGAGAAGGCGACGGCGATGTAGAGAAGCGAAAAGCGAAACGCTCCCGAGAGCAGGACGCGGCCCGTCGTCAGGGTCAGCAGCTCGGAACCCGCGGCCACGTCCCGCTCGGCGGGTGCGGCGGCGTCCGACGGTCGCGAAGCGGTCGGGTCGGGGGCGCCGGCCGGCATCGACGCACCGTGCTGGTAGGCTCGGATGATGCGGCGGAGTGCGTGGGCCTCCGGCAGGGAGACGTATTCGAGGACGCCTTCGGTGGTCGCGCTCCCGGCGGTCTGTACCTTCACCCGGGCCAGGCCCAGCAGCCGGGCCAGGAGCTGCTGCTCGATCTCCACCGTCTGGATCTTCTCGACCGGAATGTTGCGGTGTTTCCGCGTGAAAACGCCGTATTCGATGATGAGCTCACGCGGGGTGAGACGGTAACGGAACCGTCGGTAGTACACCACGATCCAGGGGATCGCCACCAGCCCGTAGACCACGGCCAGGACCAGGTTCAGCCAGGCTTCCGTATCCGGGTTGCGCAGGAAGGGAAGGATCAGGATGATGAAGGCCGGCAGGCTCACGATGAGGCGGAGCACCAGGGTGTACGGGTGGAGACGCCGGGTCTGGTCCGGTGCAACCGGGGGTGATTCCTGCAGGGGTTCAGACGACATCTTCCTCCATGATGTAGCGCTTGATTGCTTCCCGCAGGTGCTCGGCCTCCTCGAAGCGCAGGCCGGGCAGGACCACCTCGCTGCTGCGCGAGCCGGCCGTGTGTACGATCAGGCGGGCCAGGTCGAATTCCCGTTCGATCAGGTCCTGGGAGACGTCCAGGTGCTGGATGCGACGCAGCGGTACCAGCGTGCGGACGCGGTTGAACAGCCCTCGCTCCAGGTAGAGCGCTTCTTCGTCGAGAGCATAACGCCAGTACCGATGACGCAGGCGCGGCAGCGCCAGCGTCAGGAGCAGGCCTGCCACGGTCACCAGGGCCGTGAAGAGCCCGAACGGGAAGCGGCGGACCTCGTCGAACAGGTGAAAGAGTTCATAGCCGAGCACGGCGGCCACGACCACCGCCGCGGTGAGGCCCAGCTTGATCCGCCATACGGTGATCACGGCCGGATCGAGTGGGTGCAGCGTCACCGCCCGGGGCGAGGGAGGCGGGTTCCCGTCCGGTATCATCGTCCTTGCAGTTCGGCCAGGCGACGGCGGGCATCCTCCTGGTTGCGCCGGTCCTGGGAAGTGAGGGGAGGGAGGGCAACGACCCGCTCCAGATGCCGGCGAGCCGCTTCGGCCCGACCCATCGCCAGGTAGGTCCGGGCCAGCTCGTAGTGGGCAAGGGGCAGGCTCGGATCCAGCGCCAGCGCCTTTTCAAACATTCGAACGGCATCCTCCTTCGTCCCGGAGGGAATGCCTCCGTAGAGCACCTTCGCAAACGTACGCTGGATCCAGTTCAGGGAGGACACCTCGCGGTAGAACACGCCGAGGGCCACGTAGGGCAACGCATACGTGGTGTCGAGCGCAAGGGCCTGACGGGCGTATTCCTCGACGGCCCGGCCGATGCGCACCTTCTCTTTGCCGCCGCGGAACAGAGCCAGGTTCCCGTAGGTGGCGGCCAGGAAGAAATACGTCTCCGCCCGATCCGGATACCGTGCGTGCAGTTGCTCGGCAAAGGCGACGGCCTGCTCGAAGTGCTCCTCGGCGGCTGTTTTCGAGCCGGCGGCGAGCAGGTCCTGGGCCAGGTCATGGTGGGCACGGGTCATGCGGAGCAGCACGTCGAAGCGCTCCGGGGCACGGGCGTAGGCGCTGCGGTACATGTCGAGGGCGGCGGCGTTGTCGAAGGCACGCTGCAGGGCATCCCCACGGCGCAGGAGCGCCTCCACGGTGGCATCCGGTGCCTCCGCCGACGACTGGGCGCGCACCAGGGCGACCGGTAGCAGGAAAAGAAGCGCGATCCATGAGCATCTGGACACCACGGCGGACCTCATCAGGTACTTCGAGCAGGACATGAGTAGAAGATAGCCATGTTAACCCAAACGACCCAGCCCGTATCCGGTTCGCGGGCTCGGGGCGAGCCCTGTAACGGAACATTCACGGGCTTAACCCATCCGATGAAACGTACCCGGGTACGAAGCCTGTCATCAACTTTTTTCTCGATGCCCCCATGCAGATTGAACTGAACCCGACGCTTGCTACGGAAGCCCGCGAGGCGCCGGAGGCCGGTGCGCTCGCCACGCGGTACCGGGAGGTGCGCGCGTTCTCCGAAACGCTCTGCCGGCCGCTCGTCACGGAGGACTACGTGATCCAGTCTATGCCCGACGTCAGCCCGACGAAGTGGCACCTGGCACACACGACCTGGTTCTTCGAAACTTTCGTCCTGAAGGAGCACGACCCCGCGTACGAACCCTTTCATCCGGCCTATGCCTACCTGTTCAACTCGTACTACGTGCAGGCGGGCGAGCGCTTCTATCGCCCGCACCGGGGCCTGCTCTCGCGCCCGACCGTCGAGGAGGTCTACCGCTACCGGGCCTACGTGGACCGGCACCTGATGGCGCTGATCGAGGCGGCCGGACCGGAGCGGCTGGCGACGATCGCACCGGTCATCGAGATTGGCCTGCACCACGAGCAGCAACACCAGGAGCTGATCCTGACGGACCTCAAGCACGTCTTCTCGATGAACCCGCTCTTTCCCGTGTACGGGGGCGAGGGCGGGCAGCCCGGGGAGCCGCCGGGGGATCCGGGCTGGGTGACGTTCAAGGCCGGGCTCTATGAGATCGGCCACGACGGGCACGGCTTCGCGTACGACAACGAGGGGCCGCGCCACCGCCATTTCCTGGAGGCTTTTGCCCTGGCCGACCGCCTCGTGACGAATGCCGAGTACCTGGCCTTCATGGAGGACGGCGGGTATGAGCGGCCCGAGCTGTGGCTCTCGCTGGGCTGGGCCACCGTGGAGGAACGCGGCTGGAAGGCGCCTCTGTACTGGGAGCAGCGTGACGGGACGTGGTACCACTACACCCTCGGTGGCCTCCGGCCCGTCGATCCGGCCGAGCCGGTGTGTCACGTCAGCTATTTCGAGGCGGATGCCTATGCCCGGTGGGCCGGTGCCCGTCTGCCCTACGAGCAGGAGTGGGAGGTCGCGGCCTGTGGCCTGCCCATCGAGGGTAACTTCGTGGAGCAGGGGCACTACCATCCCGTGCCGGCTCCGGCATCGGGGGGCCTGCGTCAGATGTACGGCGACGTGTGGGAGTGGACGCGCAGCGCCTACAGCCCCTATCCCGGCTATACGCCCCCACCCGGCGCCCTGGGCGAGTACAACGGCAAGTTCATGTGCAACCAGTACGTGCTCCGCGGAGGCTCCTGCGCCACGTCGAAGACGCACATCCGGCGCACCTACCGCAACTTCTTCCCGCCCGATGCCCGCTGGCAGTTCTCCGGCATCCGCCTGGCGAACGACGTCTGAACCGGCACGGCCCTCCGGAACCCTCTTTACCTATGACTGAAACGCGCTACGGCGTCACCGTTCTGGACACCCGCCCCCGGCCTGCCGACACGCAGGCCGAAGTGCTCGACGGGTTGCGGCAGCCCCAGAAAACGCTGCCCTCGAAGTATTTCTACGACGAACGCGGCTCCCTGCTCTTCGACGAGATCACCCGGTTGCCGGAGTATTACCTGACCCGTACCGAACTCGCCATCATGACCCGGTACGTGGCGGAGATGGCGGCCTGCCTGGGACCGCGCTGCCTGCTCGTCGAGTATGGCAGCGGCAGCAGCCTGAAGACGCGCATCCTGCTGGATCACCTGCCGGACGTGGCCGCCTACGTGCCCGTGGACATCTCGCGGGCGCACCTGGAGGCCGCCGCCACCCGGCTCGCGGAGGAGTATCCCGACCTGCGCATCCTGCCCGTCTGCGCCGACTATACGGCTTCGTTCGAACTCCCGGACCCCGGCGTTCCCTTCCACCGCGTGGCCGTCTACTTTCCCGGCTCCACCATCGGCAACTTCACGCCGGAGGAGGCCCGCGCCTTCCTCGAACGCATCGCCGGCGTGGCCGGACCGGGGGGCGGCCTGCTCATCGGCGTGGACCTGCGCAAAGACCCGGTCGTCATCGAACCCGCCTACAACGATGCCCGGGGCGTCACGGCCGCCTTCAACCGGAACATCCTCGTGCACCTCAACCGGCTGCTCGGGACGGGCTTCGACCCGGAGGCCTTCGCCCACCGCGCCTTCTTCAACGAGGACGAAAGCCGCATCGAGATGCACCTGGTGAGCCTGAAAGACCAGTGCGTCCGTCTCGACGGCGAGACGATTCCGATCCGGCGCGGCGAGACGATCCTGACCGAGTACTCGTACAAGTACACGCCGGAGGCCTTCGCCACGCTGGCCGAAAGCGCCGGCTTCCGCGTCGAGCGCGTATGGACCGACGAGGCTCGCTATTTCAGCGTGCAGTACCTGAGCGTTCGTTGACAGGGGCCTGCGCCGGTCCTGGCGCGTTCGTATCTTCGGGTCCGATGCCGGACGTGCGGGCATCCCACCCTTACACCGGAGACGGACATGGCGCATCCCTGGCACGACATCCCCATCGGTCCCGAGGCCCCGGAGCTGTTTCAGGCGGTCATCGAGATCCCCCAGGGGGGCAAGGTCAAGTACGAACTCGACAAGGAAACGGGCCTGCTCCGCGTCGACCGGGTGCTCTACTCGTCGGTCATCTATCCGGCCAACTACGGCTTCATCCCGCGGACGCTGGGCGACGACCACGACCCGCTCGACGTGCTGGTGCTGATGCAGGAGCCCGTGGCCCCGCTGAGCATCCTGCGTGCCCGCCCCATCGGCCTGATGAACATGCTGGATCAGGGGCAGAACGATGAGAAGGTGATCTGCGTGCACCTGGACGATCCGGCCTTCAACGGCTATTACCACATCTGGGAGTTGCCCGAACACCGGCTCCGCGAGCTGAAACGCTTCTTCCTCGACTACAAGAAGCTGGAGGAAAAGGAGGTGCTCGTGCAGGATTTTCTCGGCCCCGACAAGGCCCGTTCGGTGGTGGCCCAGGGGATGAAACGCTACCGGGAAACCTTCGGCGAGGGGGACGGGGGGGATGAAGAGGCGCATCCCGGAACAGGATCCACGTGATCCGAGGCTTTCACTACGCAAACCTGTTCACGTTCATGCGGTACGTTCTGCTCATTGCATTACTCACATGGCTCTCGGCTTCCTCCCTTCGTGCCCAGGCGGTGGGAGGGATGGAGGCTTATCAGGAAACCGCCGACCGTATCATCGACGCGGCTCTGGATGACAGCGCGGCCTTTGACCGGCTCGCCTACCTGGTCGACACGTTCGGTCCCCGTTTCAGCGGGACGCAGAACCTGGAGGACGCCATCGAGTGGGTCCTGGCGGAGATGGCGAAGGACGGGCTGGAGAACGTCCGGGGGGAGCCGGTGATGGTGCCCCGCTGGGTGCGCGGCCGCGAGTCGCTCACGCTGCTGGCGCCCCACGTACGCGAACTGCAGATACTGGGCCTGGGCGGCAGCGTCGCCACGCCGCCCGAAGGCATCGAGGCGGAGGTGCTGGTGGTGGGCTCGTTCGATGAACTCCGGGCGCGGGCCGCCGAAGCGGCGGGCAAGATCGTGCTCTACAACGTGCCCTTCACGACGTACGGCGAGACGGTGCGCTACCGCACCACGGGGGCGGTGGAGGCCGCCCGGGCCGGCGCCGTGGCCAGCCTCGTGCGGTCGGTGGGGCCGTTCTCGCTCTACACGCCGCACACGGGCAACGCGCGCTATGAAGACGGGGTGCCCGAGATCCCCCATGCCGCCGTGACGGTCGAAGACGCGATGATGATGCAGCGGATGCAGGACCGGGGGCAGACGGTCCGCGTGCGGCTCTACATGGAGGCCCGGACGCTCGACGACGTGCCCTCGCGCAACGTCGTG
This sequence comes from uncultured Rhodothermaceae bacterium, assembly GCA_964552015.1. Classification (GTDB taxonomy): domain Bacteria; phylum Bacteroidota; class Rhodothermia; order Rhodothermales; family ISCAR-4553; genus Rhodocaloribacter. The sequence goes on along the minus strand of CAZKFR010000031.1, from coordinate 21,813 downwards.
GCCGAACTCGTCGGGCGCGAGCACCCGGAGGAGGTCGTGGTGCTCGGCGGGCACATCGACTCGTGGGACGTGGGGCAGGGGGCCATGGACGATGCCGGCGGCTGCGTGGCCGCCTGGGAGGCCGTCCGGCTCCTCAAGGAGCTCGGCCTGCGCCCGCGCCGGACCCTTCGCGTGGTGCTGTGGACCAACGAGGAGAACGGTCTGCGCGGCGCGCTGGCCTACCGCGACGCCCATAGCGAGGAGATCGAGAACCACGTGCTCGCCATCGAGTCGGACGCCGGCGTCTTCAAGCCGACGGGCTTCGGCTTCGGGGGGAGCGATGCGGCCTACGAGGTCGTCCGCGCCATCGGCCGCCTGCTCGACCGCATCGGGGCCGGGGCCGTCACCCGGGGCGGCGGGGGCGCCGACATCGGACCCCTCATGCGCCAGGGCGTGCCCGGCATGGGCCTCTCCGTGGACGGCTCCAAGTACTTCTGGTACCACCACACGAACGCCGACACGCTCGACAAGCTCGATCCCCACGAGTTCAACCTGGCCGTGGCCACGCTGGCCGTGATGGCCTACGTCGTCGCCGAGATGCCCGAGCGCCTGCCCCGCGACGTGCCGGCAGGGCGGTAAGCCTTCGGAAAGCCACCGTCAGCCTGCCGGTGAAGGCATGAAAAAACACCGGCAGACCCACCTGGTGCTGGTTGCTGATCTCCTCTGAGAGACCCGTAACGGGAGAAAGGGGGTGTGCCGGTGCTACTGGGCTTTGTACAGCCCCGGTTCGCCCGGGTTTCCGGGCCGGTTCGTCCCGACGGGGCCGTCCCAATAACCGGGTTCATACGGTTTCCGTGAGGACTTCGAGGGCCGTACGGTAGGTCTCGTAATCGTCCTCTGAAAACAGCACGAACCGGATCTCGTCGAAGGCGCCGGGGTGGGCGTGGAGTTCCTCGATGACCGTTCTCAGGGCAAGCGGTGCGGCCAGGGTGATGGGGAAGCCGTAGGCCCCGGTGCTGATCGAAGGGAAGGCGACGGTGCGCAGGCCGTGTTCGCGCGCGAGCGCCAGGCTGTTGCGGTACGCACGGGCCAGCGCCTCCCGCTCGCCGCTGTGACCGCCCGCCCAGATGGGCCCGACGGTATGAATGACGTACCGGGCCGGGAGACGGCCGGCCGTGGTAAGGACCGCCTCCCCGACGGGAAGCCCTTCGGGGTAGTGCTCGGTGCGTATCTGTTTGCAGGCTGCGAGGATGGCGGGCCCACCCCGCCGGTGGATCGCCCCATCGACGCCGCCGCCCCCGAGCAGGGTGGGGTTGGCGGCATTGACGATGGCATCGACGGCCTGATCGGTGATGTCGCCTCGGACGAGGCGGAGACGGGTGGAGCCAATCAGCAGGTCGTTCATGACGGCAGCGAGGTGGGTGATGTGCTCGAAAAAAAGAGACGGGGTACGAACACAACGAGAGGGCCGGACCGATGGTTTCCCGTGCGCCTGCGCCTCCCGCAACTCCTTTCCGCACCGCGAGCGTTCCCTGCTCGCAAGGGTTTGTCCCGATGGGACGATTACGTTATCTTCGCCGTGGGGGATCGTTCCCTGAGAACGGTAGAGGGGCAATCCTGGACTGGTGAAAACGAGCTTCGATGAGGCACTTCGGAACGGGTATAGGGATGATCGCCCTGCTGGTCGCCGGCTGCGGGATGGCGTCCGAGACGGAGGTCCGGCTGGAGGACCCGGAGCCGTTGCCGCTGGCGTCGGCGCCCGGCAGCATGGCGCCCTGGCTGACGACGGCGTCAGACGGCACGGTGTACCTGTCCTGGATTGAACCGGACGGTGACGGCCATGCCCTGCGATTCGCCACGTATGCACCGGGGGCGACGGGGTGGAGTACGCCGACTACGATTGCGCTGGGAACGCGCTGGTTTGTCAACTGGGCGGATACGCCTTCGCTCACGGTGGATCCGGAGGGTACCCTCACGGCACACTGGCTCGCCTACAACGGCGAGGGGCGGTATGCCTACGGCGTGCGCGTGAGCCGCTCGACGGATGGCGGGCAGACGTGGAGCACGCCCGTCTGGCTCCACGACGACGACAGCCCCACCGAGCACGGGTTCGTGGCGCTGGTGCCCGAGGCCTCGGAACGGGTGCGGGCGCTCTGGCTGGACGGGCGTCTGTTTGCCCGGGGAAAGAAGCAGATGACACTCCGGAGTCGCTCCATCGACCGGGACGGGGTGTTGACGCCGGAAGTCGTCGTGGATTCGCTGGTGTGTGACTGCTGTCCGGTGCAGGCCGTGGGCCTGCCGGGCGGGGCGGTCCTGGCCGTTTACCGGAATCGCACCCGGGAGGAGATACGGGATATCTGGCGCGTCCGGTTTGACGGCACGCGGTGGGAAGCCCCGGCTCCCGTGCATGAAGACGGATGGCAGATCGCCGGGTGTCCGGTCAACGGGCCGGCGGTGGCCGCCCGGGGGGATCGGGTGGTCGTCGCCTGGTTCACGGCGGCCGGGGGCGAGCCTCACGTGCGCGTGGCGTTTTCCAGGGATGCCGGGCGCACCTTTGCTGAGCCGCTGAATCTCGACCTCGGCCAGCCGACCGGGCGCGTCGATGCCGTGTTGCTCGACGATGGGTCGGCGCTCGTCACCTGGATCGAAGCGACGGGGGAAGGGGAGGCCGCGGGGATCTATGCCCGTCAGGTGGGGCCCGACCGGCGCATGGGGGCGCCTCACCTGCTGGTGGCCTCCACCACGTCCCGGGCCGGCGGCTATCCCCGCCTCGTGCGCTCCGGAAGCGAACTGGTGCTGGCCTGGACCGAGCCGGGCGAAGCCTCGTTCGTGCGGACGGCCCGCATTCGGATCGAGACGTAAACGGAAGGCCCATGAAGCGGATCACCTCGATCCCGGACATGCAGGCCGAGGCCGCGGCCATGCGGCAGGCCGGACACCGCCTCGCCCTCGTACCCACGATGGGGGCCCTGCATAAGGCCCATCTGGCGCTGGTGGAAGAGGCGCACCGGCATGCCGACCATGTGACGGTGTCCATCTTTGTCAACCCGACCCAGTTCGCGCCGGGGGAAGACTACGAGCGGTACCCGCGTCCGCTGGAGGAGGATCTCGCAAAACTACGTGCCCAGGGAATCGCCGATGTCGTTTTTGTGCCCGGGGTCAAAGACATGTACCCCGACGGATACGACCAGCATCGGACCTGGGTGGTCGTCGAGGAACTCGACCGGCACCTCTGTGGCGCTTTTCGGGAAGGACATTTTCGCGGCGTCACCACCGTCGTGACCAAGCTGTTTCTGGCGTGCAAGCCCCACGTCGCCGTGTTCGGACTCAAGGACGCCCAGCAGTTCCTGATCCTGCGGCGCATGGTCCGTGACCTCAACTTCGATGTGGAGATGATCGGTGTGCCCACGGTGCGTGAGCCCGACGGACTGGCCTTCTCGTCGCGGAACGTGTACCTGACGCCCGAGGAGCGAAGCCAGGCGGTCGTGCTTTCGCAGGCCGTGGAGGCGGCGCGCCGACGGGTCGAGGCAGGGGAACAGCGCGGGGAGGCGCTGGTTGAAGCGATGCTTCAAACGCTGGCGCAGGCACCGCTGGCGCAGGTGCAGTACGCCGAGGTGGTGGATACCGAAACGTTGCAACCCGTCGAGCGACTGCGCCCGGGCCAGGAGGTGCTGGCGGCCGTGGCGGTGTTCTTCGGGACCACGCGCCTGATCGACAACGCCTTCCTCCGCGTGCCGGCGTCCTGACGCCTTCCTACCCACGCATCGCACCGATGTCGAGATGACGCTGACCATGTTTCGGGCCAAGTTGCACCGCCTCCGGGTGACCGAGGCCGATCTGTACTATGAGGGCTCGATCACGATTGACGAGGAGTTGCTGGCCGTCTCGGGTATCCTCCCATACGAGAAAGTGCAGGTGGTCAACGTGAACAATGGGGCCCGCCTGGAAACCTATACGATCCCCGGTGCCCCCGGCAGCCGCACCGTATGCTTGAACGGGCCGGCGGCTCGCCTGGCCGCCCGTGGCGATGAGGTGATCGTCATCGCCTATGCTCAGATGACCCCCGAGGAAGCCCGGAACCACCGCCCGCGGATCGTGCTGGTGGACGAGCACAACAACCCGAAAGAGGTCCGCGAACCGTACGTCATCGAGCCGGGCACACCCGTGCTGGAAGCCTGAACCTCCGGGATGGGCATGCAGGCCGAGGGGATGTGCCGCCTGGCAGCGGCTCCCCGTTCATGAAGGCAGAGCGGTCATGGACCGGCGTCCTCGCGTCCTTCCGCCTGTTCCTGTTCCTGGTGAAAGCGCTCGTAGGCCTTGATGATGTCCTTGACGAGCCGGTGCCGGACGACGTCGCGCTCGTCGAACGAGACGAAGTCGATCCCGTCGACGCCTTCCAGGATCTGCCGGGCCTGGACGAGGCCGCTCTGGGCGCGGCTGGGCAGGTCCGTCTGGGTCACGTCCCCGGTGATGATGGCCCGGCTGTTGGCCCCGAGCCGGGTCAGGAACATCTTCATCTGGAGATGGGTGGCGTTCTGGGCTTCGTCCAGGATGACGAAAGCCGAGTTGAGCGTCCGCCCCCGCATGTAGGCCAGCGGGACGATCTCGACGACGTTCTGCTCGAGGTAGCCGGCCAGCTTGTCGCGCGGCAGCATGTCCTCCAGGGCGTCGTAGAGGGGGCGCAGGTAGGGGTCGACCTTTTCGCGGAAGTCGCCGGGCAGGAAGCCGAGCCGCTCGCCGGCCTCGACGGCGGGGCGCGAGAGCACGATCTTCTTGACCTGCCGTGCCTTCAGGGCCGCCACGGCCAGCGCCACGGCCGTGTACGTCTTGCCCGTGCCCGCGGGGCCCACAGCAAAGACGATGTCGTTCTTGCGGGCGCTCTCCACGAGCCGGATCTGGTTCGGGGTACGGGCGCGGATCGTGGCGCCGCCGGGGGCAAAGACGACGACGTTCTGCGCGTCCAGGCCCGGCCGGCCACCGGCACCGTCGCCCACCGTGAAGAGCGCCAGAACCGTTTCGACGTCGTTCTCGGTCAGGTGGCCGTGACGGTTGAGGACGAGCACGAGTTCGTCGATGATACGCTCGATCCGATGCAGCGCGTCGGGGGGACCCTGCAGGATGATCTGGTTGCCCCGCGCCGTGATGCGGACGTCCGGGAAAGCCGATTCGACGCGCCGGAGGTGCTGGTCGTTGAAGCCGAAGAGCAGGAGGGGTTCGGCTTTGTCGATCGTGAGACGCTTTTCTTCCAACGTTCGGTTTGTTGATGAATAAACAAAAGGTTGGCGTGGTGTGTGCGTGCTTGTACGGTATCCGCTGGCAATGGTGCCCGCCAGGCCCCTATTTTAGCCGTCGAGGCCCGGCGCTGCTGCGGCCCGCCCGCTATGGCATCGAGGAGGTAACGTGATGATGGTTCGAAAACTCGTCGTCGAATTTACGAAGATGGCCGGAGCCGGCAACGACTTTGTCGTGATCGACAACCGTTTTTACCATTTCACCCCGGGCGAATTGTCGGTCCTGGCGCGTCGCTACTGTCCGCGGCGGACGGGCATCGGGGCCGATGGCCTGCTGGCGCTCGAGTCGCCGTCCGACGACGCGGATGCTTTCTTCATGCGGTACTTGAACGCGGACGGTACGACGTCGATGTGCGGCAACGGGGCACGGTGCCTGGCCCGCTTCGCACGGCTGGCCGGCATCGACCGGGATGAGATGACGTTCGCGACCGCGTGGGGGCCGTACCGCGCACGCGTACCGGCTGATCCGGAAGCGCCGGTGCGGCTGTTCCTCCCGCCGTTCGAGGCCTACACGCCGGATCGGGTGGCGCGCGGTCCGCAGGGCAGGCCGGTCGATTACATCTGGACCGGCACGCACCACGCGGTCTGTCGGGTGCCCGCGGTGGCGGAGGTGCCCGTGGAGCGAGACGGCGCGGCCCTCCGGTACGATCCTGCCTTCGCGCCCGAGGGGACCAACGTCAACTTCGTCGAGGTGGTCGATGCCGGGCAGGACGGCGGGGTGGCCCGGTTGCGGGTGCGTACGTACGAAAAAGGGGTGGAGGCGGAGACGCTGGCGTGCGGGACGGGGGCCACGGCCGCCGCGATCGTGGCCCGGCAGCGCGGCCTGATCGACGCCGAGACGGTCCACGTGGACATGCCGGGCGGGCGCCTCACCATCGGCTGGGCGGGCGATCCGTCGCGGGAGTTGTATCTGGAAGGCCCGGCCGAGGTCATCTACCGGGGTACCTTCGAGGTGGACCCGCGCACGTTGCAGGAGAGCGCGTCCCCCCCCTCGGTCACGACGGCCGCCTAGAAGCGCGGGGTGTAGGCGTGGCAGTACGGCGTCTTGCCCGTCCATTCGTAGTACTGCTGGTGGTAGGACTCGGCGGGCCAGAACGTGGAGGCGGGCGTCACCTCGGTGGCGACGTCGTAGCCCTTGTCCCGGAGGAGGGCGATGAGGCGCTCGGCCACCGCCTTCTGTTCTTCGTCCAGGTAGAAGATTGCCGAACGGTACTGGGTACCGATGTCCGGTCCCTGGCGATTGACCTGGGTCGGGTCGTGGGTCTCGAAGAACAGGCGGGCAAGGGCTTCGTACGTCGTCTGCTCCGGGTCGTAGAGAACCTCGACGGCCTCAGCGTGGCCGGTCGTACCCGTGCAGACCTCCCGGTACGTCGGGTTGGGCTTGTGCCCGCCCGTATACCCGACGCGGGTGGACAGTACGCCGGGCGCTCGCCGGAAGAAATATTCCGTACCCCAGAAACAGCCGGAAGCGAAGATGGCACGTTTGGGTTCAGCCATAACGACAGAGGATGGTGCTACGGGTCGGAGGGATGCATGCGCGGACACGGATTCGGTTCCACGCGGGCTGGCTCGCATCCTGTAGAGAAAGACGTGCGGCTACCGGGCGGCACGTTGCGATCCACGAGGCAGAACAGCAAGGAGGAATACGATGGCAAAGGATTACGGCACGCTTCCCCCGACCGCTCTCCGGCGGCGCGACCGGGGTGTGGACGATGAAGCCTGGATCCGCTCCTTTCTCCGGCGAGCGGCTTTTGGTACGCTGGCGACGGTGCACGAGGGGCAGCCGTACCTCCACACCAACCTGTTCGTCTACGACGAGGCCACGCAGCGCATCTACCTGCACACGGCCCACGTGGGTCGTACACGTGCCAACATCGAGCAGGAGGAGCGTGTTTGCTTCGGGGTCAGCGTGATGGGCCGGCTGCTTCCGGCCGACGAAGCACTGGAGTTCAGCGTCGAGTATGCCGGCGTGACCTGCTTCGGACGAGCCGTCGTCGTGGAGGACACAGAGGAGGCACGCCGGGCGCTGCAGATGCTGCTGGACAAATATGCGCCGCACCTCAGGCCCGGCCGCGACTACCGGCCGATCACGGACGACGAACTCCGGCGGACGGCGGTCTACCGCATCGACATCGAGGCGTGGTCGGGGAAGAAAAAGGAGGCGGCACCGGATTTCCCCGGTGCGTACTTTTATCCCGACCCCACCGGTGACGTCCTGGGCGTGCCGGGTTCCTCCTGCGACGCAACCTCGTGAACATCATGCCTTCGCTCGACACCCTCCTCGTCCATGCCGGCGAGCCGTCCCCCCGGATCGAAGGGGCGGTGGCCCTGCCCGTCTTTCAGACCGCCATGTACACGTTCGGCGGGGCGGACGGGCTCGACGAACTCCGGTACATCCGCTACAACAACACGCCGAACCACCGGGTGCTGGCCGAAAAGCTGGCGGCGCTCGAGGGGGCGGAGGCCGCCGTGGTGACGGCCAGCGGCATGGCGGCCATCTCGGCGGCTCTGCTGGGCGTGCTGCGGCCCGGCGACCACCTGCTCGTGCAGGGTGCCCTCTACGGCGGCACCTACGGGCTGGTCTGGCGCGAGCTGACGGGACTGGGCATCGAGGTGGGGACCCTCGACGTCGCCCGCCCGGCGACGTGGGCTGCCGCGCTGAAGCCGAACACCCGTGCCGTCTACGTAGAGGCCATCACGAACCCGCTGATGGAGGTGGGCGCGCTCGATGAGGTGGCGGCGTTTGCCAGGGCGCACGGGCTGGTGTCGCTGATCGACAATACGTTCGCCACGCCGGTCAATTTCCGCCCGGTAGAGGTGGGGTTCGACCTGGTGCTGCACAGCGCCACGAAATACCTCAACGGGCATTCGGACCTGGTGGCGGGCGTGGTGGCGGGGCGTGCCGATCTGGTCGGGAAGGCCGAGGCCAAGTTGCGCCTCCTGGGCGGTGTGCTCGATCCGCACGCCTGCTTTCTCCTGTACCGGGGCCTCAAGACGCTCGCGCTACGGATGCAGCGGCACAACGAGAGTGCGCTGCGTCTGGCCCGGTTTCTGGAGGACCATCCCCGGATCGAGCGTGTCCACTATCCGGGGCTGCCTTCGAGCCCGCATCATGAGCGGGCGGCACGGCTGTTTCGGGGGTACGGGGGGATGATCAGCTTCGAGCCGGCCGGCGGGCTGGAGGCGGCCGAACGCCTGCTCCGGCGGCTCCGCCTGCCCGTCGTGGCGCCGAGCCTCGGAGGGGTGGAGACGCTCATCACACGCCCGGCGGTCACCTCCCATGCCGGACTCGCGCCGCACGAGCGCCAACGGCTGGGCATCCATGACCATCTCGTGCGGCTGTCCGTGGGCATCGAGGGGACGGACGACCTGATCGCGGACTTCGAGCAGGCGCTGTCGGCCATCGGCGCGGAGACACCCGCCTGACGAGTCGGGGTCTTCAGGTCCGGCGCAGGAGCGGGACGCGCCGGAGGTCGGCCAGCGTGCGGGCACCCGTGCAAAACATGGCGATCTTTAGCTCGTGCTGAAGTCGCCGGGCAAGGGCAGCCACCGCGTCGGCGCTTTCCAGGGCCGCCGGCAGGAACGGTGCGGCCAGGCCGACCAGGTCGGCCCCCAGCGCGAGGGCCCGGGCGATGTCCAGCCCGGAGCGGACGCCGCCGCTGGCGATGACGGTCACGCCGGGGACGGTGCGGACCTGCCGGATGGCCTCCGGCGTGGGGATCCCCCAGTCGCCGTAAAGGGTAGCCAGGGCGTCGTCGCGGGCGCGGGCCGCCTCGATGCGGGCCCAGCTCGTGCCCCCGCTGCCGGCCACGTCGAGGATACGCAGCCCCCGCGCGGCCAGCCGTTCGGCCGTCGCCCGCGAGATCCCAGCCCCCACCTCCTTGACCACGACCGGAACGGGCAGCTCGGTGGCCACCGCGGCCATCTTGTCCAGCAGCCCCGCAAAGTTCGTCTGGCCCTCCGGCTGGAGGACCTCCTGGAGCGGGTTCAGGTGAAAGATGAGGGCGTCGGCGTCGATCATGCGGACGGCCTCGGCGCATGCGTCCACCCCGAAGCCATAGTTGAGCTGGACGGCCCCCAGGTTGGCCAGCAGCGGCACCGACGGAGCCAGGTCGCGGACCTCGAACGTGGGGCGCTGCGAGGGGTCCTCGATCGCCTTGCGCTGCGAGCCCAGGGCCAGCGCGATGCCGGCCTGCTCCGCGCCGGCCGCCAGGTTCCGGTTGATCGTAGCCGCTGCCTCCGTGCCGCCCGTCATCGACGAGATCAGGATCGGGGCCGAAAGCGTCTTGCCCAGGAACGTGGTCCGGGTGTCGATGGTCTCGAAGTCGATCTCCGGCAGGGCTTCGTGGACGAATACGTAGTCGTCGAAGAAGTGGCGTTCCACCTGCATGCGGGGGTCGAGGGCGAGGCGGAGGTGCTCGGCCTTGCGGTCGCGTTCGTCGGAAGGACGCATGCCGGTCAGAGGCGGGTGCGGACGGTGAACTGGTGCAGCCCGCCCAGGGACGACCAGCTGTTGAAGGCGTAGTCGACCCAGACGCGCGTGATGCGAAGGCCGGCACCCAGGCTGAAGCCGGCCAGGTCCAGCCGGCTGCTCATCTTCAGGTCCTCGTGCCGGCGGTGGTTGTAGCCCAGGCGGACGTTGAAGGCCGGGCTGAACTGGAACTCACCGCCGAAGGTGAGGAACCGCATCACGTTGCTCAGGGCGGAGGCATCGTCGGGCGTATCCCCCAGGTCATGCAGGTTGTAACCCGTCAGGGTGAGCAGCAGGGGCAGGTGGCGCAGGCGTTTCGTGAAGCCGATGCGTACGTCCACCGGCAGATCGTCCCGGGTGGATCCGAGCGAGGAAAGGGTCGCCCCGAGGTTGTGGACGGAGGCGCTGAGGCTCAGGTTCTGGTCGGGCAGGTAGTAGAGGAGGCCGGCGTCGAAGGCCAGGGCCGTGGCGCCGTAGGAAGCGACGCTGCTGTGGACCAGATGGACGCTGGCGCCGTAGCGGAGGCGGTCGTCGTAGGCGCGGGCGGCGCCGAGGGTCAGGGCCACGTCGCCCGCGCCGAAGGTGCCCAGGCGCTGGCCCTGCTCGTCGGCCCGCTCGAGGCGGCCCCACGAGAGGAAGCGTAACCCCGCTGCGAAGGTGGCCAGCCCGTCAAGGTGACGGCTGTAGGCGGCAAAGCCTGCGTTCAGATCGGCCAGGTGATTCAGGTAGGAGAGGGACAGCATCCCGTGCATCTGCTCGTTGAGCAGCGCCGGGTTGTAGAAGAGGGCATTGGTGTCGTCGCCGTAGACCGCCGCATACGAGCCACCCAGAGCCGCCGCCCGTGCCGAGGGCTCGAGCCGCAGGAAGGCGAAGCCCGTCAGGTCGCCGGGTTGACCCCGGGCCGGAAGCGCCGCCAGCAGTAGCAGCGCCGGCAGCCAGATACGTCGCATCATCCAGAGCATGAGAAGCCTGATTGGGGCCGTGATGAACGCCGCCCGGCATCCCGAGGCAGGGGGCGGCGTGGACCGCGGCTTCCTGTTACGGGGAGGGCGCCCGGAGGTTCTACCCGGACACGTGCCGCGTGGCAGCGCGTACCGCACGAAAAAGATACGAAGCGTACCCCTGGCATACAGGGGCAAAAGGGGTCCCGGTTCGGGAACGAAAGCGATGCAAAGAAAAGGCGGGGCGGGAACGCAGCCCCCCGGGGGGCGTGAGAGCATCGCTTCGAAACGACGCCGACACGTTGGGCAGACTGGCACGTTTTTCGTCCAGACCACGACGCCTGCCCGGGCGGTCGTTCCGGCACGCCGGCGCGCCATCCTGGCAGGAACCCGAACGACGGCGACCCGTTTCGGTGCGCTTCGACCGCCGCCTTGCGCGTGCGCCGCTTTTGCCAGTCATTTCGTCATCACGTCATGCTCGACATCATCAAGAAAGTTTTCGGGGACAGCAACGAGCGCAAGCTCAAGAAGCTGTGGCCCATCGTGGCCCGGATCAACGAGGAGTTCGAGAAGCTCAAGGACCTCACCGACGAGGAGTTGCGGGGGAAGACGGACGCGTTCCGCCGCCGCATCCGGGAAGCCGTCGCCGACATCGAGGCCGAGCAGGAGGCCGTGCGCCGGCGGCTGCAGGGCCTGGCCGAAGACGCCGAGGTGGGCGGGGACGGCCAGGCGGCCCCGGCCCCGCTGTCGCCCGCCGAACGGCAGGATCTCTATGACCGGCTCGACGAACTGGAGCAGGAATGGCTCGATACGGTCGAGGATGTGCTCGATGAGATCCTCCCGGAGGCGTTCGCGGTCGTGAAGGAGGCCTGCCGCCGCATGGTCGGCAAGTCGTGGAAGGCCGGCGGGCAGATCATCGAGTGGAACATGGTGCCCTACGACGTGCAGCTCCTCGGCGGCATCGTACTCCACCAGGGCAACATCGCCGAGATGAAGACGGGGGAAGGCAAGACGCTCGTAGCCGTGGCCCCGCTGTACCTCAACGCGCTGGTGGGGCGCGGCGCCCACCTGGTCACCGTCAACCCCTACCTGGCCGAGCGCGATGCCGAGTGGATGGGTCCCATCTACGAATTCCTTGGCCTCACCGTCGACGTCATCGACCGCTACGAGCCGCACACCCCCGAGCGCAGAGCCGCCTATGAAGCCGACATCACCTACGGCACCAACAACGAGTTCGGCTTCGATTACCTCCGCGACAACTCGTTCGTGATCGACCCCGACCAGCTCATGCAGCGGGGGCATCACTATGCCATCGTGGACGAGGTCGACTCCGTCCTCATCGACGAGGCCCGCACGCCGCTGATCATCTCGGGACCCGTCCCGCAGGCCGATACGAACCGTTTCGAGGAACTGAAGCCGGCCGTCGAGCAACTCGTCCACGCGCAGCAGCGGCTCGTGGGCAAGCTCGTCACCGAAGCACAGCGGCTCATCCGCGAGGCCGACGAGGCGCTCGAGGCCGGCGACACGAAACGGGCAAAGGCGCTGGAGGAAGAAGCCGGGCTGGCCCTGCTCCGGGCCTGGCGCGGCTTCCCGAAGAACACGAAGCTGCGCAAGCTGCTGACCGAGCCCCGCTTCGAACAGCTCCGGCAGAAGACCGAGTTCTTCTACCTGCAGGACAACGCCAAGAACATGCCTTTCGTCGATGAATACCTCTACTTTGCCATCGACGAGAAGCAGCGCTCCATCGAGATGAGCGAGAAAGGGCGCGAGTACGTCTCGAAGGCCGCCGGCATGGACGTGGACCTGTTCGTCCTGCCCGACGTGGGCGAGGAGGTGGCCCGCATCGAGCGCGAGTACAAGAATAAGCTCCAAGCCCTGGAAGAAAGCCTGGCCGCGGACGAGAGCCTCACCGAGGAAAAACGCCAGCACAAGCTCGAGAACGACAGCCGCCTGCTCCGCAAGGAGATGGAGGAGCAGAAACGGCAACTCTACACCACGTATGCGGAACGGGCCGAACGGCTGCACGCCATCGAACAGCTCCTGCGCGCCTATACGATGTACGAAAAAGACGTCGAGTACATCGTGCAGGATGGCAAGGTGATGATCGTCGACGAACACACCGGGCGTGTGCTCCCCGGGCGCCGGTATTCCGAGGGGCTGCACCAGGCCATCGAGGCCAAGGAAGGCGTGAAGGTGCAGGCCGCCACGCAGACCTACGCGACGATCACGCTGCAGAACTACTTCCGCATGTACCACAAGCTGGCCGGCATGACCGGTACGGCCGAGACCGAAGCGGAGGAGTTCTTCAAGATCTACGGGATGGACGTGGTCGTCATCCCCACGAACAAGCCCGTCGCCCGCAAGGACCTCGACGACCTCGTTTTCCGCACCCGCCGCGAGAAATACAACGCGGTCATCGAGAAGATCAAGGAGTACCACAAGAAGGGCCAGCCGGTGCTGGTGGGTACGACGACGGTGGAGGTGTCCGAGACGCTCAGCCGGCTGCTCAAGCGCGAGGGCATCCCGCACAACGTGCTCAACGCACGCCGGGACCGGGCCAAGGAAGAGTCGCTCATCGTGGCCGAGGCCGGCCAGAAAGGCGCCGTCACGATTGCCACGAACATGGCCGGGCGCGGTACGGACATCAAGCTGGGGCCGGGCGTGAAGGAACTCGGCGGCCTGGCCATCATCGGGACCGAGCGCCACGAGAGCCGCCGCATCGACCTGCAGCTGCGCGGGCGTTCCGGCCGCCAGGGCGACCCCGGCGAGAGCCAGTTTTACGTCTCCCTCGAAGACGACCTGATGCGTCTGTTCGGCTCCGACCGCGTCGCCCGCGTCATGGACCGCCTCAAGCTGGAGGAGGGGGCGGTGATCACCCATCCCTGGGTCAACAAGAGCATCGAACGGGCGCAGAAAAAGGTCGAGCAGAACAACTTCGCCATCCGCAAGCGCCAGCTCGAGTACGACGACGTGCTGAACGCCCAGCGCGCCGTCATCTACGACCGCCGCATGCACGCGCTCAAGGGCGAACGCCTGCGCGGCGACCTGCAGGACATGCTCCGCAAGGTCGTCGAGCACATCGTCCAGAAGCACTATGACGAGGGTAACCTCGACGAGATGCGCGAGGAACTGCTCCGCACCCTGGCCCTCGACTTCGACATCGACCGGGAGGAGTTCGTTCGCCTGGGCGAGGACGGTGTCATCGAAAAGGTCTTCCAGGCCGCCATCGACTTTTACGAGCGGAAACGCAACGTGCTGGCGGAGCCCTTCTACGAAGGCATGCGGCGCATCCAGGAGAGCGACCAGGAAAACAAGCCCGAGCGCGTCTACGTCGATTTCACCGACGGCAAGCGCATCATGCGGGCGGTTGTCCGCGTGGAGGATGCCCTGCGTACGCGCGGTCAGGAGGTCAACGACGCCCTCGAGCGCGTGGCGATGCTCACCTTCATCGACATGTACTGGACCGAGCACCTGCGCAACCTCGACGAGCTGAAGGAGGGCATCGGGCTACGGGCCTTCGGTCAGCGCGACCCGCTCATCGAGTACAAGATGGAGGCCTTCAAGCTGTTCACGCAGCTCATCGAAAACATCGACAACGACGTCGTGTCGTTCGTTTTCCGGGCCGGTCCGCTCGTCGACGGGCAGCAGGTGCGCCGGGGGCGCCCCACGCAGCAGCGCCGCCTCGATCCGCGCCGGGCCCAGTCGTCCCACATTACGCGGGACTCCTACGGGGTCGGGGGCAGCGCCGGCAGTGCCGCCGAGCGCGATCCGACGGCGGCCAAAAAGCCGGTCGTCGTCGAGGAGCGGGTAGGGCGCAACGACCCGTGCCCGTGCGGCAGCGGCAAGAAGTACAAGCACTGCCACGGCCGGGCGTGAGGGCGGGCTGGCCTCGTCATGGCGCTGTTCTCAAACTCCGGGGAGCCCCGCCCTGTTCGTTGCGTTTGAGCCGGTGAAGATCACCTGCAAAACCAGAGGTTGCCATGTCGCAGATCGAAATAGATCAGGCCAAAAGCCGCCTCGAGGAGCTCATAGAACAGGCCGCACGCGGTGAAGAGATCGTCATCACCAGGGATGACCGGCCCGTTGCCCGGCTACTGGCCGTTGTGCCGGGACGACGTCGTGAATTCGGCAGTGCGAAAGGAAAAATCTGGATGAGCGAAGATTTCGATGAGCCCCTTGAGGACTTCCGGGATTACATGTAATGCGGCTCTTGCTCGACACGCATAGCTTCCTCTGGTTTATCGGTGGCGACGAGCGGCTCTCTGTAAGGGCGCGCGAGGTCATTGCCGATATGGGCAAGGAGGCTTATCTGAGTGTGGCGAGTCTCTGGGAGATGGCTATCAAGATCAACCTTGGCAAGTTGCGGTTGCCCAGACCCTTCGGCGTGTTTGTTCCGGAGCAGATCATGCTCAACGAGATCAGAATCCTGCACGCCGAGTTGCCGCATATGGCGAGGTATATCGAGCTTCCGTTGCACCATCGAGACCCCTTCGACCGGCTGCTGGCAGCGCAGGCTTACGTCGAGGGGATGACGGTGGTTAGCAAAGATGAAGTATTTGCCCGCTACGAGGTTGATCTTTTGTGGTGAAGGGGCCAGACCGATGTCGAAACACGAGGTGCTGGGTGAGCGCTTCGAATGGGCTGTGTCTGGATTTGTCGTTGTACTCCGACGCTAATGTGCCAAAAGGCGTTTCTGAAAACAACCCCTAAACCGGCAGTCAGGTCGTGCTACGTTCGCTCTACATCCGGGACTACGCACTGATCGAGGAGCTCGAGGTCGAGTTCGACAGCGGCCTCAACGTGATCACCGGCGAGACGGGGGCCGGCAAGTCGATCCTGATCGGCGCGCTCAAGATGATCCTCGGCGAGCGGGCCTCGACGGAGGTCATCCGGACGGGGGCGCGCAAGGCCGTCATCGAAGGCGTCTTCGACGAGGCGAACACGCTGGCGCTGCGGGCCCTGCTCGAGGCGAACGCGATCGAGGTGCAGCCCCAGATGATTCTGCGTCGCGAGATCACGCCGAGCCAGAGCCGCGCCTTCATCAACGACACGCCGGCCACGGCCTCACTGCTGCGTGACGTGGCTGCTCGCCTGATCGACCTGCACGGCCAGCACGAGCACCAGTCGCTCCTCCGCACGGAGACCCATCTCGAATTGCTCGACAACTTCGGCAGCCTGGGGGGGCTCGTGGAAGGGTACCGGCGCCACTACGACCGGGTCGCGGACCTTATCCGCGAGCGGGATGCCCTCGTACGCCGCGAGGAGGAGTTGCGCCAGCAGCGTGAACTCTACGGCTTTCAGATTGAGGAGATCGACCGGGTGGGGCCGGAGCCGGGCGAGGAAGAAGCCCTGGAGGCCGAACGACGCATCCTGGAAAACGCCGAGCAACTCTACGAAGTCACGGCCCGGCTCTACGAGATGCTGTATGAGTCCGACACGGCCGTGCATGACCAGCTCGTCGTGGCCCGCAATGAGCTGCAGGACCTGGCGCGCATCGACCGGGACTTCGAGGAATCGCTGGAGGAGATCCGCTCCGCCCAGATCGTCGTCTCGGAGGTCGCCAAGTTTCTGCAGGACTACAACGCGCGGATCGAGTTCAACCCGGAGCGGCTGGAGGCGATCCGGTCGCGCCTGGGGGAGCTGGAACTGCTCAAACGCCGCTATGGCGGGACGCTGGAGGCGGTGCTGGCCTACCGGGCCGAGATCGGCGAGAAGTACGACCTGGCGAGTGACTTCGAGGGGGCCATCGAACGGCTCAACCGGCAGATCGCCGAGGCCCAGACGGCCCTGACGGAGGCGGCCCGGCGGCTATCCTCCAAACGGCGGGAGGTGGCGGGACGCATCGAGCAGGCCATCGTGGCCGAGCTGGCCCGGCTGGGCATGCCGCACTGCCGCTTCGAGGTCCGCTTCGAGCGCGAGGAAGACCCCGAGGGCTGGATCCGCTTCGACGACCACGAGCGGTTCACGGCCTACCCGCACGGCATGGATCGCGTCGAGTTTTATCTGACCACCAACCTCGGCGAGGGCCTGCGTCCCCTGGCCCGGGTGGCCTCCGGCGGGGAGGTCAGCCGCATCATGCTCGCGCTCAAGACCATCCTGGCCAAGAGCGACCGCCTGCCCATCCTCGTCTTCGACGAGATCGACGTGGGCGTCTCCGGCGCCGTCGCCCACAAGGTGGGGCAGAGCCTGCACGACCTGGCCCTCTACCATCAGATCATCACCATCACGCACCTGCCCCAGATTGCCGCGCTGGGCGACGTGCACTTCGTGGTCGAAAAAACGATCGAGGACGGCCGCACGAAGACCCGAATTCGCCGGCTCTCCGAAGAAGAACGGGCCGAGGCGGTGGCAACCCTCCTCAGCGGTTCCGAAATTACCGAGGCCTCGCTCGAGAGCGCCCGCGAGCTCATCGCCGTGGGGCGCCGGAGTGAGCAGCGCTGAGTTGGGGCGATGCGTGTTGTGCCTCCGCCCGATGGCCGGGCCGGAAGAGGCGTGTCCCGTGAAAAGACATCGTAACGTAGCAAACCTATTGTGCCCATGATTACGGATCGAGCCGCCGACCTGCTCCAACGTGCCGAGCAGGGCATCATGAACTACCTGAACGAGGCCCGCGCCGCCGGGCGCATCGACGAGGTGCTCTACAACACCGCCGTCGCCAACACGGTGCCCAACCTGAAAGCCTGGCTGGCGGACCCCAACATCGACCGCATCTCCAGAAACCTCAAAGAAGGGATTTACCGGACCATCGAGGCGGAGAAGTGGGAGGACCTGGTCAACGCCTACCGGCAGAACCTGCGCTTCGGTACGGGCGGCATCCGGGGCATGATGGCCTTCGACCGCGAATCCATCCAGATGATGTATGAGCAGGGCATCGACGTGCCGATCCTGAAGGGGCCCAACACCATCAACGAGATCGTCTTCCTGAAGACGTCCGTGGGTGTGGCGCAGTTCGGGAAGGACCAGGATCCGGCCTTCGAGCGCATCGTCATCGGCTACGACAGCCGCGTGCGCGGGCAGGACTTCGCCCGCATGATCGCCGAGCTGTTCCTGGCCTACGGCTATACCGTCTACTTCTTCGACGAGCCCTGCCCGTATCCGGAGGTCACCTTCGCCATCCCGCACCTGAAGGCGGACGTGGGCATCCTCATCTCGGCCAGCCACAACGACTATCGCTACAACGGCTACAAGCTCTCCTCGGCCAACGGCTCGCAGTTCGACCCGAAGGAGCGCAACGAGATGTACAACGACTACATCGCCAGGGCCACCACGGACGGCATCAAGCTGCTGCCCTTCGACCAGGCGCCGGCCGACAAGCTGTACTTCCTCGGCGGGGCCGAGCCCGTGGAGGGCTTCGACTACGGCGGGCGGGAGGCCAACCTGATCAACATCCACGCCCAGCACCAGGCGCACGTCAAGACGTTCCTCATGACGCCCGACCTGGCCGAGCGGCAGGCTGCCTCCGACGACCCCCTCCAGATCGCCTATTGCGCGTTCCACGGCGCCGGGCGCAAGGCTGTCCCCCGCCTGCTGGCCGACGTGGGGCTGACGCACGTGCGGGCCATCCACCACAACGGCCTCAACGACCTCAACGGCCTCTTCCCCTCGTTCAAGAGCGACCCGGGCGAGGAGCAGCAGCCCGACCCCGGCGACCCCCGCGCCGCCGAGATCGCCGTGAACGCCTTCAAGGCCGAATACGGCGAGGAGGCCTGGGAAGAGATCGACATCCTCATCGGCACCGACCCGGACGCCGACCGCTGCGGCGTGGTGGTGAAGGTGCCCGAGAACCAGCGGCACGTCTACGGCGGCAAGGACTACTACCTGATGCCGGCCGACGACCTGTGGACGCTGCTCATCTGGTACCGCCTCTACCGCGAGATCGAGAAGCACGGCGCCCTCCAGGAGCCCGAGAAACGCTTCCTCACCCTCTCGCATACTACCTCCGAGGCCATCGCGGCGCTGGCGCGGAAGCACGGCATCGGGGTGGTCAAGACGTGGGTGGGCTTCGCGGCCCTCTCGGCGGCCACGCGCGACGTGTGGGAAGGCAAGCACGACCTCATCGCCAGCCTCGTGGAGGGGCGCAACGACGAGTTCGTCGACCTCTGCCATCCGTTCGTGTGCACCTCGTACGATATCGACACCCGCCGCTCGTTCAACATCGGCGCGATGGAGCAGAGCAACGGCTTCTCGCTGCTGGGCGGCCCGCCGAAGGACAAACGCTCGCTGGGCACCGGCGGCCACGTGCGCGACAAGGACGGCACCTTCGCCGCCTTCCTGATGGCCGAGGTGGCCGCCTGGGCGAAGGAGAACGGCACCAACCTGATCGAACTGCTCGACAAGCACGTCTACCTCGACCCGGACGTCGGCCTCTACATGACGTTCTATGAGCCCGACCCGCTCGACGGCGAGTATCCGGGCATCGAGGGGGACCGCATCAAGCTGGCCATCCTGCGCCGCGCCCTCGGCCTGTTCCAGTTCGCCCTGGCCGGGGACCTGGAGATCGCCGGCATGCCGGTCAAGTCCGCCACCATCTACCGGACGGGCAAGTACGACGCCATCTACCCGGCCACCTGGCACTTCCAGTTCCCGGACGAAGGCATCCGCTTCTACTTCGACGACGAGCAGCGCAACCACCTGACGATCCGGCCTTCGGGCACGGGCAACTCGCTGCGCTTCCACATCCAGCTCCACACGTTCCCGAAGGCGGACACGCTCATCGAGGACAAGCTGGCGTTGAAGCAGAAAGGGCTGGAGATGATGGACGCCCTGCGTGAGATGCTCCGCGCCCCGCGCGGCTGACGTCGTGCCTGAACACCCACCGGCCGGTTTCCCGTCGCCCGCCCGCACGGGGAGCCGGCCGGTGCTTTTTGAAGCGAGGTATCCGATGGAGGCAGGCGAAGCGCTCGACGTGGCCGTGCGGCTCGTCCGGCAGGGTGGCATGATCGCGCGCGACATGATTCGCCGCGTGGATGTGCACGCCGTCAAGGCCCGGGGCGACCTGGTCACGGCTGCCGACCTGCGCGTGGAGGCCCACATCCTCGACCACCTGCGCCGGCTCTTCCCCGACCACGGCTTTTTCTCGGAGGAGGCGGGCGGCGAGCGCACCGACGCGCCGTACGTGTGGGTGCTCGACCCCATCGACGGGACGAAGCACTACGTGCGCGGCAACCCGATGTATGCCGTCTCGCTGGCGCTGACGGCCGGCGGGGAGACGGTGGCCGGGGCGGTCTACCTGCCCGAGATGGAGCAGCTCTACGCGGCGGCGCGGGGGCAGGGGGCCACGGTCAACGGGCGGCCCATCCGGTGCTCGACCGAGGCCCGGCTCGCCGAGGCCATCCCGTGCGTCGAGATCCCGAGCCGGCATATGGATGGCCCGGAGCAGGCGCGCGCCTTCGACCGGCTCCAGCGCCTGATCCGGCACACCCAGCGCGTGCGCATTTTCGGCGTCAGCTCCATCGGCCTGTGCCTGACGGCCGCCGGCAGCTTCGACGTGTACGTCAACCTGGGCAGCGGCTGGCAGCCGCACGACGTGGCCGCCGCCCGCCTCATCCTGACCGAGGCCGGCGGCTGCTACCACGCCGAGGGCCAGCACCTCATCGCCGGCCCGCCGGCCCTCTGCGATCAGGTGGAGCGGGTGCTGGGATGAGGGGGGACGCGTAGTGCGTGGTGCGTAAAGATCAACCTGATCCGTACCACGCACCACGACGTCGTTCATCCCCGGCTGCTCCAGAGGCGGAGTTGTGCGAGCGCGGGTTGCAGGTTGTTGAGGAAGGCATCCTCCTGCGAGGCCAGGTCGACGCCGGTATTCTTACCCAGGCGTTCGAGGGCCTGGCGCCGGCGTTCCTGACGCTTCGAGAGGAATACCTCGACGCCTTCCATGGCCCGGGAGGCGGCCGTGCGGAACTCGTCCTCGGGCCAGTACCCTTTCACCACGCCCAGCGCCTCGACGATCAGGGCCGCCTCCGGATTCCGGTGCCGGGTCAGCAGGCGGGTATAGTAGCCGATGGCCTCCCGTTTGGCGGCATAGTCCTGGCCGTCGAGCAAGATATGGAGCATGAGCAGGGCGGCGGTTTGCTCACGTATGAAGTCAGGGGCTTTCGAGGGATCTGCCAGTACGTAGTCGGAGGTCTTCGAGGGCTGAACCAGCTCGGCGCGTACGGCTTCGTCCGCGGCACGCCAGTCCTCGGCTTCTTTGATGAGCATATCGAACCGGTGACGTACGTCGATCGAGAAGTAGGCTCTTTCCTCCAGGACCTCGGGCGGTACGGTCGTCTGCTGCGCGAAGGCTTCTGGGTCACTCATGTAGAAGGTCAGGTTGAGGAACGGATCCTGCGGCTGCACGGTTTCGGTCATCGGCAGGTTATCCTGACATCCTGCGAGAAATACGAGCAGCGGAACGAGAAACAGGGTATAGGACTTTTTCATGGCGGTTACCTTTAATTTAGTTGGAGTTTGTGTGATCATTAAGAAGCCTAGAAGCAGACGGCTGGAACCTCATCGCCGCCGATTCTTTGTTTTAAATAGAAACCGTCAGTACAACTAATAGTGAATTCGGTATAGTCCAACTGATCAAAATAAACGCCGGTGATGTGACAACCACCCCAACTAGAATGGCATATTTCTGGTGCGGCGGCAAGCGATACTGCAGCAATGGTGAGGATATAGTACTTTGGTAAAGATCCTTTTCATGACACACCTCCTACGTTTGTGAGTAGTGGGTTGAACCTGACGCAAAAATAAGCACGCGCACCGCCGCGAGTTTGGCATTTTTTCTTCAAGTGGCTTTGCGGTAACGACCTGGGCTCATGCCGGTGTGCTGCCGGAAGGCGCGGGTGAAGCTGTCCAGCCGCTCGTAGCCCACGGCCAGGGCGATCCGGGTGACGGGCACGGCCCGCAGGCCGGGATGACGCAACAGGCGCTGAGCCAGCGCCATGCGGTGCCGGTGGCGGTAGGCCCGCGGAGACAGCCCGACGTGCCGGGTGAAATGGTATGTGATGTTGTGGTCCAGCAGGCCGGCGGCCCGTACGATCTCGGCCAGCGTCAGCGCCGGTTCGAACAGGTGCCGGTTGAGGGACCGCAGGAGCGCAGCCACGTCGGGCGGGTCACCGGCCTGCGGCCGGCGCAGGGCCGTTTC
>CAZKFR010000030.1:12702-39757 GCA_964552015.1 uncultured Rhodothermaceae bacterium | reverse complement strand
GGGTGCGCCTCTGCCGGCGATGGGGAAGGCCCGGGCTGAAGCCCGCGGCTACATACACCCTCGTAGCCGCCCCCTTTACGGGTGCGCCCCGACATCGGACGGATTTGGAAGCATAACCGGATAGGTAAAACCCTGCTGACGCAGCGCCTGAAAAGCCAGCACATCGTCACTCCCATGCGCACCATCCTGTTCATCTTGCAGAAGGAGTTCCTGCAGATCTTCCGCAACCGGGCGATGCTGCCGATCCTGTTCGTGATGCCGATCATCCAGCTGCTGGTGCTGTCGTTCGCGGCCACGTTCGAGGTGAAGAACACGCCGGTGAGCCTGATCGACCTGGACGGCAGCCCGACGGCGCGGCGGCTGGTGGCCCGCTTCGAGGCCAGCGGCTACTTCACCGTGGTGCACCGCACGTACGACCCGGCCGCGGCCGACGAAGCCATGCAGCGCGGCGACGTGCGCATGATCCTCCAGATCCCCGCCGGCTTCGAACGCGACCTCCGCCGCGACGGCGCCGCCCCCGTGCAGCTCATCCTCGACGCGCAGGACGGCGCCACCGCGGGCGTCGTGCAGGCCTACGCCAACCGTATCCTCGGCGACTACACGCGCGACCTGCAGGTGACCTTCGCCGCGACGCCCCCCGCCCCACGGGCTCACCCCGTGCTCGACGTGGTCTTCTCCCACTGGTACAACCCCGAGCTGAACTACCACTACTTCATGGTCCCCGGCATCCTGGTGCTGCTCGTGACCATGATCGGCACGTTCCTCTCCGCCATGAACGTGGTGCGGGAGAAAGAGCTCGGCACCATCGAGCAACTCAACGTGACGCCCCTGCGCAAGCGCGACTTCATCGTCGGCAAGCTGCTGCCGTTCTGGATCCTGGCGCTCGTGGAACTGAGCGCCGGGCTGGTGGTGGCCCGCCTCGTCTTCCACGTGCCCATGCTCGGCAACCTGGCGCTCGTCTACGCGCTGACGGGCGTCTACCTGGTGGGTATGCTGGGCCTGGGCCTGTGGATCTCGACGTTTACCGAGACGCAGCAGCAGGCCATGTTCATCGCGTGGTTCCTGATGGTCGTCTTCATCCTGATGAGCGGCCTCTTCACCCCCATCGAGAGCATGCCGGGCTGGGCCCAGAAACTGACCCTGCTCAACCCCATCGCCTACTTCATCGAGATCATGCGACGGGTGCTGCTCAAGGGGGCGGGCTTCGCCGACGTGCAGCCGCAGTTCTGGGCACTGGTGGCCTTCGCCGTCACCAGCGTGACGCTGGCCGTGCGTCAGTACCGGAAGGTGAGCGCCTAGCGGCCCCGTCGGGAATGCCGGCCCGGGGCTACGCCGCCTGCATGGCCCGGTGCACCAGCAGCGTGTCCGTGTACTGGGTGAAGGCGGTGACGCGGCCGTCGCGGAGCTTCCACACATGGGCAAACGGCACCTCCAGCGCCCCACCGGAAGCCCGGTAGGTGCCGGTGTACGTGCCCAGCACCACCACGGCCTCGCCGCCGTCGATGAACTCCGAAGGCGTGGCGCGGAACCCCTCCCACTCCGTCCCGAGCTTTTTGAAGACGTGCTCCAGCACCGCCTCGGGGCCGTGGTAGGTGCCACCGTAGGGGAAGCCCTCGGCTTCGCGCCACACGATGTCCGGGTGCATCATCCCGAGCACGGTCGGGATGTCTCCCTGGCCGAAAGCATGATAGAGGGCACGGATCCGGTCGAGGTTGCTGGCTGCGGAAGACATGGGCGGCGGGGGCTGTATGAAGGGAACGAGGGACCCCGCAATATGCATGATCCCCCTGCCGATTACAACCCGGCCAGATAATAACGCCCGGGCTCGAACCAGTCGGGCAAAGGGCCATAGCGAGACAACGTCGAAAAGAGGAGGGCGCCACCCTGTACGGCTGCAGGGGTACCCATTTTTTGGAAACCCTTGTCGGCTGCGGGGCATTGTACGGGTCCCGCCGACCCGTCCACGACGTTCCATGAAGCGCATCACCGACCTGCCCGACGCCCACCTGCGCATCTTCGACCGCCCCCCGCTCCCGGCGCCGGAGGCGCTGCGCGACGTGTACCTCATCGGCATCTGCGGCACGGGGATGGGATCGCTCGCGGGGCTGTTCCACGAGGCCGGCTACCGGGTGCGCGGGTCCGACGCCAACGTGTACCCGCCCATGAGCACGCGCCTGGCCGATCTCGGCATCCCGGTCCACCAGGGCTACGACCCGGCCCACCTGGCCCCGGCGCCCGACCTCGTCGTGGTCGGCAATGCCTGCACGCCCACCCACGTCGAGGCGGCCTATGCCCGGGAGCACGGGCTGGTGCAGGCCTCGCTGCCTGAGGCGTTGGCCCACTACTTCATCCGGGATCGTCGCTCGCTCGTGGTGGCAGGCACACACGGCAAGACCACCACGACGAGCCTGCTCGTGCACGTTCTCCGCGAGGCCGGCCTTGACCCCGGCTTCCTCGTCGGCGGCGTCATGGCCAACGGCAACGTGAGCTATGCCATCGGCTCCGGCCCCCACTTCGTCGTCGAAGGCGACGAATACGACAGCGCCTATTTCGACAAGCGTCCGAAGTTCATGCATTACCGCCCGACGAGCGCCATCGTCACGTCAGTGGAGTTTGACCATGCAGACATTTACGCCAACTGGGACGATTACCGGGAGGCGTTCCAGGCGCTGGCCGGGCTGGTGCCTGCCAGCGGATTGCTCGCCCTCTGCAACGACGATCCCGAAGCAGCAGCGCTGGCCCGGTACACTCCGGCCCGCGTCCGCCGCTACGGCCTCACCGACACCGCCGACGTGACCGCCCGTGACATCCGACCCGACGCGGGAGGACAGGTCTTCACCCTCGTCGTCGACGGACAGGCAGCCGGCACGATTCGCCTGCCCCTCAGCGGCCGGCACAACCTGCTCAATGCGCTGGCCGTCTGCACCGTCGCGCTGGAGGAGGGGCTCGAACCCGGGCAGGTCGCCCGGGCCATGGCGACGTTCCGGGGCGTGAAGCGACGGCTGGAGGTGCGCGGCGAGGCCGCCGGCGTACTCGTCGTGGACGACTTCGCCCACCACCCGACGGCCGTACGCGAGACCCTCCGGGCCGCCCGACAGCGCTGGCCGGAGCGCCGCCTCGTCGCCGTCTTCGAACCGCGCTCGAATTCGAGCCGGCGCAAGGTATTCGAGAAGGGCTACTCCGAGGCCTTCGACGCGGCCCACCTGGCGTTCTTCAGCGCCCCGCCCTTCCGCCACAACGACCGGCCGGAAGACTTCATGAGTGTCCCCGACCTGGCCGCCCACCTGACGGACCGCGGCCTCCCCGCCCGGGCGTTCCCCGACGCCGAGGCCCTCCTGCCCGCACTCCTGGAGGCCCTCCGTCCGGGCGACGTGGCCCTGATCATGAGCAACGGCAGCTTCGGCGGCCTGCACGCGCGGCTCCTGGAGGCCCTCGCCGAGCGCGAACCCGCTACCTGACGCCCAGCCCGTTCGTCTCCGATGGCATCGCTCTCGATCACGGATGCACGCGGCCGCCGGCTCCGCCTAGAAAACCCACCCCGCCGCATCGTCTCCCTCGTGCCGAGCCAGACCGAACTCCTGGCTGACCTGGGACTCGGACCCACCGTCGTCGGCGTAACCCGATTCTGCATCCACCCGGACGAATGGAAACGCGAAAAGACCATCGTCGGCGGGACGAAGAACGTCAACCTCGACCGTGTGCGGGCGCTCCGCCCCGATCTCATCCTGGCCAACCTCGAAGAGAACACCCGGGCCGACATCGAGGCCCTGGACGCACTCGCGCCCGTCTTCGTCACCGACGTACGGGACCTCGACGGGGCGCTCGACATGATCCGCACGGTGGGCCGCCTCACCGGCACCGTCCGACGTGCCGCCGAACTCGCCGATGGCATCGCCGCAGGGTTTGCCGCCCTCCCACCGTTTCCCGCCTGCCGGGCGGCGTACCTCATCTGGCGCGACCCCTACATGAGCGTCGGCGCCGACACCTTCATCCATGACATGCTGTACCGGGCCGGGTTCGTCAACGTCTTCGGGCACCGCACCCGCTATCCGGTCGTCACCCCCGACGACCTGCGCGCGGCCCGTCCGGATGTGATCCTGCTCTCCAGCGAACCCTATCCCTTCCGCGCCACACACCGGGAGGAACTACGCGCACAACTGCCCGGCCCAGCCATCCACCTCGTCGACGGAGAACCGTTCTCGTGGTACGGAAGCCGGCTCCGGTACACGCCCGCGTACCTGATGCGTCTGCGCGCCCGCATCATGGCCGGCCCCGCTCAAACTTCGGCCTGATCTCTCCGGGAGGCCACGGCGCCGTCGCCGCTGAAGGTCAGGCCGGCGTGCGCGTTGAGGTCCCGCAACTGCACCCATGCTTCGCCCAGGCGGTGCGGCACCTCGACCACGAACCGGCTCCCCTGCTCCGGCTCACTCGCCACATGGATCGTACCGCCCATCAGCCGGACCAGGCTCCGGGCTACCGCGAGGCCGAGCCCCATGCCATCGAAGCTCCGATCCATCCCCTCCGATTCCTGCGTGAACGGCTCGAAGATGCGCTCGAAGGACGCAGCCCGGATCCCGATGCCCGTGTCTACGACCCCGATCCGCACCCGATCCGCGTCGGTGCTCACCTCTACCCGGACCTCCCCTTGCTCCGTAAACTTGAAGGCGTTGCTGAGCAGGTGATGGAGCACACGCGTGAGGGCGAGGTGGTCCTGAAACAGGGAGACGGGCGTACCCGGCAGATCGACCCGCAGCCGTATGGCCCTCTGCTCCGCCTCGGCACGGTAGGGCGCCACGACCTCGAGCACGAGATCGTTCAGATCGAAGAGCGAGGGCCGCAACCGCATCACCCCGCTCTCCAGCTGTGCCATGTCCAGCACGGCATTGAGCGTGTCCATGAGACGCAGGCCGTTGCGCCGGATCAGGTCGACCAGCTCGCGCTGATCCGGGCCCAGGTAGTTGCGGAGGATGTCGGCAAACCCGATGATGGAGGTCAGCGGCGTGCGCACCTCGTGGTTCATGTTGGCCAGCAACGCCGACTTGAGCCGGCTCAGGGCTTCGGCCTGTTCCTTCGCCGCCACGAGCCGCGACTCGTAGTTCTTGATCTCGGTCTGATCCAGGCGATAGCCGATGACGCGCTCCACCTGCCCGTCGTCGCCCCGTACGGGCAGGACCACGTGGAGCAGGTGCCGCTCGGAGCCGTCGGGCATCAGCACCGTCTCCTCGACGCTGCCCATCTCGCCCCGGTCGAGGACCTGCCGCACGTACTCGTGCCGTTGCCGGTAGAGCGCCTCATCGAGGCCGAAGGCGCGGCCGTATTCGAGGGCGGTCTTGCCAATCATCTGCGGCAGCCGATCCTCGGTAGCCATCGCGCGGTTGGCCCACACGTAACGCGCCTCGGCGTCGAGCACCTCCACTTCGATGGGCAGTTCGTTGAGTACCTCCTCATAGAACCGGCGCAGCGACACCGCACGTCGCTCCGCTTCCTGCATGACCCGCCGTTCTTCCATCCGCTCCGCGATGAGATGGGCCAGGTCGTGCAAGACAAAGTGGTCCTCGCCGGAGAGTGCCCGCTCGACGGTATCGAGGAGGCACAGCGTGCCCATGGGCCGCCCCTGGTGATCCCGGATGGGCCGCCCGACTGCGAAACGCGGAGCGCCCTGCGGGAGGCGCATCGAAGCCAGCATCGAAGCCAACTCCTGCCCGGCCCACGTCACGAGGCGGTTTTCTTCCAGGATGCGCCGGGCCAGACGGGCTATCGCCGCTTCGTCGCCGGGCTCCATCCCGGCCCACGCCGCAATCCGGTGCGCCCCGCCGTCATCCACGAGCGTGATGACGGCTACCGGGCACCCGCACGCCCGAACCGCCAGGCGTGACAGGCGCCCGAGAAAGGTATCCCACGAAAGACCGCCATGATCTTCCGCAGGATCGTGCTCCGCCTTGAAATCGGTCATCGTGTCTGAACTACGGAGGAGGGTCCGAAAACGAAACCCGTAACGCAAGCCGTCGCGGAGCGCCTGCCTGCTCACGGGGGTGGGGTGAGCTTCGGGACCTCGGGTCGCCGGCGTAAAGTCCGGCCCTGGCAGGCTGAGAACGTTTTCACCGGGAGCCCTAATCTCGGACTCTTTTCACGAAATATCCAGTTTTGCCCACTTTTTTTCTATTCCCGGTCCGAATGCCCCCTCCGGCGCCGCTCACGCACCCGGCGTCCATGCTTTCATCCGGTCGAGGAGGTAGGCGAGCACCTGCTCCTTCGGGATCCGCACCTGCTCCATCGTGTCCCGGTCGCGGACGGTGACGGTACCTTCGGTGAGCGTCTCCCCGTCGACGGTGATGCAGAAGGGCGTGCCGATCTCATCCATCCGGCGGTAGCGCCGGCCAATGGCTCCCTTCTCGTCGTAGAACGTGTTGAAATGCGGTTGCAGGTCGTCGGCGATGGCGCGAGCCACCTCGGGCATGCCGTCTTTTTTCACGAGGGGGAAGACGGCCGCCTTGACGGGCGCGATGCGGGGATGGAAGCGCAGCACCGTGCGCGTCTCGCCGCCGACCTCCTCCTCACGGTAGGCCTCGCAGAGCAACATCAGCACGGTGCGGTCGAGCCCGGCCGAGGTCTCGACCACGTACGGGATATAGCGTTCCTGCGTCTGCGGGTCGAAGTACTCCATCTTCTTGCCGGAGTACTGCTGGTGGTTGCGCAGGTCGAAGTCGGTTCGCGAGTGGATCCCCTCGACCTCCTGCCAGCCCATGGGGAATTCGTACTGGATGTCGTGCGCGGCATCGGCGTAATGGGCCAGCTTTTCGTGCTCGTGCCAGCGGAGCTTCTGCGGGCGGATGCCGTTGTCGAGGTGCCATTGCATACGCTTCTCCCGCCACATCTCGTAGGCTTCGCGCTGCGTGCCGGGCCGGACGAAGTACTGCATCTCCATCTGCTCGAACTCGCGCATGCGGAAGATGAACTGCCGCGCCACGATCTCGTTGCGGAACGCCTTGCCAATCTGAGCGATGCCGAAAGGCACCTGCTGCCGGGCCGTCTCCCGGACGTTGTGGAAGTTGACGAAGATACCCTGCGCGGTCTCGGGACGGAGGTAGATCTTGCTCTCGGCATCGGCCACCGGCCCCACGTGCGTGACGAACATCAGGTTGAACTGCCGCACCTCGGTCCAGTCGAAGGCCCCGGAGTCCGGCGAGCGGATCTCCTCGTCCATGATGATCTGGTAGAGGGCCTTGCACATCGCTTCGTCCTCGAGGTGGAGCGCCTCGACGAGCCGCCGGTGGACGGCCTCCGCCCGCTCCGTCTCCCCCTGCTGCCGCAACCGCTCGATGTGCTGCTCGATGAGCTGATCGGCCCGGTAGCGCATCTTCGACTGCCGGTCGTCGATGAGCGGGTCGTTGAAGGCATCGACGTGCCCGGAGGCCTTCCACACGGTCGGGTGCATGAGGATGGCGGCATCGAGCCCGACGATGTTTTCGTGCCGGTAGACCATGGCATTCCACCAGCGCTCCTTCACGTTCTGCTTCAACTCGACCCCCAGCGGGCCGTAGTCGTACGTGGCCGCCAGCCCGCCGTAGATCTCGGAGGACTGAAAGATGAAACCACGTCGTTTGCTCAGGGAAACGATCTTTTCGAACAGGTCGGTCATGTCGGGCTTGCTAGCAGGATGGGGCTTGGGATGCAGGAACGAACCGGCGCGATGGCAGGCAGGTGGGACCACGATCCACCGGCAGGCAGGCTGCGGAAGCTAGCGCCTCCGGCTCCGGCGGTCAACGCGTTCCGGTTGAAAATTGGAAAGAATCGGGCCGGGAGCCCGACCTGCCGGGGCAGGGTGTTTCAGAGCAACCCGCGCTCGGCCAGGGACGTGTACTGCGTGCCGGCGATGATGAGGTGGTCGTGCACGGGGATGCCCATGAGGCGGCCGGCTTCGACGAGCTGCCGGGTGACGCGGATGTCCTCCCGGCTCGGCTCGGGGTTGCCGGAGGGGTGGTTGTGCAGGCAGATGACGGCCGCCGCGTTTTCCAGAATGGCGCGCCGGAAGACGGCCCGCGGCTCGACGATGCTGGCCGCCAGCCCGCCCTCGCTGACCGTCTCGTCCCCGATGATGACGTTGGCCGTGTTGAGGAGCACGATCTTGAAGACCTCGCGCTTGAGGTCGCGCAGGAGCGGGCCATAGACGGCGGCCACGTCGGCCGGCGTGCGCACCTGCACCCGCTCCCCTCCCCGCTGCGACTCCACGCGACGGCCGATCTCGAACGCCGCCACGAGTTGAACCGCCTTGGCCGGCCCCACGCCCACGACCCGCATCAGTTCTTTCAGGTCGCGACGGGAGAGATGATACAGGGAGCGATAGGCGCGCAGCAACGCCTGACCGAGCTGAACGGCCGAAAGGGGGCCGTCTTTCGTGCGGGTGCCCGTGCCAAAGATGAGGGCGATCAGTTCGGCATCCGTGAGGGCCTCGGCCCCGCGCCGCATGAGCTTCTCGCGCGGCCGGTCGGAGGCGTCCCACTGGTGGATGGGCACCTGGTAGCGGATCTCCGGCTCGCCGGCCGGGCGGATCGGCTCGAGCGCATCGGAGGCAGGCATGGCGTCACGGTTTCGGGCAACGGGCGTCTCTCCCTCCAAGACACGCCCCCCCGCCCGATATAACCCGTCCCGACCCGCTCAGCGGAGGGCCGCCAGGCCCGCTTCGAGGCGGTCGAGCGCAAGGGCCAGGTCGTCCATCGAGGCGGCGTACGAGAGCCGGATGCCGTCCGGCGCACCGAAGGCGTGCCCGGGCACGAGGGCCAGGTCGTGCGCCTCGAGCAGGTAGAAGCAGAGGTCCTCGCTGTTGGCGATGGGCCGCCCGTCCGGGGCCGTACGCCCGTAGTAGACCGAGACGTCGGGGAACACGTAGAAGGCGCCCTCGGGGCGGGGACACACGACCCCCTCGATGCCGTTGAGCCGTCCGAGGACGTAGTCGCGGCGCTGGCGGAAGGCCGAGACCATCTCCCGGATCGGCTCCATGCCCATCCGGAGTGCCGCCAGGCCGGCCCGCTGCGTGATGCTGCACGGTGCGGACGTCAACTGCCCCTGCACTTTGCCGGCCGCCTTTACGATGGGTATCTCGGCGGCCAGGTAGCCCAGGCGCCAGCCCGTCATGGCATACCCCTTCGAGAAGCCGTTGACCGTGATCGTCCGCTCCTTCATCCCCGGCAGCGAGGCGAACGCCACGTGGGTAGCGTCGTAGAGGATGTACTCGTAGATCTCGTCCGAAACGACGAAGACGTGTTCGTGGCGCCGGAGCACCTCGGCCAGTGCCTCCAGCTCTTCCGGCGCGTAGACCGAACCGGTGGGGTTCGACGGGGAGTTGAGAAGGAACAGGCGCGTCCGCTCCGTGATGGCCGCCTCGAGCGCCTCGGGCCGGATCCGGTAATCGTCCGCCGCCGTGGTGGGCAGGATGACGGGCGTGGCACCGGCCAGGCGCACCATCTCCGGGTAGCTGACCCAGTACGGCGCCGGGATCAGCACCTCGTCGCCGGGCCGGCACAGCACCAGGATTGCCAGCGCTACCGACTGTTTGGCCCCGTTCGAGCAGAGGATCTGGTCGGGCGCATAGTCGAGGCCGTTGTCGCGCCGGAGCTTCTCGCAGATGGCCTCCCGCAGTTCCGGGATCCCCGCGTTCATCGTATAGTGGGTGAAGCCCTCACGGATGGCCTCGATGGCGGCCTCGCGGATGGGGGCCGGCGTGTCGAAGTCGGGCTCGCCGGCACTCAGGCTGACGACCGGGTGCCCGGCCCGGCGGCGCTCCTTGGCCCGCGCCGTCATGGCCAGCGTGGCCGAGGGCTGCATCGCGGCTACGTTCGGGTTGAACTGTAGCGAAGTGAGGACGGACATGGTGCCCAGACGGTGATCCAACGGAAGCAGAACGACAACCCGGCTCGATCCGGGTTCATGAAGATCAAGTTAACGACGACCGAACTTCTCCCCAACGCCCCACCTTGAAGGTTGGGTTATTTCCGTTGAAGCGCTTCCAGCACGGGCGGCGGGACGAAGGAGGACACGTCTCCGCCCCACCGGTGGATCTCCCGCACGAGCGAAGCATGGATGTGCAGGTGCGCCTCGGAAGGCATCAGGAACACCGTCTCCAGTTCGGGAAAGAGGCGCCGGTTGGCGAAGAGCATGCGGTACTCGTAGTCGAAGTCGCTCACCTGCCGGAGCCCCCGGATCTGTGCCACGGCCCCGCGCTGCCGGGCGTAGTCCATGAGCAACCCCTCGAACGTCGCCACGGTGACGCCGTTCAGGTGGGCCGTACAGGTACGAATCAGCGCACACCGTTCCTCGAGGGTGAACAGGGGCGTCTTGCTCGCATTGACCGCCACCGTCACCTCCACCTGGTCGAACAGGCGGCGGGCCCGCTCGAGGATGTCGAGGTGGCCGTAGGTGAAGGGATCGAACGTACCGGGGAACAGCGCGAGCGCCATAGCAATCAGGGCGAGGCCGGCTCGTCCGCTTCCGGCCGCTGGAACACCGAGACGGTGGTACGGCCGTAGGGACGACTCGTGTCGAGGGCGGGATGCTCGGAGAAATCGTGCCGGCGGTCGTGTTCGAGGACAAAGAGCCCGCCGGGCCGCAGGTGGGGCAGGGCCAGGTCCGGCAGGTGGGGCAGTTCGGGCAGGCGATACGGGGGATCGGCCAGGATCAGGTCGAAGGAAGGCCCGGCATAACGGCGCAGGAACGCCACGGCATCGGCGCGGAGGAACGAGCCCTGGTCGCTCACCCCGAGCGCCTCGGCGTTGCGGCGCGCATAGGCCAGCACGCGCCCATCCCGCTCGACGAACACGGCCGCGGCCGCCCCCCGGCTGATGGCCTCGAGGCCGAGCGCCCCCGTCCCGGCGAACAGGTCGAGCACGGTGGCGTCTTCCAGGTCCAGGCGGCTCTCGACGAGGCTGAACAGCGCCTCCCGCGTCCGGTCCGTCGTCGGGCGCGTCAGGTGGCCCGCCGGGGCCTTCAGCGGACGTCGTCGCAGTCGACCGGCGATGATGCGCATGGCGGTACGGGGCTGGGCGACCCGCCTCCCGTGGCGGTGGCGAGCCGGCTAGAGGCAGATCCCGATACAGGGGGCGTAGGCCTCCACGTCGAAATTGACGGCCAGACTGGCCGGATCGAGGTTGACGACCGGGACGGCGTTGAGTTTCTCGGGCGGGGCGCCGAAGGCACGCTCGAAGAGGTCGAAAGCGTCGGGCTGGATGCCGATGCCGTAGACGTACACCTGCCCCACGTCCCCGGGGTCGATCTGTAGCCGGTGGAGCAGCATCACCGTGGCGAAGAGCACGTCGGCAGCGGGCCCCCCGGGCAGAGCGAGGCTGGTCACCCACGAATGCCCGCGGCAGACGACCACCTCGACCCGGGCCGGGTACCAGCCCAGCGCGAGGGTCAGGGGTCGGCCCGGGGGTTGCGGCTGGCGCCGGGCCAGGCACGTGAGCACCTGCGCCACCCCCTGCATACTCGTCATCGGCCGATGGAGGGCCACCTGCAACACGCGCGACACCTCCCCGATTCTATCCGAGACCGTGCGCGGCAACACCAGCGTCTGGTACCATTGCACCGTCTCCCCGTCCGGCAGAGCCTCCTCGCGGACCGGGTCCGTGGCCAGGGAGAAGGCGGCGGGATCCTGACCGCTCAGCAGGACGGCCTCGCGTTCGAGCTGCTGCCGACAGGCTGCCGGCGTGAGGGACACGGCACAGGGGGAGAAAAACGCCTGCCCGACAGGCGGATGAATCGCGACACGCAATTCCGTAGCAACGGTGCCTCCGAAGACGTCCGCCACGGCCTCGGCGATGGTATCCAGGTGGGCCGGGCGGTCGGCATCGAAGATGTCCCGACCGGCCTCGAACTCGAAGTCACAGCTTCCGAGGCGCAACAGGCGATACGAGCCGTTGTACTGTTCCACCTCGGCATAGCGCATGACGCGACCGTAGAGATCGATGCCAGCTCGTGTCTGCGCGATCATAGCCGGTGGAGGATGGGCATGGCACCGCCAGGGAGACGCCGGCCTTCGCGGCGCCGAGAAACCTACGTCAGGAAACAGGAAGCAAAGGGAGCATTACTCCCAGCTGGCCGCGTTGAGCAACGTGACATCGGGCAGGAGCGAACCGATCTGGTCGTTGCTGTCCGGGTCCTTGAGGAGGTAAATCTTGACGCGGGCCGTGTCGTTGACGGCGTACTCGAACCTCTTACCGGTCCGCGGCGAATAGGGCAACGAATCCGGCACGACGGGATGGCCAAAGAGGCTGTCCATCTTGGCCAGCATGAACGAGTCCGTCTTGACCCACATCACGAGCGAATCCAGCGTCAGCGGAAAGCGTTTGTGGACACGCTCGTACTGGACCAGCGCCGTCCGCACGTCGCTCATCCGCTCGCGGGTCAGGCGCGTCAGTTCCTTCTGGCGCTCGACCACCTTGTACGGCTCCGTGATGGAGACATAGAGAAAATAGGCAAGCACGACAATGACGATGCCCAAAACAACCTGAAGGGCTACGCGAATACCCTGGCCCATTGTTATCTGGCTCCGAAATGGTTGACGTGGTACGCAAAGGTAGACGGAAGAGCCCCACCCGGATACGGGGGTGGCGGGTGGCGCCGTGCGAAAATACAGGACACCCCCCCGAAATGCAACCATACCGGCGCCGACCTCACGCCGGGCACCGGAAGGTTGCAAGATCGGTCCGCTCTGTACTAGACTCCCGACATCCGTCCTCGTTGCTCCAGCTGACCCGGTGATCGCCGTGATCGACCTGCTCATCAACATCGACCATGTAGCCACGCTGCGCAATGCGCGGCGCGAGACGTTTCCGGACCCGATCCATGCGGCGGCCCTCTGCGAGATGGCCGGCGCCGACGGTATCGTGTTCCACCTGCGCGAAGACCGTCGTCATATCACCGACCGCGACGTGCGCCTGCTGCGCGAGACCGTCCAGGGCAAACTCGATTTTGAACTCTCGACGAATCCCGAGATCGTGGAGATCTGCTGTGCCACCCGCCCCGACCTGGCGACGCTGGTTCCGGAGCGCCGCGAGGAGGTCACGACCGAGGGGGGGCTGGATGTGGTCGCCGCCCGGAGCCGGCTCGTGCACCTCGTGCCACGCCTCTACGACGCCGGCATCCCCGAAGTCGCCCTCTTCGTGGATCCGGTGTCCGAGCAGATCGAGGCGGCCCGCGAAGTAGGAGCCAACGCCATCGAACTGCACACGGGGGACTATGCCAACGCGCCGACGCCGGAAGCCCGTCGGGCCGAGGCCGAGCGGCTGGCACGCGCGGCGGAACAGGCCCACGCGCTGGGCCTTCGCGTCCACGCCGGCCACGGCCTCGATTACCGCAACTTCGGGCTGTTCAAGCGCACGGTGCCCCACGTGGCCGAGGTATCCATCGGCTTCGCCATCGTCGCGCGGGCCGTGCTGGTCGGGATGGAGCAGGCCGTCCGCGAGATGCGGCGGGTCGTGAAGGGCTACTGACCGTGGGAACCGCGGGAGCAAAGGCGCCCCGGCGCGCGTCCCACAGGCCTACGTATCATGATCCCATCGAGCACCCACCGTGAGCGAAGACACCCTGACCATCAACCCCGACGCCTTCCCCCCCGACTTCCGCAGTGGCTATGTGGCCATCGTCGGCAAACCGAATGTGGGCAAGAGCACCCTGCTCAACGCCCTGCTCGGCCGCAAGCTGGCCATCGTCACGCCGAAACCTCAGACGACACGCCACCGCATCCTGGGCATCCACACGGACGAACGCGCCCAGATCGTTTTTCTGGACACGCCCGGCATCATCGAGCCCCGCTACCGCCTCCAGGAAGCCATGATGCGCCAGGTTGCCGGCGCCATTCAGGACGCCGACCTGCTGCTCTTCATGGCCGACGCCACCCGGGACCGCCCCGACACGCTCAGCCTCGAACGCATCGGCGACCGCCCGGCGTTGCTCGTCATCAACAAGATGGACCTGATTCGCCAGGAGGAAGCCCTTCCCCTGGTCCAGGCCTATACCGACCTCCGGGCCTTCGAGGAGGTCATCCCCATCTCGGCGCTCAAGGGCACCAACCTGGACGTCCTCCTCGACGCCATCATCCGACGGCTCCCCCTCGGCCCGCCCTTCTATCCGCCGGACATGCTCAGTGAACACCCCGAACGGTTCTTCATCTCCGAAATCATCCGGGAAAAGATTTTCCAGCTCTATCGCGACGAAATCCCCTACTCGACCCAGGTGAACGTCGTCACCTATGAGGAGCGTCCGCAGGGCAAAGATTTCATCGACGCCGAGATCGTGGTCGAGCGGGACTCCCAGAAAGCCATCCTGATCGGCAAGGGTGGGCAAGCCCTCAAGCGCGTCGGCCAGGCCGCCCGGGAGGATATCGAGGCCTTCCTGGGCAAACCCGTCTACCTGCAACTGCACGTCAAGGTGCGGGCGGACTGGCGCAACTCGGACAATTTTCTGCGCTCGTACGGCTACTCACCCTGATCGTTTCCCCTCACGAGGCCTCTGTCAGTCCCACGCCGAGCCCTTCGGTGAGCGGCCCTCGATACGGCTCGGGGACGGCGGCCAGCGGCAGGCGGTGCCGCCTGAAGGCCCGGCGGCGGGGGTAGGTCTTCCGCAGTGCGGTGAACCGCGCGGCCCGCTCCTCCGGCCCGAGGTGTGCCAGCGGGCGGAAGCGCCGGTCGTCCGCCTCGATGTCGTACATCTGTCGGACGACCTCGTCGAGCCAGGCCGTTTCGTCGAGGCCGGGGTCCGGCGGCACCAGGTCGAGCCGGTCGCCCGGACCGGGCGCCAGCGCCGGCTCCGGATCCCAGGCCGGGGCGAGGCCGAAGTGCGCCACGAAGGCCCGGTAGATCATGGCGGTACCGGCCACCTTACCGTCGTACGAATACCCGGCGATGTGGGGCGTGCCCAGATCCACCCGTTCGATGAGCACGGGGTCGGGCGCCGGCTCGCCCTCCCACACATCCAGCACGACGCCACCGGGCCGGCCCTCCTCGCGTGCCCGCCGCAATGCGCTCTCCTCCACGACACCCCCCCGTGCGGTGTTGATCAGCCAGGCCCCGGAGCGCATCCGACCGAGGGCTTCCGCCGCGATCAGGTGATGGGTGGCGTGGCGTCCCGAACGGGTCAGCGGCACATGCAGCGAAAGGACCTCCGCGGCGGTCAGCAGGTCATCGAGCGGGACGAAAGGATGCGTCTCACCGGCCCGTTCGGCGGCCTCGGCCCGGGGCGGATCGTTCAGGAGCACCTTCATGCCGAGTCCTCGCAGCCGGCGGGCCAGCCGGCTCCCGATGTGCCCGCACCCCACGACCCCGGCCGTCCGTCCGCGCAACGCCACGCCCCGGCGCACGGCCAGCCGGAGCAAGGCCGCCAGCACGTACTCCACGACCGACTCGGCGTTGGAACCGGGTGCATGGGCAAAGGCAATCCCCTGCTCCCGCAGCCAGGCCACGTCGACGTGGTCCGTCCCGATCGTAGCCGTCCCGACGAAACGCACCGGCGTACCGGCCAGCAACGCAGCGTCCACCCGCGTGACGCTGCGCACGAGCAACACATCGGACCGGCTTACATCCTCCCGGGACAGCGTGCGGCCGGCCGCCAGACGTACCTCACCATGGCGCCCGAAGGCCTCCCGCACAAAGGGAATATTCTCATCCGCAAGGATCCTAAACGACATCGGGGAACCCGTCTGCGCCACAGGTGCGTTGAACCTCCCGCAACGCTACCTGCGGATTCCGGTTTCCGTGCATTCCATCTGTTCCGATACGGCTCTTCTGTGACCGGAAACGCCGTCCTCCAAACGCGCTTCTCTTCACCGTCCTTCTTCCGAACACAACGGGATACGGTTCACACGCCAGACACCCCGCTTCGTGAACCCCCGGCCAAGCCCGGGTGAACCCGGGGTGAACGGGTCATGAATAAACCGATGATCACGACAACGTATTATATACACACCTATTTACGGATCGTTTTACACGAAACAGCCCGCCCCCTTCATCGTAGGGCAAACCAGGGTCCATGACCCCGATCGTCACCCGAGGGTGGCGATTTTCCATTTATGTCGAACCAACCGCAAGAAACCATGCGAAAGAAGATCACGGTGTTTGCCGTGCTTTCTGGCTTCGCGGGTATGATTGCGTTCAGTGGGGACCTTCTCGGACTGACGGCCTCGGAGGCCAAGCCGCCGGCTTTCCCGGACACACTGGCTACCATGGACAGTGTGGCGGTGGTCGAAGAAGTCGTCAGGCTGACCCCGATAGAAGAAGCCCTTCGCAATCCCAGACGGCTTGCGCCGTTGCCCCTCGATCAGATCGACACCGAAACGCTCTGGCTGGCTCGCTGCATCTTTTCCGAGTCGAAGCGGCCCGAAGAGCAGGAACTGATCGCGTGGGTCGTGCGCAACCGCGTCGAGACGAAATACCGTGGGAAAACCACCTACCGGGACGTCGTGCTCGATCCCTACCAGTTCAGTGCCTTTCAACCCGGCTATCCCAAGCGCGATTTCTACATGAGCCTGACGCCTGCGTCGCAGGTGCCGGGCTGGCAGCGCGCGCTCTGGATCGCCCATTACGTCCGTCATGCTCCGGACTCGCTCCGCCCCTTCTCGCTCCACACGCGGCATTTTTACAGCGAGCAGTCGATGCGAACCACGCTGCATCCGCAGTGGGCCGAGGGGCGCGAGCCCGTCCGGCCGCGCCGGTCGTATGAGATCGACGCCCGGCGATTCCGGTTCTTTGAGGGGATTTCCTGATGCCCCCCTCCGGCACACAGGGGCACGGTCCACGGCGGGCCGTGCCCCTTTTTTCTTCGTATCTCCATCACGGAGAACACGTTTTCAGCGTTCACGCTCGCCTATTTTCACCGCTTCGTTCACCCGCTACCCCTGCGATGTTGCCCGTACCGTTCCGCCACCGGTTGCCTCTCCTGGTCGCCGGCCTCGTCCTCCTGCTCGTCGGCTGCATGCCCCGGCCGGTTACCGCGCCGGAACCCGCCTTCCGCTTTGTCCCGGAACCGCCTCCCGTCTTCACCGCCGAGGGCTACCGTCTGGCCACGCTGAACACGGAGTTCCTGTTCGACGGCCTGGGCGACGAAGGCGGCGCCGACTTTCCGCACAAAGGCGATCCCGAGGCAGCCCGTCAACACCGCGAGCGCATCGCCGGGGTGCTCCGGATGCTCGACGCGGACGTGGTGATGCTCCAGGAGGTGGAGAACGACACCGTCCTGTACCTGATGCTCGAAGAAGGCCTCTACGAACTGGGCTACCGGGTCTATTTCGTAGAGGGCACAGACACGTTCACCGGCCAGGATGTTGCCCTGCTCTCGCGCCTGCCCGTCGACGAGGTGGGCCGTACGGACGAGCAGGTACCCGTCGAAGGGGAGCGACGCTGGCAGGGTGTGAGCAAAAACCTCTACGCCCGCCTGACCCTCGGCGGCATCCCGACGACGCTCATCGGCCTGCATCTGTACGCCCGCCCGCACGACGTTACCCGGAAGGCGCGGCGTGAAGCCCAGGCCGAGGTCATCCGCCGCCTCGCCGAGCGCGAACTGGCGGCCGGCCGCGCCGTCATCGTCATGGGCGACTTCAACGACTACGACGACCGCATCCCGGATCTGAACGGCAACCGGCCCATCACCGACGTCCTCCGCCGCATCCGCTCGGCCGGACCCGGCCCCGAGGACGACCTGCACAACGTCATGGCCGACGTACCCCAGCGCGAGCGCTTCACCAACCACTGGGACCGCGACGGAGAACACGACGTGGACACGGATGAACTCTCCGCTATCGACCACATCCTGCTCTCACCGGCCCTCTACCGGCGTCTCCGCGAGGTCATCTACGTGCAGGCCTACGACCCCTTCGAGGTCTCCGACCACTTCCCCATCGTCGTGACCATCGCCCCGGAATGAACGAGCGTGGGACGCACGACGGCATCCCACGCTCGCTTCGTTCTCCGACGGACCGGTTCAGAGACCGATGCCCAGGCGCAGCATGAACGCATTCAGCCGACCGGAATCGTTGGCACGAATCTCCTGTCCGCCGACCGTGATCGTCTGGTCGATGAATTTGGAGACCCCGAACGAATAGCGCAGCTCGGGGAAAAGACGCAGGCCGAGGCCGGGAATCGAGACTTCGAGCCCCAGCCCCACGTCGGCCGAGAGGCGGAAGTCCTCCACCTCGTCCTTGAACTCGTCGTCCACGTTCGAGACGAAACTGAGCACCGGTGCCGCCAGGGCGTAGGGCTTGATGAACGGCGCGGCCCCGAGGCGAAGCCGCACATCGATGGGGATCTCGATCAGGCTCGCATCGAAGCCGAAGTTGCTGGTGATGCCGGTGGCCTGGAACTGCATCTGGCTCATGTCGCGGTAGATCACCCCCGGGCGGAGGCCCACCGGCCCGAAGGCGATATCGTAGAAAAGACCGACGTGCCAGCCGGTGGCGTTCTCGAAAGTGGCCTCCCGGTCGCCGGTGTCGATGTCTGAAATGTCGTCGAAGTTGAGCCCGACGGCCACGCCGAGCTGGGCCTGTGCCGGCCGCACGAACACCAGGGCCATCGCCAGGCCAAGGAGCATGAGATAGTGACGCTGTTTCATGGTCATGGTCTCGTCTGATGAAACGAAGGATGGTGAGAGTTTACCAAAACCGGCATGGATTGTCAGCCGTGTGGCGCAATAGCCGCAAGATTCCGGCCATTTCGTAACATACGACCTGCGGTGCTCCCTCCCGGGGCCGGCCGCCCGTTCCTGCAACCTGTCCCTCCGGCCTGCGTTCTTGCAGGGTCATCTCGGCCCATCCTCCTCGAAAGCAGAGGCCCATGAAGATCGGCATCACCTGTTATCCCGTCTATGGCGGCAGCGGCGTCGTCGCCACGGAACTCGGCAAGGCGCTGGCCGCCCGGGGCCATCAGATCCATTTCATCGCCTACTCGATGCCGTTCCGGCTGGGCAGCGTGCAGGAAAACATTTTTTTCCATGAGGTCAACGTCAACACCTATCCTCTGTTTGAATACCCGCCCTACACGCTCAATCTGACCAGCACCCTCGTCGACGTGGTGAAGTACGAGCGGCTGGATGTGCTGCACATGCACTACGCCATCCCCCATGCCACGAGCGCCGTGCTGGCCCGGGACATCCTCGCCACCGAGGGCATCCACATCCCCATCGTGACGACGCTGCACGGAACCGACATCACCATCGTGGGCCGGGACCCCTCCTTCGCCCCCGTCGTCACCTACTCCATCAACCGGTCGGACGGCGTCACGGCCGTCTCGGAGTACCTGCGCCGGGAGACGCTCTGCTGCTGCGGTCCGATCACGGCCGAGATCGAGGTCATCCCCAACTTCGTGGATACCCGGCGCTTCTGCCGCTCGAACAAGGAGCACTTCAAGCAGGCCCTCTGCCCGAACGGCGAGAAGCTGATGGTGCACGTCTCCAACTTCCGCCCGGTGAAGCGCGCGCCGGAGGTGGTGGAGGTCTTTGCCCGGCTCCGGGCCGAGGGGCTGCCGCTGAAACTCCTGCTCGTGGGCGACGGGCCGGACCGGGCCACCGCCGAGCGCCGGGCCCGCGAACGGGGGGTCTACGACGACGTGCGCTTCCTGGGAAAACAGGAGCCCGTCGAGGAAATCCTTTCCATCGCCGATGTGTTCCTGATGCCCAGCGGCTCGGAGACGTTCGGGCTCGCGGCGCTGGAGGCCATGGCCTGCGAGGTGCCCGTCGTCGCCAGCCACATCGGCGGGCTGCCGGAACTCGTCGTCGATGGCGAGACGGGCTTCCTCTGCCCGCTGGGCGACCTGGACGCCTTCACCGAACGCACCCGTACCATCCTGACCGATGAGGCGCTCCACGCCCGCATGGCCCGCGCCTCCCGTGCCCGCGCCGTCGACCTGTTCGACGTGGACCGCATCGTCCCCCGGTACGAAGCCTATTACGAGCGCGTCCGCGAACAGGTGCTGGCGCAGAGCGTCTGAACCGGCCCTGCCATGAAACACCTCATCAGCCGGAAAAAGGACGTCTATCCCATCAGCGACTTTTTCCGCGAGTACCTGATTCAGTACGGCCGCGTCTCCACGGCCGGCATCCGGTACGAGGACCTCAAGCGCTTCGACAACGAGATTCCCGTCTACAACGAAGTCGGCGAGGACACGCTCTGGTCGACGGTTTTCTACCCTCCGGGCGAGCAGGAAGAAATCCATCATCACCTGCTCCTCTCCTATGCCATCCTCAAGGCCGAGGGCGACATCTCCTTCGCCCGCAACCTGTTCATCGACCGGGTGGACGTGTGCAACTATGGCAACACGCTCCCCTTCCGCGTGCGGGTCGTCAACCGGCTCAACGAGAACTTCGACTATTTCTACATCAAGCGGGTCGACGCCAACCGGATCTACGGCCTCGAACTCGAACACATCCTCTCCCCCAACCGGATCAACTATTTCATCTACGGCAACACGGTCATCGAGGAGCATGTCATCGGCATTCCGGCGCACGACTTCGTCCGCGAGAGCATGCCCATGACCCGCTTCGACCTCGTGCGCCTGGCGAAGGAATTCGTCAAGTTCAACGAACGAAGCTTCATCTGCCTGCTCGGCGACATGCACTCGGGCAACTTCGTGATCGACATCACGCGGGACTTCGAGAAGTGGCACTTCCACATGCGCCCGATCGACTTCGACCAGCAGAGCCACCACTGGCGTAAGGAGACCTACATCCCCGAATGCTATCCCCAGAATGCGCCGTTCCTGCGGGCCACCCGCCGCTACCTCAAACCGGAGAACGTGGAGCAGTACCAGCAGGAAGAGCACGCCCTGATCGCCGGGCGGGTGCGTGTCTCGCACGGCCGGTTCGACCGGCTCATGGAGGTGATGCGGGAGGATCTGATCGCGCCGGACGAGCACGTGCGGAAGCTGGGCGCGCAACTGGCAGCGCACTACGAGGACCCCGCCTTCGAGCGCGGCTTGACGATGGGCGACCTGGTCTACACTTCGCTCCGCCGCATCTTCGAGCGCAAGCGGACGCCCAACCCGCTGCTTCAGCCGACGTGGCCCTGAGCCCGCTAGAGCACGGAGAAGCCGCCCGTGAGAAACGGGTTGTTCTGGCGCTCGAAGCCGATGGTCGTGGCCGGGCCGTGCCCGGGATAGACGCGGGTTTCGTCGGGCAGGGGCATCAGTTTCT
The DNA here is from genome assembly GCA_964552015.1 of uncultured Rhodothermaceae bacterium. Classification (GTDB taxonomy): domain Bacteria; phylum Bacteroidota; class Rhodothermia; order Rhodothermales; family ISCAR-4553; genus Rhodocaloribacter. Next base: position 18,592 of record CAZKFR010000030.1, on the reverse strand, counting down.
GGTAGATGGACGCCATCAGCTCGGGCAGAGAGCCGCGCCAGAGATCGGTACGGCCGATCGACCCCTGAAACAGCACATCCCCGCTGATGACGAACCCTCCGGCCTCGTCGTAGAAGCAGATGGAGCCGGGGGAGTGGCCCGGCGTGTGCAACACCTGCCAGACGTGCCCGCCGAAACGAACCGTATCGCCCTCGTCCAGGTACGTTCCGGCCGGGGGAGGCGGTTCGATCTCCACCCCGAAGAGCGCCGCCTGATCCTGTGCCCGCTCCAGCAGCGGCGCATCCGCACGGTGCATCTTGAAGGCGTCCCCGTACTGCCGGGCGAAGAAGGCACACCCGAAGATGTGATCGATGTGGGCATGCGTGAGCAGCAGGTGACGTACCGTCAGATCCTTCGCCTCGAGATACCGGACCACGGCCTCCCGCTCCTTCGGTGTGGCCGTCCCCGGATCGACGATCACCGCCTCCCCGTCGGCATGGCAGACGTAGCAGTTGGTCATGAAGGGATTGAACGTGAACGTCTTGACGGTCATCATGGACGTGGCGATGGTTTGCATGCACAACGGCGCCGGCGCGCCTGACGGGGCTCTGGTATGCCGCCCGGGCCGGCGGGATCCCGCTGCCCCGGGCCGAGCCGGAGCCGGTACGATCCTTGGTGGAACAAGCTGGACCCTCTAGCCATATGCCGTGCGCGGTATCCGACCGGCCTGCTCCCTCGCTCCAGCACCGGCGCTGACCTGGCCCTTATGCTGACCTTCATCCTGTTCACCCTCAGCGTCTCTGTGGCGCTGTTGCTCCTCGACTACTACGTATTCCGCAACTGGCGGCGCTTTGCGGAATACCGCCGCTGGGCCCGCCGCACCCTGCCGCTCTACCGGATCTCCCTCTGGGTGATGCCCCTCGTCCTGCCGGTTTATTTTGCCGTGTCGCGGTGGTGGGAGGTCGAGCCCAAGCTGGTCCGGGCGCTGGTGCTGGGATTCTGGGCCCTCTACTACCTTCCCCGCGGGATGATCGCCGTGGGTCTGGCCGTGAAAGACGCCGTACGGTTCGTGAACTGGCTCTTCGCCTGGTTCCAGGAGCGCCTCCTGCCCGCGCCCCCCGCACCGGCCTACGCCACCGCGCCGGCCCCTCATGCGCCCCCCACGGCCCCGGCTGTGGACCTTTCGGACATGAAACGGTACCCCCGCCGTGATTTCATGCAACGGGTCGGCTGGGGGGCCGCCACGCTGCCGTTCGTGGTCGTGGGCTATGGCGTCTTCCGCACGCTGTACGACTTCGCCGTCTACCGCGTCGACGTACCGATCGCAGGACTCCCGCGCGCGCTCGACGGGCTCACCGTGGCCCAGCTCTCGGACCTGCACGCCGGCTCCTTCTTCAGCCCGAAGCCGATGCACGAAGCCGTGGAGTTGGTGCGCGCCCTGAAGCCGGACCTGATCACCATCACCGGCGACTTCGTCAACCACGACGTGGGGGAGCTGCCCGTGATCCTGCCGGCGCTGAAGCAGCTCGACGCCGACCTCGGGGTGTACGCCTGCCTGGGCAACCACGATCATTATGCCCAGACCCGTCCGCTCATCGACACCATCCGGGAGAGCGGGGTGGACCTGCTCGTCAACGAACACCGGAGCCTGCCCATCGGCGGGGCACGCCTGCACGTGGTCGGCACGGACAACACCGGCTTCTACCAGCGCTTCGCCGACCTGCCCCTTGCCCTCGACGGCCTCCCCCACGACGACCGGACCGCCACCCTCCTGCTGGCGCACGACCCGACGTTCTGGGACACGCACGTCCGCCCGAACCACCCGGAGATCGACCTGATGCTCTGCGGGCATACCCACGGCGGCCAGTTCGGCATCGAAGCCGGTCCGCTGCGCTGGAGCCTGGCCCGCTTCGCCTACCCGCGCTGGGCCGGTCTCTACCAGGAATCCGCGCCCTCGGCACGAGGCCGGCAGTTCCTCTACGTCAACCGGGGCCTCGGCACCGTCGGCCCGCCGCTTCGCCTCGGCATCCGTCCCGAAATTACCCTGCTGACCCTCCGCCGCGCATGAGGAAGCCCCTGGACGGCCGGGCTGCCCGGGCCCCGGAGCAGCCCCCCGCCGATGAGCGTATAGCGCGTCTACGTGGCAAGCCCAACGCAGGTAACCGATGCTGACCCGTTTCCATCGTATGGTGCTTCGGTTGCTCCCCGGACCGTTCCTGGGGTGGCTGGCCACGCTCATGTTCCTCCTCCTGATGCAGTTCCTGATCCGGTACCTGCCGGACCTCGTCGGCAAAGGGCTGCCGCTGGGGGTGGTGCTCGAGTTGATCGTCTACAACCTGGCCTACATGGTGGTGCTGGCCGTGCCCATGTCGGTCCTGATTGCCACGCTGATGACGTTCGGGCGACTGGCGGAGACGAAGGCCTACGCCGTCATCAAAGGTGCCGGCGTCTCGTTTCCGCAACTGGTATGGCCGGTGCTGGTGGCCGGGCTCGTGGTAGCCGGCGCCATGTGGCACTTCAACAACGTCATCCTCCCCGAGGCCAACTTCCGGGCGCGCAACCTGTGGTGGGACATCCGCCAGAAAAAGCCGGGGTTCGAACTCCGCCCGGGCGTCTTCTACGATGGCATCCGGCACTACAGCATCCTCGTGCAGCACATCCCGCCGGGCGACCCGAACCGGCTCGAGGACGTGCTGATCTACGACTACTCGGAGGGCACGCGCCGGCGCGTGGACATCAAGGCCCGGGAAGGTCTCATCCGTCCGTTGGCCGGCGGGCGGATGATCGACCTGCTCCTGTTCGACGGGGAGATTCACCGGCGTCACCAGCCACCCTCCGCGCGCGAGCCGGAACGCTACGAGCGACTCGCGTTCGAACGCCATCGCCTGCGCTTCGACCTCTCCGACTTCCTCTTCGAGCGCAGCGACCCGGACCGCACCCAGCGCTCGGACCGGACCATGCGCACCTCCGCCATGATCCGCGTTGTCGACTCGCTCGAGCACAACCTGGCCCTCGAACGACAGCGGCTCTACGAGCGGGCCCTGCGCCTGGGGACGGTGCGCGACACCACCCTCCGGGCCGACCGCCCCCCCGCCCTGCCCGCGCCGGCCCTGGACCGCCGACCGGACTCGCTCCGGCTACCGGTCCGCGCCGTCCTGGCCGACCTGAGCCCCGGCCGTCGCTTCGAGGTCTACGACGTGGCGATGCAGGAGGCCCGTTCCCTGCGTACGGAGATCGACAATGCCCGGCGGACCCTGACGCACTGGCGACAGCAGGCCAACCGCTACCGCGTCGAGATCCACAAGAAACGGTCGATTGCGCTGGCCTGCCTCATCTTCGTGCTCGTCGGAGCACCGCTGGGCCTGAGCATCCGGCGGGGCGGCCTGGGCACGGCCGGCGCGCTGGCCCTGGGCCTGTTTCTCTTCTACTGGGTCACGCTCGTACAGGGCGAGAAGCTGGCCGACCGTGACCTGCTCACGCCGTGGGTGGGCATGTGGGCCGCCAACGTGGTGACCCTTCTGGTCGGGGCCTGGCTCGTCCTCTACGTCACGCTCGACCTCCGGGCAACGCCCCCCCTGCGCACCCGACTGGCCGCCTACCTCCGTCGTCGCCGCGCTTCCGGCAACGCACCGGCCCCCTCCGACGCCTGACCCCACCCGCCGTGCTCTACCTCGTCCCCACACCCATCGGCAACCTGGAAGACATCACGCTCCGTGCGTTGCGTATCCTGAAGGAGGTGGACCTCATCGCCTGTGAGGACACCCGCACCTCCGCCGTCCTGCTGAACCACTACGGCATCGAGACGCCGCGCACGAGCTACCACGACCACAACGAGGCCCGCAAGACCCCTCACCTGATCGCCCGGATGCAGGCCGGGGAGCGCATCGCCCTCATCAGCGACGCCGGGTCGCCGGGCATTTCGGACCCGGGCTTCTTCCTCGTCCGGGCCTGTCTGGAGGCCGGGGTCCCGGTCGAGGCCCTGCCGGGGCCGACGGCGTTCGTGCCCGCCCTCACCGCCAGCGGCCTCCCCTGCGAGCGGTTCGTGTTCGAGGGCTTCCTGCCCGTCAAGAAAGGCCGGCAGACGCGCCTGCAGGCCCTCGCCACCGAGCCGCGTACGATGGTCTTCTACGAATCGCCCCACCGGCTCGTCAGGACGCTCGCCCAGCTGGCCGAGGTGTTCGGCCCCGACCGGCGGGCGGCCGTGGCCCGCGAACTGACCAAAACGTTCGAGGAGGTACGCCGGGGCACCCTCGCCGAACTACACGCGGCCTATGCGGCCCAGCCCCGGGTGCGCGGGGAGATCGTGCTCGTCGTTGAGGGGCTGCGCTGACGCACCGAGCGGGCTTCTACGCCCGCCGAATCAAACCGGGACCGGTGGCGTTCATAGCGCGGGTCTGACGGCACCGCGGCCGCAGGCCAGCCCCGGAGACCCTTCTCCCCCGTTCAGGAAATAGATCACGATGAACTGGAAAGTGACGGAGCGGCTCGTCGCCGCCGCTGTTTTCGTATACGCGCTCATCCTGTACGTGCTCACCGTCGCCCCGACGGCCTCGTTCTGGGACTCGGGCGAATTCATTGCCATTGCGAACAAGCTGGAAGTCTCGCACCCGCCGGGCGCCCCCTTCTACATGCTCATCGGGCGTCTCTTCTCGATGTTCGTCCCGACGCCCTACGTGGCCCTGGCGGTGAACCTGGTTTCCGTGCTCGCCAGTGCCCTGACGGTCCTGCTGACCCACCTGATCATCGTGCGCCTGGTGCGGGAATGGCAGGGTCCGGCCGAGCAGACCTCGGCCACGCAGCGGCTGGCGGCTCTGGCCGGCGGCCTCATCGGCGCCTGCACCTTCGCCGTCACCGACTCGTTCTGGTTCAACGCCGTCGAGGCCGAGGTCTACGCCCTGTCGATGCTCTTCACGGCGCTGACCGTCTGGCTGACGCTCCGATGGCGGGAGGAAACCTTGCGCGAGGAAGCCCGCCTGGCCGGCCGCCAGCGCCATCCCTTCGGGCTGGCTTCGAACCGGTACCTGCTCCTGATTGCTTACCTGTTCGGCCTTGCCATCGGCGTCCACCTGCTCAACCTCCTGGCGATCTTCTTCATCGCCCTGATCATCTTCTATACCGAATACGAACAGCCCGACTGGACTCCCGGACGCCGGTGGCTAGGCATCCTGGCCACCGGGGCCGTTTCCATGGTCGCCTTCTTCCTCATCTTCCCGGTGATCGTGCAGTGGCTGCCCGACTGGGCCGGGCGGTCCGGCGCCCCGTTTCTGTTCTTCCTCGGGGTCATCGGCCTGATCGCCTTCGCCGTCTACTACACCCATACACGGGGCATGCAGGCCGCCAATCTGGTGATGCTGGCCATCACGCTCGTCCTCATCGGCTACTCGACCTATGCCCTCATCTTCATCCGCAGCATGGCCGACCCGCCGATCGACGAGAACGACCCGGAGACGGCCGAGGCCATCGTCTATTACCTCAAGCGCGAGCAATACGGGAGCACCCCGATTCTGAAGGGCCCCACGTTCGACAACCGCCTGCGCCGCGTCGATACGCGCCGGGAGGTGTGGTTCCCGCGCCGCCACTCGCCCGACCCGAACCACGAGCGGGTCTACGCTCAGTACGACTCCGACCTGCAATTCTTCCTGCAGTACCAGCTCGGGCACATGTACGTGCGCTACTTCCTGTGGAACTTCGTCGGCAGGGCGGCGGACGTGCAGGACGCACCCCACATCGTCACGTTCGACGACCCGCGGGCGGCGCCCTACCTGCAGATGACGCCCAGCGAGAAGGCCAGCCGGAACGCCTATTACGGCCTCCCGCTGCTGCTGGGCCTGATCGGCATGGCGTTCCACTTCTGGCGAGACTGGCGGCGGGCCTTCGCCGTGTTCGTCTTCTTCTTCGTCACCGGCGTGGG
>CAZKFR010000030.1:8435-12602 GCA_964552015.1 uncultured Rhodothermaceae bacterium | reverse complement strand
AGAACGCCATCCTGTTCACCAACGGCGACAACGACACCTTCCCGCTCTGGTACCTGCAGGAGGTCGAAGGCATCCGTCGCGACGTGCGCGTCGTCAACCTGTCGCTCCTGAACACGGACTGGTACATCCGCCAGCTCAAGAACCAGTGGTCCCGCCAGTCGGCGCCGCTGCCGATCTCGCTCTCCGACCGGGAGATCGACAACCTGAGCGTCGTCCGCTGGCGCCCGCGCGAACTGGCGCTGCCCGTCGACAAGCGCCGGCTCTTCGAGCACCCCGAGGGCCTCGTCGTCCCGTCGGACACGAGCCTCGTCGAGAGCCCCATGCGCTGGACCCTCCGCGGCCGTCCCTTCGGGCGGGACGAGAACGGCGAGGAGCTCAACATCCTCTACGTGGCCGACCAGGTGGTGCTGGACATCCTGACGACGAACGCCCGGCGTAACTGGGAGCGCCCGATCTACTTCGCCGTCACCGTCAGCCCGGACGGGCAGCTCGACCTGCAGGAGTACTTCCAGCTCGAAGGGCAGGCTTACCGGGTCGTCCCGATCAAGTACGACGACCCGATGTTCGTCGGCCGCGTCGTGCCCGAGATCACCCCCCGGCGCCTGCGGCAGTTCCGCTTCACCAACCTGAACGACCCGGACGTCTACTTCGACGAGAACATCCGGCGCATGGTGGACAACTACCGCAACATCTACTCCCAGACGGCGGAGAAGCTGGCCGAGCAGGGCTATGCCGCCGAGGGCAAGGCGCTCCTCGACTCGTTCATGGTGGCCGTGCCGTTCGAGACGATTCCGGGGGACGAGCGCTCGTACCTGTTCCTGGCCCGGGCCTACCAGGCCGTGGGGGACAGTGCGCGGGCGCTGGCGCTGATGAAACAGTCGGAGCCGGTGGTGCTGCACCGCCTGCGCTACCCCCGCAGTGAGCGGGACATCGACCTGGCCGCCCGGTTCGTGCAGATGCTCCAGCTGGCGTACCTGGATGCCCGGGACTACGAAGCCGCCGCGGCCTTCAGCGACCGCCTGGCCGAGGTGCTCGAAGACTCGACCTACCGCCAGACCCCGGAGGAACTGCGACGCCTGTACCAGCAGATGAACCGGGGCCGCGCCACGGACCAGGGCCCCTGAGGCCGGCGACGCGGTCAGACCAGCGTGGGCCGGCACTCGTCCTCGACCGGCTCCGGATAGTCGAGCATGTAGTGCAGCCCGCGGCTCTCCCGGCGCATCTGGGCGCTGCGGATGATCAGATACGCCACGGCGATCATGTTGCGCAACTCACACAACCCCGTCGAGACGCGCGTGCGCCGGTAGAAGTCCTCGGTTTCCTCATAGAGCAGCCGGGTGCGCCGGGCCGCCCGCTCGAGGCGGAGCCTGGAGCGCACGATGCCGACGTAGTCCCACATCACGCGCCGCAGCTCCTCCCGGTTGTGGGCCACGAGCACCCATTCCTGGGGCCGTTCCGTGCCGCTGTCGTCCCAGGGGGGCACATCGTCGCGCCAGGTTACCGAGCGGGCATACTCCAGCACCGCCCCGGTAGCCCGGTGCCCGAAGACGAGCGCCTCCAGGATCGAGTTGCTCGCCAGCCGGTTGGCACCGTGCAGGCCCGTGCAGGCCACCTCCCCACAGGCAAAGAGACCCGCGATGGAGGTACGCCCGTACGCATCGGTCATCACCCCGCCGCACTGGTAGTGGGCGGCCGGTACGACCGGAATCGGCTCCCGGGTGATGTCGATGCCGTACCGCAGGCACGTCTCGTAGATCGTGGGGAAATGCTCCCGGATGCGATCGGCGGGGCGATGGGAGATGTCCAGCAGCACGTAGTCCTCACCGCGCTGCTTGAGCTGGTCGTCGATGGCGCGGGCCACGATGTCGCGGGGCGCCAGTTCGGCCCTCGGGTCGTACTTCGGCATGAACCGCTCGCCCGCCTGGTTGTAGAGCAGGCCCCCCTCCCCGCGCACCGCCTCGGAGATCAGAAACGAGTTCGCCGCAGGATGATAGAGCGAGGTGGGATGAAACTGGATGAACTCCATGTTGGCGATGCGGGCCTTGGCGCGGTAGGCCATGGCCACGCCGTCGCCCGTGGCGATGGCCGGGTTGGTCGTGTGCAGGTACACCTGTCCCGAGCCGCCCGTCGCCAGCAGGGTCGCCTTCGCCAGGAACGTCTTGACGACGTCGTTCTTCTCGTCGAGCACATAGGCCCCGAAGCAGTGGATGTCCGGCCGGAGGCGCGAGACGTACTGCCCCAGATGGTGCTCCGTGATGAGTTCGATGGCGAAGTGGTATTCGAAGATACGGATGTTGGGATGGTTGCGCACGCTCGCGAGCAGGGCCCGCTCCACCTCCCGCCCCGTCGCGTCGGCGGCATGGACGATGCGGTTGGCCGAATGCCCGCCCTCGCGTCCCAGGTGCAGCCGCCCGTTCTCGCGCGAAAACCGGGCGCCGAAGGCCATCAACTCACGGACGCGCTCGGGGCCCTCGCGCACGACGAACGCCACCACCTCCGGGTCACACAGGCCCGCACCGGCCACGAGCGTATCCTGGATGTGCTGCTCGTACGAATCCGCCGCATCCATCACCGCCGCGATGCCGCCCTGCGCGTAGTTCGTGTTCGACTCGACGGAGGCTTTCTTCGTGACGATGGCGACGGTGCCGTGCTCGGCCATACGCAGGGCGAACGAGAGGCCCGCCACCCCGCTGCCCAGCACCAGGTAGTCGAAACGTTCGGTCATCACCCTACGAGGTCGCCCCGGATTCCTGGAGCAGGTATGCCTTGATGAACGGATCGAGGTCGCCGTCCATGACCGCGTGCACGTCGGTCACCTTCAACTCGGTGCGGTGATCGTTCACCATGGTGTACGGCTGGAAGACATACGAGCGGATCTGGCTGCCCCACTCGATCTTCTTCTTCTTGCCCTCCATCTCGCTCTTGGCGGCCTCCTGGATCTCACGCTCGAGCTGATAGATACGGCTCTTGAGCATCTGCATGGCCCGCTCGCGGTTCTGCAGCTGGCTCCGCTCCTCCGTACACTCGGCCACCACGCGGGCTTCCTCGCCGTTGGACAGCTTGCCGGTCCAGATCAGCCGGACACCCGTCTCCACCTTGTTCACGTTCTGGCCGCCCTTGCCGCCGGAACGGAACGTCTGCAACTCGATCTCGTCCGGCCGCAACTCGATCTCGATCGTGTCGTCGATCTCGGGGTAGACGAACACGCTGGCGAACGACGTGTGCCGCCGCCCGCTGGAGTCGAACGGCGAGATCCGCACGAGCCGGTGCACGCCGGACTCGGCCTTCAGGTACCCGTAGGCCATCGGCCCTTCGAACCGGAGCGTGGCGCTCTTGATGCCGGCCACCTCACCGGGCTGGTACTCGAGCAGGGTCACCTTGTAGCCGTGCTGCTCGCCCCAGCGGGTGTACATGCGCAGCAGCATCTCGGCCCAGTCCTGGCTCTCGGTGCCGCCGGCACCGGGGTTGATCGTGAGGATGGCGTTGCGGTGGTCATCCGGACCGCTGAGCATGCTCCGCAGTTCGAGCGCCTCCACCTCGCGGGCCAGCACTTCGGCCTCGGCAGCGATCTCCTCATCGAGGTCGGCGTCCTCCTCCTCCGCCAGCATCATCAGCGTCTCGATGTCCTCGGTACGGCGTTTCACCTTCTCCCAGGCATCGAGCCACGTCTTTTCGGCCGCCAGTTCCTGCTCGACCCGCCGGGCACGATCCGGGTCATTCCAGAACGTGGGGTCGAGCCGGAGCTCGTTCAGTTCGGCCACACGGGCTTCTCGGGCCGGTATGTCAAAGATACCCTCCGAGCGCGTGCGCGCGCTCTAACAGGCTTTTCAGGTCGTCTTTATGGAAGGACATGGTCGTTTTCTGTCGTTGACGTTAGCTCGTTCGAGCGTCGGAGTTCCGTTGGGCGGGGGCGCGGCCCAGGAGCCGGGCCACGGTGGTGCCGGTACCGCCGCCGAGTGCACCGAGCACACACCCCGTCAGGAGCGTCAGCCCAACGACGGCGCCCCCCGGCAGGTTTCCCAGCAGGCTCCCCAGCACCTGCGTCATCGTACCGACGGCGCCCGGCGCCACGGCGTAGTTGTAGGCCACCAGCGCGAGCCATGCCAGCCCCACACCCAGCCCACCCAGCCACCAGCCACCGCGCCCCTGCCACAGGCCGGCCACCAC
>CAZKFR010000030.1:0-8335 GCA_964552015.1 uncultured Rhodothermaceae bacterium | reverse complement strand
TAGCCGGCCCCGCTCGGACCGAACGCATCGCCCGGCACCACGGCTACACGCTCCTCCTGCAACAGCTTCTGGGCGAACTCCTCGGAGGACAGCCCCGTCGAGCGGATGTCGGGGAAGCAGTAGAACGCCCCTTCCGGCTCGAAGGTGGGCAGGCCCGCCGCCCGGAGCCCGTCGACGATGACGCGGCGGCGGCGGTCGTACGCCTGCCGCATCCGCTCGACGTCCTCCTGGCAGTGCTGCAACCCGGCCAGGGCCCCGTACTGCGCCATCGTCGGGGCACTCATGATGATGTACTGGTGCAGCTTGTACATGGCCCGGTAGATCGGCGCCGGGGCGCACGCATACCCGATGCGCCAGCCCGTCATCGCATAGCCTTTCGAGAAGCCGCCCAACAGCACCGTCCGGTCCCGCAGGGCCGGGATGGATGGCAGGCAGGTGTGCCCCTGTGCGTAGGCCTCCCCGTAGACGAGCCGGTCGTAGATCTCATCGGAGATCACGAGCAGGTCGTGCCGCACCACCAGCTCGGCGATCTCCTCGAGCACCTCACGGCGGAGCACGGCGCCCGTCGGGTTGTTCGGATACGAAAGGAAAAGGACCTTCGTCCGCGGCGTGATACGTGCCTCCAGGTCGGCAGCCGTCACCTGGAAGTCGTGCTCGGCATACGTGGGGACGTAGACAACCTTCCCGCCGGCGAACACGGCCGTCGGCCCGTAGGAGACGAAACAGGGTTCGGGGATGAGGATCTCGTCGCCCGGATCGAGCAGGGCGAGCATGGCCAGTTGCAACGCCTCGCTCACGCCCACGGTCATCAGGATCTCGGTGGCCGGATCGTACGTGACGCCGTAGCGGGCGGCCAGGTCGGCGGCCAGCGCCTCCCGCAGTTCCATCAGCCCGGCATTCGACGTGTAGCCCGTCTTCCCCTCCCGCAGCGACGCGATGCCCGCCTCGATGATGGGCTCCGGTGAAACGAAGTCCGGCTCGCCGATGCCGAGCGAGATCACCCCCTCCATCGTCGCGGCGATGTCGAAAAAGCGCCGGATGCCGCTCGGGGGTACGGACCGCACCCGTTCGGACAGACGATGTTCGAGATCGAGAGAGGTCGAGATCGCCATGGATTCAAGGGTCTATCGGGTGACAAGGATGCTGGCGGGAACGAGACCACGCACGGCGCAAGATACGACACGTAGTCGAAAGAACGTACGCTCAGACGTCGAACCGGATGCCCTGCGCCAGCGGCAACGCTTTCCCGTAGTTGACCGTGACGGTCAGGCGACGCATGTAGTTCTTCCAGGCATCCGAACCGCTCTCGCGGCCGCCGCCCGTCTCCTTCTCCCCGCCGAACGCCCCGCCGATCTCGGCGCCGCTCGTGCCGATGTTGACGTTGGCGATGCCGCAGTCGCTGCCTTCCGGCCCGGTGAAGCGCTCGGCCTCGAGCACGTTCGTCGTGAAAACCGCGCTGGAGAGCCCCTGCGGCACCTCGTTGTTGATGGCGATGGCCTCCTCGAAGTCCTCGTACGTCATCACGTAGAGGATCGGCGCGAAGGTCTCCGTGCAAACGATCGGGGCCGCGTGGTCGATCTCGACGATGGCCGGGCGGACATAGGCCCCGCCAGGCACCCCCTCGGTCAGCCGCTCCCCGCCGAACACCGTGCCGCCCTGCGCCCGGGCCTGTTCCAGGGCCCGCTCCATGGCCTCGGCGGCCGCCTCGTCGATCAGCGGCCCCACGAGGACGCCCTCCTCGCGCGGATCGCCGATCTTGATCGTGGCATAGATCTTCTTCAGGCGCTCGACGAGCTGATCCTTGATCGACGTGTGCACGATGAGCCGGCGGAGCGTGGTGCAGCGCTGGCCGGTCGTGCCGACGGCGGCGAACGTGATGGCCCGGACGGCCAGCTCCAGATCCGCGCTCGGCGTGACGATCATGGCGTTGTTGCCCCCGAGCTCGAGCAGCGACCGCCCCAGACGCCGGGCGACGGTCTCCCCCACGGCCCGGCCCATCGGAATCGAGCCCGTGGCCGAGACGAGCGGCAACTGCTTCGAGGCCGCCAGCACCTGCCCGACCTCGCGGCCGCCGTTGAGCACGATGCTCAGCGCCTCCGGGGCCGGCTCAAACTCTGCGATGACTTCCTGCAGGAGCTGATGGCACGCCAGCGCACACAGCGGCGCCTTCTCGGACGGCTTCCACACCACCGGGTCGCCACAGACGAGCGCCAGCGCAGCGTTCCACGACCAGACGGCCACGGGGAAGTTGAACGCACTGATGACCCCGATCGGGCCGAGCGGGTGCCAGTGCTCGGAGAGCCGGTGCTCGGGCCGCTCGCTCTGGATCGTGAGGCCATAGAGCTGCCGGCTCAGCCCCACGGCGAAGTCGCAGATGTCGATCATCTCCTGCACCTCGCCCTCGGCCTCGGCCGTGATCTTGCCGACCTCCAGCGTCACGAGCGCACCCAGGTCCTTCTTGTGCGCCCGCAGCTTCTCGCCGAAGCGACGCACGAGCTCGCCCCGCACGGGTGCCGGCACCTTCCGCCAGGCCCGGAACGCCGCGACGGCCTCCTCGATGGCGGCCTCCGCCTCCGCCGGGCTCGCCGTGCCGATCTCGGCGATCGGCGCCCCGTCGATGGGACTGTAAGTCGTCAGGCGCGGGCCGCCCCCCTCCAGATAGCGGCTGCCAACGGCCAGCCCGGCCGGCCTGCCGAGGATACCCAGCCGTTCGAGAAGCTCCTGTGCCTCCGTGGGCGCTGTCGTGGCGATTGTCATGGTTCGTCCTGTCTGCTCTGGATGGAAAGAAAGTCGCGCCGGGCACCCGGTGATGCCCGTACCTCGAAGGACCCCCGGTGCGGCCAAAAAGATCCGGCGGACGTGGTGAAGAAGCGGCAGAAAAGCCCTTTCCGCGGGCTCCGGGGCCTTCCCGGACCGGCCTCCCGGATCACCGCCCGGCGGCGGGAACAAAAAAATGCTTTTTCGAGTAAGGGCGTGGCTTTTCCGCGCCGGGCCGGCAGGCAATAATGCGTCCGGCGCTGCGTTCTTTCTACCGGCGGCCCGGTCTTCCCCCGGGCCGGCTGACAGGTTCCCTCCCGAGAACGACGATCCGGCGATGATTGACGTACGCGGGCTTACGAAGCGCTATGGCGCCGAGACGGCCGTGGACGACATCACGTTCGAGGTGCGTCCCGGCGAAGTGCTCGGCTTCCTCGGTCCGAACGGTGCCGGGAAGAGCACCACGATGAAGGTCCTCACCGGCTACCTCCCCCCCACGGCCGGCACGGTGCGGGTCGATGGCTTCGACGTGACGGCCGACCCACTGGCCGTCCGACGGCGCATCGGCTACCTGCCCGAGCACACGCCCCTCTACGCCGAGATGACCGTCTACGACTACCTGCTCTTCGTGGCGGCACTCCGCGAGGTGCCCGAGGCCGAGCGCACCCATCGCCTGACGGCCATGGTCGAGGTCTGCGGCCTGGCCGACGTGGTGGGCAAACGCATCGAGACGCTCTCGAAGGGGTACCGCCAGCGGGTCGGGCTGGCCCAGGCCATGATCCATGACCCGACGATCCTCATCCTCGACGAACCCACCTCGGGCCTCGACCCGAACCAGATCGCCGAGATCCGCGCGCTGATCAAGGCGCTGGGACGCGAGAAGACGGTCATCCTCTCGACCCACATCCTCTCCGAGGTGGAAGCCTCGTGCGACCGGGTGCTCATCATCCACCGGGGCCGCCTTGTCGCCGACGGAACGCCCTCCGACCTGGCGACGGACTTCAGCGGTGGCCAGCGCATCCGCCTCGGGGTGCAGGGCTCGAACGGGAACGTCCCGGCCGTGCTCGAGCGCTGGGGCAAAGCCCGCCTCGTGGCCGCGCAGCCCGACGGGGAGGGCTCGATGCTCTACGACCTGGTGGCGAACACCCCCGGCGACCTGCGCCCGGAACTCTTCCGTCTGGCCGTCGAACAGGGCTGGGTGCTGACGGAACTGCACCGCACCCGCGTCGACCTCGAGTCGGTGTTCCGCCAGCTCACCCACGCCTGATCGGAAGCTCCCTCCACCCGACGAATCACCGTTTCGCGCACCATGAAACACGTCTGGACCCTGGCCAAACGCGAGCTCAACGCCGCCTTCGACAGCCCGTCGGCCTACGTCGTCCTGGTGGCGTTCCTGCTGATCGTGGGCTGGTTCTTCGGCAACGGCCTATTCGTGCAGAACGTGGCATCGCTGCGCATGGTCTTCGACCTGGCGCCGATCATCTTCATGTTCTTCGTCCCGGCCGTCACGATGGCCACCTTCGCCGAAGAGCGCCGCGCCGGCACGCTGGAGCTGCTGCTGACGATGCCCGTCCGGGACGCGCACGTCATCCTGGGCAAGCTCCTGGCCGTGACGCTCCTGCTCTGGAGCGCCATCGCCCTGACGGGCTTCTACGCCCTCACCCTGGCGATCCTGGGCGATCCGGACGTGGGCGCCACCGTGGGCGGCTACCTGGGACTCATGCTGCTGGCCCTCACCTACGGCGCCATCGGGATGCTGGCCTCCAGCCTGACGCGCAACCAGATCGTGGCCTTCATCCTGGGCTTCGCCATCATCTTCGCCCTGTTCATGCTGGACAAAGTCACCGACTTCGTCCCGGGCGCCCTGGCGGGCCTCCTCGAATACCTCTCGGTCGACTTCCACTACCGCAACCTGCTCCGCGGCGTCATCGACACGCGGGACGTGCTCTACTACCTCTCGGTGACCGCCTTCGCCGGCCTCCTGACCGCCTACCACCTGGCCCGACGACCCGAGTGAAACCATGAAGCGCGACTGGACTTCCCGTACCTCGATCCTCCTGGTCGGGGCGATCCTGGTCCTGCTGAACCTGATCGGCCTCAACCTCTTCGCCCGCCTCGACCTGACCGACGACGACGTGTATTCGCTCTCGCCGGCCTCCATCCGGGTGGTCGAGCAGCTCGAAGACCCCGTCACGTTCAAGGTGTTCTTCACCCCGGACCTGCCGGCGCCCTACAGCAGCACCCGCCGTTTCCTGCGGGACAAGCTCGACGATTACCGGGCTTACGGCGGGCAGAAGGTGCAGTACACGTTCGTGGACCCGGCCAGCGACGCGGAACTGCAGGAGGAGGCGGATCGGTACGGCATCCCGCCCGTGCAGATCCAGGTGATCGAGAACGACAACCTGCAGATCAAGAATGCCTACATGGGGCTGGCGATCCTCTACGGCGGCGAGCGGGAGATCATCCCCGTCGTCGAGGACCTCTCGACGCTCGAGTACGACATCACCAGCGCCCTGATCAAGCTGACGCGGGAGCGGACGCCCATCGTCGGCTTCCTGACGGGGCATGGGGAGCCCGTCCTCGCGCAGGACATGCCGGCGCTGGACCGGGCGCTGCGTCGCAACTACGACGTCCGCCGGGTCGCCCTCGAGGACAGTGTCCTCACGCCCCGCCCGGACGTGCTGCTGGTCGTGGCGCCGGAGGATTCGCTGCCCGAGGCCCACCTCCGCGCCCTGGACGCGTACCTCATGGACGGCGGCAAGGCCGGGTTCCTGGTCAACCGCGTCGCCGCCGACCTGCAGATGGGCCAGGCCACCGAACTGACCACCGGGCTGGAAGGGCTCCTCGAAACGTACGGCATCCGCGTCGCGCCCAACCTGGTCATGGACCGGCAGAGCTCCAGCCTGACGGTCCAGCGCAGCCTGGGCGGGTTCATCGTACAGCAGGCCATCGAGTACCCGTTCCTGCCGGTCGTGACGCGGTTCAACCCGGACCATCCGATGGTGAACCGCCTCCGCGAGGTGGCCCTCTACTACGCCAGTGCCATCGACACCTCGGCGGCCGTCCCGGAAGGCGTCGTGTGCGACCCGCTCCTGCTGTCCTCGCCGCAGAGCAGCCTGCAGGAAGGCTTCTTCTTCATCCAGCCGATGCCCAACCAGCCGATACCGCCCCTGCGGGACGGCCCCTACGTGCTGGCCGCCGCCTGTACGGGCACCTTCCCGAGCGCCTATGAGCCGGGGCGGACGAGTGCGCCGACGCGCCTGGCCGTCGTCGGCGACGGCGACTTCGTCAACGCCCGCCTGATGGGCAGCGAGATGCCGGGCAACGTCAGCTTCGTGCTCAACATGGTGGACTGGCTCGCCCAGGACGACGACCTGCTCGCCATCCGCACGAAGACCATCGCCCCGCGGCCTCTCCTGCCCGTGTCCGAGGCCGTCCGGCCCTGGATCAAGTACGCGAACATGCTCGGGCCGGTGCTGCTCGTCCTGCTTTTCGGCCTGTTCCGCTGGCGCTCCCGACGGCAGCGGGCACGCCGGCTCGCGGCCACCTTCCGCCCGCTAACCGCCCGCCAAGAGGAAGCCATCCCGACCGAGGTCTGATCGCTGCCAGAGAAGCCGACGAGACTGCCATGCAACGAAACACCCTGATGCTCCTGGCCGGTGGCGTGGTCCTGCTCCTGTTCGTGGCCTTCGCGGCCGGCGTCTTCGACGATGCTTCGACGCTCGACCTGCCCACCCTCGCTGTCGAACCGGAGGCGGTGGACAGCCTGGCGGTGCAGTGGCCCGGCCACGCCCTGACGCTCGTTCGCCACCCCGACGGCTGGCACCTGCGCACCCCACGCTCCGGCCGTGCCGACTCGACCACCGTCGCCAACCTGCTCCGGTCGCTGGCCGCCCTGACCCCCGAAGCGCTCGCCACGACCTCGCCGGAGCGCTTCGCCCGCTACGGCATCGATTCGACGGCCCGCGCCGTGACCCTCTACCCGCACGATGACGAACCGCTGCACCTCACGCTCGGGAAGAACGGCCCCGATTTCCAGTCGATCTACGTACGGCTCGGCGACGAACCCCGCGTGCTCCTGGCGAAAGGGCGGCCGGCGTTCCCCACGTCGGCGGAGGCCTGGCGCGACAAGACGGTCGTGCATCTGCGCCCTGCCGCACTCCAGCACGTAGAGGTCGTCACGCCCGAATCGTCGTACACGCTGGCTCGGAACGAAAACCGGTGGCTTCTCCATCGGGACGGCTCCGCCGAGGCGGCGGATTCCGCCGCCGTGGCCCGCTGGCTGAACCGCTTCGCCCCCCTCCGCGCCGACGGCTTCCTCGACGACACCACGGCGGTGTCGATCCGTAAGGCGCCCACGCACACGCTCACCTTCACCCTGGCCGACGGCTCGACCCGGCGCCTGCTCGGCCGCACGTTCGACCAGCACCTGGGCCTCCTCGACGAAGCCAACCCGTCCGAGGTATACCGCTTCTATGCCTACCGGCGTGCCAACCTCTTTCCCGAGGCATCGAGCCTGAAGTCCGGGCGCTGACAGGGTTCAGCCTTCCAGCTTTTGAAGCAGCTTCTCCGCACGCGCGAGCTGCGCCTCGAGCACCTTCAGTTGCTTGCGCAGGAACTTGAGCTGCTTCTTCTTCAGATCCCGGGTGTCGATCTTCTTCTCGATCTTCCGGCGCTGTTTCTCCAGAAAAGCCACGAAAGCCTGGAGGGACTCGTCCGTGCGGAGGTCCTCGATCTTCCGGGCCACCTTCTTGCCGAGCACGTCGCGCACCTCCGCGGCGATCTTCTCGGCTTTCTTGCGCACGCTTTTGGGCAGGAGTGCCGGAATGGTCTCTGTGACCGTCTCCTCGACGACCTCCACCAGCCGTTCGACGGTGCCCTCCTCCGTTCCGGACCCGGCTTCCTTCTTCGTCGCAGACGCCGGTCGGCCCGTCGTCGTGCGCCGCAGGGGCTTCTGTTGCCGCGCCGTCGCGGCCCGCCGGGCCGGGCGGGCGTCAGCGCCCGCGAAGAGCGCCATGCCCTGCTTCAGGAAAGCACGGCGCCAGTAGCGCGTCTGGCTCTCCGAGAGCCCGACGGCCGCCGCCACCTCGCGCGTGGGACGCCCCTCATCGTAGAGCAACAGGACCCGGGCCCGCCGCCGGAGTGCCTCGTCCGGCGCCTCCCGGGCTATCGTGCGTAGTACCTCCGCCTGCTCTGGTTGCAGTAACATGCTCATGGCTTCCTCCTGTAGATCTGCGTTACGGGTCAGGCCGCCGGTCGACGGACACCGGAAAGTATACGATTTCAGCATGAAAAGATAAGTCCCGGTATCCGGTGATGGCGGTTCGCCCCGCGGACGGGGATGGCGTCGGCCCTTCCCCGCAGAACATTACAATTTGATAATTCCGGCCTCATCACATCTTGATAACCCTGCGGTAATATATCGGCAACACGATCGGCGGTCCTCCCGCCTGCTATCTGCCCATCAACCCGTACGACGCACCATGCCGCTTCGCTTTGTCCGCCACGCCACCGCCTTGCTCCTGACGATCATCGTCCTGCTGCCTGCCCGGGGCCAGCACGTGGACATCAGCGGCCT
>CAZKFR010000029.1:9859-41292 GCA_964552015.1 uncultured Rhodothermaceae bacterium | reverse complement strand
GCACTCGATCACGACGACGAGCGCCATGAGTGGCGAATTCCTGCAGAACACGAGCACCCGCGCCGAGTTCATGCGACTCATCAACGGCAACTGACTTTCCGAACGGAACGAGCCTCCCGCTCTGCACAGGTAGCGCCCATGCCCCACGTCGTCATTACCGGAGCCAGCCAGGGAATCGGAGCCGCGCTGGCCGAAGCCTTCGCCCGTGAGCCGAATGCCCGCCTGGGTCTGATCGCCCGTACCCGCTCCACCCTGGAGCAGGTGGCCGAGCGGTGCCGGGAGCTGGGTGCCGAGGTGGCCATCCATCCCGCCGACGTGACGGAAGATGACGCCGTACAGAAGGCCGCCGATGCCCTGCTCACGCACTGGGGCCCCCCCGACATCCTCATCAACAACGCCGGGCAGTTTCTACCCGGTGACGCCGTGGATACCTCACCCGATGTATTCCGGCAGCAGATCGCCGTGAACCTCACCAGTGCCTTCGTCGTCACGCGTGCCTTCCTCCCGGCCATGCTCGCTCGCCGGCGCGGCCACATCTTTTTCCTCGGCTCCGTGGCCTCCATCCAGGGTTACCCGCGCGGACTGGCCTACTGCGCCGCCAAGCACGGCGTGCTCGGTCTGGCCCGTGCCCTCCGCGCGGAGACGAAGGATCACGGCCTCCGCGTGACCACCCTCCTCCCCGGTGCCACCTATACCCCGAGCTGGGAAGGCACGCCCGAGCCGGCAACCCGCTTCATCCCCCCCGAGGATGTCGCCCGCGTCGCGCTCGACATCTACCACCTGAGCGAAAGGACGGTGGTCGAAGAGATACTACTCCGCCCCCAGCAGGGCGACCTCTGACACATCCGTCAGGCACTGTTTTTGCTGCGCTTCGTTGCGTCCGTTAAGTTGACGTGCGTGACGACGATGACGCGATTGATCCATCATTATCTGTTCCCCTGGGCGGTCGCCGTTCTGAGCGGTCTCCTGGTCGGGGTCCTGCCCGCCCTTCATCCGCCGGGAATCCTGGGCGAACTCACGCTTTTCGGGCGTATCGTGCTGTTCTGGCTGATCGGTGCAATGACAGCCACCGCGACGTTCCTGACCGTCACCCTCCTCCTGACCCACTATTCGCCGGCTTCCGGGGCCGGCACGTACGGGCACCGAACCGAACGAAGCCACGCCGAGCGGAAGGCGGCCTGAAGCCTGGCTTTCCGGCAAGTCTTTCCCTCCGTGCAGGTACCCCTTGCCGCCAGCAGGCTTACCTACCGTTTCCCCCTTCCCCCTCCGCGCAAAAAAAGGCGGCCCGGCCAGTGACCGGACCGCCTTGAAAGCCGAGGGCAGGCGTCAGGCTTCCTCCAGGGCCGCGGCTTCGGCCACCACCTTGTCCTGCACATGGCGCGGCATGGCTTCGTAGTGGCTGAACGTCGCCCGATGCAGGCCACGCCCCTGTGTGATCGAGCGCAATGCCGTCGAATACCGGTAGAGTTCGGCTTCGGGAACCTGGGCAATGATTTTCTGGAACGGACCTTCCGCCTCGATCCCCTGGATTCGCGCCCGGCGTGTGTTCAGGTCCCCCATCACATCCCCGGTATAGGTCTCCGGAACCAGGATCTCGACGTTGTAGATGGGCTCCAGCAGCACCGGACTGGCCTGTTTGAAGGCTTCCCGGAAGCACATACGCGCCGCCGTCTTGAAGGCGGCCTCGTTCGAGTCGACCGGGTGCATGCCGCCGTCGTAGATCACCACACGAACATCGCCCACGGGATACCCGGCAATGGGGCCGTTCTGCATGGCTTCGGCGACCCCTTTCTGGATAGCCCCGAAGAAACGGCGCATATCGATCACGCCCCCGACGATGGCATCGATGAACTCGATTTTCGCCCCCCAGGGCATTTCCATCTCGGCCTTGCCACGTACGGTAATGTCGGGATCCGGCTGGTATTCGCCGTTGAGGGGCTCGACGATCATGGCAATGTCGGCGAACTGCCCGGCCCCCCCCGTCTGTTTCTTATGCCGGTACTTGGCCCGGGCCGAACCCTGTACCGTCTCCCGGTAGGCCACCTTCGGTCGAACGAACTCCACGTCCACGCCGAAGCGCTGCTTGAGCCGGTAGCGGGCGATCTCGAGTTGCATCTCGCCCTGCCCCCCGATGACGATCTGTCCCAGATGCGGGTCGTGCGTCACCACGATCGAGGGATCTTCCTCCGCGATCTGATGGAGCCCCTGGGCCAGTTTGTCCTCCTCGCCCTCCTTCGTGGGACGTACAGCGACCTGGTATCTGGGCTCGGGAAATTCGATCGGAGCAATGACCACATTGCTTCCCTTGCGCCGAAGCGTATCGTTCGTATGGGTGTAGCGCAGCTTCACCAGGGCGCCGATGTCGCCGGCGACCATCTTCGCCACGGAGTCACGTTCGCGGCCATTGATGGCATAGAGTTGCCCCAGCCGCTCGGTGTTGCTCGACTGCGCGTTCTCCAGGTCCATCCCCTGCTCCAGCGTCCCCGAGTAGACGCGGAAGAACGAGTAGTCCCCCACGTGCTGCTCGGCCATCGTGCGGTAAATGAAGGCCACCGGTTCACCGGCAGGATCGGCCTTGACCGGTTCGCCCGAGACGGTTTCCGCCGGGGGCATCTCGGCCGGCGAAGGACACACGTTATCAATGAAACTCATCAGCCGGGAGATGCCGATGTTCTCCGTAGCACTCGTGAGGAAGATCGGAAAGAGCGCGCGACGGAGCATGGCCTCGTGCAGACCCTGGCGCATCTCATCCTCATTGAGCTCGCCCTTCTCGAAGTACAGCTCCATCAGCTCCTCATCGTTCTCCGCGATGTTTTCGATGAGCTCGTTGTGCAGGGCATCGGCTTCTTCGCGGAAGGCCGGGTCGATCTCCTTGAAGACGGGCTGTCCTTTCTCGTCGAAGACGATCTGTTTCATCAGCAGCACGTCGATGATCGAGCGGGTTCCGGAACCGGCAGGCAACTGAACCACCGTCGCCCCCCGCCCGAATCGCTCCTGCACCTGACGGACCACGTCGCGGAAGTCGGCGCCGGACTTATCCAGTTGGTTGAGTACGAACATGGCCGGCTTCTGCATCCGCTCGCCAGCCTGCCAGGCCAGTTCGGTCCCCACCTGAACGCCCTCGGCCGCGTTGATCACATAGATCGCCGTGTCGGCTACCTTCAGCGCCGCAATGACCTCCCCGACGAAGTCCGGGTAACCGGGCGTATCGAGGATGTTGATCTTATGCCCCTTCCACTCGACGTGCAGCAGCGACGAGAAGACCGACATCTGCCGTTCTCGCTCGCTCGGATGATAGTCGCTGACGGTGTTTCCTTCTTCGATCGAGCCCATGCGCTGCAGGGCCCCGCTCACGTAGAGCATCGCCTCCGACAGCATCGTTTTCCCACTACCCTGATGCCCTACGAGGGCCACGTTGCGGATATGGTCTGCATCATAGACGTTCATAGACAGGCTCCTCCTTTCGCCCCACCAGGCGCATTTCCAGTGAACAACGGAAAAAAGCGCCACGCAGCCCTATATGCCGGTGGCGTTGCAGTACGGTCTCGGGGCTCGTGCACAGCGGCGCGCACGAGCCTGTTTAAGATACGCCCGTCTGCGAAATAGTCAAGAAGTCTGGATCCCGTTCTCGGGCCCCTCGGAGCGACCTCGCACATTTTCGTAAAATGTAAAGGCCCTCCTCCGGAACCGGCACCCCGTCGCATCTTTTCACGCGTGTATGTCCTGTCTGCTCGCCATCGAAACCGCTACGGACACCTGCAGCGTTGCCGTCTTGCAGGAGCAAACCATCGTGGCCTGCTCGACCCTGACACGCCCCCGGGCTCATGCCGAGAACCTGGTGCCGATGATCCTGGAGGTGTTGCAGCGTAGCCGGGTGGCTCCCTCGGACCTGGACGTGCTGGCCGTTTCGGCCGGACCGGGGTCGTACACCGGTCTTCGCATCGGCGTCAGTACGGCCAAAGGGCTGGCCTATGCTGCGGGGGCCGACCTCGTGGCCGTCTCCTCCCTGGAGGCCCTGGCGTTTCAGGTACTTCCGTTCACCCGGTGCGGCGATCTGATCGGTTCCCTCTTCCCGGCCCGGCAGCAGGAGGTGTACCTGGCCGTATACCGATCCACCGGTTCCGACCTTGAAACGGTCGTCGAGCCTTCGGTGCACGACGTGGAGGAGCCCCTCCCCTTACCGTCGGCCTCCGCCGACGTGACCCTCTGGCTCGTGGGTGGGGGCGTACCGGCCCTGACATCCCGGCTCCCACGCGCCCCTCAGCGCATCCGCCTGCTCGGTCAGGAGGACATCACCCCTTCCGCCGTGCCTGTCGCCCGGCTGGGGTTGCGGCGCTGGCAGGCCGGCGCCGTAGAAGACCTCGCTCTTTTCGAACCGCACTACCTCAAGCCGTTCGTGGCCCGTAAGCCGCGACGTTCCCTGTTCGATCGACGCTTCACCTAACCTGCACGAGGGTCCTCAACGGCCTTCGTCCCTCAACCGACTCACGACCATGGCCTGGTTCAAGCGCAAAGAAGCCGGTATACGAACGCCCGCCACCGATCAGAACGACGTACCCGAAGGACAGTGGATCAAGTGCTCTCAGTGCAAAGAGATCATCAACCGCCGCGCGCTGGAAGACAACGCCCGGGTGTGCCCCAAGTGTGGCTTCCATTTCAAAATGGACAGCCTGGGGTTCTTCCGCCTGCTGTTCGACGACGGGCGGTACGAACTGTACGATGAACACCTGAAACCCGTCGATGCCCTGTCCTTCGTGGACCGCAAACCGTATCCGGCTCGGATCACGGAGGCCCAGCGGAAGACGGGCCTCAATGATGCCGCCCGGTCTGCCATGGGGACGATCGGCGGTCATCGCACCTCGGTGGCCGCGCTGGATTTCTCGTTCATCGGCGGCTCCATGGGGTCGGTCGTCGGCGAAATCGTGGCCCGGAGCATTAAGCGTGCGTACACCGAGGAAACCCCGCTGCTGATCATCTCGCAGAGTGGTGGGGCTCGTATGATGGAGGGAGCTTTGAGCCTGATGCAGATGGCCAAGACGAGCGCTCACCTGACGCGCCTGGCCGACAAAGGACTGCCCTACATCTCCCTGATGACGGATCCGACCACCGGTGGCGTCACCGCCTCCTTCGCCATGCTAGGAGACTTCAACCTGGCCGAACCCGGCGCCCTCATCGGGTTTGCCGGCCCCCGCGTGATCCGCGAGACAATGGGTCAGGACCTGCCTGACGGCTTCCAGCGCGCCGAATTCTTGCTCGAGAAGGGCTTCATCGACTTCATCGTCGACCGGAGAGAACTCCGAGAGCGGCTCATTCACCTACTCGACCTGATCCGCGAGCCGTCCTCGGGTACCCCGTAAATGCAATGTGCCCGGCACCGCAAGCGGTACCGGGCAACTCCCATTGCAGCTACTGATCAGACATCACCCTAAGAGGCCTTAGTAGCTCACCCGGTCGGAAGATAACTGTTGAAACAAGGGTCTCGCCCCACTCTTCGACGAATCCCCGATTTCTTTCGACGAAAACCGGCATACCTCGTTGGATCAAGATGTCCCTGCACGGTAGAAACCACGAATTGGAATCGACAGCACATCGAAGCCACCCCAACAGACATGGTCGAACCCATCGACAACGGCGACTTGATTCACCTCGGAAGGAACCTGATCTCACGCCCCCTCTTGCGCTTCCCCGTTATTTTTCGTAATACTACCCAAAGACTCAATGGTATGCCTCCCTATTTTGTACTCTCGGAGAGGCTTTCCGAGCCACATACCGTACAGTATTTCATCTGCCCGGGGCACTGATTACCCTGCCCATCCGGCCCATCCCCCGACCGCCATGCGTGTCCCTACTTTTATTCTCACCCTGGTTCTGCTCGTCATGGCCGGTTGCCATGCCGTCAACGAACCCCCCGTAACACCGGAAGACGAAACATCGATGACCGAAGAACTCGAAATTTTCTTCTTCGGCAGCGACAATGAAGTTGCGGCCCTTTCCGCCTCCGCCTCACAGGGCAGTAAGCCCAGGGTGCTGGTCTTCCACGACAACTTTTCTGCAAACTGGGACCTTCTGGCATCAACCGCCTGGTTCGAGCACTGTGCTCGCCGGGAAGCTGCCATCGAAGGGTCGTCGGATGCCTACCCATCGAGCACCGTGTGGGGGTACGTCTGCAAAGAAGAGCGTACCCTGTTCATGGAGACCATCAACGACAACCCGAACGGATGCCTGACGCACTCTGATTCGTTCGTGCTCGAAGGGGAACGCATCGGCCATCTGACCTTCGGGGGCACGTGGACCAGTTACTGTGATGGGGAGGTCCTCAACACCGGATCGTGGGAAGGTACGTTCGACCCGCTCCACACCGCGTTTTCGGTTACCGATATCCGCCCCCGTCCCAGCGACGGACGTAACCCCAATTGAGGAAGCAGCCCTCTGCGCGGACTCAGAGCGAACCTCCCGTGACGCGTAGCATCTCCTCGATGGAGGTGTCGCCCATCTTGACCAGCTCCCGGGCCGAGTCCTGCAGCGTCAGCATCCCTTCTTTGATGGCCTGCTCCCGCAGAGCTTCCTCGTTAATCATGTCCTCCGAGGCCATGATCATGCTGCGGATGGTCTTGGAGAAGAGCATCGCCTCGGCAATGGCCCGCCGCCCTTTGTACCCCACGCCCTTGCAGACCTTGCAGGATTTGTCGTGCCCGGGCCGGTAGAACGTCGTATTCGCGATCTCTTCCTCCGAGAAGCCCAGATGCCGTACTAGATCATGATCCAGATCGGTATCCACCTCCTTGCACGCCGGGCATAGCTTGCGGATCAGGCGCTGCGCCACGACCAGGTTGATCGCATAGGCGATCAGGAACGGCTCCACGCCCATCTTGTACAGTCGGCTGACGGCACTCGGCGCGTCGTTCGTGTGCAGCGTCGAGAAGGTCAGGTGCCCCGTGTTGGCCAGCTTGATGGCCAGTTCCGCCGTGGCCCGGTCGCGCATCTCACCGACCATCACCACGTCCGGGTCGTGCCGCAGGATGGCCCGCAGCGCGCCCTCCAGGTCCAGCTTATGGCTGAGTTTGATCTGCCGGACCCCCTTGATGATGTACTCGACCGGATCCTCGACCGTGAGCACGTTGACCTTGGGACTGACGACCTGATGGAGCGCGGCCACGAGCGTGGTGCTCTTGCCCGAGCCCGTCGGTCCCGTCAGGATCACCATGCCGTGCGGCTGGCGGATCGCCCGCTCAAAGCGCTGGAGGGCCACATCGAGCATGCCGAGCTGGCGCAGGTCGGTGAGGACCTTGCGGTCGTCGAGGACGCGGATGACGATGCTCTCGGCCCGGATTTCCTGGACGGCCGAGGCGATGGGCAGGACGGAGACGCGGAAGCGGATGAGGGCGCCGTCGATCCACCGCTGGATGAAGCCATCCTGGGCAATATCCCGGTCGAAGCGGTCGACGTTGACGGAGTTGTCCTTGACAACGGCCAGAAAGGCTTCGGGGTGGATGCGTTCTTCGGTATGCCACCGTTTGAGCTCCCCATCGACGCGGAAGTGGATCTCGATCTGCCGGTCGGCATTGGGGAAGATGTGAATATCGGAGGCTCCCTGGCGCACCGCCTCGACCAGCGTCGCCTCGAACAGGTTGATGAGGGGAGCCCGCCCTATCTCGGCTTCGAGCGCCTCCTCGTCGATGAGGCCATCTTGCCTGTCCTCATAGCTCGTCCCGAGATCATAGGCCGTCTTGTCCCCCGAGATCCGCTCGAGATACTCGTTCTTCTTCGGGAAAAGCTCCTGGATCAGGTCGTCGATCCGCGCTCTGGACGCATAGCGTAACTCGAACCGCCCCAGGTTGAGTTGCTGCAGGATACGGTGGACCTCGGGCCGTGCCGGATCGTGTGTGATGAAGATCAGGCGGGCCACGCCGTTCTGCGGATCGATTTCATACTCGTACGGCAGCAGGTGCAGCTTGAGCAGTTCCTCCCTCCGATCCTCTGCCACCGTCTCCATGATGAGCAGCACGAACTCTTTGTCCGGCTTCTCGGGTGTGATCTCCACGACCGGGAAAGCGTAGACCCGCGCCGCCTCTTCGTAGACCCGTTCCGCGTCGACGCCCGGGATACGGGCCACGAGCCGCCACAGGAGCTCCCGCTCGCCGCTTTTCTTCTGCCGGGCGACCGCTTCGGCCACCTGCTTCGGTGTGACGATCCGCTTCCAGAGGAGGGCCGTGACGACCCGGTCTTTCAGGCTGGATTTTTGAGGCTTTCCGTTCGGGTCAACCAGCACATCGTCGGGCAGCGGCACGCCGGCGGAAGCTGCGGGAGGCGTCACGGGGACGTCATCCACCCGGCGGCCCTCAGGCGGCTCGACCGGGCTTTTCGTCGTGGCGCTGTGCTCCTCGCCCGTGTCTTGATGGCCAGGGGCCACGGCTTCATGCTCCGGAGATTCAGCACGAGCCGACGGGGCGTCTCCCGCTTCTACCGGCCATGAACGCCCATGCCCCGGGGAGGTCTCCAGGTCATTCTCCAGGTCGTCCTCCCCGGATACGACCTCACCCGGCACCGTCTCCCCCGGCACCGCCTCATCGGGTACCCGCGCCTCCGTCATCACGGGGCGTTCTTCCGGTGTATCGCCCTCTGCCCCGGACGCTGGCGCGTCAGATGCTTCAAGTTCGCCGTTCCACCCCGGTAACACGATGTCCGCCACGGGATCCTGTGTCGGGGCCGGTTCGGGATCCCGTGGCGGGTCGATGCCCGGGACAAGCCCATCCCCTTCGCCGAGATCCGCTATCTCCGGGAGTCCTGCTTCCGGTGCGTCCGTGCACACGGCGGGGTCGGCCTCGGCGGTTGCGGCTTCGGCCGCCTCGGCCGCCTCTACGGCATCGAGCTCACGCAGGATCTCATCCCAGATCGAGTCAATGAGAGCCTCATCGTCCGGAACGTCCTCCACGTCACCGGGGGGGACCGCTTCCGGCACGACTTGATGAGGCGGAGGCACCGGTCCCCGGCTTCCGGCCCGGCGCCCTTCCGGGCTTCCGGGCGTAGCTTCGCCGGGTGTCGATGAACGACCGGGACGGATGTTGTCGGCAGGGTTCATGGGTCAGGAAGGGGGTCGATGATCGTACGTGATGCTTACCGTCGCCGTGCGTTCATGATGTCGTTGCTCGAGGGTTGCACGAGCGAGATCTCCGAGGAGATGATCGTCAGGAACACGATGGCGATCGTGATGATGATGGCCACGACGGTCTGGATCGTCTCCACCGCCGAGCGCAGCTTGAGCGTCGTCTCCTTCTCGTAATAGTCCGCCATCTGCAGGGCGCTGGCGCGCACGTTCCCCGTCTCTGCGCCGCTGCGGAAACGGGCCAGCGCCATCTGGGTGAAGACGCCGCTGGCCTCCATGGCCCGAACGAGGTCGGCTCCCTGGGCCACCATCATTGGCACGGTGACCGTCTTGATGCGGTGCTCCATGTAGGCGTTGCCACAGGCCTCCGCCGCAATCTTGATCACGTTGATGTTGTCGCCACTACCTGAATAGAGCACGCCAAAGACACGGCAGAAAATCTCGATGTTGAGTTTATGCAGCAACGAGCCAATGACCGGGATGCGGATCATGTATTTATGAGCCAGGAACCGCCCCCGGGGGGTTCGCAGAAAGTACAGCAACGCGGCCGTGACACTCGTCAGACTGATGAAGAGCCAGGCATAGTTCTGGTCCATCCATTTCGAAAACTCCAGGGTGGCTGCCGTCAGCGGCGGCAACTTGACGCCGAATTTCTCGAACAGACCGGCCGTCTGCGGGAAGATGTACCACACATACCAGATGAACGCCCCGATGAGCACCACCAGCGTGATGGCGGGCGTCACCATGGCGCTACGTACGCTCTTCTTGAACTCGTTCTGCCGCTCCAGAAACCGGGCCGTCGCCTCATAGATCTCGGACATGTTACCGCTGCGCGAGGCGATCCCGAGCATGTAGGCCGTGAACTTGCCCAGCATGTGCTGGTGCTTCATAAACGCCTGCTGCGCCTCCATCCCTCCCTTGAGGTCGGCGTTCAGGTCTCGGATGACCTGCTTCAGGCTCGACGACGAGACGTCGTTGACGAGCAGGTTCAGCACCTCGTCGAACGGTAGCTTTTCCTTGAGCAGGTTGGCCGCCAGGCGAACGAACATGATCATGTCCTGGCGGGGCGGCTTGCGCTGGATGTTGAACAGCTTCTTCTCAACCTTGAGCACCTCGACCCCCATCTTCCGGAGGGCCGCCTCGAGTTCCTCGGCCGAGAAGGCTTTCTGCTCACCGGTGACGACTTTCCCGTTCGGGTGCCGCACCTTGTAGAGATATACCTGCCGCTGCTGGATCTCCCTGGGACGGAAGCCGTGCTTTTCGGCCAGGGCCTCGATTTTCTTCTGCGCGGCCCGGCGCGAGGGCGCAAAGACGGTCCCCTGAACGGGCTGCCCGTTTCTTCCAGTGCCGATAAACTTGAATTCCCGGACGGTTGCCATATCGGATCAATGCATGGAGAAGGTGACACTCACGGAATCGGCCTCTTCCGTCCCAACTTTAGCCGGGCCCCTGTGGGAGAACCGGGCCGACCCCCGGAGATGCTGTACGGGAAAAGGGATGGGGGAAAGCGCTCGTGGTCGGATGCGCCTGCCGGGCGCTACGGAGCCGGAGAAGAACCGTGGCCTCCGGCTTCAGCCGGGGACTACCTACGGTCCGAAGGGCCTGCCCTGCCGAAGTGCACCATGGAATGACGGGAGGCCCGGCGTGCATCATGTCGAGGGGCCACCCCGGAAACGCCTGCGCCAGTCCTCCCATCGGAAGTCGGCGGCTTTAAGGATGCGGTTCCCGAGGTGAGACTCGGCTCTTGGCTGGCGGCTCCGGCATGAGGAAGAATCCCTGAACCCAGTACCGGGGCTTGAGGGGCCGTCCGGGCACCAGTACCCTGAACTGCTCGATACTCGTCTCCGCCTGTCGAAGCCCCCTAGTGGCTTCGACGGACACATGAGCTGCAGCCAGCAGCACCGTCACGAGGCCAATAGCCACGTACGTTCGCCGTTTCGAGGCGGATGATGAGTGAGGTAGAACCCGCCGACTATGCAGACCCAGCATCCATCCCACAACGAGCACCAGACACACCTGGCTCAGAGGGGCACCGCCCACCGCACTGAAACCGCCATGCACACAGGCAGCCAGCACCGAAGCGGTCAACGCTACACGCAGCACATCCTCCCCGGAACGCATCCCTGCCCAGAGGCCCCGGCGTACCTGACGGATCCACGACCACACCCCCCAGCCACACAGCCCGATCATGAGGCCTCCGGCCAGCAGTCCCCACTCACAGATCCACTTCAGATACACGTTGTGGGGACTCCCATGATGCCATGTAAGTCCCGTAAAGCGTGCATAGTGCATCGGGCCGACGCCGAGCCAGGGCGCGGTCTGCCAGAGTTCCACAGCGTAGCGCCAGAAGGTGAAGCGGCCGTTGTCGTGATCCAGATCGCGCTCCAGCAGTCCCGGCGTCGTACCTGCCAGCCACAGGTACAGCACGCAGTATAGCACGATGCCGCCGGCAAGACCGATGATGATCTCACGCACCCAGGTACGGGCGTGCCGGCCGTAGAGCAGCCCACACCCGGCCAGCGCCAGCACCAGCGCCAGGCTGCTTCCCCGTCCCCCCGACGCAATCAGCAGCATCCACCAGGCCGCCAGCAATCCTCGGCCAAGCCAGACCAGTCCGCCCCCCTGCCGGTATCCAATCACGACCGCCCCGGCAACGAGAGGCAGGCTCCACGTCTGCAGGTGGTTGAACATCCGCACGTGCACAAACCCTACGTTCGCACCGGGCCAGTGCGTGAACGACGGAACCAGCAGGGCCAGCACATACCCCACGAGAAACTTGAGCACGTAGAAGCCCGCCGCCACGACCGCCACGTACAGCACCCAGGTATCCAGCTGCGGCGTCGTACGAACGCGTTCGGCCACCGAGAGCAAGAGGACGAACAGCAGAACGTGGTGCCCCACTTCGAGCAGCGCCATGGCCGGTGCCTCGGCCCGTACTGATGAAACGATCCCCAGCGTGAGGATTGCCACAAGCGCCCAGCGCGTGGCCCGCGGCAGTAAGGAAAATTGCTCGAACCACGCCTTTCGGACCGCACCGACACCCGCAACGACGAGGGCCTGCAGCACCAGAACGGCTACCTGGAGTGCCCGCTTCGCATCAAACGGTGAGAGATGCTCGAAAACGGCCAGTGGATTGACGACCGGCACGAGTACCACATAGAGCGCCACAGCCGTGATCCCGAACCAGAGCGGCACCGACGCTCCGCTAACCCTGACGTCGGTGCCTGTAATCGGGATCGTACGATACATGACCGGGTGCGTGAGATAAGCCAGGGCGACAGGAAATCATCTACGGGCCCTACGGGTCGAGCGTAATGCTGCCGTCGTACCGGACCACGGTCGAGTCGATCGAGTACCCGTTGACGTACGTGCGTACCCCGATCTCCGGGTACGCCTTGGCGACGGCCGTGATGACCAGCGTGTTGGCCGTGGCCTCGGTGATCTTGAACGTGCCGTGCAACGTCTCCTCGCCGAGGAAGAGCTGCTGCATACCATCCGTGGCCAGCCCCGTGTACTCGGCATTGCCGCCCCAGTAGGGTCCCCGCTTCGTCTTCCAGAACACGGCATCGCTGGCAATCGTCAGGTTGCGATCCACCAGCGTATCGACGATGTTTTGCTTGTAACTGGTCTCCATCGCATAGAAGCCCGCAATAACAGCCACGGCAACCACGATGATACCGATCACGATGAGTAACAATTGCTGCTGTCCCATGATGACGTCCGGATCGGTATGGGTTATGAAGTACCGCCCCTAGTGGCAGGCGGCACCCCAGACGGGGCCAGGCCCGTTACCAGGATGCCGCCTGTCACTCTGAGCGGAGTCAATCTCAGGTCAGATCACGTACTGGCGCCGTAGTTCGTGTTGATTGAGGTTGTGATGTCGCTCGGCGTCGTACCTGAGACCGTCACGGTCACCTGGTTACCACTATCATCGCTCGTGGCCGTGATGATCACATTTCCGCTATTCGCCTGCAGCGAGAAGCACCCGTTCAGGTTACCATATTCGCCAGCGGCACAGTCGCCGTTCGAGGCATCATCCGTCGAATACCCGATTTTAGCAAAGCTGGCACCCGACCAGACGCCGCTGTTGTCGCCACCGCCGAAGGCGGCCGGCTTGAGCATCCAGGCCTGCAGATCGCTGGCGATGCGGACGGCATCATTGACGAGCGCGTCGGCGTTGGCTTTCTTCTGGTTCTCGCTGAACGCCTGGATCCCGACGACAACCGCCAGGCCGACGATCACGATACCGAGAACGAGCAGGAGAAGTTGTTGCTGACCCATAACTGAGCCTCCTTGTTGTGTTGGTTATACGTGAGGTTGGTTTTCGCTTTCAAGTCCCGCACATCCATCTTCGGGCTTGAGGGAGCAATCGGCCGAGGGCCCTTTTTGCTTAAGCGTTCCTCCAAATTTTTTTGCTTCCTTTTCCTCCCGCAGGAAGCTCTTTCCGGTATCGGCGCCCTGGAGGAAGCGATTAAGCCGCCATGCGGGCTATTTTTCGGCGATGACGTTCCCACGTCCCGTCAGAAGCAAGCGGCGTACCCGTGAAACATTCCGCCCCCTCTCCTGCGTATCCTGCCACGCCGGTGCACCCGCCGGCCCCTCTTTCTTTCCCCCCATACCAACCGGAACCCGCCATGACGCAGCAGGAGAAACCCCAGGTCATCATCGAGCGCATCAAGGTCGAGGGCAAGCAGCTCGTCGACCGTGTACGAGACATCATCGAAGAGGGCAACGCCCGCCGGGTCATCCTGAAGAAAGACGACCGCACGTTGATGGAATTTCCGCTGTCGGTGGGGGTGGGCGGTGCGGCGGCGGCGCTGTTCATCAGCCCGGTGCTGGCCGCCATCGGCGCTATCGCAGCCCTCGTCTCCGACATCGACGTGATCATCGAGCGGGACGCGAAACTGATCGTGCCGGGTGAGGAAACACCGGCCGCGTCGGAGCAAGAGTCCACCGCCGGCTGAGTCCACGTGCCAGCCCTCGCCTCGCTTCCGGTCGCCTACGCCGACGTCCAAGCCGCGGCCGCCCGGCTCGCCGGCGTGGCCCACCGCACGCCGGTGCTGACCTCCCGCACCGTGGACCGGCTCACCGGTGCGACGGTGTTCTTCAAGAACGAAGCCTTCCAGCGCAGCGGCGCCTTCAAGTTTCGCGGTGCCTACAACGCGCTGGCCCGGCTGTGCGCGTCGTCCCGCCCCCCGGGGGTCCTGTCCTACTCGTCCGGAAACCATGCCCAGGCGCTGGCGCTCGCCGGGCGCCTGCTGGATGTCCCGGTGACGATCATCATGCCGGAGGATGCTCCGGCCGTCAAGCGGGAAGCCACGGCCGGGTACGGCGCACGCATCCTGCTCTACGACCGGCACCGGACGACCCGCGAGGCCTACGCCGAGGAGGTGGCCCGGCGCGAACGGCTGCCCATTCTTCCGCCGTACGATCATCCGGACGTCGTCGCCGGTCAGGGTACGGCCGCGAAGGAACTGCTGGAAGCAACCGGCCCGCTGGACGTCCTGCTGGTGCCCTGCGGCGGGGGCGGCCTTCTGTCCGGCAGTGCGCTGGCCGCCCGCGCCCTGGCGCCCGGCTGCCGTGTCGTGGGGGTCGAGCCGGCCACGGCCGACGATGCCACCCGCTCCTTCCGGACCGGCACGCTGCACACGGTGCACAACCCGGACACCATCGCCGACGGGGCCCGCACGCCCTCCCTCGGGCGGGTCACCTTCCCCATCGTCCGCGCCTGCGTCGACGACATGGTCACCGTACCGGATGAGGCCATCCTGCGGGCGATGTTTTTCCTCTGGGAACGCATGAAGATCGTCGTTGAGCCCACCGGCGCGCTGGCCGCGGCTGCCCTGTTCGAAGGCCCCATCCCCGTTGCCGGCCATCGGGTCGGCGTGATCCTCAGCGGGGGCAACGTCGACCTGAAGGCTGCCCTGACCTGGTTCGCCCCCCTTTCCTGAAGCGTTCCGACCATGCCGTCCGCAGCCCTCAAGGCGTATCTCGACACGCTCGTTCGCCGGTACGAAACCGACGCCTTCATTGC
The DNA here is from genome assembly GCA_964552015.1 of uncultured Rhodothermaceae bacterium. Taxonomy (GTDB): domain Bacteria; phylum Bacteroidota; class Rhodothermia; order Rhodothermales; family ISCAR-4553; genus Rhodocaloribacter. Next base: position 26,155 of record CAZKFR010000029.1, on the reverse strand, counting down.
CTCCGACCCGATCTCGTTTCCTCACGCTTTCGATGACCCACGCGACCGGGAAGTCATCGGCCTGTTTGCCGCCCTGCTGGCCTGGGGTCGCCGCAGCACGCTGCTGAACAAACTGGCCGAGTTGTGTGAGCGGATGGCGTTCCGCCCCTATGCCTTCGTCATGGGCTTCGATCCGGAGCGCGATGCACGGGCCCTCGCCGGCTTCAAGCACCGCACCTTCCAGCCGGACGATGCGCTCTGGCTCGTGCGAAGCCTGCAGGCCGTACTCCAACGATACGGTACCCTCGAGGAGCTTTTTGCCGCTCACGTAACCCCGGATACGCCTCACATCGGTCCCGCCATCCAGGGGTTCAGCCAAACGCTCTTCACGATCGTGCCCGGGACCCCGGTCCGGCTCCGGAAGCACCTGGCCCGCCCGGACACCGGCAGCGCCTGCAAGCGACTGAGCCTGTACGCACGATGGATGGTCCGACCCGGCCCGGTCGACCTGGGCCTATGGACCCGTATCCGGCCGTCCCAGCTCGTGCTGCCCCTCGACGTACACGTCGGACGCCAGGCCCGGGCGCTGGGCCTGCTCACCCGGCGACAGAACGACTGGCGCGCCGTGGTCGAACTGACCGAGGCCTGCCGCCGGCTCTGCCCGGACGACCCGGTACGCTACGACTTCGCCTTCTTCGGACCGGGTGCCTCCGGAGAACCCCTCGATGCGCGCTTCGTCGTCTGCCCGGAAGCCCTCACCCCGGCCTGAAACGGGGACCCGGGACGCGGCGCCGTCCTGCCCCGCCCCCAGGGCCAGCCGTACCAGGGTCGCCCGTGCCAGCACGTCATAGTCCGGCGCCGGGCTACGGACGGGCCACATGAAAATGAGGAGGATCAGCAGAAGAACCGGCAGAAAGCCGCTACGTGCTTCCGCGTTCGCAAGCGGGAAGCGGTCGGCCACCACCGGCCCCACCACATAGAGCAGTGGAACGACGAACAGAAGGAGCGCTCCCCCACTCTGCAACGTCGTCATTTCGAAGCGCTCGACCAGTGAAGCGGCCGTGTGCGGCGTCCCCGTTTCGGCCAGCACGAGCAGGTCCATACCGACCAGCACCGAAGCAGCCGCCGCGACGAGCCAGAGCAGCCAGCGAAACCTCCTGCGGGGTGCCGCCGGAAGGTTGTGCAGGACCAGGCCGAGTACGACGTAGGTGCTCAGGAAGAAAAGGAGTTCGCCACGGAGCACGAAGAGAACCCGGGTGAACAGGCCCGACGATGGGGCCGGAAGCGTGAAGGCCAGCAGGCCGGCCAGACCCGCGGAACACAGTGAGAAAACGAGTACGGACGAGAGTGGAAACGTCGGCTTGCGCACCACCCAGATCACGGCCGCGAACAACGAGACGGCCAGGACGAACCACAGGGGGGCCATCGCCGCCGGGTCGATCAGATCGTAGACCCCGTTCCGCTGCCCGGCGCGGGCGAGCACCTGCAGAGCTACCAGTTTGCAGGCGATGGTCTGTACGGCAAGCGGTACGACGATCCACACCGTCTGCATCCGAATCCGCCGGGGTACCCGCACGGCGTCAATGAGCCGACCCTCGACCCAGAAACCCAGGAGGCTGAAGCCGGCGGATTGCTGTTCCATCATCTCCGGGGCGGTCAGGAGGGTGCGATGGTGCGGGGCAGATCGGCTTCCAGCACCGCCCCGACGCCGAAATATCCCTGCCGGTAGTACAGCAGGCTGCGCTCGGCCGCGGGATCGACCCGGATCTGTGTCACCTCGCCCACCAGGATCGAATGGTCGCCGGCGGGATAGACGGCATACGGCCGGCAAAGGAGAATGACGGGCACCTCCCGGATCAGGGGCAATCGTCCCGGGCCCTCCTCGCAGGGGACGCCGGCAAACTGCTCTTCCGAGGTGAGGTCGGGACGGGCGAAATGCTCCGACAACCCCACCTGGCTCTCGCCCAGCACATGCACCGCATACCCGTCGGCCCGCGTGATGAGGTCGTGCATCCGCGAAGCACGGCCCACATTGAAGGAGATCAGCGGCGGTTCGAGCGAGACGCTGGTGAAGGAACCAATGGTAATGCCCCGGATGGCCTCCCCGGACCGGGCGGTCACGACGGTGACGGGCGACGGTACGAGCCGCATCGCGCCCCGCAACGCTTCTCCATCGATGAGCCGGTAAACGTTCATGGGTCAGAACTACGCGTATCCTCCCAGCCGGTTGCCCCTCCGGCTCAGGTGAACACATCCTTGAACTTGCTGAAGAACGACTTCCGGTCGGACCCGCCTTCGGGTTTGGGCTGGAAGGACGGTGACAAGCGCAGCTTCTCCAGGATACGCCGCTCCTCGTCACTCAGCCGGGTGGGCGTCCATACGTGGATACGCACCATCTGGTCGCCGCGTCGCGTACCGTGCAGTTCCGGCAGGCCGCGTTCGCGCATCCGCAGGATCTTTCCCGACTGCACGCCGGGGTCGATCTGGAGCCGGGCCCGGCCTTTCAGCGTGGGTACTTCCACCTCCGTTCCCAGGGCCGCGTCCGGGAGCGACAGATACAGGTCGTAATAGATGTCGAGGCCATCCCGGACAAAGTGCTCGTGCGGCAACTCCTCGATTTCGACGCGGAGATCCCCCGGCATACCGCCCCGCTGCCCTGCATTGCCGGCGCCGCGCAGTGTCAGGTAGTGCCCTTCCAGCACGCCCGGGGGAACGTTGATCGTGATCGTCTCCTCCCCCTTGACGCGCCCCTCACCGCCGCACGCCGAACATTTATTGCGCACCAGGCGCCCTTCGCCACCGCAGGCCGGACACGGCTGGATGTTCACAAACTGGCCAAAGACGGAGCGCGTCACATGACGAACCTCACCGCTTCCCTGGCAGGTCCCGCACACGGTGTACCCCCCGCTTCCGCCTTCCGCCCCCGTGCCACGACAGGCCTCGCACACCACGTATTTCTTGACCTTGATCTTCTTCTCCACCCCTTCGGCGATCTCCTCATACGTCAGGGGCAGCTTGATCCGAAGATCACTCCCGGGACGCCCGCCCGTGCGCCGACTGCGACTGCGGGAGCGCCCGGCTCCGAACATCTCATCGAACAGGGAACTCCCACCGAAGATGTCGCTGAAGGCGCTGAAAATGTCGTTGATGTCGTGGAAAGCGGGCCCGCTGTTTCCGTTGCCGCGTACCCCGGCATGCCCGAAACGGTCATATCGCTGCCGTTTCTCCGGATTGGAGAGCACCTCATAGGCCTCGGCCGCTTCCTTGAACTTCTCTTCGGCCGCAGGATCATCCGGGTTGCGGTCCGGATGGTATTGCAGGGCCAGCTTCCGGTAGGCCTTCTTGATCTCCTCCAGCGAAGCCTCCCGGGAGACACCCAGAATCTCGTAATAGTCTCGCATGACCCGTCTGGTCTTGTCGTAGTGATCTGAAGCGGTCCCGGGCTCAGGAAGCCACGATCACGCGCGCGTGACGCAGGACCCGCTCGCCCATGCGGTAACCGCGCTGAAGTTCCTGCACAACGGTTCCCGGTTCCACCCCTTCCGGGGCAGGCCGTTGCATCAGCGCCTCGTGCATATGCTCATCAAACGGCGTGCCTACTGCTTCGATCCGCTCGATCCCTTCCCGGGCCAGCGTCTGCATGAGCTTTTGAAAGACGAGCTCGACGCCCTTCCGGAGTCCCCCGAAAGCCTCCTTCCGGCTTCGTGGCTTACGCGATGCCATCTCATCGGCCGCTTCCAAGGTACGCTCCAGGTCGTCGACCACGTCCAGCAGGGAACAGGCCAGTTCCACCTTCCCAGCGCTTTTCCATTGCCCCTGCTCACGCTCGACGCGGCGACGATAGTTCTGGAAGTCCGCAGCCGTGCGCAACAACTGTTCCCGCGTTTTCGCCAGTTCGGTCCGGGTTTGCGAGAGCTCGGCCAGGGCCCGTTCCAGCGCCGCCTGCGCCTCCGGCTCCTCCACCACCGGGTTCTCTTCGGCCGGCTCCGAGGAAGCCGGGTCCACCGCGACCGCGTCCATGGCGGCTATGTTATGCCGTGTGTTTTCATCCATGTTGATCTACCAGGTGTTCGATCTTGCCGATTCACGTCACGTCGGACGGGTGGGACAGATACCGCGCCACCGCCTCCACGAAGGCCACGACCTGCTCGTAATCCATGCGGGTAGGCCCCACGACCCCGATCGTGCCGAACGTATCCCCCAGGCGGTACCGGGCCGAGACAACGGAGTAGCGGCGCACCTGTTCTTCCGGCAGCCCCGGCCGTCGGTTCTCACTACCTATCCGAACATGAACCCGCCCGACGTCCATCTCCGTGGTGGCGTCCTCGTCTTCGAGCAGATAAAGCAAGGCCGACTCGTTCTCCAGCATCTCCATCAACCCGCGCACTTCCTCGGGCGCGCTGAACTCGGGCATCGCCACCAGATTGCCGGTCCCTCCGTAGACGACTTTCCGCTCCTGCACGACCTCGCGGAAGAGGTCGGCCGACTCTTCGACCAGGAGGTGGACGATACCCGAGGGATCCTCCGGCACCCCCTGTATCCGCCGTCCGCACGTTCGGCGAATTTCCTCCAGCGTAAGACCTGCCAGGCGTTCATTCAGCATCGAAACGATACGCGCCAGTTCTTCGCGCTGGAGCAACCGCTCGGTACCCAGTGGGAAGATCATCGTCCGGATCAGGCCGCCCCGCAGGCTCAAGACAAACATGACCCGCTCGGAGGAGAGCGGCACCACTTCGAGTCGTTCCAGGACCCCGGTTGCCAGGCGGGGGCTCAAGACAACGCCCAGGAGGCGAGTGAATTCCCCGAGCAACCGCGAACCTATCCGAAATGCTTCTTCCGCATCTTCGGGTCGCTCGCCCAGTTGCCGGCGAATCACGTACCGGACGTTGTTCGGTAACGCGACCGGCTCCATCAGTTCATCCACAAAGGTACGGTACCCCAGTTCGGTCGGAATGCGACCGGCCGAGGTATAGGGGTGGTCGAGATAGCCCCGCTCCTCCAGCTCGCTCATGGTATTCCGGATGGACGCCGGGCTCAGCCCGAGGGGATAACACGTCGCGAGGTTGCGGGACCCCACCGGTCCGGCCGTATGCACGAAGTGCTTCACGACGAGCCGGAGGATGTCCCGCTCCCGCGTGGACAGCCGCTTCACGGTCTTGTCGCTGGTTGCTCCGTGGGTACGCATCATGGCCTAACCTCGTACAGAAAGCCTTGTCCGATGGGCCTGGCGCCCCGGCCCTCCCGGGCCAGGACACGAGCCCTGATCGGCACGACCGCCCGATCGAACGCTCGATGTCCCCGGCGGCGCTCCCTCCTACCCTTTTTTCCATCACGGGTTTCTCTCCCCTCGGGATGGTACGTCCCTGCACGAACCACCCAACGGCACGAGGCGCCGGCGGGTTGCCGCCGACGCCTCGTCTCCTTTCGGACAGGTTACTCAGCGCAGACGCTGTATCTCGCGCTCCTGTTGCACCTGCACCCTGGCCCCGAACCGGGTAGCCAGCGACCTCCGCTCCTTTCCGGTATGAGGTCGGGACGTCTTCTCCCTATGAAACGTGAGCCCTGCCTCGAGCGACACGCCAGGCTCCGGCGCCTGATACCCGTAGTAGTCGTAGTCATCCTCATACGCGCTGATGGCGCCCGGTCCGTAATCATAGAGCCAGGACGGATCCTCCGGCAACAACGACACCGGCACCCAGCCATCGAAGGCATAGGGGTCGAACAGACGACTGCGATCCACGCGATGCACGCGGCCCCGGCGCAGATCGAGACGCCCCACCTCATAGGCCGGGCCATAGGTATCCAGGACGAAGCCCCGGTGCTCGCTCGCGGCGATCATCTCAAAGCCAACCGACGGATCTCCAACGATAAAGACGTCCCGGTCGAAGGATACACGCCCGTCACGATAGATCCGTGCCGTCAGATGACGCAGCCGGTTCGGAATGTGGTGGACACCGCCGATAAACCTTCCGTTATGGAAGAGCTCTACCTCCTCGATGGTCAGATCGACCACGGCGTAACGCGACGTGGCATACCGCACTTCATGCCGGTAATACGTCTGTACTTCGATCCGAGACTGGCGGTACCGCCGTCCCCAGCGTACGTCGAGATGCACTACCTGACGATACCGGTACCGGGGTCGCCACATACGCTTATAACGCGCCTCCCAGGGCCAGTGCACGTCGACTCGGATGTGGACGGGATGGTGATGAGGCCGATGTTTCGGACCGTAGCCCGGACGATAGTGATGCCCAGGCTCCGGACGATCGTAGCGTTTCTTTTCCTTGATGACGATGCGACGTTGCGCATCATGATCACGATGCCGTTCACGCTTCTCAACCTTCTTCCGCGTTTCCTTCGAACGGCGCCCGTGGTCATCGCGGCCCGCGCGTTCCTTCCGTCCTTTGCGTGCTCCGGCTTTATCCTCACGGGACCTGGTGGACCCGGACGGGCGGGGATCGGTCTGTACGCTGCCGCTGGTGCGACCCCGGCCGCCCTCCCGGGCCTGCGCCTGGCTGGTTGCCGGCAACGACAGCCCCAGCATCAAACATGCGGACACCATCAGACCGGCAAGGGGGGTTCGTAGGACTCGGTTCATGGCACTTCTCCGTTTGGTTCCTGGACCAGGCACCGGGGTTCGCTCCCGTGCCAGCCCAAGACCATGCCATGCACGTTCCGAGCGAGGTCTTTCGAGCACGCAATAGCCCTGTCCGCGACCTGGAAGGCCTGTTTGACCGGTTTTCGGGATACCACCTACGTGCTACCCGGCGTTGATCCACACGGCCGAAAACGGCCAGGTTGTCCACCATCGTGTACGATCCGAAGGATCCTTCGCCCGCGGCGGCACGATCACCGCAGGATGCCCCAGACCATCACCCCTCCGATATGCCCGGTCCACATCACGAGGACGGCAGACAGCAGCGCCAGCAACCCCATGATCCCACGCAGCAAAAGAGGATCCCCGTGCGGCCGCGCAATGGGCCGGTAACGATGCCAGACAACGTAGCCGATAAGGCCGAGCAGCGTCAGGCCCGTGGCAATCAGGGTGTAGAGTGCCATCTGTTCGTGCAACTCGACCAGCTCCTCCACCACCGCCGTCCCTTCGACGGCTTCTTCCAGTGCATCCCCGGTAACGTAAGCGAACAGCGAGCCCGCCATACCGGCCGTATACAGCAGCAACGCGCATCGCTGCCAGAATACCCCGCCCCGCACCAGCCAGACCAGCACCGCCAGGGCCCCCAGCGGAATCAGCCCCAGCGGGAAATGCACGGCCAGGGGATGCAGGTAAGGGATTTCATATTGCAGGACCGCATCCATCAGGGTCCTCCGTGGAACGTACGAAAGCCACAACCTCGAGGTGCGATCCAGTTTTCCACGTCAGGGATACATCGACCGGATCGCGCGTTGATTGCGTCTGACCGAGAGAGCTTGCTTTCGTTTCACGACGAAGCAAGTCCTTCTTTTTTTTCAACGCCTGTTCATCCCAAGATCTACCCGATAGCCATCCGATGCGCTTTTTCTCGACGCTCCTGGCCAGCACCCTCGGTACGCTGATAGCCTTCGGCATCCTCTTTTTTTTCTCCCTGATCATCCTGATCGGGTTGATGACGACCTCGGGACAGCCTCCCCACATCCCCTCGGGTTCGGTTCTCGTCCTCCCCCTGCAGGGTACCCTGCCCGAGCGTGTGTCCGGCGACCCCTTCATGCGGCTCGTCGGTGAAGAGCCGAGGGCAGACCTGCACGATCTCCGCCACGTACTCCGCCATGCCGCCGGCGACGACCGCATCGAAGGCATCTGGCTTCAGGTCGGCCCTCTGCAGGCCTCCTGGGCCGCTCGCCAGGAGTTGGTCGAGGCCCTGATCGACTTCAAACGATCCGGAAAGTTCGTGGTGGCCAGCCTGGCAGCCGCCGGCTTCACGGAAGCCGACTACTACATCGCCGCGACGGCGGACAGTCTCTTTGGCCCTCCGGAGGGACTCTTCGAATTCAACGGGTTCTACCTTCAAGCTACGTTCTTCAAAAACCTCCTGGACCGGCTGGAGATCGAACCTCAGGTCATTCGCGCCGGGCGCTACAAGAACGCCGTCGAACCGTTCCTGCGTACCGACTTTTCGCCCGAGAGTGAGGAACAGCTCTCGTCCATCCTGGCTTCCATCGAATCGACCTTCTACCCCTTCGTGGCAGAACAGCGGGGCCTTTCCGTCGAGGCGTTGAAGGAGCTGGCCGGGCAGGAGGCCCTCTTCTCGGCCGACCAGGCCGCCCGCGCCGGATTGCTCGATGGGCTGGCGTATGAAGACGAGATTCGGGCGCTCCTGCGGCGTCGCCTGGGCCGAGCGGACGACGAACGGCTTCCGGTGACGTCGCTGGCGGACTACCTGCGCCTGCCGGACGTGCAGGCAGGCTACCGGGGCCGTGAAGCCGAGATCGCGGTCGTCTACGCTCTGGGCCCCCAGGTGGAAGGCGACGGTGGACGCGACCCGAACCCGCTCTATGGCGGCCAGACGCTGGGCACCCGAACGTTCGTCAGGGCCATGCAGGAGGCACGAGATACCGAACGGGTACGGGCCGTCGTCGTGCGGATCGACTCGCCGGGAGGACTCGCACCGGCGGCCGATGCCATGCGTCGGGCCATCGAGCTGACGGCTCAGGCCAAGCCCGTCATCGTATCGATGGGCGGAGTGGCTGCTTCCGGAGGGTACTGGATGGCCACCGCGGCGGATACCATCGTGGCAGATCCGCTCACCCTGACCGGCTCCATCGGCGTATTCAGCCTGTTCATCAATGCCGCGCCCTTCCTTCAAGAGAAACTGGGCATCACGACCGACGTTGTCCGCTCCAGCCCGTTCGCAGACATGCTCTCCGGCCTGCGCGCCCTCACACCGGCCGAACGCCGTCTGCTCGAACGCAGCACCGACAGCACCTATGCAACGTTCCTGCGTCGCGTAGCGGAGGGACGCCATCTGACGGTCGAGCAGGTAGCCCACCTCGCCGAGGGACGCGTGTGGACCGGCATCGATGCACTGCGTCATGGACTCGTGGATGTGATGGGCGGACTGGAGACGGCCATCGACCTGGCCGCCGAGCGAGCCGGGCTGGCACCCGGATCGTTCCGACTGCGCGAATTGCCGCGCCCCCGGACGCTCATCGAGGAACTCAATGCCCAGTTGCAGGTCCGCATCGCCTCCCTCTGGGATCAGGTCGGCATCACCTCGGCGGAGCGGCAACTTCGGAACCATCTCCGCCTCCTGCACGATCTCCTGGCAGACCACCGCATTCCTCAGGCGCGTCTCCCGTTCGAGTTGAGCATCCGCTGACCCTTCAGGGCTGCCTCATCCGCCGGCTACGTCGAATGTCCGGGGAGAGTGTCCGGCCTCGTACGTGTGCCACATCTGCCAGTAGGCCCGCTCCAGCTTACGCGCGAGGGCCGGCAGATCGAACAGCGGCGCCGTGTCCCGGGCGACGCGCAACCGTTCGCGAAGTTGGCGGAGTACGGACCGGTCCCGTGCCAGCGTCGCGGCGCGGTCCAGATAGTCGGCCTCGGAGGTAGCAACGAGCTCGGGCAACCGGGCGGCCTGAACGATACTGGCCCCCATCCGGCTGAAGAACCGGGTACCGGGCAGGGTCAGAACGGGCAAGCCGGCCCAGAGCGCCCCGATGGCGGTGGCCCCGGCGTTGTAAGCGAACGTATCCAGGAACAGGTCGGCCAGTCGATACCGCGCCAGGTAGCGTTCCAGCGGCATTTTACCGGCAAAAATCAACCGCGCCGGGTCGACGCCGTGCTGCCGCGCTTCCCGCCGGAGGTTTTGCCGGACGGCGCCATGATCGCCGTCATAGAGCCAGAGTACGGCCTCCGGAACGCGCCGCAGCAACGTCATCCATGCCCTGAAACAGGAAGGGTCGAGTTTGTGCGGGCTGTTGAAGCTGGCATAGACAAACGCTTCCTCCGGCAGTCCATACGCGGTGCGGGTCATCGGTTCGTCGCTTACCGGAAGTGGTGACCCTGCGACGAATGCCTCCGGCAGGTACACCACCGCCTCGGTATAGGCTGCCGCCAGGTCCGGCGGCAGCGCCGTCCGGTCCGCCAGAACATACGGAAGGAACGGGGCTCCCATCGTATCCAGATACCCCAGGTAGTGCACCTGCACAGGCGACGGACGCAGGGCGAACACCGTCGGCCGGGCGTATGTGGTATACCCCGCCAGATCGACCAGCACATGGATGCCATCGGCGTGGATGGCCCGGGCGACCTGACGATCGCTCAGGCGAGAGACATCGCGGTAGGTATCGCAGCCCGCCCGGACGGCCTGGTTGAACGCGTCGTCCACGTGCACGAGCGCGTAGGCAAAGACCTCCACCTGATCCCGATCGTGATGCTCGAACAGGCGATGGATCACTGTTCCCACGGCATGCCGCCGGAAATCCGGTGACACATAGCCGATGCGAAGGCGTACGGGCGCTTTCCGGGTGTGCACGAAGGCACAAGCCGCACGCAGCGGAGCCGTCGCTGCGTCATATTCCTGGGCCTGTCGCTGCGCCGCACGGGCCCGCAGGCGATCGGGGATCGGATACAGGTTGAGCGTCAGCAGCGGGAGCGAACCGGACATCGGGCTTTCGAGGAGGCGCTCCGTCTGCTTCACCAGATCAGTCGTTCGCTCGGCATAGCCGTCCCAGTCGCACATGCGCCGTACGAGGAAGGCCAGGTGGAAGCACACCCGTGCCGCAACGTCGGGCGCTCGCTCCAGGGCCCGCTCATAATGAACCCGTGCGGCTTCCAGATTGTTACGGCCCTCCAGAAGCTGGCCCAGGTTGAAGTGAGCCTGCGGCGAATCCGGATCCAGAGCCAGGGCTTTCCGAACGGCGGCCAGCGCTGCCTCGTCCTGGCCTCGCATCTGATACAGAGCGCTCAGGTTGATATATCCTGCTACCAGATCCGGCCGGCACCTCACCGCTTCGCGGAACGCTTCGATGGCCTCCTCATGACGACCCGTCAACCGATACTGGTTTCCCAGTTCGTACCACAGCACCCCGTCGGGACGCCGGCGCAGGGCACGCCGCAGACCCTCCTCGGCCTCGCGGATCGCCCCCGTCTGGAAGAGCACCTGAGCCAGCGAGCAGACGGCATCTGCATGGTCCGGGTTCAGCGTACAGGCCCGGCGCAGATGCACGAGCGCTTCCTCCAACCTCCCGTCACGCTTTAAGAGATTACCCAGGTTATACCGCGCCCCGGCGTAATTCTCTTTGAGCGACAGCGCTCTCCGAAACGCTCTTTCGGCCTCCTCGAACCGGCCCAGGGCCACCAGCGTGTTGCCCAGGTTGTTGAAAAACGCCGGCACGTCATCCCGCCCGGCAATGGCTTCGCGGATCAGGCGCTCCGACTCCTCGAAGGCACCTTCCTGAAAAGCCACCACACCGAGCAGATGCAGCACCGCCGGATGTCCGGGAGCCAGACGCAGGATGGTCCGATAGCGTGCTCGGGCTTCGGCCAGACGCCCTTCACGGTGCAAGGCACGCGCCCGGCGCATCAGGTCGCTCAACAGGTCCGACGAAGCCATAACCGGTCTCAGGTACGCGAGGCCACGGCCCCCTCGTCCACCGAACGTGCCCAGTAGCACCCCTCCGGGGTGTGGAGGGCCCGCTGGTGGAGCCCCCGCTCGAGGCCCAGAATGCCTGGCCGCAGGACGCCGGGCAGAACATGGACGTCATAAATTTCCTCGCACGAGGCATGGTAGCGAATGAGGCCGGCCACCCGCCCGCTGGGTCGGTGCACCACCGTGATTCCGGCACAGGGATCCCGTTGGGCCACGGGCAAATCCCCGAACATGTGCTTCTTCCGGATCCGGGAATGACCTACGAACAGGTACTCGCCGTAGCTTGCAAGGCCCCGGGCGAACCCCGGCACCCTGGTCACCACCTCGTACGTTCCCGAAGCCGGGTCGGCCACACACAGAGCCCCGTCGGCCGAGGTCACGAAGAAAAGTCGTCCCTCGACAAGGCGGGGCGAGTGGGGCATGGCCAGGCCTTCAAGCACGACCTCCCCGGTGGGTACATGTACGATCACACCCCCATCGAGGCGGTGGGCGCGCCAGCCTTTCGGGGTGTCCGTCCGCGCCAGGGCCGTCACGTACACCGGCTCGCCGTCGGCCATGGCCATCCCGTTGAGATGACAGCGATCCTCGGGGACACAGGCCGAGACGAACGGCGGCCGCCACCGGGGTCGAAAGCTATAGCGCTCATCGATCTGGCACAGGCAGGAAAACAGCGTGTTGACCGCCCACAGCCCCCCCGTTCCAAACGCCATGTCGTGCAGATCGATCTCCCCGGTACAGTACGTGGCCCTCGGGACGAACAGGGTGTCATAGTAGCCCGGCTTGTTCGGATACCCGGCAGCGAGACCCGGGACGCTCTCCAGCAACACCACCTCGTACTGCGTGGCCAGCGCGAGGCGGCTTCCCTCCACGGCCATCCCCATCGGCTTCCGAAAGTTACGGGCCAGCTGAATGAGGTTTTCTCCGCTGGGACTGAGCAGAATCACCTTGCCGGCCTGGTACGTGGTCAGGATCAGCGATCCCCCCAGGAAGGCCAGGATGTCAGGCACTTCGGCCGTATACGTACAACTGAACGGAGCGGGAGCCTGCTGGTTCATCGGAAATACCCACTGGAAAAACTACCGGACTGCCGGTCTGGCTGTTACCGCACGAGCAGCATCGACCGCACGAGGGTATGCCGACGGCCCGTAAGACGATAGAAATAGATGCCACTGGGCAACGTTCCCGCATCCCATCGCACGGTGTGGTGCCCGGGCGCCTGCCATCCTTCGAACAGGACCCCCACCTGCCGGCCCTGGACATCGTACACAGCGAGCCGGATGTGGTCGCCTTCAGGCAGTTCGAAGGTCAGGTCGGTGCTTTGCCGGAACGGATTGGGGTAATTCTGATCCAGCGTCGGCCTCGCAGGGAGCATGACGGCAGAACCGGCTTCCTCCGTGCCCAGGGCCACGTCCAGCCCCCAGCCCCAGACCGACGGGATGATACTGCCGGCCGCCTTGCTGAAACCGAACGTGGCCGACGACTCCACGGCTAACCGGAGTGTCCCGACCTTCACGGTGTACCGGTAAGCCCCTTCCGGCGCATCACCCGGCACCTGCTGCGTCAGACTCAACGCCAGCGTCTCGCCGGGTGCGAGCGAGAGCCCCAGCGGCCCCCGAACGACGCGCACCCCCTGTTCCTCCTGCGTGATCTCCACCCAGAGATCCCGCGTGAGTGTCATCTCGGTCGTGTTCGTCACCTCAACGTGCCAATCGAAGCTTCCGCCCTCAGCCGGAATGATCACCGGTGGGTCCAGGGGGAACAGGATCAGGGCCAGGGCGGCTTCTTCGGTGTTGTGATAATACTTGAGCGTCCCTTCGGCATCCCCGACGAACACGTCCGGATCACCATCACCCTCCCCATCGATGAACGCTGGGGCGGCCATGCCGTCCACGACCACGCCGGCAAGCGGGTTGTCCGTACCGTCGCGCCGGACAAAGGCGGGGCTCATCGCATCGCCGGTGTTCTCGAAAAACGTCACGGTCCCATCACTTCCACCCACAAACAGATCGGCATCTCCATCCAGGTCCACGTCGACGAAAGCCGGCTTGCCATAGGGCGGCCCTCCCGTGATCCCGAATGGAGCGTCCATCTGCGTACCGCAGGCCGGGTTCAGGGCATCGCCGGTATTCTCGAAGAAGCGTACCACCCCATCTTCCGCCCCGAAAAACACATCGAAGTCCCCGTCCGCATCGATATCGACGAGCGCGGGGGCCGTACGACTCACCCCCGCGGGAGCACAACCAAACGGATTGATCACCCGCGCCGCAAAGGCCGGCGCCAGCGACGTGCCGGTGTTCTCGAAGAAGAAGAACCGGCCGCTGCGCTCGCCGGTCAGCAAGTCGGCATCCCCGTCGCCATCGAGATCCGCAAAGGCCGGGGTGGCCTCGAACCCCATCCCGGCCAGCCCGAACGGATTCATAAGGGCCTCCCCGAACGCAGGCACCGAACTCGTCCCCGTGTTCTCGTAAAAATAGGCCACGCTGGAGATCCCGGTCGAAGGGCCGTTCTCGCCCACGAGGGCATCCAGGTCCCCGTCATCATCGAGGTCGACGAACACCGGTGCCGCTCGTTGCCCCACGTCGGCCAGCACGAGGGGATTCGGGTTCTCGATCACGAAGGAAGGACTGTCGACACTGCCCGTATTCTCAAAATAGCGCAGGAACCCCAGTTTCTCGCCTACGAAAGCATCCAGGTCGCCGTCGGCGTCGATATCGACCAGCGCGGGAGCACTCCAGTACCCGACGTCCTGCAGACCAACGTAGTCGGTGATGCCACTGCCAAAGACCGGAACAGAAGCCGTGCCCTGATTCTCGTAGTAAATAATCTCTCCGAGAAACCAGCCCGAAAACAGATCCAGATCCCCATCCGCGTCGATGTCTACGAAGTAGGGCGTGCTGTACGTCGACGTGTTGAGTCCATCCAGCGGATTGTCCGATCCGGTACGCTCGAGGAAGGCCGGCGCCGTCTGAGTACCGGTGTTCTCGAAATAGTTGAAGAAGCCGTACCCTTCGCCGAGGATGGCATCCAGATCCCCGTCGTCATCGAGGTCGGCCAAGGCGGGCACACTGGAAAAGCCTCCCGTGTTGGCCAGGCCGAACGGATTGAACTGGGCGGCTGCGAAGGCAGGCGCGACGGACGAACCGGTGTTCTCGAAATAAAACGTGTCCCCGTAGTCATCGCCGACGAAGAGATCGAGGTCCCCGTCATCGTCGATGTCGGCAAAGGCGGGAGCGCTCAACGCCCCCACGGCAGTCAGCCCGAAGGGGTTGGTCGAGGCCCCCGCGAAAGCCGGCGTGGCGGCACTGCCCGTATTCTCGAAATAAACCAGATTCCCGCCTTCCTCCCCGACGAGCAAATCCAGGTCGCCGTCCCCATCGAGATCGGCCGGACGGGGCACCGACCGCCCTCCAACGTCCGCCAGCCCGAAGTTGTTGTTCCGGTCCTCGAAGACGGGCAACGACAGGAGCGGTCGGGCGTGTCCCGCCCGGGCGAGCATACCGAGCCGGGCACGCACGAATTCATTCGGTCGGTACCAGGGCTCCGGGGCATGCGGCTGCGCGAGAGCCGGTCCGCTCCCCACCATGCCTCCGGCCAGCACCGTCAGGACCAGGCCGGAAGGCGAGGCCGTTCCCGGCCACCATCCGGCCCCGGTAGGGCCTAGGTTGCACGTCTTACCTCGCGGGTCCTCACTGCGTCGATTGCGTTCCATGGCCTTTCCGCACGGGATCGACCCGGAATGAAAACCTTCGCGTCAGGGGAAACGAATGCGACGCCGAGGAAGGTCGCCGGGGCGATTCATTTGACAAGCATCACCGAGTGAACCTCTCGGAAGGTCTGCCCCTGCACTTCGTACAGATACACCCCGCTGGGCAAGTCGGCACCGTCGATGATGATCTGCCGTGCCTCCTCGGCCGAGACGGGTCCTTCGAAGAGCGTTTTTACGGCGCGTCCCAGTACATCATAGAGCACCACGCGCACGTCCTGCCGCTGCTTGACGGTGAGCGTGAAGCGAGCCTGCGGGTTGAAGGGGTTCGGAAAGGCCGGGGTGATCTCGTAAGCCCCGGCCAGTTCCAGAACGACCTCCACTTCGGGGCTAAACGCCACGTTCCCGTCGAAGTCAACCTGTTTGAGCCGGAAGTGATGACGGCCCGGAGGCAACCCCTCGGCCCGGTACCTGTAGGTGTGCGCCACCGTCGAGGTCCCCTGCCCTTCGACGAAGCCGAGCGCCTGCCAGTCCGCACCGGACCGGTGCTGCACTTCGAAGCCAGCATTGTTGGTCTCGGAGGAGGTCTGCCAGCGCAGGAGGACGCCCGCTTCCTCCACGAGAGCTGTCAACTGCGTCAGTTCCACCGGCAACGACGGTTCGCCATCGTTGCGGAAATACTCGATGGCGCCGCGACCGTGCCCCACGAAGGCATCGTCATCCGCATCCGCATCCAGGTCGGCAAAGGCCGGGGTGCTGCTGAAATCCACGTCGACGAGGCTCAGCGGGTTGTCGGTGCCGGTCCGCTCCACGAACGCCGGGCTGCCGGCACTCCCCGTATTCTCGAAGTAAAACAGCGTCGCTCCTCCCGAGCTGCCGCCACCGTAAAACTCCCCGACGAACAGGTCGAAATCCCCGTCGTGGTCGCAGTCGACGAAGGCCGGGTCGCTCCGGTTACCCACATCGACGAAGCTCAGCGGGTTGTCGGTGCCGGTCCGCTCCACGAACGCCGGGCTGCCGGCACTC
>CAZKFR010000029.1:0-9759 GCA_964552015.1 uncultured Rhodothermaceae bacterium | reverse complement strand
CCCGTATTTTCGAAGAAATGGATCTGTCCGGCCCCGATGCTGAAATTGCCGTCGGTACCCGAAAACAGGTCTAGGTCCCCATCGTTGTCGATGTCGATGAACGTCGGGGTGGCATGGCTGCCGACGGAGAGTCCATCGAGCGGGTTCAGCGAGCCGGTCCGCCGCTGGAAAGCCGGGGCCGACGCCGATCCTTTGTTCTCGAAGTACTCGAACGTTCCTTCGTACACCCCGAAGGCAACATCGAAATCCCCATCACCGTCCATGTCGACGAAGGCAGGGTGGGCCTGTTCACCCAGATCGAGCGGGTCGAAGGGATTCGCACTGCCAGTCCGCTCCACAAAGGCCGGACTGGCGGCCCCGCCCGTGTTCTCGAAGAAGCGCACCTTGCCGTTGGTCGCATCATCCCCGATGCCCCCTCCCACCCCGACGAACAGATCCAGGTCGCCGTCATCGTCGATGTCCACGAAAGCGGGGTCGGCCTGATAGTTACCGGTGTCGATGAACCCGACCGGGTTACCGGTACCGGTAACCTCGGTGAACACGACGCCCGTCCCGCGCAGGGCTGACGCGGAGGCCGGTCGGAGCGGCCAGCCATTGGGCAACACCGTAAGTCCGGCCGGCGCCGGTCTGTGGTACCAGGAAACACCCGAAGTGGATGATTCCACAGCAGGCGGAAGTGCAGGGCCTGCACCCGGCACCGGAGACAGCCCCAGGGAAACACCGCCAATCATCACCACGCGCGTCCCGGCCTTGCGGAGTCGCATCACATCTAGAAGAGCCATAACCCAGAGATTGATCAGAGGAGCAATACCGTGATGCGAGGGGAAGAACTGCCTGAAACGATCCTCGCTCTACGAATGTACGGCATGGCCCCCTGCCACACAAGGACCAGGGGTAACGATCTCGACCCCGATGTCCGGCGCGACCGGCTCAGTCAACGGTCACGTGAGCATCGACGAGCACATCGCCCGTCATCTCGGGCGGCACGGGTTCGCCGAGCAGGGTCAGGATGGTCGGCGCCACATCCCCCAGCTTGCCATGCCGGATCGGCCCCTCGAAGCCGTCTTTGATGATCAGGTGCGGCACCAGCGCGGTCGTATGCGCCGTATGGGGCGTTCCGTCCGGGTTGCGCATTTTGTCCGCATTCCCGTGGTCCGCCAGGATGGTGATACTGTACCCGTTGGCCCGCGCTGCCTCGACCACCTTCTTCGTCGCAGCATCCACGGCCTCGACGGCTTTCACGGCCGCCTCGAAAACACCGGTGTGCCCCACCATGTCCGGGTTGGCGAAATTGAGCACGACCAGATTGTAGGCTTCCTTCGAAAGCGCCTCGGCCACCCGTTCCGCCAGTTCCGGGGCACTCATCTCGGGCTTCAGGTCGTACGTGGGCACCTTCGGGGACGGAACGAGGATACGCTCCTCCCGCTCGAACGGCTCCTCACGCCCGCCGCTGAAGAAGTACGTGACGTGCGGATACTTTTCCGTCTCGGCGGCCCGGAGCTGACGCCCCCCCCGCTCAGCAATCACTTCACCGAGCGTATGGGTCAGGTTGACTTTCGGGAAGGCAACGGGCAGGTCGAGCTCTTCGTCGTACGGGGTGAACGTGGCGAAGTAGAGATTCGAAAAACGAACGACGGAAAACGGCTGTTTTTCTTTGTCCTCCGGCGAGATGCCGGCGGCTTCGTTCTCGGCACGGACCCACGCCTCGAAGTCCGGCTGCACGAACGCCCGCGTGAGTTGCCGCGCCCGGTCCGCACGGAAGTTGAAAAAGACGATGGCATCCCCATCCCGGACGAGGGTGCTCCGGCCCTCGGCATGGTCGATGCGACGGGGACGGATGAACTCATCGGTCACGCCCTCGTCGTAGCTGGCCTGGATGGCTTCGACGGGGTCCGAGAATCCCTCGCCTTCGCCGTAGACGATCAGGTCGTAGGCGAGCCGGGTACGTTGCCAGCGACGATCCCGGTCCATCGCGTAATACCGCCCGATGATGCTGCCGACCCGCCCCACTCCGAGGGCTTCGGCTTGCTCGAGGAACTGAAGCATGTAACCCAGCCCCCCATGCGGGTCGGTGTCCCGTCCGTCCATGAACGCATGCAGGCACACCTGGTCCTTCGCGAGACCTTCCCGGCGAGCCAGCTCGAGCAGCGCAAAGACGTGGTTGATGTGGGAATGGACGCCGCCATCGGAAAGCAACCCGAACAGATGCAGCGTTCCTCCCTGCTCGCGGGCGTGGCGAGCGGCGGCCTTGAGGACCTCGTTCTCAAAGAAGTCGCCGTCCGCGATGGCTTTGTCGATCCGGGTGATCTCCTGGTACACGACCCGCCCGGCGCCGAGGTTCATGTGCCCGACCTCCGAGTTGCCCATTTGCCCTTCGGGCAAGCCGACCGCCAACCCGGAGGCTTCCAGCGTGGCATGCGGGTACGTCGCAAAGAGATGATCGAGGAACGGGGTATTGGCCTGGTCGACGGCACTGACGGAGGGGTCTTCGGCAATGCCGTATCCGTCCAGGATGATCAACAGGTGGCGCTGGCGGTCGTTCATGGTCGGGCCTGCTGGAGAAAGTTCGGTCTTAAATACGATAGTCCTTGACGCGTTTCGTCGTCGCCCCGGTCCGCGAAGCGAAGACGTTCATCGAGCCGCAATGCGGACAGGCGATCTGCTCGACCCCATAGCGGTCCGTCCGAAGAACCGGGTGATCGAAGTAGTGCTTACAGGTTTTGCAGAAATAGGCTCCCTGCTTAGGGTCGAGCCCCGCCAGAGGCGGTGGAAGTTTCTGGAGGCGCTCGTAATAGCGGCAGTATCGGGTGATCGGACAGGCCGAGCAGCGGGGATTACGCGCGGTACAGGTGTAGCGCCCGTGGAGGATCAGCAGGTGATGGGCTTCGCCCCATGCCTCCTTCGGCAGGATCCGTTTGAGTTGCCGTTCGACCTTCAACGGGGTATCCGCCTCGTCCGTCACCAGCCCGATCCGGTGCGCCACGCGGTAGACGTGCGTGTCCACCGGGAGCGCCTCGTCGCTGTCGAAGGCCACCGAGGCAACGACCTGCGCCGTCTTCCGGCCCACGCCAGGCAGTTTCTGCAGCTCGTTGATCGTGCGCGGCAACGTGCCACCGTACTCGTCGCGGACCATCCGGGCCATACCGACGAGGTGGCGGGCCTTGTTGTTCGGATACGAGATCGAACGGATGTAGGGGTACACCTGCTCGGGCGTGGCCCCGGCCAGGGCCTCGAACGAAGGAAACGCTTCGAACAGCGCCGGCGTCACCTTGTTGACGCGCTCGTCCGTACATTGCGCGGACAGAATGACCGCAACGATAAGCTGATACGGGTTCTCGTAATGGAGTTCCGTCTCCGGCCGGGGGATCACCTTCCGGAGGGCCTCCAGGACTGCCCTGCCTCGTTCCCGTCGGTTCACGTTTCCCGTCGGTTCACGTTCAGACCATACGCGTTAGGGATCGACACCGACGAAGCTAGCAATATTTCACGGCTTTCGTTTTGAAGAATGCATACAATACGGCGGCTCGCATCCCGTCCAACGGTCCTTCGTCCCGGCACGTCATGCACCGCCTCTCACTCCTGCTTTCCCTGCTTCTGACGACGGCGACCGCCTCGGCCCAGTTGCCCGACACCCTGTCGGCCGAAGCCCGCCTCTCCCTGTTGACGATCCTGCCCGGCGATGCGGTGTATTCCGCCTTCGGGCACAGCGCACTCCGCGTCCACGATCCGATGACCGGTTTCGATGCCGTCTTCAACTACGGGACGTTCGACTTCCGGGACCCGCTGTTCATCCCCCGTTTCGTATACGGCAAACTCGATTATTACCTCTCCGTCGTCCCGCTACGAGCCACCCTGCGGGGGAGCCGCCTCGAAGGACGCCCGGTCATCGAACAGATCCTCGCCCTTGCGCCTCACGAGACGCGGGCCGTCTATGCCGCCTTACGCCATAATGCGCGGCCGGAGAACCGCACCTACCGGTACGACTTCCTGTACGACAACTGCTCTACGCGCCCACGCGACGTGCTGGCTCGGACGCTGGGGCCCGTGCTTCAGTTCTCCGGGGAGCCCGCCCCCCGACAGAGCTTCCGACGCCTCCTGGACCCCTACCTGGCCGACCGACCGTGGCTCGACCTGGGCATCGACCTGCTCCTGGGCATCCCGACGGACCGCATCCCGACCCCGGAGCAAGTCGTCTTTCTCCCCGATTACCTGATGGCGGCGTTCGATGAAGCGCACCTGGTACGTGATGGCGAAACGACGCCGCTGGTACTCCGGAAGGATACGTTGCTGGCCGTACCCGGCTACCGGCGTCCAGCACCTGCACCCAATGTGCCCCTGTGGCTGTTCAGCCTGCTCTTCGTGGCGGTCGCCGTGACGTCCCTGCGGCCGAGGTCGACCCCGGTTTCGCACAACTACAGGGCCGACGCGCTCCTCTTTGGCCTGATCGGTCTGGTCGGGTTCTTCTTGCTGTTCATGTGGCTCGGCACCGAACACCATGTGACCACATGGAACGCCAACGTGCTGTGGGCCCTGCCCACCCATGCCCTGGCCGCTGTGGCCCTGCTTCGAGGAGGGCGCTCTTGGCTCCGGCCATACTTCGCCTTTACCTTCGCACTGACCCTGTTCATGGTGATCGCCGTACTGAGCGACTGGCCCCAGGACTTCCCGACTGCGATTTTCCCCTTGCTGCTCATCATCGTGCTCCGAAGTGCTCTGTTGTTGAAACGTCTGCCCCCTCCTCACCTGCCAGGCAGGGAGACGAAGGAGTAGCCTCCCTCCCGGCCACCGTCGCCTGGAAGAAGGCGCTCAGGATTCATGTGGCCGGCGACCCGGGACGGATCGGCTCCCGCACGATACCACGCATGTGAAGCACCTCTTTCCGGACTCCTTTTCGGGGCATCGTCCTCCCCGTAGCACAACCCGACACCTTCCGATAGGACTCCCGGTCGAAGTAGCCCAGTTCGCGGACCAGCAGCAGGCCCACCCCCACGATGCCTCCGAAGAGGACGACCGCCACAGGCGTACTCCACTGCTGCAGAAACAGTGCGTAGAAGCCGAGCCCCAGACCCAGCATGTAGAAGACGACGACCGCCCGCCCCTGATGACCGAACATCCGGGCCAGCACACGGTGGTGCAGGTGCTCCCGGTCCGGAGCAAACGGATCACGGCGACGGGCCAGGCGACGCACGATCGTCATCGTGGCATCCAGCAGCGGGATCGCCAGGATAGTCCAGATCCCCAGCGCACGCGGCCACGTGGGATCGGCCGCCAGCGAAAGCAACCCGAGCATCGCCAGCACATAGCCAATCATCAGGCTCCCCGCGTCCCCCATGAAGACCCGGGCCGGAGGCAGGTTATGTCGCAGGAAGGCCAGCAGCCCTCCCATCAGGGCGAGGCAGACCACGACCACCGGAACCGGCAGGCCCCCCATCATCAGGAGAAAAGCCACCGCGATAAACCCGACCCCGCCGGCCAGCCCATCCATACCGTCGATCAGGTTGAACGCATTCATCATGAAGATGCCCCAGCCCAGTATGAGCGGATACGCCAGGAGCGTCGCCAGCTGACCGCCCCCCAGCAACGCCGCCACCCCTGCGACGACCTCGGGGCACAGCAGGATGGGAAACACGCTGAAAAACTGTCCGAGCAGTTTGTGCCGGGCACGGATCTGATAGATGTCATCCAGTACACCCGTCAGGATGGCCACCGACGCCCCGGCCAGGAGGTAGAGCAGCGACGAAGCAGACGGTCCCGGCGCCATGCCGAATACTTCCGGCGACATGATTCGGTTGATGGCCAGCGCCGCCACCACCCCGAACCAGATGGCCAGCCCTCCCACGCGTGGAATGCTCTCCGTGTGAATCTTACGCTTCCCATCCGGCTCATCGAGCCACTGATGCGCATGTGCGAACCGGCGGAAGGGTGGCAACAGAATCAGGGTCACACCCAAAGCAACCAGCCCGGTGATAAATACGCTGAAGAGACTAAGAGAAAACATAAACGATGAATCGTTGGTTGGGGTGATCGGTCTGCTTATCCCTTCGTCAAAGGCAATGCCAGTCCCTCATTGAAACAAGAATCCACACGGTCTGGGCTGATTATGCCGATGGCGTCCTCTCGAAGTGCGATGCAGAAGGGGCGCACGTCTCAAAGCGATACACGGGCCTTCGGCTGCCGACCGCGTGCGTCCTGACCTTCCCTCGGCCCGGCCTTCTCCGGGCGAAGGAGTTCCAGCGGAGGAACCGTTGTCGTCGCGTCCTGCCAGAGCCTTTCGAGGGCCGTGGTGGTCAGTTCGCGGCTCATGGTCGCGGCGAGACGTTCCCGGAGCGTGGAAGCCAGGTGGGTCGGCCAGACCGCCGGATCGTTCCACGGCTGTGCCCGAAGGGCCTCCTCCACACGGCTCCGGTCGAAACTCAGGCATCCGAGGTCGAAGAGCACCACCCGGTTCCGGGCATCCAGGCCGTGCGTGGACGTCAGGTCGAAGCGCAACGGGCTGAAGCCCGCCTGCCAGCCGGCGTGTACCGCATCGACGTAGGCGCTCGCGATCGCGTGCGGGTCATGGCCCTCCGTCAGCAATACCCCGAGGGGGACGACCCGCTCTTGCCGGATCGTCGCTCCATCCAGCCGATAGCCAGCTACCAGCGCATCCGAGAGCCGAAACACGCGCAACGCGTGACGAACACCCTGCCACGCCAGCATGGCCTCGCGGGTTGCTTCTTTCCAGCGGACGGGGCGTACGAGCAAGGAGGGGCGTTCCTTCGCCAGCCGCATCATCACCGTCCGGCGCCCGGCCGGCTTCCACACGAGCGAGGCTTCCGTGGCATAACACGTCCATGCCAGCCCTTGTCCCAGTTTTTTCATGACGGATCCCGATTTGATTCCCTGAAGCCCGCTTTCGGCCCCACAGGGCCGGCGTATCCACCACGTTCGGTGTACACAGGGGGATGACCAAATCGGATACCGTTCTCTTTTTGGGACGGAACCGACAAAAAAAGCGCCCCGGAACCGAACCGTTCCAGGGCGCTCGTACCGCGTACGGGATTCGAACCCGTGTTACCGGCGTGAAAGGCCGGCGTCCTAGACCCCTAGACGAACGCGGCAGGTAAAGAAACCGGGTAACCAGATCAGACACACAGCGCCTGTATGGCACTCCACACCGGACTTTGACGTGCCGGATCGGAGGGTGACCGAGGGGATTCGAACCCCCGACCTCCAGGGCCACAACCTGGCGCTCTAACCGGCTGAGCTACGGTCACCATGTCATCGAGACAGGAAAACTAGAAAGATCGTCCGTCCCGATCAAACACCCTCCGGTGAACTTTCCGTGGAACCACCCCATCGGTCGGGCCCCCGGAAAAAGGGCGGTGTCAACCCGGTACGACAGGTCCGGGTTCCGCCCCGATTCCGTCAAAAACCTTTGAAGCCGACGTCATCGGATGACCGCCACTTTGCCGTACGCCGTGCCCTCACCGCGCTGACCGACGGCCACCACCAGATACACACCGCTTGGCACGGGTGCTCCCGTGAGGTCGCGGCCATCCCAGCGCGCCCGCCCTCCCCGTGTCGAAATCCGGGCCACGACCGTTCCGTTGGCCGAGAGAATCCGCAGTTCCGTCTCCTCGACGAGTCCTTCGATGAAAATATCCGCCGTCTCCCCTCCCGAGAGTTGCACCGGGTTGGGGTACACGAACAGTTCGCTCGCGCGCTCGGCCGGCGCAATGGCATCCCCCTGATAACTGAGCAGGCCGCGGTCCGTGGCCAGAAACACCTCGCCGGTGCGCTCATCCACGGTCACGGCCAGGATGTTGTTCGAGAAGAGCGGCGTGTTGTCCGTCGAGAGGTGGGTTACCAGGTCATAGCCTCCTTCGGGAACGGCTTCGATCAGCCAGGCCCCGGCGTCCGTGGCCACCCAGAGCCGGTTGGCCGGATCGACGGCCAGGTCGTTGACGCGCAGGCCAAAGAGCACGAACGTACCGCGCGAGCGATCCGCCCAGAGCGGCCAGCTCGGGATGTTGCTTTCCTCACGGGCCACGATGCCCGTATTGATCATGAACGCCAGTCCGGTGGTCGTACCGATCCAGATCAGACCCTCTCGATCCTCCACGACCGAAGTGACCACCGTGCCGGGCAAGCCACGCCCCGCCGCACCCGGCTGCCCGAAAAACCGAAACGCATCGTCCGACGGATCGGCGGGATCGGCGCCGGTATCAAGCACCATCAGACCGCGAATCTGGTTGAGGTCATTCTCATTGTGCACGATGATCCACTTCTGGTCGAAGCTGTCGATGAAGATCCGACCGTAGGCAGTAGAGGCAGAGGTGAGCCCCTGCCCGGTCAGCGGAGGCAGGGCGGTCCAGGTGCCATCGGGTGCCCGGTAATGCAGAGGGCGCGAGGAGGCCCGTGTCGTCACCCAGAGTCCTCCGTCGCTATCGGTATGTTCCCCGCCGACGATGATGAAATCGGTGGTCCCCCCGGCCGGCAGGAGGGACGAGTTTTCCTTCGTAAAGCGCGTCAGCGTCCCTTCCGGTGCCACCATCACCAGCCCGCCCCCTTCCGAACCGGCCCAGGCATTCCCGGCCGCATCGGCATGGATCGACGTGTACCGCCCCGTCCCCTGCATCAGGGGGAAGAAACGGCCCAGGAAACTGGTCCACGTGCCGTCCGGGGTTCGCCGGTAAAAGCCCGAGTTGCTGGCACCAACCTCGGCGGCCCAGAGCGATCCGTCGACGCCCACGGTCAGGTCCGTGAACTGGTCGTTGAAGGGACCATCCGGCGTCACCACGTCGAGGATGTCCAGGTCGGACGTGCTCGTGCCGGGCATGGAAGCCACGACCAGCCCTTCGATCCGGTCGCCGAACCACAGGTTGCCGTCGGGGCCCGGCATGACGGCCGAGGGCTCGGCGAAGCCCGGCGTCTGGAGCACCCGGCCCGCACCGCCCGACTCGACGACAATCAGGTTGAACCGTTCGATGCCGAAGAGGCGGTCGTCCTGCACAACGAGCGCCCCCACCTCCCGGCTGATGATCCCCACGGCGCTATAACGGCCCTCCGCGCCCCGACGATACAGGTCGGCCAACGTGCCCACATACAGGCTCCCTTCGAAAAAAGCGACCGAGCGGGTCGTGGCCTGGCTTCCCGGCAGTCCGTCGGTTTCGACGGTCCAGGCGGACGGGTCCTGCAAGTTGGATGTGGTGAGCGCAGCCCACGCCACTCCGCGATCCGTCGCCGCCCACAGCCCCGCCGTCCCGGTGGGCACGGGAGCCACCACTACGTCGAATACGGGCGTGGCAGGCGGTAAGCTACCCAGACGGCTGTAGCTGTCCCGTACCTCGTTCCGTTCGGGATCGTAGACCACGATCCCGAACGACGTCGCCACGAACACGGAATCACCACGGACCAGGATGCGGTTGATCTGCCGGGTTGGAAACTGATCCGCCCTCCGGATGTCGCGGATCGTGCGTACCTGACCCGAGGCCACGTCGAGCCGATCCAGGAGCCCATCCTGATAGCCGATCCACAGTTCGTCCCGGGCCTCATCGTAGGCGATGGCCGTGGCCTCGATCCCACTCAGGCCCTCGACCGGGGTGAAGCGCTGAAAAGCACCGTCGGCGGGGCGAAAGCCGAACACGCCGCCCGTCGTGGCAGCCCAGATGGCATCGGAGGATGTCGCCAGGGCGACGACCTCACGCATGGAGGTGTGGGCGGTCCAGCGCCCCACCTGGCCCTGCGCCAGCAGCGGAAAGAAGACCAGGGCAAGGG
>CAZKFR010000028.1:9671-42430 GCA_964552015.1 uncultured Rhodothermaceae bacterium | reverse complement strand
CCCGCCCCATCCCGACGAACTGCGAGCCCTGGCCGGGGAAAAGGTATGCGGTCGTTGCCATAGGATCGTTCGGGTTTCAGCACGTCATGATGTCGGTGGTGGGCACGCCGGCGCGCACCCATCCGGTCGCCCCAGGACACCCGGATCGAGGAGTCGGAGCGGTATTCCCGCCACGCTTTCCCCTACCGGCCTCCTTCACGAACCCGTCGGCCACGCCGTCCTCAGACGGTTTCGGCGGCCTCGGTTGTGGCGGCCTCGGTCGTAGCGGTGCGAGCCACCTTGTCGCCGTCGTAGGCCCACTTCACGTACGCGGCGCCCCAGGTGAAGCCGCCCCCGAAGACGGCGAAGATGAGGTTGTCCCCCCGGCGGAGGTCCTTCTCCCAGTCGTGGAGGCAGAGCGGGATGGTGGCGGCGGTCGTGTTGCCGTACCGTTCGATGTTGAGCATCACCTTGTCCATGCCGATGCCCATGCGGCGGGCGGTCGCGTCGATGATGCGGAGGTTGGCCTGGTGCGGGACGAGGAAGCGGACGTCGTCGCCGGTGAGGCCGTTGCGCTCCATGATCTCGGCCGAGACGTCGGCCATGCCGGCGACGGCGTAGCGGAAGACGTGGCGCCCTTCCTGGTAGAGGAAGTGCATCTTCTTGTCGATCGTCTCGTGCGAGGGCGGGTTGAGGCTGCCACCGCCCTTCATGCAGAGCAGGTCCCACTGCGAGCCATCGACGCGCTCAATGGAGTCGATCAGGCCGTAGCCTTCGGTGTCGGGTTCGAGCAGGACGGCCCCGGCCGCGTCGCCGAAGAGGATGCAGGTGGTCCGGTCGGTGTAGTCGGTGATGGTGCTCATCTTGTCGGCCCCGATGACGAGCACCTTTTTGTGCTTGCCGCTTTCGATGAAGCGGGCGCCGGTGGAAAGAGCGAAGAGGAAGCCGCTGCAGGCGGCCGAGAGGTCGAAGCCCCAGGCGTTCTTCGCGCCGATGGCGGCCTGTACCAGGCAGGCGGTGGCGGGAAAGAACATGTCCGGGGTGACGGTGGCCACGATGATGGCGTCGATCTCTTCCGGCTCGATGCCTCGTTTGCGGAGCAGGTCCTTGGCGGCTTCGGCGGCCATGTAGGAGGTCGCCTTGTCCTTGTCCCAGAGGATGCGCCGCTCCCGGATGCCGGTGCGGGTCCGGATCCACTCGTCCGAGGTGTCGACCATTTTTTCGAGGTCGGCGTTCGTCAGGCGATCTTCCGGGAGGAAGTGCCCGACGGCGGTGATGGCTGCGCGTACCATGGATACGTTCGGGATGCGATGGGGAAAGAACGTCAGGAGGCGAGTGCGGATTTGATGGCGCCGGCTACGTTCTGCCGGGCGAACTCGGCGCCGTTGAGGATCATCCGCTCGATGGCACGGGCCGAGGAGCCGCCGTGCCCGATGAGCACGTGCCCGTCGATGCCCAGCAGGGGCACGCCGCCGAACTCCTGATAGTCGAAGCACCGCAAGGCGCCGCGGAGGACGCGGGCCACGAGGGCCTGCTCGTCGGGGGCAAGGCCCTGCCGCTGCATCTCCTGCCCGATCATCTGGGGCAGAATCGTGGCCACGCTTTCACCGAGCTTGAGGATGATGTTGCCCACGAAGCCGTCGCACACGACGACGTCCGCCGTGTATTGGAGCAGGTCGCGCCCCTCGATGTTACCCTTGAAACGCAGGCTCGGTGTCTCCGAGAAGAGGCGGTAGGCCTCTTTGATCTGCTCGTTGCCCTTGCCCGGCTCCTCGCCGATGTTCAGGAGCGCCACCGTGGGGTGTTCCCGGTGGAGGATGCGCTCGGCGTAGATGGCCCCCATCAGGCCGAACTGCACCAGGTGTTCCGGTTTGCAGTCCACGTTGCTGCCGACGTCGACGACGACGGTGGGCCGCTGCTGGGGGTTGGGGAAGAGGGCCGGGAGCGCAGGGCGGGCGACGCCGGGCACGCGACCGAGGATGAAGAGCGCCGCCGCCATCACGGCGCCGGTGTTGCCGGCACTGACGAAGACGTCGGCCTGCCCGGCCCGGATCGCCTGCAGGCCCCGGTGGATGGACGAGTTGGGCTTCGTTTTCAGCGCCGTCGTCGGGGCTTCTCCCATCGCGATGACCTCGGGGGCGTCCACGAGGTGGAGGGGCAGGCCGGCCGCGTCGTCGTGGGCCTGCATCAGGGCGCGGAGGTCGGCCTCCGGACCGACGAGCAACACGTCCAGGTGGTCAGCGGCCTGACGGGCGGCCGCCACGGCTCCTTCGACGACCACGGCCGGGGCCCGGTCGCCGCCCATGGCGTCGACTGCAACGCGAAGGCGCATAGGAAGAGGCTGATCTGACGAGAAACGATGCGGCGTCCGGGTCGAATCGGTTCGGACCCGGCGAAGATACGAAGACCGCCCCGCAAAGAAAAAGAAACACGCTCTCGGGGGCTGCCATCGTCAGCGGTGCAGCACAGAGAGCGTGTTCGGAAGGGGGCGGGGAAGATCAGAGTTCTTCCGTGCGGGCGACGATCTGACGGCCCCGGTAGTGACCGCAGTTGGGGCAGGCCCGGTGCATCATTTTCGTGTCGCCGCAGTTGGGGCACTCCATGAGCTGGGGCTCCCGGAGGCGGTTGTAGTAGTTGGCGCGGCGGGCCCGCGTACGGGCTTTCGAGTGCTTACGTTTCGGGTTGGCCATGGTTGTCGAGCTTAAGGTCTAACGGAAAAACGCGGCCCGGGGGGCAGGCGGGTTCGCTACGTCCCGGATTGCAGCCGGCGCAGGGCTTCCCAGCGCGGGTCGATCTCGCCCGTGTCACCAAAGCGCAGCGGCAGGTCCACGTCCTCGGCGCCCGGCGCTACCTTGCGCACCGGGATGGCGAGCATCAGCGTGTCCCGCACCGCGTCGGTCAGGTCGAGCTCCTGGTCGGCCGGCGTGAAGGGGCGCACGTCCTCGTGTTCCTCCTCCATGTCGGTGACCATCTCCGGGGGGGCAAAGAGCACGGCATAGGTGCCTTCGATCGGTTGGTCGAAGGCGACCAGCGTTCGGTCACACTCCAGCGTGGCCGTGGCGGTGGCCTGCAGGCGCACCAGGATGCGCCGCGGATGCACGTCGAGCCAGAACGAAACCGTGATGTCGCGGAAGACGTCCGGCTCCAGGTCGAGCGCCGACGCTTCCGGATGCATCTCCAGCCGATGGCTTCCCGGCGCCAGGCCCGCAATGTTGATCCGAAGCATGGGAGGTCCCGGATGCTTTTCGCAGCATAAAAAAAGCAGGCCACCCGTCGGTAGCCTCGCTTTCTTCGATTCGTCGAAAAGCGTCAACCAAGTTAGAAAAGAGAGGTTTCCTTTTCAACCGATGGAAAGCTAACCTTTTACCGAAAACTGCGTGAAGGACGGGGTGGGAAGGAGGGGTTTGAGGGAGGGGAAAAGGGAGGGAAACGGTCCGCCGGGGCGAAAGAAGCAGGGGGCAGGAGTGCCGGCGTGAGGCCGGATTGAAAATGATGAAATCGCCGTCGGTGTGCTTGACGTTATAGGCTGCAATGGTTACCATGCAGGCGCGTTGTCAGGTGGCATGGTCCCCTGCTGCACACCCACAGTCGTTTACCCGAAAACCCGCCCCGGTAGGGCAGGTTTTTCCCGTACGTAGTAGCCCCGCTGCATGTTGCCGTGAACCCCTGCTTGAGGTCGTCGTCCTCCCAGGTGCCGGAAGGGGCCTGGCGTCATCCGGTCGAACAGGGCTCACCCATCGTTCTTCTTCCGGCCAGCATGCGTGTGGATAATTTGTTGAAAACACCCGCTTTGGCGAGGCGGGTGTTTACGGCGGGGTGAAGCACACTGAGCGAGCGGGCGGCTCGAAACGCGTTCTGCGTGGCGTCGTTCCGCTTTTGCTCTTTGATAGCAAGGCTTTGGGGTGCCGATCGCCCTGTTGATAACCTGTGCACGGGTGTGGATAATCTGGAGTCCCGGCCAGGGTGTCGGCGGGGCCTTCTGCATCCGCGTGTTGATAACGGGTGAATATGTTGTAGGGGGTGTGGTTCGGGGTTGGCCTGCCTGCCATCGCGTCTTCCTCAATGATAAGTCGTATCGACCCGGGCCTGTTGCAGTCCGGGGCCGTGTAGGCAGGTTCGTACGTATGGAGCAAAGCCCCGAGTCGGTCTGGAATGCATGTCTCGAAATCATCCGGGACAACATCAGCCGGCAGAGTTTTAAAACCTGGTTCGAACCCCTCAAAGCCATTCGGTTGGAAGAGGAGGGAGGGGTCAGGAAACTGACCGTGCAGCTCCCCAGCCAGTTCTACTACGAGTGGCTGGAGGAGCAATACTTCCCGTTGCTGAGGAAGACGATCACGAAGGTGCTCGGGCCTCAGGGGCGGCTCTACTACGACGTGGTCATCGAGCGGGACGATGCGGAGCGGGGCTACGAGGGGGCTACGGTGCAGTTGCCGTCCCGGAGTCCGGCCAACGAGCCGGCGCCGCCGCCTGCGCGCCCGCGCTCGCCCGGTGAGCCGGCAGGCGTGGCGACGGGCGTCCCGGAGCCGCCGGCCTTCTCGGGGCCGTCCCCGAAGGCGCCGGTGGGTTCGCCGCCGGGGCCTATCGCCAATCCGTTCGTGATCCCGGGCATTCAGAAGGCCGACATCAACAGCGGGCTCAATCCGTCCTACACCTTCGAGCGGTTCATCGAAGGGGACTGTAACCGGCTGGCGCGTAGTGCGGCCCTGGCTATTGCCCAGCAGCCCGGCAGTACGAGCTTCAACCCGTTCCTCGTCTATGGTGGCGTCGGGCTCGGAAAGACGCACCTCATCCAGGCCATCGGCAACTACCTCAAGGCCAATCGTCGCTCCGAGTCGGTGCTCTACGTCTCGAGCGAGCAGTTCACCACCGAGTTCGTTCAGGCCATTCAGCACAACCGGGTTGGCGACTTCTCCCTCTTTTACCGGCAGATCGACCTGCTGATCATCGATGACGTGCAGTTCTTCGGCGGCAAGGAGAAAACGCAGGAGGAGTTCTTCCACATCTTCAATGCGCTCCATCAGAGCGGGAAGCAGATCGTCCTCTCGGCCGACCGGCCGCCGCACGAGATCCAGGGCATCGAAGAGCGCCTGCTCTCGCGGTTCAAGTGGGGCCTGACGGTGGACATCAAGCCGCCGGAACTGGAGACGCGGATTGCGATCCTGCGTCGCAAGGCCGAGGACGAGAGTGTCCAGATCGCCGACGACATCATCGAGTACATCGCTCATCACATCAAGAGCAACATCCGCGAGCTGGAGGGGGCGCTGATTCGCCTGATTGCACAGGCAGCCTTCCATCAGGGCGAGATCGATCTGCCCATGGCCAAGGAGGTGCTCCGGGATCTGATCAAGGAGACGCGCATGAGCCTCTCCATCGAGCAGATTCAGCAGATCGTGTGCGAGTACTTCAACATCCCGGATGACCTGGTGCGGGCCAAGACGCGCAAGCGCGAGGTGGTGCAGGCCCGGCAGGTGGCCATGTACTTCTGTAAGCAGCTTACGCAGCACTCCCTCAAAACCATCGGGCTCCATTTCGGCGGGCGGGATCACTCGACGGTGATCCACGCCTGCCAGAGCGTGCAGAATCAGATCGACACGGACAGTGCTTTCCGGGAGATGATCGACGAGATCATGCGCAAGATCGAGTTGCGGAGCCGCTGAGGAGGAGCCGCTCCTCCCCCGAAAAGGGTGGGGTGTCCTCGGCCCGGAACCTCGGGGGCAGGCTGGATTCATGAGGGAGATTTCCGTATTTTATAGCCCCCTTTTCGCGACGATTCGATAGAGAGCCATGAAGTTTACTGCTTCCAGCGCGGAACTGCTCAAGGCGTTGACGACGGTCAACGGGGCGGTTCCTTCCAAGAGCACCCTGCCCATCCTCGAATGCATTCTCTTCGAGCGGGATGGCGAGGTGCTGCAACTGAGCGCCACCGACCTGGAGATCTCCATCGTGCAGCGGCTCAGCGTGCCGTTCGAGAGCAATGGCACGGCGGCCAGCGATCGCATCGCCGTGCCGGCCCGCCGCCTGCTCGAGACGTTGCGGGCTTTGCCGGACCTGCCCATCCATTTCAGCGCGGACGATCAGTTCAACGTCACGCTGCGTACGGATCAGGGCCATTACAAGATGGTCGGGTATGACGGGGCCGACTATCCGGCGCTGCCCGAGCTCGCCGGGAACGTGCGGATCGAGACGGACGGCAAGCTCTTGCGGCGGGCCATCCAGAAGACCCACTTTGCCGTCAGCAAGGACGCCCTGCGACCGGCCATGATGGGCATCTATTTTCAGATCGGTCCGGAGCACGGGCGGGCCGTGGCGACCGACGGCCACCGCCTGGTCAAGCTGACGCTGGAGCAGATGCGGAGCGCCGTCCCGGTGGACTTCATCGTGCCGGAGAAGGCCGTGACGCTGGCCAGCCGGATCGCCGGCGAGGGGGCCTGCTCGGTGACGGTGGATGAAGGCTACGTCGGGTTCGACTTCGGGGACGCACGGGTGCTGGCGCGCCTCATCGATGAGACGTACCCGAACTACGAGGCGGTTATCCCGGTGGAGAACGACCGGCTCCTGATCGTCAACCGCGATGCGATGCTGGCGGCCGTCAAGCGGGTGGGGCTCTATTCGTCGAGCATGACCAACCAGATCCGCCTGGCCCTCAAGGCCGACCGGGTCGAGATCTCGGCCGAGGACATCGAGCGCTCGAGCGAGGCGCGGGAAACCGTGCTGTGCGAGTACGACGGCGAGGAGATGGTCATCGGCTTCAATGCCCAGTACCTGACCGAGGTCCTGAGCAACGTCGACGGCGAAGAGGTGCAGTTCGAATTCAGCTCGCCCAACCGGGCCGGCGTGGTGATGCCGCGCGAGCAGCTGGAAGGCGAGGAGATGATGATGCTGATCATGCCGGTGATGCTCAACACGTATGCGTGAGCCGCCTGACCGGCATGAAGTAAGGTGTCATCCCGTGGTATCTAGCGCCCGGTGTCGTGTATGGGCGCCGGGCGTTGGTGTAGGCAGGGACCTCGCCGCGAACGCACAGAGTGAGGGTCAGATGGGAGCGGGCGTCGGGGCGAGGCAGTCCGCGATGTCGCTGCCGTTCAGCGAGGGCAGCTTGCTGCCGTTCCCGGGGAGCCGTAGCGCGAGGCGGTGTCCGGTAAGGCGCTCGAACCGGGTGACGGCGTCGTGCCGGGCTTCCAGGGCGCGCAAGCGTGCGCACAGGGTGCGGGCTCGTTGCCGGAGCGCGGGATCTGCGTCGATCCGTTGTTGCACGGCGTCGAAGAGCGGCTGCAACGTGGGCGGTGGCGGCAGCGCCTGCAGATAGCGCGCCGTCAGGTAGCCGGCGAGGAGTTCATCGGAGACGTGGTCGCCGGGCAGCCGGCCGATGGCTTCGAGCAGGCCCCGGAGCGCGCGCACGTCGTCCGGCATGGCCTGCATGGCAGGCGAAGCCGCCGTGACCGCGTCGCGGTGCTCTTCCGGGCCCTGCTCGGTCCCGGAGGTTCTGTGGTTGTTCATGGATGTCCCCGAGGATGGGAAGCTACCGGATAACGTGCCGGTGCTTCTGAGTACAGGGCGGCAGGTCAACCCAGCGCAACAAGTTGCCTGCCCGGAGAGGCTGTGTACGCGAGGCACGGCCGGGTGGGGAGCCGGCTCCCGTGCCGATCGCTGGCAAGGAAGGTCCTCGCCCGAAGTAGCCCGGGGGGGCGGACACTTCGCCAATAAAACACATCGAGGCGGTCCAATATAACCTGTTTGTTGAAAAAACGTGAGTTCGGGGTAGGAAAACGGGTCGTTTGCAAAGAAAACGGGGCTTCCCGATTCGCTGAAGGTGCTCGAGCTTCTCGAACCGGACGGAACGAGCCTCGATGCGTGGACGCCTGCACAGGTTCTGCGATATCGGCGATGGTCCGCGGTGCGCGGCCTGCTGCAAGGCCTGCGAACCTGCTTTCGAGGCTCGTCTGCTTGCTAGCGGTACCTGCCGGCGACGCCGTCGCGGTGGCCCGGACCCTTGCCACCGGCTGAGGGGGCCGTTCGTCTTCAGAGACGCAGGCGCCGGGCCATCGCCTCGACCCGGGCGGCATCCGGCTCCTCGGCAGGCAGATCCAGTCCGGCACGGGCCGCGGCCAGCGCCCGTTCCTTCTCCGCGCCGGAAAGGGTGTCGTCGTGCATCACGTCCCACATCTGGCTGGTGACGATGGCCTCCAGGTTCTGAAGACGGCGCCGGATGTGCTCCCGTTCGTTCTCCAGCGCGGCGACCCGGGCCTCGAGCTCATCGGCCGAGGCGCCCAGTTGCTGCTGCTTCGCCCTGAACTTGAGCCATTCGGTGAACGCCCCGACGAGCAGGGCCGTGATGGGGATGAGAACCCAGATCCAGGCCATGAGCGGTAGTGGGTTTGCATGAGCAGGAACACACCGGGGATACGTCCCCCGGAGCGAACCGGTTGCATGCTGGACGCCGGATCTTCTCTCGCCAAGCCCCGTTTGCGAATCTCGATCACCGTGGTTGTCGCCAACGTCTGTCATGCAGCGCCGCACCCATGAGCCAAGCCGTTTCCAGACCACGCGTCGTGATCATCGGAGCCGGTTTCGGCGGGCTGACGCTGGCCCAGTGCCTGCAGAAGGCTCCGGTGGAACGGATACTCATCGACCGGCACAATTATCATACGTTTCAGCCACTACTCTATCAGGTGGCCACGGCCGGCCTGGAACCCGAGGAAATTGCCCATGCCGTTCGGGGCATCTTCCAGCGACAACCCAACTTCCACTTTCGTCTTGGGGTGGTGAAGAACGTGAACCTGGCGGCCCGCCAGGTTCTCCTTGAGGACGGCACTGCGATCAGGTATGATTACCTGGTGCTGGCTGCCGGCGCCTCAACGAATTACTTTGGCACCGAAGGTGCCGAAACACATGCTTTCCCGCTCAAAAGCCTGCCCGACGCTGTCGCCCTCCGGTGTCACATCATCCGGCAATTTGAGGCTGCCGATCAAGACCCCACGCTGATCGAAGCCGGTGGGCTGACGTTTGTCGTTGTCGGCGGCGGCCCTACAGGCGTCGAGACGGCAGGAGCGCTGGTGGAACTGTTCGAGAAGGTCTTTTCGAAAGACTATCCCCATCTCCCGGTGAAAAAGGCCCGGGTGGTGCTCGTCGAGGCGACGGATCGCCTCCTCGGCGGCTTCCATCCCGAGTCTCAGGCGCATGCGCGGCAGACACTCGAACGACGGGGCGTAGAGGTCCGCACGGGGGATCCGGTCGTTCGGGTAACGGCGGAGGCCGTACACCTGCGTAGCGGTGACGTGATCCCGACACGTACACTCATCTGGGCGGCCGGCGTTCGGGCCAGTTCGCTGGCCGACCGGCTCGGCCTCGAGCAGACCGGCGGTGGTCGCCTGGTGGTTGAACCCGACCTGAGCGTGCCCGGTCATCCGGAGGTGTTCGTCATCGGCGACCTGGCCGGGAGCCGGGACGAGGAAGGCAACCTGCACCCGCAGCTGGCCCCGGTGGCCCTGCAGGGGGCCCGGCATGTCGCCCGGCAGATCCGGCGACGCCTGGCCGGAGCCCCGGGCGAGCCGTTCCGCTACCGCGACAAGGGCATCATGGCCACCATCGGCCGTAATGCCGCCGTGGCCGAGCTCGGCTTCGGCCTGCGTACGCAAGGTTTTCTGGCCTGGGTGATGTGGCTTTTTCTCCACCTGGTCATGCTCATTGGCTTCCGAAACCGCCTCAACGTGCTTATCAACTGGGCGTGGAACTACATCACCTACGACCGCAGCGCCCGCCTCATCCTGGAGTTGCCGGTTCCCCGCAAAGCTGCCGCCCGCTTCGACACTGCACCAGGATCGGATCTTCTCAGCGGCAAGACCGTTTCCGAAACCGACTTGTCCGCCCGTCGTGTCTGACCCGGTCATGCAGCGCCTTCTTCCCCTCCTTGCCCTGGCCGGTCTGATGGCCGCCTGCGGTCCGGCCTCCGAGCGTCCGGAGGCGGCCTCCAACGAGCCCGTCTACCTCAACCACGCCCCGGAAGCCACGTACGTCGGCAAAGAGGTCTGTGGCACGTGCCATCCGGACAAGTACGAGACGTTCACCCGTTCCCAGATGGGGCGTTCCTTCAAGCCGGCCACGCTCCAGAACAGCGCCGCCGACTTCGAGAAAGCCCGCCCGGTCTACGACCCCCACAACGACCTCTATTACCGGCCCTTCCATCGGGGGGACTCGCTCTACATCATGGAGTACCGGCTGGCCGGGCGGGACACGGTCCACAAGCGCGTCGAGAAGATCGACTACATCGTCGGCTCGGGGCAGCATACCAACTCGCACATCCGCGAGGTGAACGGCTATCTCTACCAGATGCCGCTGACGTGGTACGCACAGGACGGCAAGTGGGACCTGCCGCCGAAGTTCGCCGGGGGCAACAACTACCGCTTCGACCGGCCCATCCCCATCCAGTGCATGACGTGCCACAACGCCATGCCCGGCTTCGTGGAGGGCTCCGAAAACCGGTTCTCCCACGTGCCCGACGGCATCGATTGCGAGCGGTGCCACGGGCCGGGTTCGGTGCATGTCGAGGCCATGCGGGCCGGCCGGGCCGTCGACGTGACGCGGGAGATCGACCGCACCATCGTCAACCCGGCCAAGCTGCCCGTCGAGCGGCAGTTCGACGTGTGCCAGCGCTGCCACATGCAGGGCGCCGCCGTGTGGAAACAGTCGCCGATGGCCTTCCGCCCCGGCATGCGCCTGGCCGACTTCGAAAACGTCTTCTGGCCCCGCTTCGCCGACAGCACGCACCAGTTCATCATGGCCTCCCACCCGGACCGGCTCAAGATGAGCGCATGCTTCATCCAGACGCAACGCCGGCCCGACCCCGACCGCGGCAGCCTGACGTGCATCACCTGCCATGACCCGCACGTGCCCATCGAGACGCTGGGAGCCGACCACTACAACCAGGTGTGTCAGTCGTGCCACGCGGCTCCGAAGACGGCCACCTGCACCGAGGCGGCTGCCGTGCGGGCCCGCGCCGGCGACAACTGCGTCAGCTGCCACATGCCCGTTTCCGGCTCCACCGACATCCCGCACGTGCGCATCACGGACCACTTCATCCGCGCCGTGCGGCCGGGCGAGGTGGAGATCCTCTCGGCCGAGGAGGCGACGGACCGGCGGCGGTTCGTGCGGATGGCCGGCCTGATCGACCCGAACCCGCCGCCGGAGGAGATGGCCGAGGGCTTCCTGACCTACTACGAGGAGATCACGAACCAGCCCGGCTTCCCGGACTCGGCGGCGGCGCATCTGGAGAAGGCGCTGCGCACGAAGACGCCGCGCGAGCTGGCCCGGCCGCTCGTCTGGGCATGGTTCCGGCAGGGGCGCTTCGATGAGATCATCCGGCTGGCCCGCACCCTGCATCCCACCGACGTGCCCGACGCCTGGACGTGGTACCGCATCGGCGAGGCGTTCCTGACGACCGGCCAGGCGGATGAAGCCGTGACCTACCTCGAGCGCGCCGTCGAGCGCGCTCCCGAGCACCTGCGCTTCCTCACCAAACTCGGCGTGGCCTACCACCAGGCGGGCCGGCTCGACCGCGCCCTGGCGACCTTCGACGCCGTCCTGCAGGCCAACCCGACCTTCGCCGAAGCCTACAACAACCGGGGCTTCACCCGCGCGATGCGCGGCGACGTGGCCGGCGCGGAGGCGGACTTCAAGGCCGCCCTCGCCCTCGACCCCGACGCCGTGATGCCGCTGGCCAACCTGGCCTCGCTCTATTTCAACCTCGGCCGCAAGGAGGAGGCCCGCCCGCTGGCCGAGCGCCTGGTGGCCCTCGACCCCGGCAACCCCAACTATCAGAGCTTCCTGCGTCTGCTCCAGTAGCCCGTCCGCTTTCGTTGAAGAAGGGCTTCGGCCCTGCCGCTCCCTCGGCCGGGCCGGCGCGAAGAACCACGCGGCTTCGTATCTTCGCCCGGTCTCGCGTGGCTACCGGGTTTTCTACGATCCCATGCTGTTCCTGGCTCGCTTGCTTCGCCGGGTGCTCCGCCGCCGCTCCGGCGAAGCCTCGTCCGGCACTCCGCCCCCCGGCACCGACCGGGACGACCCGTGCCGTGCCGCCATCGAGCGGCTCGTGGGCATGCCCGTACACGACGTGGCCCTCTACACACGCGCCCTGTCGCACCGCTCCGTGGCGCGCGGCCGCCCGGACAGTCATCGCTATTCGAACGAGCGCCTCGAATTCCTCGGCGACGCCGTGCTGGGCTTCGTCGTTGCCGAGTACCTCTACCGCCACTTCCCGGACCATGACGAGGGCTTCCTGACCCGGCTGCGGGCCAAGCTCGTCAACGGGCAGACCCTGGCCCGCTTTGCCCGGGAGATCGACCTGGGACCGCACCTGCGGATGAGCGACAACATGGCGCAGGCCGGCGGCCGCGACAACCCGAGCATCCTGGCCGATGCCTTCGAGGCCCTCATCGGCGCCCTCTACCTGGACCAGGGGCCG
Organism: uncultured Rhodothermaceae bacterium; assembly: GCA_964552015.1. Taxonomy (GTDB): domain Bacteria; phylum Bacteroidota; class Rhodothermia; order Rhodothermales; family ISCAR-4553; genus Rhodocaloribacter. The sequence continues at coordinate 29,991 of CAZKFR010000028.1, read as the reverse complement.
GCGGCCGCGCGCGCCTTCATCCAGCGCGTCGTCCTCGACGCCGTCGACCTCGACGCGCTGGCCCGGCGACGCGACAACTTCAAGAGCCTGCTGCTCGAATACGTGCAGGCCCACGGCTGGCCGCAACCGCGCTACCGCGTCACCGCCGAGGAGGGGCCGAGCCACGAGCGCACCTTCACCGTCGAGGTGCTGCTGGGCGACCGGCCTTATGGTCATGGCACCGCCGGCAGCAAGAAGAAGGCCGAGCAGGAGGCCGCCTGCATGGCCCTCGAACGCCTCCGCGCCGAAGAACACGACGGTGCTCCGTGAAATTCCCTCGTACCCGGGGCCCGGTAGAACTGGAACCGCTTTCGCCGGGTTCAAGCCCGCGCCCGACGCCGCCGGCCCGCCGGCCTTCCATCCTGCCCTCCACGCTCTTTTTCCCATCGACGTATGCCCATCGACCTGAACGCCACCGACCGTTTCGCGCGACGCCACATCGGCCCGTCCGAAGAGGAGATTCGCCAGATGCTCGATGCGCTCGGGCTGCCCTCGCTGGAGGCGCTCGTGGACGAGGCCGTGCCCGAGCCGGTCCGCACGCACCGGCCGCTGGACCTGCCGCCGGCCCGCACCGAGCACGAGCTGCTGCAGGAACTGCAGGCCATCGCCGCGAAGAACCAGGTCTGGCGCACGTTCATCGGGCTGGGCTACCACGACACCATCACCCCGCCGGTCATCCAGCGCAACGTGCTCGAAAACCCGGCCTGGTACACCCAGTACACGCCTTACCAGGCCGAGATCTCGCAGGGGCGGCTCGAAGCGCTGCTCAACTTCCAGACGATGATCATCGATCTGACGGGGCTCGAGATCGCCAACGCCTCGCTGCTGGACGAGGGCACGGCGGCCGCCGAGGCGATGATGATGTTCCACCGGTCGGTGCGGGGCAAGGACCGCAACGTGTTCTTCGTCTCGGAGGCCTGCCACCCGCAGACCCTCGCCGTGGTGCAGACGCGGGCCGAGCCGCTGGGCATCGAGGTGGTGGTGGGCGACCACCGCGCCTTCACGTTCACGGAGCGGGTCTTCGGGGCGCTGGTGCAGTATCCGGCCACCGACGGGGCGATTTATGACTATGAGGACTTCTGCGCGGCGGCGCACGCGGTGGGCGCCTACGTGGTGGTGGCGGCCGACCCGATGAGCCTGGTGCTGCTGAAGCCGCCGGCGGCCTTCGGCGCGGACGCCGCCGTGGGCAGCACCCAGCGCTTCGGTGTGCCGCTCGGCTACGGCGGGCCGCACGCCGCCTACTTCGCCACGCGCGAGGCCTTCAAGCGCCAGGTGCCCGGCCGCATCATCGGCGTCTCGGTGGATGCCGACGGCAACCCGGCGCTGCGTATGGCGCTTCAGACGCGCGAGCAGCACATCCGCCGCGACAAGGCCACCTCCAACATCTGCACGGCGCAGGTGCTGCTGGCCGTCATGGCCGGCATGTACGCCGTCTACCACGGGCCGGACGGGCTGCGCCGCATCGCCACGCGCCTCCACGACCTGACGCGCGTGCTGGCCCGCGGCCTCGAACACCTGGGCCACACCCTCCGCCACGACCACTTCTTCGACACCCTGCGCGTGGACCTGGCCCCCGGCCTGACCGCCGAGCGTATCCGCCGCGAGGCCGAGGCGCGGCACATCAACCTGCGCTACTACGACGACGGCTCCGTCGGCGTCGCGCTCAACGAGACCACCCGCGCCGACGACCTCGACGACCTCTTCGCCGTCTTCGCAGGGGACCGCGACTTCGACTTCACCGCCGCCGAGCTGGCCGGCCTCATGCCCTCCGGCTACGACGGCCCGCTGCCCCGCACCACGCCGTTCCTGACGCATCCCGTCTTCAACCGCTACCACTCGGAGACGGAGATGATGCGCTACCTGCACCACCTGGCCGGGCGCGACCTCTCGCTCACGCACAGCATGATCCCGCTGGGCTCGTGCACCATGAAGCTGAATGCCGCCGCCGAGCTGATGCCGGTGACGTGGCCCGCCTTCAGCCGGATCCATCCGTTCGTGCCGGCCGAGCAGGCCGAGGGGTACCGCGTCCTTACCGAACAGCTGGCGGCGTGGCTGTCCGAGATCACCGGCTTCCCGGGCGTCTCGCTCCAGCCCAACTCGGGCGCCTCGGGCGAGTACGCGGGCCTGCTCGTCATCCGCGCCTACCACGCCAGCCGGGGCGAGGGACACCGCAACGTGTGCCTGATCCCGTCGTCGGCCCACGGCACCAACCCCGCCAGCGCCGTCATGGCCGGCATGGAGGTGGTGGTGGTGCAGTGCGACGACCACGGCAACATCGACCTGGACGACCTGCGGGCCAAGGCCGAACGGCACGCCGACCGTCTGGCCGCGCTGATGATCACCTACCCGTCCACGCACGGCGTCTTCGAGACGGGCATGCGGGACATCTGCCGGATCATCCACGAGCACGGCGGGCAGGTGTACATGGACGGGGCGAACATGAACGCGCAGGTGGGCCTGTGCCGCCCCGCCGAGTTCGGCGCGGACGTGTGCCACCTCAACCTGCACAAGACGTTCGCCATCCCGCACGGCGGCGGCGGGCCGGGCGTGGGGCCGATCTGCTGCGCCGAGCACCTGAAGCCGTTCCTGCCGGGCCACCCGCTGGCCAAGACGGGCGGCGAACGGGCCATCGGGCCGGTGGCGGCGGCGCCCTACGGCAGCGCCGGCATCCTGGTCATCTCCTGGGCCTACATCGCCCTGCTCGGCGCCGAGGGGCTCACGCGGGCCTCGCAGGTGGCCATCCTCAACGCCAACTACATGGCGCACCGCCTGCGCGGCGCCTACGACATCCTCTACGCCGGGCGCAACGGCCGCGTGGCCCACGAGTTCATCCTCGACCTGCGCCACCTGCGCCAGCGCACCCCGCTGACCGAGGTGGACGTGGCCAAGCGGCTGATGGACTACGGCTTCCACGCCCCCACCATGTCGTGGCCCGTCGTCGGGACGATGATGGTCGAGCCCACGGAGAGCGAGTCGAAGGCGGAGCTGGATCGGTTCTGCGACGCCATGATCGCCATCCGCGAGGAGATCCGGGCGGTGGAGACGGGGGCGGCGGACCCCGAGCAGAACGTCCTCAAGAACGCCCCCCACACGGCCGCCCTGGTCGCCGCCGACACGTGGACGCTGCCCTACGGGCGCGAGCAGGCCGCCTTCCCCGCCCCGTGGACGCGCACGCACAAGTTCTGGCCGAGCGTTCGCCGCGTCAACGACGCCTACGGGGACCGCAACCTGGTCTGCGCCTGCCCGCCGATGGAGGCCTACGCCACGGTGGGCTGAGACGCCGGCCGGAACAACGAGGCATGAAGGCGATTACGCAGGAACGAGCCCAGGCCGGTGGGAGCCCTTCGGAATGACACAGAGCGGGGTGCACGATGCAGAACGAAATCATCTTTCTCGTCTCGGAATCACCCGAAGGCGGGTTTGAAGCGCGTGCCCTCGGGCACTCGATCTATACCGAGGCCGATACGGAAGACGAACTTCGCGCGATGGTGCGCGATGCCGTTGCCTGTCACCTCGATGCCTCCGAGCGGCCGTCTATGATTCGATTGCACTATGTGCGCGAAGAGGTGCTGCCGGTGTGAGGATACCACGCGATCTGGACGGGAAAAAGCTGGTCCGCCGTATTTCCTGAGCGCCCTCCGACCCACGCACGGATCGGGGGCGGATTTTTTGCCACGAAGGCACGAAGACACGAAGAGGAGGGCCGGTCCCCCATCTTCAACGTGCAACGTGGAACCTGCAACGTGGAACCCGTCATCCCTTCACCCGCCGGCCTCTTCGGCCAGGCACGCCGGGATGCCCTCGCGGAAGGTGGGATAGCGCATCGTCACCCCCAGCTTTTCCCAGACGGCGCGGGCGTCGATGATCCGGCTCTGGCGTTGCGTCTCGTGCACGTCGTCGAGCGGGACGGAGGGGGGCAGGGGGAGGCCGAGCAGGTCGGCGGCGAAGGCGGCCCGCTCACGGCGGGTGGCGGGGCCGGCGTCGGCCACGGGGTAGGCGCCGGTGAGGGTGGCGTCGAGGGCGGCCACGGCCAGCGCGGCCAGGTCGTCCACGTGGACCGAGCCGCTGTAGGCGGCGCCGTCGCCCGGGAGGCGGTAGCGCCCTTCGCGGAGGGCCGCGTGCAGGCCGCGCCCCGGCCCGTAGATGGCCGCCGGGCGCAGCACGAGCATGGACCAGGGGCCTGCGCGGAGCTGCCGTTCGGCGGCCAGGCGGAGGCGCTGCCGTTCGGTGGCCGGGCGCGGCGGCGTGGCTTCGTCCACGCGGGCCTGCGTGCCGTAGACGCCGGTAGTGGAGAGGTAGACGAGCCGGGCCGGGCGGTCGCCCAGGGCGTCGAGGACCCAGGGCGTCGGGTCGAAGGGCCGGCCGTCGCGGCGGAGGGTGGGGATGCTGTGGAGCACACGCACGCCGGCGGGCAGGCGCACCCGCAGCGCCGCCCGGGCCTGTGCGTCGGCCAGGTCGAGGGGCACCACGGTGACCCCGGCCTCGGCGAGCGGTTGCAGGCGGCCGGGGTCGCGCGTCGTCGCCAGGACGGCCTCGCCGCGCGCCGCGAGTCGCCGGGCCACGCGGGCGCCCGTGTAGCCCGCCCCGAGGATGAGGTACGTCGCGGCCATGGCGTCAGGAGGCAGGCGCCTCGGCCGGGGCCACGAGCCGGTGCATCTTGCCGGGGAGGCGTTTGCCCAGGAACGCCTCCAGCCGCCGGGTGCACGCCGCCACCTTCGTCAGGTCCACGCCCGTCCGCACGCCCAGGGCGTCGAGCAGGTACACCGTGTCCTCCGTGGCGATGTTGCCCGTGGCGCCGGGGATGAAGGGGCAGCCGCCCATCCCGCCGAGGGAGGTGTCGAACCGGGCGACGCCGCATGCGAGCGCCGCCATCACGTTGGCCAGCCCCAGCCCGCGCGTGTCGTGCAGGTGCAGCACCAGCGGCGTGTCGCCGATGACCTCCTGCACGGCCGTCACGCGCTCGCGGATCATCACCGGGTTGGCCATGCCGGTCGAGTCGGCCAGCGAGATCGACTCGACGCCGAGGGCGGCGAAGCGGGCGCAGAGGTCCACCACGAAGGGCAGCGGCGTGTCGCCGGGGGCGGCATAGCCGAAGACCGTCTGCAGGCCCAGCTGCGGCTGCATCCCGTAGGCGTGGGCGCGGCGGATCATCTCCTCGGCCTGGCGCACGCCCTCGGCCACCGTCATGTTGGCGTTGTCGCGGCTGTGCGTCTCGTTGGTGGCGATGGAGAGGTCGACGTGCGTGAGGCCGGCGGCGTGGGCGCGCTCGAGGCCCCGCAGGTTGAGCGCCAGCCCGGTGTAGACGACCCCCTCGCGGGCGGGCAGCCGGGCCACCACCTCCTCGGCGTCGGCCATCTGCGGCACCCACTTCGGATGCACGAACGAGGTCACCTGGATGCGGCGCAGCCCCGCCGCCACCAGCCCCTCGATGATCGCCACCTTCAGGTCCGTCGGGATGGGCTTCTCCTCGAACTGGAAACCATCCCGCGGGCCCACCTCGCACAGCTCGACGAAAGCAGGGTAGGGCATAGGATGTTGCGGTTGGATGAACGGGCTCCGTGCCTTACGGCGCGACGCCGCCCCGGGTTCTCCGGAGAAGTCTCATAACGTAGAAGGCCACCGCCGGATGGTTTCCATCGCCCAGTCCGGTGGGTATCGGGCGGAAGAAACCGTATCTTCCTCCGTCCCGTAGAGACGACGGGCCGGCATGCCGCTCCGGCGTCCGGTCCGTGCCTTTCCGCGTAACCCACCCCGCAGATCCATGAGAGCCCTGCTTATCGCCGGCCTGGTGTGGCTCGGGTCGGTGGCCCCGGGGGCGGCGCAGCAGGTGGCGCCGGCGCCCCGGCCGACCGTCGCCGACGGGCCGCTGAGCGAGCGCCGCGTCAGCTACACGATGGACGTCACGCTCGACCCCGAGGCCCGCACCGTGCGCGGCACCGAGCGCGTCACCTGGCGCAACCCCGACCGCGTGCCCGTCGACGAGCTGCAGTTCCACCTCTACCTGAACGCCTTCAAGAACGAGCGCTCGACGTTCATGCGCGAGAGCGGCGGGCGGCACCGGGGCTTCTCGGCCGGGGGCGACGACGCCTGGGGCGACATCACCGTGGACCGCCTGGCCCTCGCCCCGGCCTCGGACGGGCTGCCGCAGCCGCTCTACACCGCCCCCCGGACCGACCTCACCGGCGCCATCACCTTCATCCGCCCGGACGACGGCAACCCGGACGACGAGACGGTCATCGCGGTGAAGCTGCCCCGCCCCGTGGCTCCCGGCGAGACCATCGCCCTGGACATCGACTTCACGGCGAAGCTGCCCCGCATCTTCGCCCGCACGGGCTGGGCCGAGACGGAGCAGGGCCACCTCTTCTTCATGGTCGCCCAGTGGTTCCCCAAGCTCGGCGTCTACGAGGTGCCGGGCCAGCGGTACGTGCCGGCGGATGCCCCCCGCGGCCGGTGGAACACCCACCAGTTCCACGCCAACAGCGAGTTCTACGCCGACTTCGGGACGTACGACGTAACGATGACCGTGCCCGAGGGCTACGTCGTCGGCGCCACGGGCGTGCGGGTGGCCGAGGAGACCGCCGGCGGCCAGACGAGGCTCACCTACCGCGCCGAAGACGTGCACGACTTCGCCTGGACGGCCTCGCCCGACTTCCTCGCATTCACGGACACGTGGCGGCACGTGCAGCTGCGCCTGCTCATCCAGCCCCACCACGCCGGCCAGGTCCAGCGCCACTTCGACGCCGCGAAGGCCGCCCTCGAACGCTTCGACGCCTGGGTGGGCGAATACCCGTACACGACCCTCACCCTGGTCGACGGCATCGGCGGGAGCAACGGCATGGAGTACCCGACGCTCATCACCTGCGGCACCACGTACATGCTCCCTTCGTGGCTGCGCCTGGTGGAGGTGGTCACCGTGCACGAGTTCGGCCACCAGTACTTCTACGGGATGCTGGCGAGCAACGAGTTCGAGGAAGCCTGGCTGGACGAGGGGATCAACTCGTACATGGAGGCCCGCATCATGGACGACACCTACGGCCCCGGCGCCGTCATCGACCTGCCCTTCCTCCAGGTGAGCGACGCCGGCATGCAGCGGCTCATGTACACGAAGAACGCACCCGGGCGCGGCGCCATCTTCACCCGTTCGTGGGAATACACCTTCCAGAGTGACTACAGCAAGGCCTCCTATGCCAAGCCGGCCACGGTGCTGTTCACGCTGGAGAACTACCTGGGGTGGGAGCGCATGCAGGAGGTCCTGCGCACCTACTACGCCCGCTGGCGCTTCCGCCACCCCACCACGCGCGACTTCATTGCCGTCGTGGAAGAAGTCGCCGGGGAGGACATGGACTGGTTCTTCGAGCCGTACGTCTACGGCACAGCCGTGGTGGATTACGCCGTCGCCTCGATCGGCAGCCGCCGCACCGACCCGCCCGGCGGCGCGGCGGACACGGCCGACACAGCGGAGACGTGGTATCGGAACGAGGTCGTTCTGGAACGACGGCGCGACGGCACCTTCCCGCAGACGCTCTACGTCCGTTTCTCCGACGGCACCGACGAAACCGTCTCCTGGGAGGGGACGGCGGCCTGGGAACGCTTCACCTTCAACCGCCCGGCCCGCCTCCTCGAAGCTTTCCTCGACCCCGAGGACCACGTGCGCCTCGACGTCAACCGGCTCGACAACCGCCGCGTGAGCCGGCCCGACCATACCCTCGCCCGCAGGGAGCAACTGCGCTTCACCACGCGGCTGCAACAGGTTCTCTACCTTGCCGCCGCCCTTTTCTAACCGGAACGATCATGGTACGCAAAAGCATGGTTGCCGGCCTCACGGCCGTGCAGCGACGCCCGGGGCTCGTCGCGCTGACCTACGGCGTCAACCTGGTGCTGGCCTTCATCCTGGCCGTGCCCGTCTACGTCGTCCTGGCCGACGTCGTGGGGCCGACCGGCTTCGGCGACGACCTCGTGCGGCACTTTGACATCGTCCTCTGGGCCGACATCCTGGAGAAAGCCGGACCGCTGCTGGCCGCCCTCTGGTCGCAGCTCCTGTGGATGATTCCGCTCTATGTGGTCTGGAAGGTGCTGCTCAGCGCCGGGCTGTTCCATGCGCTGCGCGACGGCGCCGTCCGCCCGTTCTGGACGGGCGTGGGCCGTTACGGCGGGCGCGCCCTCCTGGTCTCGGCGATCTACGGCGTGCTGGGGCTTGTCTGGGCCGGCTTCTCGGCGCTGGTGGCCGCGGGTATCGTGCTGGGGTGGGGCGGCGAGGTGGGTGCCTTCTGGGGTGGCTTCGTCGTCGGACCGGCGCTGGCCACGCTCGGTCTGGCCCTCCTCGACCTGATGCACGATTATGCCCTGATCGCCGTGGTGACCGACGAACGCCGCGTGTGGGCGGCGTTTCTGGCGGGCATCCGGTGGCCGCTCCGGCACGCGGCCGCGCCGGCAGTCTACGTGCTCTGGCTCCTCCCGGCGGCGCTTCTCCTCCTGCTCCCCACCCTGGTCGAATTCAACCTGGGAGGCATCTGGGGCGTGTTCCTGCTGCAACAACTCTTTCTCGTCGCCCGCGCCGCCGTGACGGTGGCCTGGTACGGCAGCGAGGTGGCCCTGTACGAAGCCGTCCGCCACCACGAAGCCCCCCTGCTTGCCGGCGAAGACCTCCCTCCCCCGGAGACCGCGCTCACGTGACGGCACCCGGCTTCTCACCCGGGATGCCATGACAAAAAAGGGGGCCGGACGCGCGCGAATCGTCCGGCCCCGGTGCCTCATCGGAGGACGCTCCTTCGGGCAATCGCCATGCCTGCGCGAAGGAGAAGGACAGGCAGGGAGGCTAACGTTGCCCGTCCACAGGGAAAACAGGTGTTCGAGTCAGATGCGGGTTTCGGCCAGCAGGTCCTGGATTTCTTCGAGGCGTGGGATCTCGGCCTGCGCACCCCGTTCGGAAAGCAGGTCGTTCACAAACCGGGCCAGGGCCAGGCGCTCCGGACCGGAGATCTCGTCGGCATCGAAGGCCTGCATCAGGTTGTGCCAGGCCGCCTCGGCAATCTGCCCACGCACGTAGCGGGCCAGCAGCACCGCCAGCGCCGAGGACATCACCCGCTGAGAAGCAAGTGTCGTTTTCATGGGGGGTCGAGGTCGGGTGATCAAAGCGTCTTCGCCGCGCTTTCACAAAATCCGGGCCATGGTGCACCCGGAACGGCAGGTACGCCCTGCTCCCCGATCCGTGATGACTGTACACCCCCGTGAACCTGTCATCACGCCGATTCGCTATGCTTCTAAAAATGAGTGATCTACCCCGACATGTGTAATCCAGGAGGGCAACGTGACGTGCCCCTCCCACCGCATCGCCTCCGATCGAGCCGCGGGCACATTTTTCCGTCTATCCGGGCAGAAGGTGCTGTATACGGGGCAGGACAGCCGGGGCGTCGATCAGCCTTGCAGGGCGCTGGCGAGCCAGGTGTCCACCTCACGTTCGAGGTCGAACACGTCGCGGGGCCGGAAGCGGAAGGAGATGTGCCGGAAGTCGCCGCTGCCGTCGGGGACGGGCACGTAGTGGGGAGCGTAGTCCTCGGCATGCTCGGCGATGTGGCGGAGGGCCTCGGCGGCGGCGTCCACGTCCGCGCGTGTGTTGTAGAGGCCGAAGGAGACGCGCACCATGCCGGGCTTCTCGGTGGCGTCGTGCACGCGGGTCATGCAGGCGTCCGGCGCCACGCCGTGCTCGTCGGCGATGCCCAGGAGCTGGCGCACGAAGGGCTGGGCGCAGAAGCACTCGTTCCGCACGGCGATGCCGAAGTAGTCGTTCAGCACGGCCGTGACGAAGCCGTGGGGCAGCCCCTCGATGTTGAACGTGATGACGCCGATGCGGTCGGCCACCTCGAGGCGGTGTGAGCCGTAGAGGTGCAGGCCCGGGATGGCCTCGAAGCGGTCCAGCGCATACTGGGTGAGTTGCCGCTCGTCCGCCTCGATCACGTCCATGCCGATGCGGCCCATCAGGTAGAGCGTGGCGGCCAGCGCCAGGGCGCCGGGGATGTTCGGCGTGCCGGTCTCCTCCCGGTCGGGCAGCCGGTCGGTGATGGTGTAGCGCCTGGCGTCGACGAAGGTGACCACGCCGCCGCCGATCTCCTCGGGCTCGAGCCCGAGGAACAGGTCCTTCCGGGCCACGATGACGCCGGGGCTGCCCGGCGCGTAGATCTTGTGCCCGCTCATCACCAGCACGTCGAGGTTCTCGGCGGGGTCTTCGGCCACCACCGAGAGGGGCAGGTGGGCGGCCGACTGGGCGGCGTCGACGAGCACCAGGGCCCCGGCCGCGTGGGCCATGCGGGCGATCTCGTGCACCGGGTTGATGATGCCCGTCACGTTCGAGGCGCAGGTGATCGCCACGTAGTTGAGCCGGTCGGCGTGGGCGTCGATGGCTTCGGCCAGGGCTTCTAGGTCGACGCGCCCCGCCTCGCCGTCGGGGTCGTGCTCGAGCGGCACGTGCACCACCTTCCCGGCGTGCTTGCGGTGGGGCAGGTCGTTGGCGTGGTGCTCCATCAGCGTGGTGATGACCACGTCGCGCTCGGGCCGTTTGTGCGCCAGCACCCGCGCCATCCGGTTGATGCAGCCCGTGACGCCGTTGCCATAGAAAATGGCCGTGTAGGCGTCGTCGGCCCCCACGAAGTCGAGCACGATCTGATGCGCCCGGTGGTAGAGGTCGGTCATGATGCGGGCGCCGAAGTGGAGCTGCGAGTGCGTGTTGGCGTAGTGGGCCAGCGCCCGGTGCACGATGGCGTCGGCGACCTTCAGGCGCAGGTTGGAGGCGGCGCTGTCGAGGTAGATGCGGCGGGCGCGCCGGCCGTCGGCCAGGTCGTACTCGGTGTCGAGGCCGTAGAATTCGGGCCGGAGCCGTTCGAGCAGGGCTTCCCGCTGCTCACGTGGCCCGAAAGGTTGCAGGCGCGGGGCGTGCATCAGGTCCATCGGTTTACCTCCCGGAGCGTGGTGTAACGGGCATATCGGAAGCGGACCGAAGCGCTTCCATGCGTCAAAGTACGATGCCGGCCGGGCAATCCCAACGTGCCGGTACCGCGCTTCGCCCTATTTCCCGCAAGATTCGAGGGGCAACGGCCGCGATGGCGGTCACTGCAGCACGATCTCTTTGCGCAGCCGCGCCACGGGGATGCCCAGTTGCTCGCGGTACTTCGTCACCGTCCGGCGGGCGATCTTGAACCCGCGCTCTTCCAGCATCTTGGCGATGCGCTGATCCGAGAGTGGCTTCGTCTTGTCTTCGTTCGCAATGATGCTCTCGATGATCGCCTTGACCTCTTTGTTCGACACCTCCTCGCCGCTCTCGGTGGCCAGCCCCTCGGAGAAGAAGTACTTCAGCTCATAGACCCCGAAGTCGCACTGCACGTACTTGCCATTGACGACGCGGCTCACCGTCGAGATATCCATGCCGATGATGTCGGCCACGTCCTTCAGGATCATCGGCTTGAGGTGGCCCTCGCCGAACTTGAAGAAGTCTTCCTGCAGTTGCACGATGGCGTGCATCACCTTGAGCATCGTCTGGCGACGCTGGTTGATCGAATTGATGAACCAGCGGGCGGATTCGAGCTTGCTCTTGAGGAAGGCCTTCGTCTCGGCGTCGATGCTGCTCGTGGCGCGTCCCCGTTTTTGGTCGGCCGAGATCTGCTCGAGCATCTGCCGGTACTGGCGGGAGATGCGCAGTTGCGGGGCATTGCCGCTGTTGAGCGAGATGATGAATTCCCCGTCGACGTAGCGCACGATGAAGTCCGGGGTGATGTAGTTCTGCGCGGCCGTGAATTCGCCCTCGCCGGGCTTGGGATTCAGGCGCTGGATCAGGTCGTAGGCCTCCTTGAGCTCTTCGCCCGAGACGTCCAGCTTCTTCATGAGGGCGTCGAAGTGCTTCATGGTGAAGGCCTTGTAATCCTCGCGGAGCATGCGCAGCGCCACCTCGCGGCCGGGCGTGTCTTCATCCATGACTTCGAGTTGCACCATCAGGCACTCACGCAGATCGCGCGCCGCGATACCGGGCGGATCGAGGCGCTGGATGCGCCGGAGTACGCGCTCGACGTCGTCCTCGTTGAGCAGGATGCCGTGGTTGAAGGCAATGTCGTCGACGATGGACTCGAGGGGGCGGCGGAGGTAGCCGTCCTCGTCGATGGAGCCGATGATCTGTTCGGCGATGAGCTGTTCGGTCTCATCCAGATCCAGGAAGATGAGCTGGTTTTGCAGGTGCTCGGCCATGCTCACACGGGCGGGCATGGGCAGCTCGCGCTGCTCCTCCTCGTCGCTCTGATCCACCCGGGCCTTGTAGCCGTAGAGGTCGTCGGCATTGTTCAGCAGTTCGTCCCAGTCGTATTCGTTCTCCGGGTCGATCTCCTCCGGTTCCGCGGCCTCGGCGGCTGCCTCCTCGGATTCCTCGGCGGTTTCATCCGCCGTCTCTTCTGCCTCGTCCGCCTCGTCCGTCGACTCGGACAGCTCTTCCAACTCTTCCTCGTCCCCTTCTTCCAGGAGCGGGTTGGCTTCCAGCTCGGCCTTGATGCGCTGCTCCAGCGCCAGCGTGGGCAGCTGCAGCAGCTTGATGTACTGGATCTGCTGCGGGGAGAGCTTCTGCTGGAGGGTCTGTTTCTGTTGCAGGTTTAGCATGACCTATCCGGGGAATCATCAGCACGTCGGGGGGCAGGCCGAAGGATCTGGCGACGCTCGTCCCAGGCCTGGCGAAAGCGTTCGTACCACGCCGCGCCGTACCGGCGGGTCAGCGGCTCGCGGAGAAACGCCGCGAGCTGAACGTCCAGCCGGCAGCCCTGTTTGCGGGCGGGGTCACACAACGGAACCTGCTCGTAGTTGAGCACCTCGATGTCGTCGAAGACCTGGACGCGAATCGGGAACAGATGGCAGGAGATGGGCTTGGGAAAGTCGATCCGGCCGGCCGCATAGGCTTTCTGGAGCGCACACTTGGCTACCGGCCCCTCGTAGGTGACGAAGACACACTCGGCGTCGCCGACGCAGGTGGTGGCATACTGGCCCGGCGCCACTTCCTCCCAGACCCCTTCCCGCTCGATGACCGCCAGCGCCTCGGGCGTGAGATAGCGGCGCACGTGCGGCAGGGCTTCTTCGAGCCGGTTCCGCTCGTCGGGCTCCAGCGGCGCCCCCGAGGCCCCCTGCACGCAGCACCCGCCCCGGCACGCCCCCAGGTTGCACGCGAAGGGCGCGTCGAGCAGGTCGTCGGAAATGAGTATGTTGTCTACAGCAAACATGATGCCTCAAACGTAGAGCACGAAACGCGGTTTGTCAACCGGCCCCGGATGAAAGCCGCGTGCTCACGGGAAAATATCGACGGAATGCGGCGTATCAAGCCGACGGATGACGCGGCGTTGTCATGCCGCCCTCGTATCTTGCCCGCTCCTCGACTCTGTTGTCGTTCCGAACCGCGATCTCATGCCTGCACGCTCGGATGCCCTGACCCCCCGCCCGTTCCGCGGCGAGGAAGACCTCGAAAAAGCCCTGCGCCCCACGCGCCTGGACGAGTTCATCGGCCAGCAGCAGATCAAAGACAACCTGCGGGTCTTCATGACGGCGGCCCTCCAGCGCGGCGAGACGCTCGACCATGTGCTGCTCTCCGGGCCGCCGGGGCTGGGGAAATGCATTACCCCGGACAGCCTCATCCTCACAGAAGATGGATGGGTCGAGTTTCGGTCGCTCCTGCCAGAAGACATGGAACCGGACGATCACCGTCCGGCTCGCGTGACCGTGTATGGTCTGAACGGCCTGGAACCGGCCACCCATGTCTACTACAGCGGCCGGGTGCCCACCCTGCGGGTACGAACCCGGGCCGGCTTCGAACTGGAAGGTACGCCGCACCATCCCGTTCTCGTAGCGACGCCGGAAGGGCCACAATGGAAACGGCTCGACCAGCTCACCCCCGAGGACTTCGTGGCTATCGGATGCGGGCTGAGCGTACCGGGCCGTCTCCACCACGCGACCTGGCTACCGGACGCATCCCGGGATCGGCGACGTCGCATGGATACCACGATCCGGCGGTTGCATGAGCACCTGAGCCTCCGGTTTCACCGCCCCCCGACCGGCGTCGAACTGCGCAACGCCTACGCCACCATCAGCGGCGCCCACAACACACCGACACCCGTGCAGGCGGCCCATCGGCTGGGCCTGCCGCTTACGGACGGGCGACGCCTGACGGGCCAACGCACGCAACCGGTTCTGGAGGGAGGGGCACCTCCCCACTGGCAGCAACGCATCACGCTCGACGCCGACCTGGCCTATCTGCTGGGCGTTGCGATCGGTGACGGGCACATCGAAAAAGGTGCGGCTTCCCCGGCCTTCACCATCACCTGCAATGATCCCGTTTTGCAGGCCGAGCTTCAGCGCATCAGCGAAGCACACTTCGGTCGTACCCCGGCCGTCCGCCGCTACCGGAATCGCGCCGCTTCCCTGCGATTCAGCAAAAACGTGGGACGTGTCTGTGCAGCGTTTGGCCTCCGGGCCGCCAACGCAGCGGACAAGGTCGTCCCCCATGCCGTGCTCAGCAGCCCGCCCGAGGTGATGATCGGCTTCCTGCAGGGCCTTTTCGATGCGGACGGCCACGCGCGAAAAGACGGCATCGAACTGGGCACACGCTCGGAACGACTGTCGAAGCAGGTGCAGATCTTGCTTGCGGGGCTGGGCATCATCGCCTACCGCCATCCAAAAAACCGGGCCGGCAGGCCTTTCTGGAACCTGTTCATCGGGGGCAAGAACGCGGTGCGCTTTTACCGCACCGTCGGATTCAGATTGCCCCGGAAGCAGGTACGAGCTTCGTGCATGCCGGCACGCCGGGGATGGAGCGAGACGGATCTCGTGCCCGGCGCACCCACCCTGCTCCGCTCCCTGCTCGAAAAATCCTGTCCCTTGCCCCGGCCGGTACACCGGGCTTTCGAGCGAGTGAAACGGGAGAAACGGACGATGACCCGGCAGCGGATCGTGCAGTTGCTCGGGCTTCTGCCACCCGACGTTCGGAAGGAGC
Source organism: uncultured Rhodothermaceae bacterium (assembly GCA_964552015.1). GTDB lineage: Bacteria > Bacteroidota > Rhodothermia > Rhodothermales > ISCAR-4553 > Rhodocaloribacter. The sequence continues at coordinate 14,948 of CAZKFR010000028.1, read as the reverse complement.
GCGAATATGACCGGCTGGTGGCCCTGATGAACCCCCGGCTGTGCTGGGATCGCGTGGCCGAGGTCGAGCCCTCGGAAGCGGATGCCTACGACTTCGTGGTGCCGGGAACGCATTCGTTTGTCGCCAACGGATTCTTCTGTCATAATACCACGCTCGCCCACATCATCGCCGAGGAGATGGGAGCGGCCATCAAAACCACCAGCGGGCCGGTGCTCGACAAGCCCGCCAGCATCGCCGGGCTGCTGACGAACCTGAACGAGGGCGACGTGCTCTTCATCGACGAGATCCACCGCCTGCCCCCGGTCGTCGAGGAGTACCTCTACTCGGCGATGGAGGACTACCGCATCGACATCCTCATCGACAGCGGGCCCAACGCCCGCAGCGTCAAGATCAACCTGCCGCCGTTCACCCTGGTCGGCGCCACGACGCGAAAGGGGCTCCTGACGGCGCCGCTCCGGGCCCGTTTCGGCATCGACTTCCGGTACGACTACTACACGGCCGACCTGATCTGCGAGATCGTTCGGCGCTCGGCCCGCATCCTGGGCGTAGACATCACCGACGAGGGCGCCTTCGAGATCGCACGGCGCAGCCGCGGCACGCCCCGCATCGCCAACCGGCTGCTCCGGCGCACCCGCGACTTCGCCGAGGTCGAAGGGGATGGCTGCATCACGCGCGCCATCGCCGACCGCGCCCTCCATGCCCTCAACGTGGACGAGGCCGGCCTCGACGAGATGGACAAGCGCATCCTGCTGACCCTCATCGACAAGTTCGGCGGCGGGCCGACGGGCCTGACGAACCTGGCCGTCTCGGTGGGCGAAGATGCGGGGACGCTGGAGGAGGTCTACGAGCCGTACCTGATCCAGGAGGGCTTTATGGAGCGGACGCGCCTCGGGCGGGTGGCCACGCTGCGGGCCTACGCCCACTTCAACCTGGAGCCGCCGCCGCGCACCGGCAACCTTTTTTCCAGCCTGTGAGGCCGGCCTCAGGGGGCCCCGGCCGCATCGCCCACGAGCGAGTGGCTCGCCAGGATGAGGCGCGCCGTCGCCGTGTTGGTGGCCAGCGGCACGTTGTGCACGTTGCAGACGCGCATCAGCATCTGGATGTCCGGGTCGTGCGGGTGCTTGTCGAGCGGATCGACGAAGAAGAAGACGGCAAAGACCTCGCCCATGGCCACGCGCGCCGCGATCTGGGCGTCGCCACCGAGGGGGCCGGAGAGCACCCGCTCCACCGGCAGGTTGACTTCGTCCTGAAGCATCTTGCCCGTGGTGCCCGTCGCCACGAGGTCGAACCGGGCCAGCAGGTCCCGGTTGCGCAGCGCAAAGGCGACCATGTCCGCCTTTTTGCCGTCGTGCGCGATGAGGGCCAGGGTGCGTCGTGCGGTCGTCATAGCGAGGGGATGTCGGTGATCGGAATGCTCTGCATACCCGTGTTCTGCACGCGGGTTCTGAGTGGTGGCCGCCCTCCGGTTAACGTTGTACAAAGAAACCGCTTCGTCCGGCGGGTGCGTCAATCGGCTCGCTCGTAGTCGTCTCGGAGGGCGGCGGCCAGGCGATGCGCGGCGTGGTCGGTCAGCCGTTCGAGTGCCCGGACCATCTCGGCGGTCGAAAGGCCCGCCAGCGCCGCCGCGGTGAACACGTTGCCGGCCAGGGGCCCGAAGCCGATGAGCGCCGGCGTGACCGGCTCGACCTCCCGGATCGGTTTACGCCAGATCACACGGCGGCTCCGGTTGTCCATGAGCACCATCTCGCCTTCGAGGATGAACCGCACGGCGCCCTCCCAGGTCGCAGCCTGGAGGCCGTAGCGTTCGAGGCGCAGGTCGAGCACGAAGTCGGCGCCATGGAGGTCGGCCGTCGGACGAAAACCGAGCACACGGGCACTGCGCAGCAGCGTCTCCCGTGCGAGGCGGCCGGGCACGTCGATCTGTGCGGCGGCGCTGTCGAGGCGGTCGGCGGCGCGACGCAGCGCCCGCTCGCGCGCCAGCACGGCACCGACCGTGGCCGCCGTACGGATCGGGTTGTCGCGGTCGGCCACGATCACATCGCTGCCCACCATCAGGATGGAGGGAGGCGGGACGGCCGCCCGGGCCGCCACCGTTCGGTCGGTGAAGTCAACCTCGCTCAGGCGGTTCGTGGAGCCGCAGCCGGCCAGCAGACCGGCCAGCACCAGCCCTGCGACCGGCACGCATCGTATACGGAGCTTCATGGATTTGCCGGATGGGTTGTGACGTCATCCCTCCGGAACCCTGACAAGATTCGGGCCATCGCGTGTTCACCCCGTTCGTTCACCTTCCCATCGTGCGACCTGTCCACGGAACGAGCCGGTGTGTCCGCCGGCCACGTCATGCGGTACGAGGCATCCTTGCTGCTTCGGAGGAACAAGGGTTGTTTTCCCGGGTGTTGTTACGTTAACTTCCCGCCGGGCCGCTCGCCCCGGCGGGCTTCCATCAGGACCGATCGAAAGGAGACCATCATGCCCTACGTCGTTGCCGAACCCTGCATCAACTGCAAACACACCGACTGCGTCGAGGTGTGCCCGGTCGATTGCTTTTACGAAGGCCCCAACTTCCTGGCCATCCACCCGGACGAATGCATCGACTGCAATGCCTGCGTGCCGGTGTGTCCGGTCGAGGCCATCTATGCCGACGACGAACTGCCGGAGAAGTGGGCCCACTACGCCGAATGGAACCGGTACCTGGCCGAGCAGTGGCGCGAGATGGGGTACAACATCACCGAAAAGAAGGACCCGCTCCCGGACGCCGAATACTGGGCCACGGCCGAGAAGTCCGAGAAAGACATCCTGACGTGGGAGACCTGAAGCCGGGCTGTTTCCCCGGGAACGTGCAAGCCGTGCCGGGTCTGCCGGTACGGCTTTGCTTTTGCCTGTGGGTCCTTCAGTAGTCGGTCAGGAAGTTCTGCGTGATGAAGACGGCCTCGTTGTCCGCCCGGAACACCCCGATGGCTTCGGCGCCGTAGACGGGACTGAGCAGGTTGGCCCGATGGCGGGGACTCTGCAGCCAGCTTGCCACCACCTGCCAGGCGAGTTCCTCGATCGTGCGCCAGGTGAAGTCGAACCGGCGGTGCGTACCGTGCTCCTTGACCCGGTATTCGGCGTAGCGGTGCGTCAGGCTGAGGTTTTCGCCGACGCCGAGGGTAACATACCCACCCGCCGTGGTCCGCACGAGGGCAACGCCGTGCCGGAGCGCCCGTGCAGTGGCATCCTCGCCGTCGGGATTTACGTGGGCGAAGTAGCGCCGGCGTGCCATGTCCTCGCTGTGAGCTCGCGCCACCGGCCATAGCGAAGGCGACCATGCCAGCGGCGCCAGCCCATGCCGGTCGCGGACCTCATTGACCAGATCGTGGATCCGCCGTTCCAGCGCCGCCGCGTTGAAGGGTGGGGCCGTCGCGACGGCTTCGGGCGGCCAGGCCGGCGGGGCCAGCAGATGGGCCACCGGGTCGGGAGCCGCCGCCTCGGATGTGTTCTCGCCGGGCGCATAGCCCGCCGTCTCCTGCCCGGCCGGAACCACCTCCGGACTGCGAAAGGTCGCGCATCCCCCCAGTGCCACCACCAGCACGAGTCCCAGGTATCGATGCATCCCCATGGCCCGGCCCTCCTCTGTGTTCAACGGCCGCCGGTCTCTTCCGACGGATCCCTGCGCAGGCCGTGATCCGCCTCGAGCCCCTCCTCCTTCTAACAGACGGTGAAACCCTCTGTTCGCGGGTGAAAGGGGGAAAAAGAACGCCACACCGGTGTGGGCCAGTGTGGCGTTCGAAACCGTCTCGCGCCGGTCGTGGGTGGGCCGAGCCGTCTCACTCCGGTCCGTCGTCGGGAAGACTACCTCACGTGCCGGCCGAGTAGTCGGTGGCGTAGGCGACCTGCTCGGGCGTGAGCGTGTCGATCTGGATGCCCATCGTCTCGAGCTTGATCCGTGCGATCTCCTGATCGAGCTCTTCGGGCAAGTCGATCACCTGGCGCGGCAGCGTCTCGCCGGCCTCGTGCCTGCGAACGAGCGTCAGGTGCGCCATGAACTGGTTGGCGAAGCTCATGTCCATCACCTCGGAGGGATGTCCCTCGGCCGCCGCCAGGTTGACCAGCCGTCCGTCGGCCAGCACGTAGATCCGCTTGCCGTTCTCGAGCGTGTACTCGCGGTTGTCCGGCCGGATGATCCGGGCGTCGGTCGAGAGCTCCGCCAGTTCCTTCAGGTTGATCTCGACGTCGTAATGGCCGGTGTTGCAGACGATGGCCCCGTCCTTCATCTTGAGGAAGTGGCGGCCCCGGATGACGTCCTTCATGCCGGTGGCCGTGACGAAGATGTCGCCGATCGCGGCGGCTTCGTCCATCGTCATGACGCGCATGCCGTCGAGCGTGGCCTTGAGCGCGGCCGTGGGTTTGACCTCGGTGACGATGACATTCGCGCCCATCCCTTTGGCGCGCATGGCCACGCCGCGCCCGCAGTGCCCGTAGCCGGCCACGACGAAGTTCTTGCCGGCCAGCAGCACCGATGACGCCCGCAGGATACCGTCGATCGTGGACTGGCCGGTGCCGTAGACGTTGTCGAAGTCCCACTTCGTCTCGGCGTCGTTGACGGCAAAGACGGGGTAGAGGAGCTTGCCGTCGCTGGCCATGGCCCGGAGGCGATGCACCCCCGTGGTGGTCTCTTCGCTGCCGCCGATGATGTGGTCGGCCAGGTGGGGAAACTTGCTGTGGACGGTGAAGATGAGGTCGGCGCCATCGTCGAGCGTCAGGTGCGGCGGGCGGTCGAGGGTACGCTCGATGCTCCAGTAGAATTCCTCGACGTTCTGGCCGTACCAGGCGTAGATCTCGATGCCCGCCCGGGCCAGGGCCGCGGCCACCTCGTCGTTCGTCGAGAGGGGGTTACACCCGCTCCAGGCCACCTCGGCCCCGCAGGCGGCAAACGTTTCGACGAGCACGGCCGTCTCCTTCGTAACGTGCAGGCAGCCGGCGATCTTGTAGCCTTTGAACGGCTGCTCTTTGGCGTACTGCTCGCGCAGGCGCATCAGCACGGGCATGCGGCTCTCGGCCCACTCGATGCGTTTCCGGCCGGCCTCGGCCAGGCTCAGATCCCGCACCTTGTACGCCCCTTCCTTGTAATCCATGGGTCCCCTGTGTCGTAGTGAAAATGGGTGCATCAGCAGTCTCGTAGAACGGACTTCCCCCCCTCAGGTTTGCCGTTCGGGGAAAATTCAATGCCGGTGCCGCCGGGGCTCAGCGTGCCACGACCATCCGTTCGACCCGTTGCGTACCGCCGGCGACGAGGCG
>CAZKFR010000028.1:6558-9571 GCA_964552015.1 uncultured Rhodothermaceae bacterium | reverse complement strand
CCGAACGTGGCCTCCTGCACCTGCCAGAATTCGGTGGCCTGCACGGGCCGCCCCGCGCCCAGGTCCAGCCGGAGATAGACCTGCTGGCCGGCCAGTGGGGTCAGGTCGAACGTCGTGGTCCGGAGCACCTCGGCCGTCCCGGTGAAGACGGGCTCGCCGTCCATGGGGTGCCCGTCGGTCGAGAAGGTGGCGTCGTAGCCGCCGGCGGGGACCAGCACCTGCCAGGTGGCGCCGCCGTCCGTCGAGGCCTTCAGGTTACCGCCCAGGCCGTCTCCGAGGTGGTACCGGTGGTGCAGCGTGAACGTCAGCCCGGCCGCGTTGGCGGGCAGGTCGAGGGGATCGAAGACGAGGCTCGACCACGGCTCCGTCCCGCTGCCGGCCAGCCAGGCGTTCCCGGCGGGCTGCCATACCCCCGACGGCCGGACGCCGGCCAGCACGCTCGCCTGCTCGACGCGCCGGAAGACGATGCGATAGGCCGACGTCTCGGACGGCAGCGTCACCGCGTTGCCGTCGAAGTCGCGCAGGTGCAGGCGATAGTCGAGGTAGTCGCCGGGCCGGGGGGAGCGGCTCAGCGGTAGCGAGGCCTCGTACACGTCGAGCGCGTGGGCGCGCATGGCCAGCCGTACCGAGTCGGCCTCCGTGCCCAGCGCCGTGACGTAGGTGTAGGAGACGACGGCCTCGGCCACGCCGGTCTCGTCGGCCAGGCGGAAGGTGAACGACGGCACGGGCTGGGCCACATCGTGCACCTGCATGGCCTCGGGCGGCACGGGCAGCACCGGCGGCTGCGTGTCCACGGGGCGCTCGGTGGTCACGAGCACGTCATCCAGGTACCACCCCGCGAACTGCCGGGCCACCTCGATGTTGCCGGCGTCGGTGCCCAGGTCGAAGCGCAGGCGCACCTCGGCGGCGGCCGGCAACGGCACCACCGCACGACGCCAGCCATAGCTGTACCCCCCGAAGGCCGGCTCGCCACGGAGCGGGTTGTCCGGGTCGTCCGCCACCGTACCCTCATAACCGCCCTCGGGCATGAGCACGGACCACGTCTGCCCGCCATCGACGGACACCTTAACGTTACCGCCATCCCGAATAATGCGCCCGGCCCGCCGGTGGTCCGGTTCGACCAGCCCGTTGTGCTCCAGGTCGTACCAGTGCCAGAACACCAGGTAGACGTCGTCGAGGCCGCTGAGGTTGAGAGGCGGCAGTTCCAGCGAGGATAAGCCCGGCGTATCTGGATACGCGCCACCCGGTGCCGTCGCCCAGACGAACCGGCCGGAGTGGGCCACCTGCACCCCGAACGTAGGCTCTCCCCGGCTCCAGGCCCCGGTAGCCGTCACGGCCTGCTCGGTCGTCTCGAAGTTGTACAGCCGGAGCACCCCTTCGGCCGTGACGACGAAGTCGAACGTGCCGTCTTCCGGAAGGACCGTCTCGTTCCCGGCCGCGGCCCGGTCGCGGGCATGGACCCGGTAGCGCACCATGCTGCCGCTGGGGACCCGCGCCACGGGCACCGGGAAGGCCCCGCGGTACAGACCGTCGGCCAGGCTCAACCCGAACGTGTCCGCTTCGACCGTCTCGCTGCCCGGCACTTCCAGCGTAAAGTCCACCCAGACGGTGTCCACCCCCAGGTTATCCTCCACGTGCGCCACCACCTCCACCGGCCAGGCCGCCAGCGACGCCGACGCGATGGGCGTGTGCTCCACGACGGGCGCCTCGTGGTCCGGCCCGACCGTGAACTGAAGCGTCTGCGCCGGAGCCCCGGCCGGCAGGCGACTGATCCGCCCCAGTGCGTCCTCGGCTTCCACGTAATAGGCCACCGTGGCAGCTGTCTCCGGCAGCGGCAGCGCGCCGGTGAAGCGGTCGCCCTCCTCGGGTGTCAGGACCATCGTACGATCCGGCGCGGCATCATAGCCATAGACCACCCGGACGGTCGCCACGGGCGACGAAGGCCCCGTAGCCTGCACGACGACCGGAACCGTTCCCCCCAGTTGCTCGGTAGCCGGCAACGGCTCGTGGTTGATCACCGGGCCAAAGGCGGCCGGGTCGACGAAGCCCCGGTTGCCGAAGATGTCGAGCAGGGTCCCCACATGGGCCCCATCGAAATGGTCGTAGTCCGCCTGGATGATGGCTTCAGCGGCATCGGCCATCGTGACGGGCGGGCTCAGGTAGCGGAAGGCGTGGAAGTTGAGTGCGTCGAGCACCTCCCGCCCAACGACGTCGTAGACCTCCATGAGCGTGGTGGCCCAGAGGGTGCCGTCCTTCCAGATGTCGCACGGCGAGACACCGCGAGCGCAGGGGGTGTCATCGGGATAGTGGCCGTTATGGTCGAGCCGTCGGCCGCCCCACAGTTCCGGGGCCCCGTCGCCGCTATCCCACTTGAACAGCTGTTGCCAGTCCTGCCGCTTGCTCACACCACGCTCGATGAGGCTGCGTATGTAGGAGGCGGCCCAGTAGTCGCCCCAGCCCTCGTGCAGGGCCTGTCCCTCGGTCGTGGCGAGCAGGCCAGGTGCTGCGGCTTCGAGGATGGCGTGCCCGTACTCGTGCCAGATGACGAAGGCATCCTCGGCATCGTCCACCCCGCCCAGCCCGAACTCGATCCGGTTCGCTCCCGGAAAATAGAAGGAGTTGTCGTCGGTGCGGGCGCGGGGTTGCACCGGGAGCGGCCCGTTCTGGATGTCGAAAAAGCCGAGCGACTGGATGTAACGCTGACTCGTGTCGATGTGGTAATAGGCCATCACGGCCTCGAAGCCGGGCTGGCTCCGGGTATAGCGGAAGGCGTTCGGGTCGGTTTCGGCCGGTGGGACGAAGCCCGTGCCAGAGGTCCCGTCGATGCGAACGTGAGGGCCTTCCAGGCGAAAAAGACCGTCGTTGCCCTGCGTAAGGTCGCGCAACGTAACGAGCCGACGCTCGGCGTCGAGGGCCGCATTGGTGGCATCGCCATTGTCCACGTAGGGCGGTGCGTACGTCTGCCCGGAGGTCGAGAGCGGATCGGGGTCGAAGACGTAGCCCGTGCCGTCGA
>CAZKFR010000028.1:0-6458 GCA_964552015.1 uncultured Rhodothermaceae bacterium | reverse complement strand
TAGAGCAGGCTCCCATCGTGCGCGTCGATCAGGACCCGCCATTCGGCCGGAGCGCCCTCGGGCCAGACGAGCACGTGCCAGGCCAGGCGCGGCGGATCGGAGGGAAAAACGACCAGTTCGGGCGTGCTCGTACGACCGCGCCCGCCGGCCACCTCGTCCAGCGCCCGGGTCACTGCCCCGGCGCCGGAGAGCGTCGGCTGCGGGTTGAAGTCCCGGGTGATCCGGAGGTGCGGCGCATAGGCGTTGAGCACCATCGCCGGCCGCCCGTGGCGATCGAGGTTGACCTGCACCCGGCGGTTGTATACGGGCACGCCGGCGAGCACCTGCCGGAAGACCACGTGGCGGCTCCGCCCGGCATCCACCACCTGCTCAAGGACCAGGTCCGCCAGGTCGTCGCGCAGGCCGAAGGTCGGTGCTGTCGCTTTCAGGTAGGCGCGGGCCGTCGCCTCGGGCGTGGCCTCTGGCGCGAGGGCCGGCGCCAGCCGGTAAGCGGCCCGGAAGATGCCGGCGTCTTCGTCGAGGCGGCCGCCCGGCACGCGGCGCGTGCGGAAGCGGAGCGTCGTGTCTTCGGGCACGAGGCGGGCCTGCGCCACCGCGCTGAGCCGCGCCATCACCTCGGCGTGCAGCCGGGGCTGGGCGGTCACGGCGCCCACCGCGCCGGCCATCCAGCACCACCACACGACCACCCACAGAAAACGCACCATGACGGGCCGGGCAACGATCAGGTTGGTAGGAGCGAAGATGACACGCCCCCGCCCGGGCCGGGTTTCCCCGGAGAGCGGGGGCGCGTGCCGCCTACGTGGACGGTGAACGCGACCGTATTTGGCAGCCCCGTCAGCGGATGCGGGTCAGCAGACGGGTTGCGCTCCGGCCGTTGGCCTGCAGGCGCACCAGGTACAACCCGGCCGGCAGGTCCGCGCCCTCCACGGCCACCTGATGCGTACCGGCCGGCAGCGTACCCTGCACCAGCGTCGTGATCTCACGGCCCAGCAGGTCGAAGAGGCGCACGTCGGCATAGGCGGGCGCCTCCAGCGTGAAGCGTAGCGCCGTATGCTCGGCGAAGGGGTTCGGGCCGTCCAGCGCGAAGTCGAACGCCACCGGTTCGGGGCCGGGCTCCGTATGGACCGAGCCCTGGTCGCTCCAGGTGTAACTGATGCGCACCGTAGGCTCGAGGCCGTTCCCGCTCTCGTCCGGCACTTCCTGCAGCACCATCATCACGTTACCGTTGCTGTCGTAGGTATGCGTCTGATGGGTTACAAGGGTCCAGGCCGACAGCCCCAGATCCCAGTCTTCCGTATCCCAGGTCGCCACACGTCCCGAGGCATCGTAGGAGAACGTTTGCCGGGACTCGTTGAAACAGCCGAACTCGTCACATAACTCATCCAGCAACTCCACCACTCGGTCCTGCGCGTCGCGGGTGATCGTGGTGCGGCTGTTGTCTATCCATGCACTGCCGTCCCACGACTGGTCCAGCACCACGGTAAAACGGCCGAACCACACGTTGGGGTCGAAGCTGGCGAAGAGGAGCGCCAGCGACGAGTACAGGCCAACGCCCTGACCAAACTCCCCTTCAAGCTGTGCAAAAACCGTGACGTCGATATCGGCCAGCGAGACGTTCTCCGCAATGGTACGGCTGTCGTTCATCCACGCACTGCCATCCCAGCTCTGTTCCGTGAACACCACGTTGCCGCCTTCCTCGACGATCGTCTGCCGGGTTTCGTTGCTCCAGTTCGTCCCGTCGTAGGATTCCGTGATCGTCTCCACGGCGATGTTGCCCTGGTAGGCTACGTTGGTGGTACGGCTCGTGGGGACAAACGTCCCGGTGTTGGGATCATAGGACTCCTCCGTGATGCTTTGCAGCGTGGTGCCATCGTATGTATACACGCTCCGGGTGAGGGGCATGAAGCTCCCCTGGTCCTCCAGCTCCACCAGCACTTCGGTGAGCCGTCCGCTCCCATCGTACGTGTAGCTCACCCGCCACTGCACCTGCATGGGCGGGAAGGAGAATATGTCCAGACCCACGATCATCTCTTCGATGAGGCGCCCCTGGTCATCATAGGTGCGCTCGCCGCTCTCGAACTCGGTCCACACGCCCTGTTCGTAGAACTCGACCGTGTAGCTGGTGAGCACGTAGGACGCCGCGGCCTGTGCCCGCGCCTGCATTGCCAGGTGACGGCTCATCTTGTACAACGGTCCGTCCATCCGGACCTGCGGCACCTGTGCGGCGGCCGTTGCCGCCATCAGCAGGCTAACCAGCATGACGGTCATCATCCGGTTGTACACGTGTTTCATGGCAATTCCTCCCACATACGTTGAGAATAAAGCGAAGTACATCCACCGAGGCGATACGATCAGAAAGGCAACCACCGAATCCGGCGTTGATGTCATCGAAGAGCGGTCTGAAATCGACGCGGCAGCACGAGCATTTTCTGCCGGCGAGCGTCCGGAAAACGTGTATCCTAACCTTTCGCCTTACCGAAAGTTAGGGCAACCTCCCACCGAATGCAACCGGGCCGTTTGTCGAGCTTTCCTGCGAAATGGCCTCGCCGTTTCACCGCTCCTCAAGGATCCTATCACGCAATAAGGCCGGCGCAGAGGTCAGGCCCGGAGCCTTTTTTTCGACGGGTCGAAGCAGAACCCGTGGCTCATCGAAAAGGGCCACCCCGGCGTTGCGAGGTGGCCCGTTCCCGTGCGGCGGAAGGAAGGCGGTCAGGCCAGGGTGCGGGCGGCGGCCTGGAGTTGCTCGACGTGGTCGAGGGCTTCCCAGGCAAAGCCGGGGCGTCCGAAGTGCCCGTAGGCCGCCGTGGCGCGGTACTGCGGGCGCAGTAGCTGCAGGCGCTGGATGATGGCTGCGGGGCGCAGGTCGAACGTCTCGCGGACGACGTCGACGAGCCGGTCGTCGGACAGCAGGCCGGTGCCAAAGGTGTTCACGTCGATGGAGACCGGCTCGGCGACGCCGATAGCATAGGCGATCTGCACCTCGACTTCGTCGGCCAGCCCGGCAGCGACGAGGTTTTTGGCCACGTGCCGCGCGGCGTAGGCCCCGCTGCGGTCCACCTTCGAGGGGTCCTTGCCGCTGAAGGCGCCGCCGCCGTGCGCCCCCTTGCCACCATAGGTGTCCACGATGATTTTGCGGCCGGTCAGCCCCGCATCGCCGTGGGGACCGCCAATGACGAAGCGGCCCGTGGGGTTGACGTGGAGGATCAGGTCGTCGTCCATCAGCTCGGGCGGGATGACCCCGGGCAGCAGGTGGGTCCGGATGTCCGCCTCGATCTGCGCCCGCGTCACCTCCTCGCTGTGCTGCGTCGAAACGACCACCGTGTGCACGCGGCGCGGCGTCTTGCGGTCGTCCTCGTACTCGATCGTAACCTGGCTCTTGGCATCCGGGCGCAGGTACGGCATCAGGTCCGTCTCTTTCCGGATACGGGCCAGTTCGCGCACGAGCGCATGGGCAAAGCTGATGGGCATGGGCATCAGTTCGGGCGTCTCGCGGCAGGCATAGCCGAACATGAGGCCCTGATCCCCGGCGCCCAGGTCCGCCTGCCCGTCGACGCCCTGCGCGATGTCCGGGCTCTGCTCGTGGATGCTGCTGAGCACGCCGCACGAGTCGGCGTCGAAGCGCAGGAGCGGGTCCGTATAGCCGATGTCGCGGATGACCTGCCGGGCGACCTGCTGCACGTCCACGTGGGCCTTCGTCCTGACTTCGCCCGCTAGGACCACCAGGCCCGTCGTCACCAGCGTCTCGACGGCCACGCGGCTGTGGGGGTCCTGCTCCAGCATGGCATCCAGGATGGCGTCCGAGATTTGATCGGCGACCTTGTCCGGATGTCCTTCCGACACGGATTCCGAAGTAAACAGATATGCCATGAGCCCGTCCGTTGCGCGTGTGATGAGGCTGAAAGGATATCAATAACGCTCGGGATCTCCCGGGGATTCTGCGCAGACACACGCATTTTCGGTGAACTCGGGGGGAATCGGACGGCGCGGCCCGCCCGAAAGGGAACGCCCCGGCCCCACCCTTGTAGAAGCGCGGCGCCTACGGCCAGGATGCGTGTATCCACCGGCCTTCCATTGCCTTTACCCCCCAACTGCCTTAATTTCGGGCGCTTGAACATCGACCCTCTCGGGCGGCCGTCCTTCCCGGCCGGTCGTCCGTTTTTGTGTAACCCAAGACCAAGTTCAGGAGGCCATCATGGCGAACGATATCGAAGCCAAAGTCAAAGCCATCATCGTGGAAAAGCTCGGCGTCGACGAAGAGGAAATCACGCCGGAGGCATCGTTCACGAACGACCTCGGCGCCGACTCGCTCGACACCGTCGAGCTGATCATGGAGTTCGAAAAAGAGTTCGACCTGACCATTCCGGACGAAGAGGCGGAGAAGATCGCCACCGTCGGGGATGCCATCGAATACCTGAAGGCGAAAGTGGGCTGACCGGGCCCGGCTGCCTTCAGCCATGCACGTGTACAGCCAGGAACGGATAAGCTCATGCGAGACGGAGAGCGCAGGGTGGTCGTGACGGGGATGGGAGCCCTGACCCCGATTGGCCTGAACGTCGAGGCGTTCTGGGAGGCCATGATGCGCGGCGAGAGCGGCGCGGCCCCGATCACGTACTTCGACCCGGAGCCCTTTGCCACGAAGTTCGCCTGCGAACTGAAAGGGTTCGACCCGACCGAGTACATGGACCGCAAGGAGGCTCGCCGGCTCGATCCCTTCAGCCAGTACGCCATCGTCGCGGCGGATCAGGCCATCGCCGATGCGGGCCTCGATGCCGAGCTCATGACGCCGGAGCAGAAGGACCGTGTCGGGGTCATCTTCGGTAGCGGCATCGGCGGCATGCAGGTCTTCCACCAGCAGACGGCGACCTACATCGAGAGCGGGCCGCGCCGTCTCTCTCCGTTCTTCATCCCGATGCTGATTCCGGACATCGCGCCGGGGCACATCTCCATCAAGTATGGCTTCCGGGGGCCGAACTACTGTGTCGTCTCGGCCTGTGCCACCGGGAACAACAACATCGGCGATGCGCTGATGTTGATCCGGCAGGGCTATGCCGACGTGGTGATCTGCGGCGGCAGCGAGGCGGCCGTCTCGGAACTGGGCATCGGTGGTTTCAACGCCATGAAGGCGCTCTCGACGCGCAACGACGACCCCGCCCGGGCCAGCCGTCCGTTCGATGCCACCCGCGACGGCTTCGTCCTCGGCGAGGGGGCGGGGGCGCTGGTGCTGGAGAGCCTTGAGCACGCCCGGGCCCGGGGCGCACGGATCTACGCCGAGGTCGCCGGGCTGGGCATGAGCGCCGACGCCCACCACATCACGGCTCCCGACCCCGAGGGCCGTGGCGCCTGCCTGGCCATGCGGTCCGCCCTCCGCGATGCGGGCGTCGCGCCCGAGGACGTGGATTACCTGAACATGCACGGGACGTCCACCCCGCTGGGCGACGTGGCCGAGACGAACGCCATCAAGGCCGTCTTTGGCGAACACGCTTACCGCATGAACCTGTCCTCGACCAAGAGCATGACCGGCCACCTGCTCGGTGCCGCCGGCGCCGTCGAGGCCATCGCCACGATCCTGGCCACCGTCCACGACACCATCCCGCCCACGATCAACTTCGAACACCCGGACCCCGCGTGCGACCTGAACTACACGTTCAACACGCCGCAGCAGCGCACGGTGAACGTGGCGCTGAGCAATGCGTTCGGCTTCGGGGGGCACAACACGTGCGTGGTGGTGCGCAAGTTCGCCGAATGACGTAGCGGTCTCACTTGCCATCCAGCGCCCGGTCGTTCGGCCGGGCGCTTTTTTTCGGGGCGGGCGGGGCGTCAGCGGAAGATGATCTCGCGTACGAGCGGGGCGCCGAGGTGCTGGTTGAGGCGGTCGCGCCAGCGTTTCCGGGCATGGTGGAGTTCGTGCCGCCAGGCCGCCCGCGTCACCTTGACGAAGAGTTGATCCCCTCGCACCCACACTTTCTCCGTGACCGCGTTGATGTGGGGACCGGCGATGTAGGCCCAGGCCTCGATGGTGCGTGCCTCGTCGAGCTGGCGCTGAATCCCGAGGTCGTTGATGAGGGCGTCCAGGAGACTACCGAGCCGGCGTGGGGAGTCCTCGAAAGCCATGGCGGTCGACCGGTTCAATCGCTGCTGCGCGCCACCACGCACCGAGGGTGCCGGGTGGCCCACGGCACCTACCACCGTCGAGGGCACGGGTTCCGGCCGGCCTTCGACGCCGGAGGCCGGTCGAAGGACTTTACTCGATGACCCGGAACTCGACGCGCCGGTTGAGGGTGCGCCCGGTGGCCGTGACGTTGTCCGCGATGGGCTGTGACTCCCCGTAGCCGCGGGCCACGAGGCGCTCGGGAGCGATACCGAATCGCTCGATGAGATAGGCGCGCACGGCCTCGGCCCGGGCCTGGGAAAGCCGCAGGTTGTAGTCGTCCGGCCCGGTGCTGTCGGTGTGCCCGGCG